>NCGD01000003.1 GCA_002281535.1 Sphingomonas sp. 28-63-12
CATCGGTAAAAAGAATGTGCCGATCCCCGCAGGGGTGACGGCCAGCATCGACGGCGGCATCATTTCGGTGAAGGGGCCCAAGGGCACGCTCACCATGCCACTGGTCGATGATATCAGCTACATCCTCGAAGATGATGGCATCTCGGTAAAGCCGGCGAACGATACCAAGCGCGCGCGCGCTTTTTGGGGCATGCAGCGGACTCTGGTGCAGAACCTGGTGACCGGGGTGAGCGAAGGCTTCTCCAAGGTTCTGGAAATCACCGGCGTTGGCTATCGTGCCGCTTCGCAGGGCCGCAATCTCAATCTGCAGCTCGGCTACAGCCACCACGTCAACTATGCGATCCCCGAGGGGATTGAGATCAAGACGCCTGATCAGACCACGGTCGAAATCAGCGGGATCGATAAGCAGAAGGTTGGCCAGGTTGCCGCTGAAATCCGCCGCTGGCGGCCGCCAGAGCCCTATAAGGGCAAGGGCATCAAGTATCGCGGCGAGTTCATCTTCCGCAAGGAAGGGAAGAAGAAGTAATGAGCAAGGGAATGTCTCTGTTCGAGAAGCGGCGCCGCCGCAATCGCACCGCGCTCCGCGCGCGTGGATCGGGCCGTCCGCGGCTGTCGGTTCATCGTTCGGGCAAGCATATCTACGCACAGGTGATCGACGATGCCGCTGGCAAGACGATTGTCGCCGCTTCGACGCTGGAAAAGGATGTGCGCGGCACGTCTGGCGCCAACATCGATGCAGCGATCTCGGTCGGCAAGCGCGTTGCTGAGGCAGCCGTGCAGGCAGGCGTCAAGCAGGTCGTCTTCGACCGCGGCGGCTTTCTGTATCATGGCCGCGTCAAGGCGCTGGCTGATGCCGCCCGTGAAGCCGGATTGGAGTTTTAAGAATGGCTGACGAAATCCAGACCCAGGCAGCACCAGATGCCGCTCCCGGTGCAGGTGCACCGGGTGGCGATAATCGTGGCGGCCCGCGCGGCGGTGCCGGTCGTGGTCGCGGCGGCCCTGGTGGCGGTGGCAATCGTGACGGTCGTGGCCGCGACAATCGTGGCGGTCGCGACAATCGCGGCCGTGGCGGTCCCGGCGGCGATGACGGTGGCGAAGAACTGATCGAGAAGCTGGTCCACATCAACCGCGTTTCCAAGACGGTGAAGGGCGGTAAGCGTTTCGGCTTTGCAGCACTCGTTGTGGTTGGTGATGGCAAGGGCCGTGTCGGCTTTGGCCATGGCAAGGCGCGCGAAGTGCCGGAGGCGATTTCCAAAGCGACTGCGGCCGCCAAGAAGGCAATGGTCCGCGTCCCGCTCAAGGAAGGCCGCACGCTGCATCATGATGCCAAGGGCCATTTTGGCGCTGGTCTCGTGACGGTGCGTTCGGCGCCCCAGGGTACCGGCATCATCGCCGGCGGCCCGATGCGCGCCGTTTTCGAATCGCTGGGCGTTGCAGATGTGGTGACCAAGTCGGTCGGTACGTCGAACCCCTACAACATGATCCGGGCGACGTTCGAGGCGCTGGTCAATCAGACCAGCCCCAAGGCTGTTGCCCAGCGTCGTGGTAAGAAGATCGCCGATCTGCTCGGTCGCGGTGGTTCACAGACCGCCGAAGCCGATGCGCTCGCGGTCGTGGAGTAACTGACATGGCAACCATCAAGATCACACAGACCGGTTCGCCGATCCGCCGCACCAGCGACCAGCGCGCAACGCTCGTCGGCCTGGGCCTCAACAAGATGCACAAGACCGTCGAGATCAATGACACGCCCGAAGTGCGTGGCATGATTCGCAAGGTTGCGCATATGCTGAACGTCGAGGGGTAATAGCTTGGAACCCCTCCCCTTCAGGGGAGGGGCAGGGGTGGGGCGTGTCCGCAAACGCGGCGCCCGTTGACAGCCCCCACCCCAACCCCTCCCCTGAAGGGGAGGGGCTTGAGAAGTAAATTAGCGCGAAATAAGCGAAAGCGAGTGCACGATATGAAACTGAACGAACTCCGTGATAATGATGGCGCCCGCAAGTCGCGGATGCGCGTGGGCCGTGGTATCGGCTCGGGCAAGGGCAAGACCGCTGGCCGCGGCCAGAAGGGCCAGAAGAGCCGCGAAGGCGTGTCCATCGCCGGCTTCGAAGGCGGCCAGATGCCGCTCCACATGCGGCTGCCAAAGCGCGGCTTCAACAACATTTTCGCCAAGGATCACGCTGAAGTGAACCTGGGCGCAATCCAGAAGATGATCGACGCGGGCAAGCTCGCGACCGATGCAACGATCGACCATGCCGTTCTCAAGGCTGCTGGCCTGGCGCGTGGTGGCAAGGACGGCGTCCGCCTCCTCGCCAAGGGCGAGCTGACCACCAAACTGAACTTCACCGTTGCCGGCGCTTCAAAGGGCGCGATCGAGGCAGTCGAGAAGATCGGCGGTAAGGTCGACGTGATCCATGTCGTGCCCGCCAATGAAAAGGCTGCGGCCAAAAAGGGCGTCAAGTACAAGGAACGTCAGGCGCACAAGGCGTCGTTCAAGGCCTGAACCCCCCATGGCGCTGCGCTCCGGCGCGGCGCCTGGCCGGTTCCCTTGCCCGGCCAAAGCTGAATCAATGGTACATCAGACGCTAGGCAAGCCCGCTTGCGTGACTATATGAGCGGCGGGGCGGTAAAAACGATCCCGCCCTCTTTGTTTCCAGGACGATCAAACCGATGGCATCAGTAGCCGAGCAAATGGCCTCCAGCATCAGCTTTGCGAAATTCTCGCAAGCGACTGATCTTAAGAAGCGATTGTGGTTCACCATCGTTGCGCTGGTCGTGTTCCGGCTGCTGAGCTATGTGCCGTTGCCGGGCATCGACCCGACCGCGCTTGGCCTGCTCTCGCAGCAGACCCAGGGCGGGGTGCTCGATCTGTTCAACAGTTTTTCGGGCGGTTCGCTCAAGCGCATGAGTCTGACGGCACTGGGCGTGACGCCCTATATTACCGCCTCAATCGTCGTGCAGCTCGCGACGTCGCTGTCGCCCACGCTGGCCGCCATCAAGAAGGATGGCGAAAGCGGGCGCAAGCGCCTCAACCAATATACTCGCTACGGCACCGTCGGGCTTACGATGGTGCAGGGCTACTTCATCGCGCTTGGCCTTGAATCGTTCGGTGCGAGCCAGGGCGTGGCCGCCGTGATCGAGCCCGGCGTCATGTTCCGCGTCGCCGCTGTGATCTCGCTGGTGGGGGGCACGATGTTCCTGATGTGGCTTGGTGAGCAGATCACCAGCCGCGGCATCGGCAATGGCGTGTCCTTGATCATTATGGCCGGCATTGTCGCCAGCATGCCAACTACGCTGTATAATCTGTTCGAGGGCAGCCGGACCGGCTCGCTCGATCTGGTGCGCCTGATCGGCATTCTGGTTGCGGTCGTGTTCCTGGTGCTGTTCATCTGTTTCATGGAGCGCGCCCAGCGTCGCATCCTGATCCAGTATCCGAAGCGCCAGACGCAGCGCGGCATGCAGGCCGATCGCAGCCATCTGCCGCTGAAGATCAACACGGCTGGCGTGATTCCGCCGATCTTCGCGTCGTCGCTGCTGCTGATGCCGCTGACGATAACGCAGTTCGCCGGCAATTATGTCCAGGGCCAGAGCAGCTGGGGGGATTTCATCATCACGATGAACCAGTATCTCCAGCATGGCTCGCCGCTCTATATGTCGCTCTATGGCGCCGGCATCATCTTCTTCTCGTTCTTCTACACGGCCGTCGTCTTCAATCCGGAGGAAACGGCGGACAATCTGAAGCGGCATGGCGGGTTCATTCCCGGCATCCGGCCAGGCAAGAATACCGAGCTGTATTTCGATTATGTGCTGACTCGGCTGACGGTGATCGGCGCCGGCTATCTGGCGATAATCTGCCTGCTGCCCGAATATCTGGTGTCGGCGCTATCGATCCCGTTCTATCTGGGTGGAACGAGCTTGCTGATCGTCGTCAATGTGACGATGGATACAGTGACTCAGATCCAGAGCCACTTGCTGGCGCATCAATATGGCGATCTGATCAAGAAGGCCAAGCTGAAGGGCGGCCGGCTCCGCTAAGAGTGCCGGCGTCAAACCGAGGGGACCTGAGCTTTTGAACATCATCCTGCTGGGGCCCCCGGGGGCGGGCAAGGGCACACAGGCGAGCCGGTTGCAGGCAGAGCATGGCATGGTCCAGCTCTCCACTGGCGACATGCTGCGCGCGGCCGTGAAATCGGGCAGCCCAGCCGGGCTCAAGGCCAAGGCCGTGATGGAAGCGGGCGCGCTCGTCTCCGACGATATCGTCTCGGCACTGATCGACGAAAAGCTCGGGACGATGCGGGCCGATCAGGGCGCAATCTTCGACGGCTACCCTCGTACCGCGCCGCAGGCTGCGTCGCTCGATCAATTGCTGGCCGCGCATGGCCGCACGCTTGATCACGTGATCGAGCTCGAAGTGAACGAAGACGCGCTGGTCGAACGCATCGTCGGGCGCTTCAGTTGCGCGCAATGCGGCACCAACTACCACGACAGCTTCAACCGACCCAAGGTGGATGGCGTGTGCGATGTCTGCGGTGGGACCGAGTTCAAGCGCCGCGCTGACGATAATGCCGAAACGGTGCGCACCCGCATGGCGGAATATCGTGCCAAGACGGCGCCGATCCTGCCGATCTACGAGGCCCGGCACCTCGTCAATCGGGTCGATGGCATGGCCGATATCGATCATGTTACCAGCGCGATCGAAGCAATCTTGAGCAACGATGCCTAAAGCTGCCAAATATCCCTGACGATGTCTTCATCATGAACAGCATTTCAGCGCTGTTTGTGATAGAATTTCGCTATCCAGACTATATGATCTGAGTCGGCCGACTTGATCTTTTGATCCTTGTCGCTCGTGTCACGCGTGCACAGCAGCGGATCGGAGAAAAAGCATGACGGAGGCGTCTGAAAAGGCGATCAAGATGATCGTCGCGTTCGAAGTGACCAGCGAATCGACTTATACCAGTAAATATCAATCGACAATCTGGCCCGGTGGTCAATCCGGCGTCACGATCGGTATTGGCTATGATCTTGGCTACACTACTAACGACAAGCTTCAGGCCGACTGGGGGGATAAATTACCAGCAGCGATGATTGCAGAGCTGAAGCAGGCGGTCGGCGTCACCGGCACGGCGGCCAAGGAGATGGCGGCGCATCTGGCGCCGCAGGTGCTGGTGCCCTGGGACGCAGCCAATGCGGTGTTTCGCGAACGCGACGTGCCCAATTATTCCGCGATGGTCCGAAAGGCACTGGCCAATACCGGCCTGCTGTCGGGCGACAGCTTCGGCGCCTTGCTCTCACTGACCTTCAATCGTGGGCCAAGTTTCAAGGCGGTTGGCGATCGCTACCGTGAGATGAACGCCATTCGTGACCTGATGGCGGCGAAGAATTTTGCTGCCATCCCGGCCCAGTTCATGGCGATGCAGCGGCTCTGGCCAACCGTTGCCGGCCTCAGGGCGCGGCGGGAAAAGGAATCGAAGTTGTTTGCAGGCGGCCTGGTTTGACCGCATGCTCGGGCAGTGGCTGGGGGGCACTCCCCCGCCGCGTTCTGGGGGAGTGAAGCCGATGCGTCATCAGGTTGCGATCGGGCTGGGGTCGCTGTTGCTGGCGACGCCCGCATATGCCGAAGTCCTGGCGGTCACGCCGGACAGTTTCGATATCGAGCAAAGCGTCACGATCGATCAGCCCCTGCCGCGCGTTTGGGATATGCTGCGCAATCCCCAAAAATGGTGGGACAAGGCTCATACTTACTCGGAAAACAGCGCCAATCTCTATCTCGATGGCCAGGCGACGGGGTGTTTCTGCGAGCGGCTGCCCGGCGGCGGGAGCGTGGCGCATGCCCAGATCCTCTATATCCAGCCGCCACGGATGATCCGGCTGAGTGGTGCGCTCGGGCCGCTCCAGGCTGAGGCCGTCATCGGTACGCTGACCTTCACGCTTGAGGCCGAAGGGCAGGGGGCGACCCGGGTTACGGTCAGCTACGTTGTCGGTGGGCATATCCGTGGCGGGGCCGAGGCCATGGCGCCGACGGTCGATGAAGTGCTGGCTGTCCAGTTGATCGGCCTGAAGTCCGCGGCCGAGGCGGGCCTGCCAGCACCGCCTGCCGCGCCTGCCGATCGCTGATCAGGTTGCGCGGCGCGCCGTCGCCGCGCGCGGCCGGCCGCGCAGGCTGCGCAGAAAATAACCGATCATCGCCACGCCACAGATCGTCGGCAGCACCCAGATGATCGGGTTAAAGGCATGTTCGGGGAACAGCTCGATCAACCCCACGGAAAGGAAGGCCGTATACGCCGCGATGCCCGTTGCCACCATCGCCTTCAAATGCTCGGGGATATAGTCGCGCGGGCCGGGCGCGGGCCGGAACATATACCAGAGATAGGTGGCGGTGGTGCCAAAGCCGATGATCGACACGCCGATCATCAGCGGCTGGCCAAGCCAGATGCCCTGCACCAGGCAATTCGTCCCCGTGACGAGGACGGCGATCTGCAGGCCGACCATCGACCAATGCCGATTGGCGGCATGATCGCGCTTGTTGGCGACCATCTTCAGGCCATAGCGCGTCATGCTCATGGTTAGCAGCGCCAGATAGATCATCATCCAGCCGAACAGCCCTCGATACAGCACCGCGTCAGTCAGCTGGGGGTGCATGGCCAGCGGCCAGCGCAGCGACAGCGCGCCCATGCCCAGTGCCATAAAGCTGGCGGTGTAGATGGCAGTGGTGAAGGCGCGGCCCCAGCGACGGTGCGCCGGCCCGCCCTTGCGGGTCAGCACCGATCCCCAGCAACTGGTAAGGGCAACCGCCCCGGCAATCACATGCACGACGAGAATCAGCTTGAACAGCCAGGGCATTGTTTGGCGGCACTCCTCCCGGCGCGTCGGTTCTCGCGCGGTCGCCAGCATGTTTCAGGGCGGTTTGGCGCGCAAGCCAATTATCCGCTGCGCCAACCAGCCATTTGCTGCCCAGCGACGATTGGTGTAAGAGTCGCGCTGCAGCAGCGTGCGGGCGCTTGACAGCATCGTCTTGCCGGCCTAAGCGCCTGCTCTTCCGAAACACCGGTTGCCGGCGGCGCTTTAGCGCTTGCCGGTATCGTGCGTTAGAGAAATCAACGCGATGAGATGGGGCCGGTGCAGCCATGCCAGGCCCTGTGGAGCAGGAGAACAACTTTCATGGCACGTATTGCGGGCGTCAACATCCCGACGAACAAGCGCGTAGTCATCGCGCTCACCTACATTCATGGCATTGGTAACACCAAGGCCAAGGAAATCACCACCAAGCTGGGCATCGCGCCTGAGCGTCGCGTGCAGGACCTGAGTGATCAGGAAGTCCTGCAGATCCGCGAGACGATTGATGCCGATCACACCGTTGAGGGCGATCTTCGCCGCGAAGTGTCGATCAACATCAAGCGCCTGATGGATCTTGCCTGCTATCGCGGGCTTCGCCATCGCAAGGGCCTGCCGGTCCGTGGCCAGCGCACGCACACCAATGCGCGCACCCGCAAGGGCAAGGCCAAGCCGATCGCCGGCAAGAAGAAGTAATTCGCGCGGGGCGCGAATTACGCCGCCGGAGGCAGGCTTGAAGCCGATCGCCTCCCGGTCTCAGTATCAGGGTTAGGATTTCTACTATGGCACGCGAACCTCAGCGCATTCGTCGGCGCGAGCGCAAGAACATCACCAGCGGCGTCGCGCATGTGAACGCTAGCTTCAATAACACGATGATCACGATCACCGATGCCCAGGGCAACGCGATCTCCTGGTCCTCGGCCGGCACGATGGGTTTCAAGGGGTCGCGCAAATCGACGCCTTATGCCGCCCAGGTCGCCGCTGAAGACGCAGGCCGCAAGGCTGCCGAGCATGGCGTGCGCACGCTCGAAGTCGAAGTGAAGGGCCCGGGTTCGGGTCGTGAATCGGCGCTGCGGGCGCTGCAGGCTGTCGGCTTCCAGATCACGTCGATCCGCGACGTCACCTCGATCCCGCATAACGGCGTTCGCCCTTCGAAGCGCCGCCGCGTCTGATTCCGGCTTGTTCGCGCGCGATTAACCGCCTGCGCGAACAGGTCTCCCACCGGCCGGAGCAACGCCCCCGCTCCCGCCCAAAACCAAGGGGAAGCCCGTGTCCGTGAATGCAAAGAACTGGCAGGAACTAAAGAAGCCGAGCAGCCTGGAGCGCAAGCCAGGCGGCGATACCAAGCGTAAGGCGACCTTCATCGCCGAACCACTCGAGCGGGGCTTTGGCCTGACGCTCGGCAACGCGCTGCGGCGCGTGCTGCTGTCCTCGCTGCAGGGTGCAGCCGTCACGTCGATCAAGATCGAGAACGTGCTCCACGAATTCTCGTCGCTGGTTGGTGTGCGCGAAGACGTGACCGATATCGTGCTGAACGTGAAGCAGATCGCGCTGCGGATGCAGGGCGAAGGGCCAAAGCGTCTCCAGCTGTCCGCGACCGGCCCCGGCCAGGTAACTGCGGGCGATATCGCCGTTTCGGGTGATATCGAAGTGCTCAACCCAACCCTGGTGATTTGCCACCTGGATGACGGCGCGACGCTCAACATGGAACTGACCGCCGATGTCGGCAAGGGCTATGTCCCCGCCATCGCCAACCGCCCGGCCGATGCGCCGATCGGCCTGATCCCGGTCGATGCGCTGTACTCGCCGGTCCGCCAGGTCAGCTACAAGGTCGAGAATACCCGCGTTGGGCAGGAACTCGATTATGATAAGCTGACGCTGACGATCGAAACCGATGGCACCGTGACTCCTGACGATGCGGTGGCCTATGCCGGCCGCATCCTGCAAGACCAGCTTGCTCTGTTCGTTCACTTCGACGAATCGGCGATGGTCCGCTCGGCGCCGATCGGCGTTGCCGCACCGGCTGCCGGGGGTGAAGTTGCCGGCGACGCGCAGCAGATCAATCGTTACCTCCTCAAGAAGGTCGACGAGCTCGAATTGTCGGTGCGATCGGCCAATTGCCTGAAGAACGACAACATCATCTATATCGGCGATCTGGTCCAGAAGACCGAAGCGGAAATGCTGCGCACCCCGAACTTTGGCCGCAAGTCCCTGAACGAAATCAAGGAAGTGCTGTCGAGCATGGGTCTGCGTCTCGGCATGGAAATCCCGGGCTGGCCGCCTGAGAATATCGAAGAGATGGCCAAGAAGCTTGAGCAGGAAATTATGGGGTAATCGGCGACGCCCCGAACCCGTCATCCCGGCGAAAGCCGAGGTCTCGCGGTTCGGGGCGGCTGCCTTCCCCATGGAGACCCCGGCTTTCGCCGGGGTGGCGGAAATTTTGGTTGGCTCACCGTCCCAACCTGGTCCGGGGTACCTGAGGGAACCCATCAAAGAGATACTTTGATGGAGCCTGTTCACGGCCCCCTAACGAACGAAGGAAATCAACATGCGCCATCGCGTAGGCGGCCGTAAACTCTCGCGGACTTCGGCACACCGCACAGCGCTCTTCCGCAACATGGCGGCAGCGCTCATCAAGCATGAACAGATCCACACCACCGTCGCCAAGGCGAAGGAACTGCGGCCGTATGTTGAAAAGCTGATCACGCTCGCCAAGAAAGGCGGCCTGTCGAACCGTCGTCTCGCGCATGCGCGGTTGCTTGACGACGCCCAACTGATCAAGCTGTTCGACGTGCTGGCAGCCCGCTACGCCGATCGTAACGGCGGCTATACGCGCGTGATCAAGACCGGCCCGCGTGGCTCGGATGCGGCGCCGATGGCGATCATCGAATTCGTCGATCGCGATGTGTCCGCCAAGGGTATGGATTCGGGCCCAGTGATGGGTGACGAGGAATACGATCAGGCGGCATAAGCCCCGGGCACCGCACCGGTGCTGGCCTGACCTGGGACTTGAGAAAGGAGTCGCGCCTGATAGGGTGCGGCTCCTTTTCCGTGTCCGGAGCCTTCCTCTCATGCGTCGCGCCGTTGTGCTGATCCTGCTTGCCCTGCCGCTGCCCGCCATCGCGCAGCCCCTTTTGGAGACCAAGACCCCGATGACCGCGACGCTGCACTATCCCGAAACCCGCCGGGTCGATCAGGTCGATGACCAATTCGGCGTCAAGGTGGCCGATCCCTATCGTTGGCTCGAAAATGACGTGCGCACCGATCCGGCGGTCCGTGCCTGGGTTGATGCCGAGGTGGCGACGACCAATGCCTATCTTGAAACTCTCCCCGGTCGCGACATCCTCAAGGCGCGGATGACCGAACTGTTCAATTATGAGCGGTTCGGGGTGCCCTATAAAAAGGGCGGCCGTTATTTCTACAGTCATAATAGCGGTCTGCAGAACCAGGCGGTGTTGTTCGTGCGCGACAGCGTAGATGGCGCGGGGCGGGTGCTGATCGATCCCAATAGCTGGTCGAAGGACGGCGCGACAGCGCTGGGCGAATGGAGCCCATCCGACGATGGCACCAAGATGCTCTATACCATCCAGGATGGCGGCACCGATTGGCGCACCTTGAAGGTGCTCGATGTCAAGACCGGCCAGTTGCTGGCGGATACTGTGGAATGGGTGAAATTCTCCGGCCTGGCCTGGGCAAAGGACGGGTCGGGGTTTTATTATTCAGGCTTTGCTGCGCCGGCCGAAGGGCAGAAATTCCAGGCACTCAACGAAAATCAGAAAGTGTATTTTCACATGCTTGGCACCCCGCAATCGGCCGATCGGCTGGTCTATGCGACGCCGGACAAGCCACGCCAGGGCCATATCGCGCAGGTCACCGATGACGGTAAATGGCTGGTGATCACCACCACCGAGGGCACTGATCGGCGCTATGAAGTGCATGTCATCGATCTGGCCGCGCCGGGCGCGCCGCCGCGCATCGTATTTGCCGGGCTCGATTATGAATGGGCGCTCGCCGGCAATGACGGGGCGACCTTTTACTGGAAGACCAACAAGGATGCGCCCAAGCTGCGGATCGTCTCGACCGATCTGGCCGCCGCGCCGGGCTTGCCGGCCGTCAAACAAGTGGTTGGAGAAGACAAGTCGACGCTGGAAAGCGCGACGGTTATCGGTGGTGTGCTGGTCGCCGAATATCTGGCCGACGTGAAGAGCGAGGTGCGCCGCTTTGCGCTTGACGGAACGCCGCTCGGCACCGTGGCGCTGCCCGGGATCGGCTCGGTCGGCGGGTTCAGCGGCGATCAGGCCGACCCCGAGACGTTCTTTGCCTTCACCAGCTTTGCCACGCCGACGACGATCTATCGCTATGATGTGCGCACCGGCCAGACGGCGACATGGGCAAGCCCCAAGGTTGCGTTCAACCCGGCGGATTTCGCGGTGGAGCAGGTCTTCTACGCCTCGAAGGACGGCACCAGGGTGCCGATGTTCATCGTCCACAAAAAGGATCTGCCCAAGGGCCCGGCACCGACCCTGCTCTATGCCTATGGCGGCTTCAACATTTCGGTCCCACCCGCCTTTTCGGCGACGCGGCTGGCGTGGATGGAGCAGGGCGGGGTCCTCGCGGTTGCCAATATCCGCGGCGGCGGCGAATATGGCAGCGCCTGGCACGATGGCGGCCGGCTCGCCAACAAGCAGAATGTGTTTGATGATTTCATTGCCGCGGGCGAATATCTGATCGCGACCGGCACGACGTCGAAGGCCAAGCTCGCGATCCAAGGCGGCTCCAATGGCGGTCTGCTCGTGGGCGCGGTGGTCAATCAGCGCCCCGATCTGTTCGCCGCCGCGCTGCCGCAGGTTGGCGTGATGGACATGCTGCGCTTCGATCGCTTCACGGCGGGGCGCTACTGGGTCGATGATTATGGCTATCCGTCGAAGGAGGCCGATTTCAAGGTGCTGCTGGCCTATTCGCCTTATCACAATGTGCGATCGGGCGAGGCCTATCCGGCAATCCTGGCAACGACGGCGGACACCGACGACCGCGTCGTGCCCGGTCATACCTTCAAATATGCCGCCGCGATCCAGCATGCCGATATCGGCCCCAAGCCGCATCTCGTCCGGATCGAAACCCGTGCCGGCCATGGCAGCGGCAAGCCGACCGACAAGGTGATCGAGGAGGCCGCCGATCTTTGGGCATTCGCCGCGAAATGGACCGGGCTGGTGATAAAATAGCCGGGGCATGCGTCGGCCGGCAGCCGGGCGGTGACCGTCACTGGCGCGACTTGATTGGCGTGCTAAGAGTGACGGACATTGCTTTGGGAGAGGGTCGGCCATGAAATCCGCCATGATGATCAGCTGGACTGCCGCCCTTGCCCTTGCCGGGACCGGGGCGATTGCCGGCGAAACGCCGCAGCACCTTCCGACCGGGCAGATGCTCACCCCGCTGGCAGCGCCGGGGGCGCGGTTCGAACCGCTCGTTACCCATGTCGGCCCGCTGCCTGATTATGTTGCCGATGGCGCGGCGGCGATCGCAGTCAGCCCGCGGGGGGACGAGATGCTGGTGCTGACCAGCGGCTTCAACCGTGTCAATGATCCCAATGGCACGCTGAGCCTGCTGCAGTCGCAGCAGTTCATCTTCGTCTACCGGATTGATGCCAGGGGCGCGACGCGGACCCAGACGCTCACCGTCATCAACAGCTTTTCGGGCATCGCCTGGACGCCGGATGGCAACGGTTTCCTGGTTGCGGGCGGCGTGGACGATAATGTCCATATATTTGCCCGCGGCGCTTCGGGTTTTGCCGAAAAGGGCAGGCCGATCAAGCTGGGCCATGCGGGTGGCAATGGCGCCGATGTCAAACCCCAGGCGGCTGGCGTTGCGGTCAGCCCCGATGGCCGCCGCGCGCTGGTGGCCAATTATTATAATGATTCGGTCAGCCTGATCGATCTCGAAGCCGCGCGCGTGCTCGTCGAACAGGATCTTCGCCCCGGGAAAATCGATGTAGCGGCGCGCGGGGTTGCGGGCGGCGAATATCCGTTTGCTCTGGTCTGGGCAGACGCCGCCACGGCCTATGTCTCGGCACCGCGCGATCGCCAGATCGTCAAGTTGGCGATTGGCGAGGATCGTATCTCTGTGGCGCAGCGCGTGCCGACGATCGGTGAGCCCACCGCATTGCTGATCGATGCCGCTAACAAGCGCCTTTACGCGACGGAAGATAATGCCGATCGGCTGGCGATCCTGGATCTTGCGACTGACCGGCTGGTCGCCGAGCCCCGGCTCGGCCTGCCCGACGCGATCGATTCAGGGGTTTTGCCAAAGGGGCTTAACATCAACGGCCTGGCAATGGCGCCCAATCATCGCCTGCTCGTCACCTATGGCGGCGCCAATGCTGTCGCGATGGTCACGCCAACAGCCAGCGGCGCGCGGGTCGATGGGCTCGTGCCGACCGGCTGGTATCCGTCCGCCGTCGCGACGAGTGCCAATGGCGGGCGCGTCTTCGTCGTCAACCGCAAGAGCCCGCCGGGGCCCAATCCGCTCGGCTGCTCGCCCAAGCTGGCGGTCGTCAAGGCGCAACCCAAGGCGTGCGGCGCGGCCAATCAATATATCTTCCAGCTCGAAAAGGCCGGGCTTTTGCACTTCCCGATGCCCGATGCACGCGCTCTTGCCCGCACAACGAAGCAGGTGGTCAGCAATATCGGGCTGGGCGATGCCAGTGCGCGCGCGGCAGCGGACGCAACGATGGCAGCCGTCCGAACCCGCATCAAGCACGTCATTTTCATCGTCAAAGAAAATCGCACCTATGATCAGGTCCTGGGTGATTTGCCGGTCGGCAATGGCGATCCCCACCTTGCGATCCTGGGGCAACCTCTTTCACCTAACCATCACGCGCTCGCCCAGCAATTCGTCACGCTCGACAATTTCTATGACAGCGGTGAGCAATCGAGCACGGGCTGGACGTGGACGACTGCCGGGCGCGTTCCCGACATGCTCGAAAAGACCGCGCCGATCAATTATGCCCAACGCGGGCTGGCTTATGAATCCGAACAGGTTGATCGCAACATTGCAACCGGCCTGGCCACCGCCGATCGCCGCAGGGTAAACCCGGCGATTCCCGCTGATGACGATCTGCTGCCCGGTTCAGCGCTGGTTACCGCGCCCGATGGCGATGGCGATGAGGCGCCGGGCCAGGGTTTCCTCTGGAACGCGGCGCTGCGCGCTGGCCTCAGTGTCCGCAATTATGGCTTTGCCGATGCCTCGGTTTACGAAGCCGGCGCGCCGGGCGATGTCGCATTGCTCCGCGATCCGGCAAGCGAAAAACAAGTGATCTATGCCCCCGCTGCCCCGGCGCTGGCCGGCCGCAGCGATCCCTATTTTCGCGGCTTTGACCAGCGCCTCCCAGATTATTGGCGCGTGCTCGAATGGCAGCGTGAATTTGCCCAACAGGAAACCGCCAATGCAATGCCGGCGCTCACCCTCCTGCGGCTGTCGCACGATCATTTCGGTGCTTTCGACACGGCAGTTGACGGCGTCAACACCGTCGAAACTCAGATGGCAGACAATGATTACGCGATCGGCCTTGTCGTCGAGCGGGTGGCGCAGAGCAAGTTCAGGGACTCGACGCTGATCTTCATCATCGAGGATGACGCCCAGAACGGCACCGATCATGTCGATGCCCGGCGCAGCATTGCCTTTATCGTCGGCCCCTATGTCCGCCAGCACGCGCTGGTTTCGACCCGTTACACCACGGTCAGCATGCTACGGACGATCGAGGCGGTGCTCGGGCTCGCCCCCCTCGGCCTCAACGATGCGATGGCAACGCCGATGGCGGACATCTTTGATCTCAACCAGAAATTATGGACCTACCGCGCCAGCGCGGCATCAGTGTTGCGCGCCACGCAATTGCCGATCGCCGCCGACCGCTTCGTCGCTGCCACCAGCGCTGCCAACCGCCCGGCGCGCAGTGCGGCCTATTGGACGGCGGCGATGCAGGGCCAGGATTTTACCGCGGAAGACCGGCTCGATACTGCGGCATTTAACAGCGCCCTATGGCAGGGGCTCGGCACTGGACCTGAACCCACTGCGCGCGACGGCCGTAATCTGCGCGCCGATCGTGGGGCGCTGCTAACGGGAGCAGCGCCGGCGGGGGAGTGAGGCGGTGGTTGAGCGAATCTGACCCGAAAATTGGCTGCCGCTTGAACATGTAAATCGCCCCGTGGCTCCTCGCCACTTCCCCCAGCAACCCTACATAGGCGCGTGGGATCGCTCGTCTGGCTGGCCTTCGGCGCGTGGCGCCGCTATCTGGCCGCATGACCCAGCATCCCGACTCCATCCTGATCATCGATTTTGGCAGCCAGGTGACCCAGCTCATCGCCCGCCGCGTGCGCGAAGCGGGGGTTTATAGCGAGATCGCTCCTTTCAATACTGCCGCCGCCGCCTTTGCCCGGATGAGCCCCAAGGGGGTCATCCTCTCGGGCAGCCCTGCGTCGGTGCTCGATACCGATAGCCCGCGCGCGCCGGATGTGGTGTTTGAAAGCGGCGTACCGGTGCTTGGCATCTGCTATGGCCAGCAAACGATGATGGCGCAGCTCGGCGGCGATGTGCAGCTCGGTGACAGCGGCGAGTTTGGCCATGCCTTTATCGAGGTGCAGGAAAGCTGCGGGCTGTTCAACGGCCTGTGGAGCGAGGGCGAGACGCATCAGGTTTGGATGAGCCATGGAGACAAGGTCACCAGCCTCGCCCCTGGCTTTCGTACTGTCGCCACCAGCCCGGGGGCGCCCTTTGCGGTGATCGCCAACGAGGCGCGGCATTATTATGCAATGCAATTCCATCCAGAGGTCGTCCACACCCCCGATGGCGGCCGGCTGATCGCCAATTTCGCGCGCCATGTCTGCGGGCTGACCGGTGACTGGACGATGGCGGAATTTCGCCAAACCAAGATTGACGAGATTCGCGCGCAGGTGGGAACGGGCAGGGTGATTTGCGGCCTGTCGGGCGGCGTTGATTCTGCGGTAGCGGCGGTGCTGATCCATGAAGCGATCGGATCGCAGCTGACCTGCGTGTTCGTCGATCACGGACTGATGCGGGCGGGGGAGGCCGATCAGGTCGTCGGGCTGTTCCGTAACCATTATAATATCCCGCTTGTCCATGTGAACGCGGAGACGTTGTTCCTCAACGGGCTCAAGGGCCTCACCGATCCTGAGGCCAAGCGCAAATTCATCGGCGCGACCTTTATCGAAGTGTTCGAGGATGAAGCGCGCAAGATCGGTGGCGCTGCCTTTCTCGCCCAGGGAACGCTGTATCCCGATGTTATCGAGAGTGTGTCGTTCACTGGCGGGCCGTCAGTGACGATCAAGAGCCACCACAATGTCGGCGGACTGCCCGAGCGGATGAATATGGAGCTTGTCGAGCCGCTGCGCGAATTGTTCAAGGATGAGGTGCGGGCGCTTGGGCGCGAGCTTGGGCTGCCAGAGATTTTCGTCGGCCGGCATCCTTTTCCCGGGCCTGGCCTGGCCATCCGCATCCCAGGCGAGGTAACCAAGGAGCGCTGCGATATCCTGCGCAAGGCAGATACCGTCTATCTTGAGGAAATCCGCAATGCCGGGCTTTATGATGCGATCTGGCAGGCCTTTGCCGTCCTGCTCCCGGTGCGCAGCGTCGGCGTGATGGGCGACGGTCGGACCTATGACAATGTGCTGGCGCTGCGCGCCGTCACCTCGACCGACGGCATGACCGCCCAGGCCTTTGAATTCCCCGGCGGTTTCCTCGCGCGGGTGGCGACACGCATCGTCAACGAGGTCAAGGGCATTAACCGGGTGACTTACGACTATACGAGCAAGCCGCCCGGCACGATTGAGTGGGAATGAGGGGTATTAGAAAAGGCGGGGATAGCTAGGTTAGGCAGTCGTATTCGCTTTCACCTAAATTTTGCTCGTGCCCTTGTTCAGCTGTGCCAGCTTATTGGCTTCGTGTCTTGCAGGACCGATCTGCGGACATCTCGGGGTAACGTAAAGACATTTCGATCAGCGGGAGTGCTCTGGCGTAGGATGGAGCGTACAAAGGCGGGGCACCTGCATGGACGGTGTCGCCATCAGCTGAGATTCTGGGTCCGACCCTCTCATACAGTCTTGTGAAGCTCACCGGATTCCAAAAGACCTGCGATATCCTCCGTCGCAGGAAGCTGTGGTCAACGGGTGCCGACCTTTGGCGATTTCGGTCTATCTGGAGATCGCTGCGTCAGGGCGGCCAAGTATGGCAGTCTATCAAACGACGATTATGGCACCCGTCTCACGCAACGAAAGCCGATATGAGTGGTGGATGTGTCGATCATCTCGGGGTGGCGCGCTGCCGGGCGATAGCGCTGGCAATAATTTCCCGCGCACAAATGCGAGCCGCCTTTCAGGACCTTGCGACCGATGCGGATTTGCGGCTGGCCGGGATCGTAGCTGTCCTTCAGCTTGGCGCCGCGCGGGTTGCTGACAGTGCAGCACGCACCCTTCGGCTTTTTGGGGTCTATATCGGCAAGGCGATCGATCCACCAATCTGCGGTCCATTCCCAAGTGTTGCCGATCATGTCGTACAGGCCATAGCCGTTGGGCGCGTAGGATTTGACCGGCGAGGTGCGCTCCCAACCGCCAAGGCACTGGTTGGCGAAAGGGAACAGCCCCTGCCAATAGTTGGCCATCATCGCGCCCTCGGGGGCCAGCGTATCTCCCCAAGCATAATCCTGACCGTCCAGCCCGCCGCGTGCGGCATATTCATGTTCGGCCTCGGTCGGCAACGCCTTGCCCGCCCAGTCGGCATAGGCCTGGGCGTCGGTCCACGCCACGTGAACAACCGGGTGATCCCACAGATCAAGGGCATCGAGCGAGGAGCCGGGTCCAAGCGGATGCCGCCAATTGGCACCAGCCTCGAAGTGCCACCAGTGGTGCGGCTCACTCAGGTCCACCGGCCCCGGCGTCTTGCGGAAGACGAGCGAACCCGCTTGGTCCATGCCGGGAAGCATGCCCGGATAATCCTCGATCCTGGGCGCCATCTCGGCATTGGTTACGTATTCGGTCTCCTCGACGAAGAGGGCGAACTGGCGGTTGGTGACGGGCGTCTCGTCGATCCAGAAGGCATCGACCGAAACACGTCGCAGCGGCGCTTCCTCGGGGTAGAAATTGTCGGACCCCATGGTGAAGGTGCCGGCGGGAATGTGGATCATACCGACGGGCGCCCCGTCGCTGGCGGCGGCTTTAGTCAAGGGGAGTGTCAGTCTGCATGTCGTGATCGCCCATAGCAAATATCAGACAAAAAGTCCGTTATACCGCGCAAACCGGGCAAACAGGTCGGGCCAATGGGCGGTCGGCACTGCTTGCGGCAGCTGGACGCCGAAGCCGTGCCCGCCGGTCTGGAAAACGTGCAACTCCGTTTTCACCCCGGCGTCGAGCGCCGCCCGGTACAGCGCCAGCGTGTTTCCCGGGGACACGACCCGATCATCGCCAGCGCAGCATAAGAACATCGGTGGCGTGTCCGGCGTGACATGCCGTTCAAGCGAATAGGCGTCCCGCTCCGCCGCGGTGGAGTTCGCGCCGAGTAGCGCGTTGCGCGATGGGACGTGGGCATTTTCCCCCATCGTGACGACCGGAAACAACAGGGCGGCAAGGTTGGGCCGTGCCGATCGATTGTCGTCAGCATCGAGGGGATCATAGACACGATCGTCAAAACGCGTGGCAAGCGATCCGGCGACATGACCGCCCGCCGAGGATCCCAATATACCGATGCGGGTCGGGTCTATGCCCAGCCGGCCTGCGTTTGCGCGTATCAGCCGCATCGCGCGCTGCGCATCCTGCAACGGGACATTCGCCCGTCCGGCCCAGCCTTCGCCGGGCAGGCGATAGACGAGGATGAAGGTCGTCACCCCCAATGCGTTCAGCCAGCGCGCGTGATCCGTGCCGGCACCATCGTAATTGAGGACCGAATACCCACCGCCTGGAATCGCCATGACGGCCGCACCATTCGGATTCGCCGCTCGTTTGACCATCAGCACCGGATTGCCAATGTTGCTGATCCGTCGGTTGCGTTTCGCCTTCGGATCGGGATTGTCGCGGACAAGTTCTGTCAGCGTGACGTTAGCGCCGCCCGGCGGTGTGCCGGGCCAAAGCGGCAGCACCTCATCGGGCTTGTCGGCAGCAGGAGAGGCTGCTGGGGAGGCCCGGCCCGCGCGAGCGACGCAGAGCGAGGCCAGCCCCATGCCACCCACGATCAATGACCGTCGCGATTGTTCGAACATGGCCTTCACTCCCGGCAAGCATAGCGGGTCGGTCGCATCGTCACCCGCCCGCGGCGACTTTCCGTTCCGTATTTGCCATCCGCTGCATTTTTTCGAAACTGAGCGTCGTTAGCACGTCGAGCGCCTTTGCCTTGAACGCATCGTGTGCCGGGACTGTCCCGGATTGCCGACAGCTATCAGCGACAAACGCGGTCATGGTCTTAAGATATTGCTGGTGAAGATAATAGAGTGCGCGCTTCTGACCCGTTTCATCGACCAGGGACATTTCTTTTGAGGTGCCGTCCGGCGCATATTCATTGTTGTACAATTGCCAGATCAGCGCGAACGGCAGGTCGAGTTCAACGGCAACCTGCATGACATAGCGGCTCTTCAAATATTGCTGCTCTACGGACAGCGGCATGGCCGCGTTGGCGTGATACCCATATTCGCCGATGAACACGCGGTGATCAAAAGGCAGGCCCGGCTTCGGCTTCAGCTGCCCTTCGAGATAGCGAACGAGTTGCGTCAACGGCTGTCGGATCGAGCCGATATCGGGCGTCTGCGACTGTTTGATTGCCTCGTAGCTGGAGTAGGATACGAGATCGGCATTGGTTGCCGGGAGGACGCTCAGCGCGACGCTTGGCTTTCCCTCCAGCGCCCGTTTTACCAGATTGACCTCGACATAGTGATATACGTCGACGCCCTGATGGGGCGTTGCCGCCTTGGCATCATCAACAGCCTTTTGACGGATGTTCAGCCAGTCGATCATGCCCTTGACCGCTTCCGGCGTCGGCTGAATGTCCTTGCCCTGGGCGCCGTTCAGCATCCAGTCGCCTTCCCAATTGCCCAGCAGGAAAACCTTTCCGGTGCCGTTGTAGCGCTGCAATAGCCATGCGGTCAGATCGTAGACTTCGTTATAATATAGCTTGGCATCGGCCTTGCTGACGCCGTGGTGCCAGTCGGCCGCGGTGAAGGTCTGCACCCAGAATTGATAATATTTGAAATCGAGGTCGAGCGTCTGCTGCAAGCCGCGCGCAGATTTTACATAGTCGAGTGCGGTGCGAGCTCGGGCCGCCGCGTCGCCGAAACCGTATTTCGCCGCCTGGCGCTTGCCCAGTGAGATTTTCAGGACGTTGGATCCGAGCGCTCTGATTTCGCGGGCCTGGTCGATCAGGGCGGTATCCTTGGCAAAATCGTGGTTACCGCCGAATGCTTGGGTCCCTAGAATATAGTTATAGCCTGCGGCAGTCTCGGTCGCCGTCGAGCGGCATCCATCCGCTGTCTGGGCATAGGCGGACGTCGCGAAGGCAAGCGGCAGCAGGGCCGCCGCGCAATATGCCTTCAATTGCCCGCGCTGCGGGATTACGGGACTGACCATTATTTTCCTCCGGCGATTGGGGTTGCCGCGGGAATTGCCACCGATGTTTTTCCGACATTCCACCCATCGACCTGAATGCTGGCCGGTTGCGCCCCCGATGCAGGAACGCGCAGCGTCACCGCCCGCGCTTCACCGGGCAGCAGGGAGACGTAATTCTCACTCCAGTAGGCGGGCAGAATGCGCGCCCCCGTGCCATCAAGCGCCGACAGCCGGACCATCAGCGCGGGATAGCTGCTATCGTTCCTGATGGTCGCCTGGATTTCGGTTTCCGGCGCGCCGACCCATTGTTCCGCCTGCACGATGATGCGGGCGGGCGCCATTTGCGCCATCGCCGCATAAGCCGACGGGTCGCGCGCAAGCCAATAGAAGTTCTCGCTCAGTCGCGCGCCGCGCGCATCCAACAGATCAAGCTTGGCCAGCACGACCGGGGATCGATCAAACAGCTTTGCGTTGATCGCGGTGCCCGCGGCCGTTGTCGCAAGGGCAGGGGCATTCAGTCGGACCGTCCTATCGCCAAGCTGGTCACCTGTGAGGTTGTAGGTGCGGAGGCGGACGCGCGCCCGGCCCAGGGGATTGGCGAGGCTGTTGACCACGGCGACATCCATGCCCGGCAGGTTGAGCTGGACATGAACCGGCTCGGCCCCCTTCTTGAAACCGAAATACGAGGCCTGGGTGTCATAGTTGTGGCTGTAGATTTGCCACAAGGTGCTCGGCCAGGCGGGCTGGGTCATCCATAACAGTCGCCCACTGTTGCGGACGAACAACCCGTCATTCATCCCCTCAAAAATCGCGCGGTGCGATTCATAATTGAGCAACTGCGCCTTCTTCTCGAAATCGGCGAGATCGAGCGGTGCGCCGAAGCGGCGGCTGATCTCGCCCATGAATCCCTTGACGTCGCCCGCCTTGCCCTGATGCCAGTCATGATAGGCCCAACTGTCGCTGACAGGCCATTGGTCGGCCTGGGGCATCATCGTCTTGAACGTCTCAAGCGTCGGAAAGGAGGGCGTTCCCACCTCCGTCGAAAAGCCTTGCGCGAGCTTGGTGAAATAGGCCTCGGGCGGCTGATAGTTCCAGGGACCGCTATTGGCCATCTGTACCATGCGGGAATTGGGCAGGTAGAGCCGGGTGCCGTCGATCTGCCGCACCGCCTCCTCAATCCCGGTGTTGAGCACCGGCGGCGGGACGCCTTCGTTGCGCCCGAGCCATAGGGCAATCGACGGATGGTATTGGAAGCGGCTGATCGTGTCGGCAGTGTTGCCGAGGAACAGCGCACTGTCGCCCGGCTCGCCATTATGGTCCTGCGTCGAAATCCAGAAATCGTTCAGGACGAGCAGGCCGTATTCATCGGCGAGATCGTAGAACACCTGTTCGGTATTCTGGCCGAGCCAGTTTCGGATCGTATTTACATTTGCCTGTTGATGGAGCCGGAAATAGGGCTCCATCCGGTCGCGCGAAACCCGCTTGAGCCAGTCGTCCATGCCCCAGTTGCCGCCCCGCACAGCGATCGGAACGCCGTTGACGCGGATCAACAGATGCGGCCCCAACGATGCCGATGGTGCCGATCCCAACGCGGCCGAACCGGCGATGGGGCGAGCCAGCGAGACGACCCATCCGCCTTCGACCTTACGGATCATTTCGTGCCGTACATCCAGCAATTGCTCGCCTGCGCTGCGGTCAGGAATGACCGATATGCGCTGCACTGACTGCGCTTGATCGACGGCCGACAATTCATAGCCGATTTCACGCATGCCAAAGCGGACCTCGCGTGCGTCACTCTCCGCGCCATTCACCCGCGCTATGAGCGCGAGACGGTGCAAAGTCGGCTGGCCATAACCATTAGGCCACCACAGCGCGGGATGGGCGATATGGAGCCGATCGAACTGATCCGGCGCAAAAATGACCGTTGTCCTGCCGTGCGGCGTCAGCGCAACAGTCTGTGTTAGCAGGATGTCGCCCAGCCGGGCCTCAACCTTGACCGATAAGGCTGCGGCCCCGTCGTTCACCACGGGCACTGTGATGGTCACATCGGCGAGGCTGTTGTCGGACCTGGGCAGAATGGTTTGTACATGCGGGTCACCAAGCCGCACGCGGCCCGTCGCCTCCAGCAGCACATCTTGCCAGATGCCCGTCTCGCGATCGCGCACCGTGGGAATCCAGTCCCAGCCTTCACTCGCGGCAAAGGTGGGCCCGTCCATGGCCATCACCCCGCCGTTCTGGCCAGGACCCGCCGTCAGGGATTCCTCATGGGCGAGCCCCGGATGCGGCGGGGGAGAGACACGGACTGCCACCGCCACCCGCGCGCCCGTCCTGAGGCCGAAATCGAGCGGAAACCGTCCGCGAATGAACGCGCCTTTGATGTTACCCAGATGCTTCCCGTTGACCCATATCTCGGCGGCATAATTGATGCCTTCGAAAGCGAGCGCCGGCAGAGACCGGTCGCCGCCATCGGGAAGGACAAATTCGGTGCGATACCAGTAATCCTGCCGACTGAGCCGCTCGGGAATCAGCAGGTTGTTGAGCCCGTATGCCGGATCACGATAGACTCCGTTGTCGAGATAACTGGTCAGGACCGTCCCCGGCACCGTCGCCGGCAACCAGGCGCTGTCATCAAAGCCGGCGGTCGAGATCTGGTCCGGCGATGCGGCGGTTTCAGGCTGGGCCACGAATCGCCAGGAGCCGACCTTCCATATTCCCGGCGAAATTGCTGTTAGTGGCGCGGCGGGCTGCGGCCGGACTGCTGGCGGCGGGGCTGGCTGTGCAGCATGACTGACAGGAAGGGTTGCCGGATCTTGCGGCAAGTCCTGACCCATATATTGCTTTGTTTGCAAGGGCCAGGATGGGCTGGCGGGTTCGATCTGGGGCGGTCTCGCCTGCTGCTTGGACGAGCCGCGCGCGCGCACATCGACCCCGCTTCCTGCCGAGCCGGAAGGACTGGCGGCCTCTGCGATATTCGCGGGCGCGGTTTCAGCGTGTGCGCCATACGCGGTCGTTGCCAGGGTTAGCGTCGCTCCGGCCAACCATGGGATGAATCGGTCACCAAGCCTGTGCATCGCTGTCCTCACCCTGACGGCAGTCTACGACCGTTTTTATATAAAGGACTTTAATCAAAAAAGCGAAGCCTAGGTCAAGTCGAAAGCGCTTAGACCCAGTCAAAAAGTGCGTCTTGGCGGGCAGTCGCCAGCGCACTAGGCCATTAAACAATTGTAAAAGCACATAATTTATTGTGATGGCGTTGCCGCGTCGGGAAGGGTGACGAAAGCCTATTAAATGAAACAATTTTCTTTACTAACGCGTTCGACTCGTTGTAGAAGGAATGTGCTAGGGCGAGGACCGGTCCGAAAAATGCCGGCCAAGCGGATAGCGATCAGGTGGAGAGGGGCCATGGGTCTGTCATCGGCAGTATCAGCATGCGCGCGGCGTAGAAGCGTGCGCTCCCTCCAAAACGATAACAATGAGTGGGCGGGCCGGGGAGCAGCGTGTCTGCCACCCGAGCAATCGGAGGGTAAGGGCTAGGCCTCTGGCAGGTCCGTGTCGCCAGCCGCCGCTAAGTTCATGCGCGACGTGCAACCAAAACAAATATCGGTGGGGGAGAGAAAAATGAAATTGCGTTTCGCTGCGTCCGGATCCAGATCGGCCTTGGCCATCGCCATCCTTTATTTCGGCTGTGCTCCTGCGATGGCGCAGGAAGCCGCTCCGAAAGGGGCACCGGCACCGGCGCCGGACGCTGAAAAGACGCGCGTTGCGCCGAAACCCGAAATCATTCAGCCGTCGACCGCGCCGGACAATCTTGATCCGGAAAATACGATCGTCGTGACCGGCATTCGCCAATCGATCGAATCTGCGATCGATGACAAGCGACTGTCTACGGAGATCAAGGATTCGATCACCGCTGAAGACATCGGTCAACTCGCGAACGACAACGTTGCCGATGCGCTGCAGCGCATCCCTGGCGTCGAGGTCAACCGCAGTAATGACGGCACAGGCAAACAGGTCCAGATTCGCGGTTTGTCCGAAAACAATGTGACCATCAATGGCGCCACCGCGACCGGTACGGGCGACGTTGATTTGTCCAACGGCAACGATCGCAGCGTCAACTTCCAGGACATCCCTGCCGAACTGTTTTCCGGCGTGGAAATTCTGAAGGCGGCAACCTCAGACAAGATCGAAGGCTCGCTTGGCGGCACAATTAACCTGAAGACCCGCGCGCCCCTGGCGGGCAAGCGCGACTTCATCGTCAACGTTTCGGGTTCGGGTGTTTATCGGCCCTATGGCGACAGGTGGAGCCCGTCGGCAAACGTGTTCGTTCAGAAGAAATTCCGCGATACGCCGCTGGGCGACTTCGGCGTCATCCTCGATTACGGCTACAAGCAGATTTCTTCGATCACAGCGGTATATGGCGGTGGCGAATTTTTTGGCGCGCCAGGGGCATGGTTGCGCCTGTCAGGGGCAGATCCGCTGCCCACCAGCACCGGTGCAAACCAGACCGCCGCCAACTACAATTTCTTTTCGCTTCCAACTGTACCAAACGCCTCCGGCGGCGGTTCGGTGGCAAACCCCTACCGGTACGCTCCGATTGACGCGAATGGGGACGGCGTCGCCAACGCCAGCGACACGGTCTACATCCCCAATTCGTTCGGCGAGTCTCTGCGTACCCGCGACGACGAGCGCAAGACATTCAATGGCACGTTGGAGTGGAAGCCAGCTTCCAATCTGGACTTCCGGTTCGATACGGTACTCTCCAACCTTAATCAGAACCTGACCGGCGCCAACTTCAACATCGTATCGAGCGTTCCGCGCGCCGGCATTCTGAGTGGCGGCCCCACCAACGTGTTTCAAAAGCTGGAAGATTCGCCCGGATTGGGTTCAGTCTATGTGATGACCGGTGGCCGGCTGGCGTCCTTCGTGCTGCGCGGCGGCGCTCAACCGTCAATCAACGAGACGCGCCGCAATTCCAAGCAGTTCACGTTGCAGACCACCTGGGACGTGGCATCAAACCTCAAACTGTCCGCCGAAGGGTCGATCTCGCGCGGCGACGCGACGACGCTCAATTTCGGACAGCTCAACACCTCCATTGAGCAGCAAGGCGGCAACGCTGCGCGCCTTAACACGCAGGATTTCTACAATATTGTCGACTTCAACCTGGGCAACAATCTGATTCCCAACATCTCGTTCTACGAAGACCCTTTTCCGTCTTCCTTCTTCGGGGTCAATTCGGTCGTGCCGTCTTCGCAGCTCAGGGTTCTCAACCCGGGCGACCTGACGTACAACCGGCTCCGCTATTTCACCTATCAGCGTAACGCCGCCGATACGCATAACACGGATGATTCAGCCCGGTTTGATGCGACCTGGAAGGTCGATAGCGGCTTCGTTTCGGCGTTGAAGGGTGGCTTCCGCTGGGCGCAGCGCGGGTTCAGCCGGCAGAGCTATGTCAACCAGAACCAGACAGGTGGCATCTATGGAGCCTGGGATGGTGTCAGCCCGCCGGCCCAGTCGGTGCTGATCCAGCAGATCCCGGTCAATCCGGCCAACACCACCGATCCGGTCGCGGCCGCAACCTCCACATTCCTGCAATCCTGCCTCACCACGGCGAACGTCGGCAACCAACTTGCCGGATTTGGCGGAAATCTGCCGACCAGTTTCGGCACGACGGGCGGCTGCGACATCACCGCGGTGCAGAATTATTTCAATCTGATCGACATTCGCGCGATCAACCCCACCACCGGTGCCGGCTATTATGAGAATATCAGCGAGCGCTTTTCGGTGCGCGACCAGACTGCCGCTGGATATCTGCAGGCCGACTTCAAATTCCCGCTGGGCAGCGTCGACGTGTTCGGCAATTTCGGTGTGCGCTACGTGCGAACCGACACCTCTTCTTCGGGCTATCTTTTGAATCCGGGCACAGTCAGAACCTACAGCACCACCACCTTCAGCAATCATTATGATGACTGGCTGCCCACAGCCAACGTCAACTTCCCGCTGGACCGCAAACTCGTACTGCGCCTGGCCTATTCGCGTACGCTGGGCCGACCGCAGTTGACGCAAGTCGCGCCGAGCCTTGTCCTCACTCGTCCGGCGACACCTGACCCGGTCTATGCCGGCTTCGGTACGGCCGGGAACCCATATCTGAAGGCAGTCCATTCGGACAATTTCGATACATCGTTGGAGTGGTACTACGACAAAGGCAGCTATTTGTCGGTCGCGCTATTCGCCAAGAACATCGACTCGACGGTCTATCTTGATCCAACCCCGGTCGATTACGAGATTGGCAGCGAACTCTTCTCGGTTCAAACATATCGGAATTTCGGCGGCACCAAGATCAAGGGTCTCGAAGTCGGCGTGTCGCACGCCTTCAATTATCTGCCTGGCATACTCCGAAATCTGGGCATAACCGGCAATTTGACGGTGATCGATGAGAACAGCAGCCTGCGCGATCAGGAAGGCGATCCAATCGGCCGCCGTGGTCTTTCAAAATTGACGTATAACATTGGCGGCTATTATGACGATGGCAAGTTGAGCCTGAGGCTGGCCTATAACTGGCGGTCAAAGTTCACGCGGATCGAAACCGTTCCGCTAGGCTTTGCCAGTGCAAACTCCTTGCCCGAAATCGAGGCAGCGCGTGGCCAGCTCGATTTCTCGGCGCGCCTCACGATCATCAAGGGCGTGAAGATCAACATCGATGCGATCAACCTGACCGAGACCGGCACCTTCCGCTACCTGAAATATCCCGTACTGGTGAACTATGTGGCCAATGCCGGCCGTGCCTTCAACATGGGGGTTTCGATCAACTTTTAACCGTGATCTACGGCCCCTAGATTTTAGGAGCCGCCGCACTTTCGTCGTCCGGCTAGGAACTTGACATGAAACTTCATCCAAACCTGCGATCATCCGGTGATACGACGGCATCCCGCATGATTGTCGGCGTAGAGCTCGGTGGTACGAAGTGCATTGTTACCCTCGCCGACGAACATGGCGTGCTGCTTGATCAGCACAAAACGCCGACAACGTCTCCCGAGGAAACGCTGCCGATATTGGCAGGGCTTGTCGGTCGTTGGTGCGCGTCGAACGACATCGCCGCGATCGGGATCGCCAGTTTCGGGCCGCTTGACCTCAATCCCGCGTCGCCGACTTATGGCTGCATCGCGACGACGACGAAGCCAGGCTGGTCCAGCGCTCCGGTGCTGGGCCAAATCAGCGGGCGGACGGAAATTCCGACTGTCTTCGACACTGATGTGAACGGTGCCGCCGCCGCCGAGATGCGCTGGGGAGCCGGACAGCGGATGCGGGACTTTGCCTATGTGACCGTTGGCACCGGCGTTGGCGTTGGCTTGTTCGTCAATGGTGCGCCAACGCGGGGCATCGGGCATTGCGAGATGGGTCATATCCGCATCCCCCGCCTGGCAGACGATGCCATGGTCAGCGTCTGCAAGTTCCACGATGACTGTGTGGAAGGGCTGGCGTCAGGTCCGGCTATACGATCCGCACTGGGGGGACGATCATTTGACGAGGTCTGTGCGGACGATCCGGTGTGGAACGGGGTTGCACACGCCATAGCCTGTCTTTGCCATGCGCTCGTATCGACAGCCGGACCGCAGCGGATTGCCATCGGCGGCGGCGTTCTGGAGCGCCAACCGCATCTGCTCGCGCGGATCGAGCCGCTGTTGCGGGCGAGCATGAACGGCTATCTCGCGATCCCCGATGACACGCCGTACATCGTTGCCCCCGCGCTGGGCGATCAGGCGGGCGCTTTGGGGCCTATTGCGCTGGCGTGCGGTCTCTTCGCGGACGGATGCCTTGATGGTCTGGCATCGACCGATCGCGTGAGGGCCGTTTTGTGAAGGTCGATCAATCAACCGCAAGCACCCAGCTCGCCTTTGCCTGTGTCACGACGTTATTCTTCGCATGGGGGTTCATCACATCGCTGATCGATCCGCTCGTAGCCGCCGTGAAGGGGATTTTCAGCCTGTCCGACGTCGAGGCGCAGCTGAGTGCATCCGCCTTCTTCATTGCTTATGGCGTGGTGAGCCTGCCGGCTGCAGCCTTATTGGCGCGACGCAAGTCGGTCGTTACCGTGCAGATCGCGCTGATGCTGATGATCGCGGGCTGTGTGCTGATGCTGGTCGCATCGAACCTGGCAATCTATGAACTGGTGCTGCTCGGATTGTTCGTGCTCGCCAGCGGAATCACGATCCTGCAAGTCGCGGCAAATCCGCTTGCGGCGGCTCTTGGCAGGCCTGATCGCAGCCATTTGCGGCTGACGCTAAGCCAAGCCTTCAACAGTCTTGGCACCTTCATCGGCCCGTATCTGGGGGCGTCGCTGTTCCTGAAGGGCGTCGAGATCAAGGAAGGCGAACAATTGAATGCCGCGGTGCGCGCTTCGGCACTGACCGGGATCGATTTCGCGTTCCTTTCAATTGCAGTGCTGATCGCGCTGCTCGCGCTGTTCATCTGGTTCGCGCGTCGGCTGATCGGTGCGGCGACTCCGCCGACTCCGGCGCGGGCCGCGTCGGGTGGCATTGCTGCGATGTTGCTTGAGGCCGCGTCGTCGCGCTGGGCGCTGGTCGGAGGCGCTGCGATCTTTCTATACGTCGGCGCAGAGGTCGCGATCGGCACGCAAATGGCGCTTTTCCTGCACAGCGACACAGTTCTCGGGGTGCCGTTGGAGCAGGCGGGAAAGATGGTCAGCCTCTATTGGGGCGGCGCGATGGTCGGACGACTGATCGGCTCGGCGCTGCTGGCTCGCGTGCAGGCATCGGCGCTGCTGGCGACTTTCGCATCGATAGCGTGCGCGCTTTGTCTGTTCGTTTTCACAATGGGCGGCTCGGTCGGCGGCTATGCTGCGCTGACAATCGGACTATTCAATTCGATCATGTTTCCGGTCATCTTCACCTTGACGCTTGAGCGCTCGACCGCGAGCGAAGCGGCCACTTCTGGCTTCCTGTGCTTCAGCATCGTGGGCGGGGCGGTCATGCCGTTGCTTGTCGGGCTGGTGTCGGGCGCAACCAGCTACACGACCGCCTTCGTCGTGCCGGCCATATGCTATGCAGCACTGTTTGGCTTTGCGCTGGCGGCCCGTCGCGTCGTCGTGGCCCGCAGCGGCGCTGCCGTTGCGTTTGGCGGCCATTGACGGGCGCGGGTTGATGTCAATTCGGCAACTCCCTAGTCGCGCGATTGAAAAGGTCTGGGGCCGTATCGACGTGCCGACGTCTTTCGGAGACGGCAGCGGGTTCAATGGCCCGATTGGGGAAATATGGTTCGAGGACCGGCACGACAGTCCGCTGCTCGTCAAATATCTCTTCACGTCGCAGAAATTGTCGATCCAGGTCCATCCCTCCGACGATCAGGCGCGGGCAAGCGGCTATTCGCGTGGCAAGGACGAAGCATGGTACGTTTTGTCCGCCGAGCCCGATGCGGTGATCGGCGCAGGCTTCGCGGCTGCGCTCAGCTCGGATGACCTGCGGGCGGCAGCGCTGGACGGCAGCATCGATGCCGTGATGACGTGGCACCCGGTCAAACCCGGCGACTTTTTCTATGTCCCGGCCGGCACCGTCCATGCAATCGGCGCGGGACTCTCGCTGCTGGAGATTCAGCAGAATGTCGATCTGACCTACCGGCTGTTCGACTATGGACGGCCCCGCGAACTCCAGCTTGAGCAAGGCCTTGCGGCATCGCGGCCTGGGCCGATCGTGCGCATCCCGGCAAATGTCGTCGATGCGTTTCGAGAAGTGCTTGCCGAGGGGGCGAAAATCGCCATCGAGCGGCTCCGCGGGCCGTCCGTGCAGGAAATGCGCGCTTATGCCGATGCACCTACTTGGCTGATGCCGATTACCGAGGGGTGCGCCAACGAGGGCGTGGAGATGCCGGCCGGAACGGTCTGGCTGGCCGATACGCCCACCCTAATTCGACTTGGACCCGATGCTTGCCTGCTGGCCGCTTGCGCCGGCGACAAGGCGCGGTTGTAGGAGGTAAAATGACGAATATTTCGAAACGCGCACGGCCATGCAGCAGCCTCGTCGCTGCCATGTTGCTCTCGACGGTAGCCGTGCCGGTCGTGGCAACCGGCAAAGGTGCTGCGACACCTGCGCAGCCCGCCGCCACCCCCGTGCCAAAGCCCGCGAAGCGGCCCAACATCATCTTCATCCTCAACGACGATCAGCGATACGACGCGATGGGCTTTCTGGATCCGGCGCTGAGGACGCCAAACATGGACCGGATTGCCCGAGAAGGCGTCTATTTCCGCAATGCGTTCGTCACCACCTCGCTGTGCAGTCCAAGCCGGGCCTCGATCCTCACCGGTGAATATATGCACAACCACGGCATTGCCGATAACAATATCAAGGCGCGGCCCGGGACTTTCTACTTCCCTCAGGCGCTCCAGACAGCCGGATACCGCACCGCGTTTATCGGCAAGTGGCACATGGGAGGGGAGAGCGACGATCCGCAGCCGGGCTTCGATCACTGGATCAGCTTCAAAGGCCAGGGCCATTACCTGCCTCAGGACAGGGAGGGCGGCCCGCGCAACATGCTCAACGTCGACGGCCAGCATGTCGAGCAGCATGGCTACATCACTGACGAACTCAACGGCTATGCACTCGACTGGTTGCGGCAACAGAGCAAGGACACGCCGTTCTTCCTCTATCTGAGCCACAAGGCGGTGCACGCCGATTTCATCCCGGCCGAACGGCACAAACACCTTTATGGTCGTGACAGTATCAAGCTGCCCGACAGCATGGCCGACACGCCCCAGAATTACGAGGGCAAGCCGCGCTGGGTGAAAACCCAGCGCAATTCCTGGCACGGGGTCGACTTTCCGTATCATTCGACGCTCGACATCGTCGACTACAAGCTGCGCTACAACGAGACGCTCGCGGCAGTGGACGAAGGGATTGGAGCGATCATCGCTGAGCTCAAGAAGAAGGGGATGCTTGACAGCACCATCGTCGTGATGACGGGCGACAATGGCTTTTTGTTTGGCGAGCACGGCATGATCGACAAGCGCAGCGCTTATGAGGAATCGATGCGGGTGCCGCTCATTGCGTTCGGCGGCGGCATGGTCAAAGGGCGGGTGGCGGATGACATTGTCGCCAATATCGATATTGCCCCGACCTTTCTTGACCTGGCCGGCGCCAAGGTGCCCCACGGGGTTCGGGTCGACGGGATGAGCTATGCCGACCAGCTGATGGGGCGCCCGCACCCGGGGCCATGGCGGACTGCGCTGAACTATGAATATTATTGGGAATATAATTATCCCCAAACGCCGACCACTTTCGCGCTGCGCGGAGATCGGTACAAATACATTCAGTATCACGGAATCTGGGACACGGAAGAACTGTACGATCTGATGGCCGATCCCAGGGAGATGCATAACCTCATTGCGGACACCAAGCTCCAGCCGATCGTCAGGAAGATGCGAGCCGATCTCTTCGCCGGGCTGGATCCTCAGCAGGGTCGCACCACCGTGACCTTCACCGAGCGTTACGGAGAGGGCTCTGTCTTGCGGAACCGGAACGGCGCGAAGCCGGGCGATTTTCCGAATCGCTGGCTGCGTGACGGGACCGAGGTCGATCTGCGCAATGGCAACAGTGCCGATGGGGTCAAGCCTGCCGGGCACTGACGTCACGGCTGATGTTCCAGTCTCCGAAAGCGGCGCGGCCGCCTCGCCGCGGATTGCCCGGGCATCCTTACCATCTTACCTGGCAAGGGTACGACTCAGGAGGTTGCATATTGTCCACAGGGCGGACATGACCGGTCGCCGCTACGCTCGATTGGCGGTATGTCCGTTCCTGGCATTTTCAAGACCGGAGAGTTTTATAGATGTCGCGCAGCGAACGGGGACCAGGGGGAAGCGAATTCACATCGCTCGACCGGGTGAATCTGTTCAGCACAGGGTTGTCGGGCACCAATCTTGAGAGGGGTGGTTCGCATAATCTTCGAGTTACCTTGCAGGCGATCCGCCTCAACGCGCCGATTACCAAGGTCGAACTGGCCGAAATAACCGGCCTTACCCCGCCATCGATGACCAACATCACGCGAAAGCTGCTTTTGGATGGGCTGATCATCGAGACCGGGCGTAGACGCGGCGAGCGCGGCCAGCCTGCGATGGAACTCGCGATCAACGCCGACGGTGCCTTTTCGGTCGGGATCAATATCGATCGCGATCACATCACCATGGTCGCGCTTGATTTTCTCGGTGGCGTGCGGGCGCGCATCGTCGAGGAAATTGCTTTTGCGATGCCTGAGCAGGTCGCCGACTTTTTCACCCGTAATCTGGAGGCGATCCGTGCTTCCGGAGTCGTTGATATGGATCGAATCGCCGGGGTTGGCGTGGCAATGCCCGACGACTTCGGGAGGGTTGATCTGCCGCTTCGGCCGAGCGACTTCGGCATTTGGGAAACGTTCGATCTTAGGAAGTTGTTTGCGGCGCACAGTCTCGACGTTTTCATCGAAAATGACGCCAGCGCGGCAGCCATTGGTGAGTTTCAGTTCGGTCACGGCCAGACTGCGCAGACGTTCCTATATGTCCTGATCAGCGCCGGCCTAGGCGGTGGATTGGTCATCGACGGCCACCCGGTGCGCGGCGCATCCGGGCGAAGCGGCGAAATAGGCTTCTTGCCGATCGGCAAGGCACGTCGCAGTGCTGTCAACCTTCAGGACGTGGTATCGCTCTCCGGACTGTTCGCTCATCTGGCGGCCGCTGGACACCGCGATATCAGCGTTGCCGGGCTTCATGAACTCAAAGGCGCGATCGCCAAAGAGGCGCTGGTCTGGACGGAACGAGCGGCCGACTTGCTATGCGAACCCTTGCTGGTGATCAACGCAGCGATCGATCCAGAGGCGGTGTTCATTGGCGGGCGCCTGCCTGCCAAACTGGTCGATTCGCTCGTTGACCGTTTGGCAGTCAACATTCGCCACCGAGGTGCTTCGCTTCCATCGCGCGCGCCGGTGCTGCGCGCTGCGCTCGCCGAGGATGCCGCAGCGATGGGCGCAGCCATCCTTCCTTTCTCGAGCCGGTTCCTCCCTTCTCGCGCGGCGCTCATGAAAACCGAAGCGTAGCGGTTGCTGCCGGTTGGCGGCGCTCGCCTTGTGCGCACGAATGTAAAGCTGTCCTTGGGCCCAGACAGGGTCGCCGACGAATCAACGCGCACGTTGCTTGCGACCGCAGCAACGTCGCTGGTCGCGCCGTGCGCTATTTGGCGGCACTCAGCGCGGTCCTCCAGGGACGAGCCAGGCAGTGATAGAATCGTTCCTTACCGACTAGGGACGAAACCGCATGCGCGATCAGGGCAGCGAGAAATAGCGGCACGATCAATCCCTGGCTCGCGGTGGCCACGACGATGATGATCACGGCGGTCAGCGGCGCACGGACAACGCCCGTGAAATAGGCGACCATGCGGAGCAGCACGACGGCGCCGCCCGGATCGTTTGGAGAGAATGGCCGCAGAACGGCACCAAGGCGGGCACCGGGCGCCAAGGATGGAGCGAAAATCCCGCCGGGCAGGCCGGATGAGGCGGTCGCGAGCGTCGTTGCGAATTTCGCAGGGCCGAACCAATAGGGTGCGTTCGTGCCGTCGATGATCGCATGGCCAGCGGACTATCCCGTGCCCCAGGTCAATCCGGTCGCGACTCCCAGCACCGCGACGGCAATACCGCAGAGCAGCGCCCAGACCACGGGTCGATCCTTCAAAAACCGAAACCAGCGGTCACGGGCTGCGCCGATGTTGAGCATCGCGCGGGCGAAGAGACCGCCAGTCAGGCCACCGAGAACGCCCGCGACCGGGGCAATCCGCAGCACCGCGCCGGCCGTCAACATCTGGCCGACAGCACCAAAATCGACGTAGTCGCCCGCCGGCCCGAGGCTGACGATGCCGGCGATGAGGATCGTTGTCATTATCAGCAGTGCGACCCGCTGCTCGTAGGCGTCGGCCAATTCCTTGATCGCGAATGTCACTCCGGCGAGCGGCGTGTTGAAAGCCGCTGCCACACCAGGCGTGCACCCCGCGATGATCATCGAGGCGCGCATCGGTGCGCAAAGCACCCGTGTATACCAGCCGGGATTGCCGCGGAGATTTGTACTGTCGGTCCCTCGCGTCCGACGGACGCACCACTCTGCAGCGCTACCACCGTGAATGCGCCTTTGAAGATGGCGGTGCTGAGCGAGATGAGGCCGGCTAGCGCGCGCTTTGGATCGTCGGCTGCGGCAATAACCTGGGGAATCCCGGAACCGGCGGCTTCCGGCGCAAATCGGCGCGTCATCCACGCGATGGCTGCAAACGCCGCCGGCGTCACGACGAGCGGTGCGCGCCACAGCCGATGCGCCAGGCCGTCGAATAGCTCGCTGGCACTGTCGGCGAGCTTTGCGAACTACAAGGCGGCAAGGCCGATTGTGATGGAACCCAGACCCATTGCCATCCGACCACGCCAGACCACCGATGCGGGACCGTGCCGCCGAAGAAGGACGCGCCCGCCTGTTCACAGGAAGGTTCATGATGGCTGGCTAGCCTCGGGTCGCCGCGCGCACCGCCCAAGTTTTGTGGATCGGAGCATTTGCGATTGGTCGCGCTCAAAGGCTGAGGCAGTTAAGGGAATGAGCCAGACACCGGGAGGACATCATCGCTACAACCACGATGCCCACGCCTCCTGGCAGGCGATGGCAGCACAACCGGTTCTATCGCTGGTGGCGTAGCGCGATCGTCTCCTCCGTGGATCACGAAGGCGTCGTCGCGCGCATTGAGAGCGAAAGTGGCTGGAGCGGGCGCTACGTCTTCATGACGATGATGTCTGCGGCAATTGTGGTGCTTGGCCTTTTGCTGTCGTCGCCAGCGGTCGTCATCGGCGCGATGCTGATCTCGCCCCTTATGAATCCCATCCTCGGTTTGGGGTTCAGTCTGGCGTTGTTGGATTTCTCGGAAACCCGTCGGTCGCTTACGGCTCTCGCGGCAGGGGCGATCGTCGCGATCGCCTTTACCGCGATCATCGTGCTGGTGTCGCCGCTCAAGGCACCGACAGCGGAAATCATGGCCAGGACACGGCCGAACCTGTTCGACCTGCTGGTCGCGCTGTTTGCAACGCTTGCCGGGACATTCGCGATCATTCGCGACCGCGGCGAAACCCTTGTCGGTGTTGCCATAGCGACCGCATTGATGCCGCCGCTGGCAGTAGTCGGCATGGGCTTGCAACCTGGAACATGCCGGTGCTCGGCGGCTCGTTCGCGCTGTTTGTCACCAACCTTATGACCATTGCGCTCGCGGCGACGGTTGTCGCCCGGTTCTATGGCTTTGGCCACCATCTCTCCAGCCAACTGAGCTGGCTGCAGCCTGAACCGCATCAAGATTGTCGGAGGCTCCAACTCCTGAGAAGGCGGAGCCGATATGAGCAGGGCAACGAATAAGTTTTCACCCGAGGTACGCGCCCGCGCGGTGCGGATAATGTTGGATAACGAGGGCGGCCATCCATCGCGCTGGTCGGCCGTGGTGTCGGTTGCCGACGAGATCGGTTGCGCACCCGAGACGATCAATGGCCTTTATAAGGCCAAGGTGATTCACTGGCGGAGACTATAGCGCAACATAGAATCCGTCGAGTTCAACCCACTGGAATGAGTCGACCGGTTCAACCACCGGCGACTGCTGGAGCCGATCGGCAACATCGCTCCCGCACAAGCCGACCAACGATACTACGCCATGCTGGACGAAGTCCCCATGGCCGCATGACTCCAACCAAACCGTATCCGGCAATCCTCGCGCAGTTTAGCCAGTCTATCCGACTGGCGGTCACCAGAGCGCTGCACAGGAAGAAGACTGCGACCAGCATAGATAGCCGTGTTGCCAGACGGGCCAGCGGATTCATCAAATACCTGTAGCGCTGGATCAAATACGCAGCGGTTTACTTGCGAGCATGCGGTTCGCTCGTCGAATTACGCGATTTGCTCGTCCGTTCTTTGTATTTCTACAGTCGCCGACAATCGTATTAATTACTTTGCCACGATACGCCAGATCACGTTTATTTCGAACAGTCGACTCTGAAAGTCGCATCAAACCCTCTACCGATAATCTGAACGATTGCGCGGGATCGTCGAGTTCAACTAATCTGCCTCAGCTTGTGTTCGGCAGAAGACCGTGTACCCAAATAGCTCGACCCAGCATTAATGCTGAGACAGCTAGGGCAGGTTGCATGGCTTTGAATTTTTCCATCAAGACAAATTCCGTGCGCGCCCAAAGTTCCTTGCTTCCCCGCCGGCGCGCTATGCTGAAATTGGGTTGCGCCCTTTTCTCGTTGGCAGGCGGTGTCGCAGCGGTTGCTGCCCCGGCAACGGTTCAACCCGATCCTGCCATGGTTGCCACAGTTGCGCCCGCCTGGAAGCCGCTGCCGACGCCGCCGAAAAATGCTCCAAACATCATTCTGATCCTCACCGACGATGTCGGCTTTGGCGCGTCCTCAACCTTTGGCGGCCCGGTGCCCACCCCCAATCTTGACCGGCTCGCAAAGCGGGGCCTCACCTTTAATAATTTCCACACCACGGGGATGTGTTCGCCAACAAGGGCGGCCTTGCTGACCGGGCGCAACCATCATGCCGTGGGCTTCGGCATGATTGCCGACACCAACTCGTCTTTTCCCGGATACACGTCGCAACTGCCCGATGATGCACGAACCGTGGCGGAAGTGCTGCATCGTTCTGGCTATTCAACATCGATGTTCGGCAAGGGGCACCTGACGCCAGGCTGGCAGCGCGCCTTGACCGGGCCGCACACACAGTGGCCGACAGATATCGGGTTCGATTATTTCTTCGGCTTTCTGGCCGCCGACAGCGACCAGTGGCGCCCCAATTTAATCCGCAATACCACATTGGTCGACAATGGAGACCAACCGGTCAGCCTTTTGGACAAGACCCTGGCCGATGATGCCATTCACTGGATTCATCAGGCCAAGGCCGATTATCCCGACAAGCCTTTTTTTACCTATTACGCAACCGGATCTACCCATGCGCCCCATCAGGCACCGGCAGAATGGATTGCCCGCTTCCGGGGTCGTTTTGATGGCGGCTGGGACAAGCTGCGCGCTGCCACCGTCACCCGTCAGAAGCAGGCTGGCATCATTAAAGGTAACGCCAAGGTATCCCCGCGTCCAGACGGACTGCCGGCATGGGCTGATCTGACCAAGCAGCAGCAACAGATGTATGCCCGCTATATGGAAGTTTATGCCGCTCAGCTTTCGTATCAGGACGCGCAGATCGGACGACTGTTCAGCGAACTGGAACGCATGGGCGAGCTGGACAATACGCTGATCGTTTTCATGGAAGGTGACAATGGCGCGAGCGCCGAAGGCGGACTGGAAGGCACAACCAACGAAGTGCGGCACATGTCCAAAGACGAAGCCCGCTTCTCGCCCGCCGAAATTGCTGATCTTGATCGCTTGGGTGGGCCGCACAGCTACGAAAACTATCCGGTCGGCTGGGCCTGGGCCATGAATGCGCCATTCCCGCTTTTCAAAACCTATGCCTCACATCTGGGCGGAACCCGCAACGGCATGGTGATCAGTTGGCCCAAGGGCATTTCCAGTCCCGGCCGTACGATTTCCCGTTTCGAGCATGTCATCGACATTGCGCCCACAGTGCTGGAAGCGGCCGGCATCAAGGCCCCCGACATAATTGACGGCGTCAAGCAGCGCCCCCTGCAGGGCCTGAGCCTTTCTGACACCTTCACCAGCGTGCAGCCAGCGCCAGAACACCGCACCCAATATTTCGAACTTCTGGGCAACAGGGCCCTGTATCAGGACGGATGGTGGGCAAATACGGCCCCCACGCGCCTGCTCTGGCAAGAAATCGCCAGTCTCAATGCAGATGATTACAAATGGCAGTTGTACGACCTCAACACAGACTCGGCGCAAGCCACCAACGTTGCAGCCCGCTATCCTGAGCGGCTCAAAGCCATGAAGGACGAATGGTACCGGCAGGCGAAGGCGAATAATGTTCTTCCCTCGCGCATATTCGCCCCCCCTAATGAACGCCGGCCTAAAATTAGTCGGGATGAATTCGTGTTCTGGGGCACCGATGTTCATCTTCCTTGGACGCATCAGCCCGACCTCCAAACCGGCAATTTCACAATCGAGGCGTCATTCAGCATTGACAGTCCAGAGCATGCGGCCGGAGTCTTGATGGCCACCGGCAGCATCATGGGCGGCTGGTCGCTAAAACTGGAAAATGCCATACCGGTGCTCTATCACGACGCCACCGAGGCTGCGGCAGATGTGTTCCGCATCGCTGGCGATATGCCAGTCAGCGTCGGCGATCATGAACTTGTGGTCATTTTCCTTGCCGACAGCAAAAAGACAGGTTCAGGCGGCACGTTTACAATGAGCCTCGATGGCAAACAGATCGCCAATCAGCACATAGACCGACGCGCCATCCGACCGCTGGAAATCAATGAAATGTTTGATATCGGCATGGATACCGGTGTCTCGGTTATTGCCGGCGCGGAAGGGTGGCAGAAGTTCAACGGAAGGATAGAAAAGCTGGTCGTTAAACAGCACCAAATTCCAAACACCGGGCATTAAAAAATTCAGGCGCGCGCCGCTGGCAAATCGGGCACAGACAGCCAGGTGAGCGTCGCCAATACACGCCGGTGCGACCTGTCCGGGGCCAACACCCCGGGCACTGGCGGCCGTTTGTTCGACGATCATTTTACCGTGCTTCGGGCGGATAGCCTTGAACCAGCGCTTGCTTATTGGCCGCGACGACTCGGTCTGAAGATGCCGGACTTGGCGTAAAGACTATAGTGAAGCGCAGCCATATAGGGCGATCTGCGATAAGCCGCCGATATCGTCGGTAAACCGGTCAGCGGCACATGGCCCGCAAAAGCCGGATGACGTCGAGCCCGATGGTGCAAGACCGGGTGGCTGCACACTACGCCCTATTACGGCCACTTCAACCGAACGCGTCTCGCAGCGGCATGAAATCGGCACCCGCCCACCTTGGCAATCGCGCGGGGCCGTTCAGATTAACCGAGTCACCTCGGGCAGAAGGGCTCTGGATTTGCGTGATATCCCAGGTGGATATCGCATTACGCGCCCGCTGCCCCGCTTGTCTGAAAGTGGCCAACAAACAGTTAAAGATCCTTTATCAGTAGGCAAACGATGCAGCGCGACTGAATTCGCCCCAGCGTGGTTCGAGCAGTTCCGGATGCTCACGCTGCATGCGATGAAGAAAAGGATCAGGAAAATCATCCACAGAAGGAATTTTATAAGCGTCGATGAATCCCAGCAAATGGCCAGGGCGATCACCCATTCCAAGCCATTTCGAGTAAGGAAATACATAGACCGCCTTTGATGTGCACAGCAGATTGCTGATCCTTTTGTCGAGGAAGCTTTCGTAGGGAATTTCCTGAATCGACGACTCCATATGATTGATTGGCCAGTGAGGCGGTGCGGTGCGGACACTGTCCAGCTTCAGCATGCTATTTTCTACGCGAAATTGCCGGTAGGGCTGAACGTAGCTGCCGTCCCCGGTAAGGTTGCGAAACCCCTTTGGCGAATGGACGGTGCCGGGATCGTTCAGCAACAGGCTGGTTGGCACCGCGACCGTTTCACCGGTCACAGGGTTTTTTAAACTGGATATGTAATCGTTCGTTTCGAGGCCGAGCGGCATCGAGACGTTATGCGCATGGATGCGATATGTATGGTCGGCCACCTTGCGGAAGTAACTGTATTCCATCCCTTCATACCGCAACAAGGTAATCGGTGACTGGTCGCCAGGGACCAAATATAGCAGCCAATGGTACCAGGTCAGCGCAGTGCCTTGGCTCTCGACCAAATCGCGCTCCATGCGAAAATGCGCCTCAAATTCCTCAATCGGATTGGCGAATTCGACGAATCGGGTCTCGATCTTGTGGGAATGTCGGGCAAGGGGCCGCTTACTGATCTTGGCATGCGCTGAATTTACAGTGTCAGCCAGTGCAACCCCCGCCATGGCGGTGACGCCCCCCAACATGGCGCGGCGGCCAAATTCAAGTGTCATTGTGGACGCATCCTTGTGATCATTTCGGCTCGTTTGCGACGTTAAAAGTCATTTGAACAGCGATCGTGGGTCATCAAGCGCCTTGGGATCGTGCTTTGCGAGCAGTTTAACCAACTGTGGTGGCAGTTCACTATTTGAGCGTATTTTTTGGCCTCGCCCATTCTCTACGGTATGCCCTTCGATGCCCTGCATCTTCATCCATGGCCTGAAAGCAGAAACAGCAGAATAGGCGTAGTCCGAAGGGACATCGGGCGAGTCCGACTGCATCACGGCATCGGCTGTCGCTTTCCAGACGATGAATTCCCGGTAATAGCCGGACGCCGGTTTGCTGCGATCAGGATAGACGCTACCGTATTCGTCAGCCCTCAAATAGTAATCGTTACCAACCACCCATGGGTCACGGATTCCCCTGACAAGATGTACCCAGGACGGCGGTGCGAATGCGGCGGCGGCTTCACCTTTGTTTTTGGGTTCGTGCCACTCCCAATCATCGAACGACTTGTTGAAGCTGATATCGCTGGGTCCCGAGCGATAGATCGGCACTGCCACGGGTTCGGATGCACGCGGCATAGTGGCCGTTTCGAGCAACTCCCCGGTATTCCGATCGCAATAATAAGTGATTTCGATCGTGTCTAATACAGCGATCGTAGGCTCAAGCTTTTTGCATCTCGAAATGACGAGCGAATTGAGCTTGCAGAATGGAATGATCTCGCCGTCGATTACGAACTCGCGCTGAGCATCGAGCCAAGCTATTGATATTTCTCCGTCAGTCCGCGATCGCATTCGGATCATCGTTTCAAGCTTGTCCAGCTTGTCGATGTCGGTAGTGCCGGACCGCTTTGTGGGCATTAGTGCATTGGCCGATTGTGCCACGGAGCCCAACAGAGCCGCACTCGTGCCAAGGCCTGCACCAACGATCGCCTGTCTGCGATTTATCATTTTGTTTCCTTCCAGACCTGGTCGACGAATTCCTTGAGCATTCGATTGAAAGTTTTGGGTTTTTCGGCGAACATGGCATGCCCCGCCCCATCAAACCGAAACACTTTTGTCTGCGGTAGGGCCTGGCGCATTGCATCGGCGGCCGCATCGGACATTGCGCCGTCAAATTGGCCATAGGTGAGCAAGATCGGTAGCGACTGAAGCCTGCTGACAATGTCGGTATTGGCACTGGGATGGGCGCGTAGCGGGGCCTGAGCATAGGCCGGAACTTCGCCCTCAAGAATTCGGGCATCGTCTAGCCACCCTGCCAGCGGCGCTTTGTGCACAAGCAATGGCAGCACGATTGCGCCGGCTTCCTGCTGCGCCGACAAGGTTGGAATGTTGCGCAATTCCCGGGACCGGGTGAGTTGGGCCATAATCACCGGGTTGGGCGGCGTCGGTGATGGCGGCGTGACGATGAGACCACCTGTGGCGCTGGCCAACACAAGGCCGGAAATTGCGTCGGGGCCGAAATGGCGCAAATAGTCGGCGGCCACCAATGTCCCATAAGACCACGCAACGATGACAGGCCGCTTGATTCCGGTCGCATCGATCACCCGTTTGACGTCGCCGGCCCATATGCTCGAATCTGCGTAAGCACTCACTTCCCACGGCTTTCCCGACTGGCCGTGACCGCGCAGGTCAAAGACAACCATACGGAAATGCTTTACCAAATCAGATTCGAGTTGCGGTTTGAAGCTTCCGGCACCGAGCCCGATTCCGTGCAGGAACAGGATCGCCGGCGCGTCCTTCGGTCCAGTGACGGTAACTGCCAGCGGCACGCCGCCTTCGCCTTTGACGTATAACGATTCTGCCCGCACCGGTTGCGCCATCAGCGCCAACACCATCAAGGTGCAAGCTACCAAAAGATTACGGAAGCCTGCCATCTGGCGCCTCACTTGATGACTCCCCGCAGGGCTGCATTGACGAGATAGGCTCCATCCCACTTGTCCGAGGTTGGGCCGTGGCGGAAAATCACGAGGTCAGCCGACGGCACTGCGTAAACCACGCGGAAGCCGCCACCCTCCATGATCCGGACATCGTCGGCAAGGAAGGGTTCGGACTGCGGGACAACCCCGGGCTGACCTTCAAAATAGGTCCGCAAGGGGCTGTAGGGGGTGCCCAGCCATAGGCCGATACCGAAATTGGCATTGCGCGCCGAGGGCGTCTCCATCGTACCCAGCCACCCCGGCGGCAGGACCTGTCGCCCCTCCCACTTGCCGTTTCGGGCGACCAATATGCCTAACCTGGTCCAGTCTCGGGCGGTCGCCCGCATACAACACATCACTCGCGCTTTTCCGTCGGGGCGGTCGCGCTGGAACGTTGCGTCACTACCTCCGATTGGCTGCCAAATCCTGCGCGACACCAGTTCCTCAATGGGCGTGCCCGTCGCGCGCTCAATCACCAGCGCGAGCAACTGCATATTTTCCTGCGCAGTTTCGAACTTGGTGCCCGGCTCTCGAACGTAATCATACGAAAGCGCCGCCCGAGCGACGTCGCCGCAATAAGCAAGGCACAGATCCTTGTTGTCAAAAACGTTCTTGATCGGTGTCGCGGGTGCCACTTCCAGGCCTGACGCGTTTTGCGCGAGCTGGCGCACCGTGATCTTGCCACGCAGATCCGTCTTCCATTCGGAAATGTATTTCGAGACTGGGTCGTCAAGGGAGAGTTTGCCGTCAGCAACGGCGAACCCCAGAACCATCGGCGTGACGCTGCGCGTAATGGCTCGGCCGTTGAGCAGGGTGGTCGGGCCAATATCGTCCCAGTAACGTTCAAGCTGGACCTTGCCCTTATGCACCACGATCAGGGCGTCGGTGTGCCTATCCCCAGCCCATTTCGCCATCTGATCGAGCGCCGTACGGGATATCGTCGTATGGCCGGACGCTGCTTGCGGCAGAAAAGCCTGCGGGTTTCCCTTTATCGTCGCATTCGGCCAGTAAAACCAGCTTGGTGGCTCATAGGGGTCATCCGGTATTGAGGTCAGCCGCCAGAAGAATACCGGATCATTATATCGCCAATCCCTGATTGCGACATCGGGGTCGGCAACCCCCGCAGGCCGTGCCGCGGTTTGCGCGGTGCCGGTTGGCGGGCGGGGCGTATCCTGCGCCGCTGCCTGGAATGACAACAGTGCAACTGCGGCGAAAGCCATTACCCTCATCAAATGATTCCTTAAAAGCATTGCTAACGGCGATATCACGCAAATGATTCAAGCTTGCCGATCTTTCAAATTGGGATACTTCACCGGCCCAAATTGGAGACATTCACCCTAAGCTGGAGGGATGCACTGCAAGCTATTGATCGCGCATACCCCAGTCGAACGGTCGACCGGGATGGTCACACAACCCCCGGGTGAACGCCGCAGAAAAGCGATTTTCATTTTGCATTCCATAGCGGCGCCAGGACAGATGCGGGATCCACGAGCAATTCAGGATGATGGACACGGGTCGCCGCGATCCAAGCTGCGGGCAATTCGTTCACTGCCCTGCCGTAGCTTCCGACGCCGACCGCCATCATGTGCCCAGGGTGGGATTCCATTTTGAGCCAGGGCCGCCAGCTGACGACGTTGGTAAAGTTGGTCTCGCACCGCACACGCTTCGCACCGAACGCATTGAGTTCATTCAAACGGGCGTGGAGGATGGTGGATTCGCTGTAGTGAAATGCCTCTGCCTTGCCGGGCACCGGGCTGCTGGTGCGGGTCAGTTCGGAAAACCACACATCGTTGCCACGGACCTCAGGCGGGGACACGGTGTTCTCAAAGCTCAAGCCTGGGATTTTACTTTCCAGGCGCAGGGCCATATCGGATCCGATGAAGATCCGCGACAGCGGCGTGCCTCCGGATGGCACCATTACCGTCTCGCCGGTATAGGGGTTGCGATATGGACCAATCGCAACACCCGACACAGGATCGGTAAAATACGCAAATTCCGCGCCGACTGCTTCATAACCGCCCCCCGGGGCCGGGCGATACCGCGTGAACGTAGCCGAAACGACGCCGAACATTGGTGTTAACTGGGCGCCGACTACGCCAAAATAACGGCCCGACAGGCCCCCTATCACCAGTCGGTCGTCAAGCGCGCCGCGCATCATCATGAAAGCGCGCAGTTGTTCTGCCGGATCGGCAAAGTTGAACGATCGGCGGGCGCCAGCGACGCGCGCGCCGCTCGGTGCGGCCAGCGCCATAGACCCAACGGCCGCCCCACATCCAATCAAGCCCATCGCAGCCCGACGCCCGATCCCATCATGCGCTGTCATGCGATCCTCCGCTTCGTTGACCACAGGATTGGTCAATTTCCGGCACCCTGGGTCCCCACTGTTCGCAATCTATCCGGCGTGCGAGCAATATCGCAGCTGAACGGCGCTCGGTGTCGATAAAAAAATCTCATCGATCGCTCTTGAGCGGGCACAGTGATGTCGTCTGGCTTTTTAGCACTCGATGAGTACGCCACCGCCTTTATCAAGTTACGCAAGCTGTTCAGCCGACACTGTCGGGGCAGGGGTTGTTGACGTCGTCAGGCCGAAACGATTTCCAGCACGGCACGCTCTGATGATTCCAGCGCGCCTTCCAGCCCGCGATTTGCCGTTGCAGTGTGCTCGCCGCAAAAATGTACGCGGCCGGCTGGTCTGGCCATCTCCTTGCCAAAGCTTTTGACCTGACCCGCTTTGAAATAGGCCCAGTCGCCAAGATTGAAGCGTTCATTGCCCCAGCTATGGAATGCCGCACCGGTTACCTGCCCCTTGGCCGCCGGGCGCACTCGTTCCAGCTCGGCCACGACCGATGCGAGCGTGGCGTCTTTGCCCTGCTTGTCCCAGCGCTGTGCAAGGTGTCCGCGCGCGAACAACAGCAGGCCAGTCACCTGTTCGATATTGTCGCCGAAATGCTGCGCCAGCGAAGCGCCAATCGGCCCGTCTGTCCACATCGAGACAGGCAAGCCATCCTTCTCCCAATAAGGCTCCTTCACGGTCAGGAAGGCGAGTGACAACGGCTGATAGGCCAACGTATTAACTGCCATGGCCTGGGCGCCGGTCAGGCCCGGCTCGATGCTGATTTTGCGCAGGGTGGAATAGGGCAAACTGCACAGCACATGCTTGCCTCGATACCGTGTGCCATCGCCACATCTTACTGTCGCCCCCGATGAATCGGATGCAATCTCCACCACTTCCTTGTCGAGCAAGACGTCTCCGTTGATCAGGCTACGCATCGCCTCTGGCAACTTCTGGTTACCGCCCTTCACCGCGTAGCTGGCGTGGCCAAAGCTTTGCTGCGCTTTTATCCAACCATCCATGAACTCGTAGTTGAGAGCAGAGGAAGTGTCGGCGGTAACACCAAAATAGGGCGCGACTTCGAACACCAGCCTGATCGCCGCGTCGGAAAGCCCGTGACCCTTCAGAAAGGACGCGACAGAAACATCCTGCGCGGGAGCGGCATTGATCCAGTCGGCCCAGTTGACGAGAGGATTATGCTTGGCAAACAGCGCTGGAACCACTTCCCAAGGCATCAATTCCTTCAGATCGGCGGGCAGTGGGTTCTGAGGTGAGGCTGTCCATTCGGCGCGCGTCATCCCCTTGCCGCCCAGCACCAACTGCTGGCTTTCGATTCGGTTGGGCGGGCCACCGGCTTTCCCGGCTGGCACCCCGGCAACCGGCACAGGCTGCGCCTTGCGTTGCGAATCGACCATGTAACGCGGGCTGATATCGACCAATTCAATCCCGGCACGCTTGGCCGCGTCGATCCCGCGACCATAGCCAGCGCCCATGGAGTTGAAGCCCATTTCAGGATGGCCGGGCTGGTCGAACAAGGTCAGCACGCGCCCGCCAACCCGGTCCCGCGCCTCAAGCACAATGACCTTAAAACCCTGTTCCTCCAATAATCTGGCCGCATTTAACCCGGAAACGCCCGCGCCTAGTACGATCACGTCGGCTTGCCTCACCGGCGCAGAAATCTTGCAGCCGTCCAGCAACGGCAGAGTGACCAATCCGGCGGCGGCTGTCCCGGCTAACATCTGGCGGCGGCTTAAAGTCATCGACAATTCCTCGTCTGATCCGGTGAAGGCTATACTTTTTTGGACCCTAGTTGGTTTTGGTGCGCTGGGCTTGCCGTGGCCGACGTGAATCAAGGTTTGATCGTTGCGCGGACATTGTTGAATTATTCGGGATATCGCTGCCCGCGGCGCTAGATCTTCTGAATCGGATGTAGCGCAGAAGGAACAACCAACGTGCGACACCAGGCATGGCCAGCTTTGGCGACAACATTGGCGTTTGGGGTGTCGGCCTGCAATGCGCCCGCAGGCGATGCGGACCAGGGCTCGCCTCGCTCGGCTGAACGGCCAGCCGCCGTCACTGCATCCGGCCCTGCCAAGATTGGCGCGACATTGTTCCTGCAATGCCGCGCCTGCCACACGATTGGCGATGGCGACGCAAACGGCATTGGGCCTAATCTGCACAATGTGTTCGGCGCCAAGGCCGCATCGCATGCCGGTTACGACTATTCCAAAGGTCTCAAATCATCGGGGATGATATGGAGCCGCGCTAATCTTGATGCTTTCTTGCAGGCACCCAGCGCCAAAGTCCCTGGTACCAAGATGACATTTCAGGGAATCGTCGATGACAAACAGCGCGCGGCGGTCATCGACTATCTAGCAAGCGTTCAAACCGAGCGACCATGACCTTCTCCAGCGTTCGCTGGAAATTTGCTGGATCCAGATTTGCGCACGACATTTTTTGTGCGGGTCGGCGATCGCATTGCGCCGCGCTCACCTTGAACGCCGGCACGTCACGCAGTTTTCGCCTAGCGATCAAACCAGAACAGTCGGCTGAAAGCTCAGCGGCACGCAGATTAAAATGATCGACGATATCAACACCCATTTGCTGTTTCTGCTTTGGAGAAAAGATGAAAATTGCTGACACGAACCCTTTGCAGCGGGCGCGAGCGAGGGCCGCCAACGATGTTGGCACGGCACCGCAAACGGTGAAGGCCAATGCGACCCAAAAGCGGTTTGATCACCTGGCCGAAAATTCGCCAGGAGCGTTTGCGACGCTTTGCCAAATTTTCCGAGCGACGCAGAAAATACCCCGAATACTGGGCGTCCGATTATCATTTCCTGGCCATCATAACGCGGTCTTCACGTGTCGAATTACGGCCGGCGTGCGATGATTACGGTAACGAGGGTTATTACAGCGCCGGCAATGGGCGGCTTTTTTTATGACGATCAGAAAGCGATCCGCAGCGGTGTCGATCGTGACGGCTTTGTCTATCGGGGCGATCCCCAGACACCGGGTTTCGAAAACATCCGCATTCCCGGTGCCGCCTTAGGTATTGGTTTTATGCTTTCGGATGGAACGACTGCATGGGGCGATGCAGTAAGCGTTCAATATTCCGGCACAGCCGGTCGTGATCCGCTGTTTGATCCCGTCATTATCGAAGAGCTCGTCCGGCAAGTCATCGCTCCCCGGATCGTTGGAAGGGCCGCTCCGGACCTGATTGGCAACACCGAAGCAGTCATGGCCTATGTCGATGGAGCACGCCTGCCCATCGCCGTCGAATACGGCGTCAGCCAGGCGCTGCTGCGCGCAGCAGCGATTGCCCGCAATTTGACGATGGCTGAGGTGATCTGCGCAGATTTCGGTTTGACTTTGCCTTGTTTGCCAATTCCGCTTTTCGCGCAAAGCGGCGACGATCGTTATTTGAATGTCGACAAGATGATCCTAAAGTCCGTCGATATCTTGCCGCACGGCCTTATCAATTCACGAGAGAAGTTTGGCAGGGCCGGCGAGGTTTTCCTCGAATACGCCCGCTGGGTCGCGGCAAGAACACAGGAAATTGGCAGACCGGGCTATCGCCCTGTTCTGCATTTTGACTTTTACGGCTGGATCGGAATCGAGATCGGACAAGAGCCGAGTGATATAGCGCGCTATATCGCCCGTATCGCCGAAGCCGTTCCCGGGTTTGAGCTCAACGTGGAATGCCCCGCCGATTATGGGTCGCTGGATGCGCAGCTGGATGCGTATGCGGACATTGTTGAACAGGTCGATCAACTATGTCCGTCGGTACGCATTGTCGCTGACGAATATTGCAACACATTGTCGGACGTTGAGAGGTTCTGCGACGCGCGCGCGGCCCATATTATCCAGATCAAGACCCCTGATGTTGGCAACCTGCTCGATACTGTCCGTGCAATCCGATATGCCAAGAGTGCCGACATAGGGGCCTATTCGGGCGGCAGCTGCGCCGAAACCGACCTGTCGGCGCGTGCCTGTGTCCACGTTGCGGTTGCCAGCGCTGCATCCATGATGCTGGCGAAACCGGGAATGGGCGTGGACGAAGGGATCGCCATTGTCGGCAATGAACAAAGCCGTCTGCTCGCGACCATCCGCTCTCGGCAGCAGTCTGAGTTGGCAGAATGAGCGGGGACCTCAATGGCATAACGGTAGTATCGGTCGAACAGGCCGTTGCCGCGCCTTACGCTTCGGTCCGACTTGCCGACGCGGGGGCCCGCGTTATTAAGGTTGAACGCCCCGAAGGCGATTTCGCGCGCAACTATGATACATTTGCAAATGGCAACAGCGCGTATTTTGTGTGGCTCAACCGGGGAAAGGAATCGGTCTGCCTTGACCTTCGTGTCGAGACTGATCGCAATTTGCTCCATGCTATGGTTGCGAAGGCTGATGTCTTCATTCAAAATCTGAAGCCCGGCAGCCTAGCGAAGCTGGGCTTTCCGATGGCCAGGTTGCGGCGCGATTTTCCGGCAATTATTTGCTGCACCATCACTGGCTTCGGCGAAACGGGTCCTTATGCTGACCTGAAGGCCTATGATCTGATTGTTCAGGCGGAAACGGGGCTGTGTTCGATTACCGGCACATCGGACGGCCCGGCGCGTGTGGGGGTCTCTGTTTGCGACATCGCAGCGGGCCTTACTGCACACTCCGCCATCCTGCAGGCGCTGTTCAAGCGTGAACGAACCGGCGTTGGCGCACTGATAGAAGTATCGTTGTTCGACGCGTTAGCCGATTGGATGAACGTGCCCTATCTGCAATATGCCTATGGGGGTCACGCGACGAAGCGTGCCGGTGTCAACCATCCATCGATTGCGCCTTACGGGGCCTATACCTGCAGCGATGGGCTCAAGGTCGTATTCTCAGTCCAAAACAGCCGCGAATGGACGTCGTTCTGCGAACACTTGATGGGCAGCAAAGAGCTGGCCATTTTCCCAGACTTTGCGACCAACATGATGCGCCTGAAACATCGCGCGGCGCTTGATGGGCAAGTGCAGGCTCGTTTCGACCAGCTGGGGTCGAGCGAAGCGATGGCGCTCCTCGAAGCTGCAGGCATTGCCTATGGGCGGCTAAACAGCATTCCTGAACTTGCGGAACACCCCCATCTTCGGCGTTTTACGATCGACACGCCGACCGGCCCGCTCCACCTCATATCCCCTGGAGCAATTGTTGATAATCAAGAACCGGAGCGCCGTTTTGTGCCAGCAAAGGGGCAACATACTGACGCGATCCGGAAAGAATTTGAATCGCCATGACTGGTCCTTGTTAGGGCCAGATCCATTGATCTGAGATGGATGATCCGGGCGCATCAAAAAAAACCGCTCGCCGTCGAGGGTACGACCTGAGTCACTGTCTTTGCCGATGTGCGCACGCGGCGATGGCGGGACAGCCAAAATTGCCTGACTATCGGACCGGTGCGAGGCGCTGAGCGCGGTGGGTTATCCGCTGGAGCGGCTGTTTGCGGCGTTCAATTTCTAGGCGTTTCACGCGGCGTCCGGAAGCGGCGCTTTCGCGCGGATCACCCGTAAAGGGTGGCCTTCCGACCCGTGATGTGATGCCGTTGTTCAAGATGCTGGTGCCGAAGGCGCTCCGCTCGCTTTCCGGCGATGGGCTGTAGCTCCAGATCAAGGGTCGGCTGTTGTTCCCGAGGTTCGCAGGACTGGGCCCCGACGAGCGGGCGGGCACATGCGTTCTGACCAACGCACCTCGGCATAACTCACCAAAGGCCTGAAAACGGGAAGTGTGTAACGGTGAAAAAAGGGAGCGGCATTTTTGCCGCCCCCTTTTAGTGCAGTTTTATCGGTCGGTAATTAGAAGTTGATCGACAGGGTGCCACCCACCCGGCGGCGATTGCCAATCGAAGGAACGTAGGACGTTCCAAACGGGGTAGCGGTGAAAAATGCGTTCGTTGCGTAGACTTTATCGAACAGATTTTTTGCCCAAGCCGATACCTCCCAATGGTTGCCCCTGACACCAACTCGCAGGTTAGCCAGCGTTCGTGCTCCAATAATCGCCGTATTGCTTTCATCGGTGAATTGCCTGGATTCGCCGAACACATCGAGCCGCCCAAAAGCCTTAATCGAGCTGGTGATCGGCGCTTCATAGGCCGCGCCGATGTTCCATTGCCATGGCGAATAACGTTGAAGAGTGTTGCCCGAGACATTGCCATTGGATGCGCAGACGACGTTGTCGCAAATACCCGCACGAGCAAGCCGGCCCGAAATGGTACCGCTGTTAAAGGTCGCATTGATATAGGCAAAGCCTGCGTTCAGCCGGAAGTTTTTCAAAACCTCATACTCTGCTGCAACCTCGACACCCCGCGATTTGGCGCCGCCAATGTTAACAACGACAGTAGCTGTGTTGATAGGTGCTCCCGTAGGCGTTTGCGGTACCTGAAGGTTCGACCAGTCAATGTAAAACGCCGCAACGTTCACAAACCCTTTGCCATTGGCAAAACTATTCTTTGATCCGATCTCGTACGTCCAGTTGGCGTCGGGCCCATAGTATCGTTCCGCTGCAATAAGGGCAGCAAAGGTCGATGGATTAACACCGCCTGACTTAACGCCCCTGGCAACCGAAGCATAAATCAGGTTCGCAGGCGTTATCTTAAAGTCGACGGAAAACCGCGGCGTGAAGTATTTTTCATTGTAATTGAAATTCAATGCGCCGCTAACTAGGTTCTTTTTAACATCTGTGTACCGCCCTTCGGCAGAAATATTCAGACGATCATCCAGAAGCGGGATTCCAACCCGTCCAAATACCGCTCGCGTGTTAGTCCTGGTTGTGGACGGTGTGCTCACCAGCGAACCGGCAGAGCTTGTTATTGGAGTTGTGCCCCGGAAAGGTTGAAATCCAAATGAGAAAATATCGAGGTCCGTACCATCTTGTACAAAACCCCCAATCATCGCGTAGATACCGTTCTGTGCCGCGTATTGCAGTCTCGCTTCATGCGACATGTAGCTATAGTTACCTTCTGGGCCAAAGGTGAACGTGTTACTGGCCCCGGCATTTCCGACCAGCGGATTCTTTTCAGAGTCACCAGCGGCAAAAACCTGCCCGTCAATTTTCCCGAAGAGATATGAAAGCGATAACGTATCGCTAAGCTCAAGATCGGCAGAGCCACGATAAACGTTAGTGCTAGCGGCTATACCGCTTGAACGCGGATCCTGGACATAGATAGGGAGGCCGCTTGGTGGATTAACAGGGGTGACCGGAATAACACCGCAATATAGACCTCCGGCGCGACCACAATTAGTATCTCGGTTGCTGCTCTCGATGCGATATCCGGCATGAACCTCGTTATTCACGTCGAAATGGTAATAATCAAAATTTATCGACAATATATCAGCTGGCTTTACCGTTGCGCCGAACATGTAGGAGTCGTTTTTATAGCCGGCATAATTACCGTTCGTGCCGGGATAAATGCCAACATTAGCATTCGGGTGGCTATTTTTGATGTCACCGCCAAAATCCGACTTGGACCCAGCAGCGCGGAGCGAGAGCCGACCTGCGATGACGGGAACATTGATTCGGCCCCCAATGTCAAAACCACCATTTTCCGATACGCCCACTTGGGCCCTTCCGCCCAATTTGGTCAGGCTGCGATTGGTGGTGATATAGTTGATGGCGCCGGCAAAGGCGTTGGCACCGTAGAGAGCGCTCTGCGGGCCCTTGACCACTTCGACCCGCTCCAAGGACAACGTCCCGACGTCGAACGAGTATTGGCGCGGAACGTAGATTCCATCAAGAAACACCGACACGTTCTGCTCGAGGCTGGTTATCGAAAACTGCGTGGCGCCTCGGATTGTTGGCGTACCATAGCCGCCATTTGAATAATCCTCATATACCAGGCCAGGCGTCTGGAGCGCGATATCCTGCAGACTAGTCAGCGATTTCTCTTGCAAATCCTTTGCAGAGAACGCATTAATGGCGAGAGGCACATCTTGCGCCTTTTCATCGATTTTTCTAGCTGTAACAATAATATCGGCGCCGTTATCCGATGACACCTCAGCCTTTGGTGACTCGTCCGCGTTTACTGGCGCTGCGATTGCCGGGCTTACCACAACCATCGCAATTACCGCGACGCTCCCCATCAAGGTCATTTTGTTTAGCATAAATTCCCCCCTTACATTAACTGCCGAATTGCAAAAATTGCTCGGGATGAAGCCTACCTGATGTTGGATTGCCCAGAATCTTAATCGGTATCTTATCCGATGTACGAACAAATGTTAGCCTTCGGGGATCGTCCGCGCATCAGGCTCGGCGTCCATTTCATGTTCTCGACTACCATCGGTGATTGTTGAAAACGCCCATTGATGAGGAAGCTAGCACCGTTGAATACCCTCCGAAGGAGTAGTCGGGCGTTCGTGCATGGGCAGTTCGAAAAATCCGGTGCTATGCGGGAAATATGGGGCTCGCTCGTCGGCCATGTTGTTTGTGTATAACAGGGACCAATTATCAGAAGCGATTTGAAGGGGGCGACGGGACCGTGCGGACGGCGGGCATAACCGGATGCCAACGCCAGCTGCGATCTGCCATTCATCGAAGGCTTTTGATCGAAAAGCGATCTGGCGACGATGCCAGGGAAATCTGCACGCGACGCGGCGTTTGGCTATCGCATCTCGGTCGTTTTGTTCTTCGGTGTTGTTTTCGCGACAATGATCAACGCCGTCGCCGCGATACCGGCCGAATTCGCTCAGCGTGGAACACCCAGATCGGCGGCTGACCGGATGACCGGCATTCTATCTGTGACCAGGATGATGGCAATCAGGGCGTTCGTCGACGTCGTTCGCGCCCATGGCAGGCGTTCGACAACGGGGATCAGCGTTCGCCTAAAATAAGGTCCGCTGCCTTCTCACCGATTACCATCGCCGCTGCGTTTGTGTTTCCCGATATGCTGGATGGCATGACCGACGCGTCGGCGATGCGCAGATTGTTGATGCCGTGCACCTTCAATTGATGGTCGACGACGCCGTTCGGCCCCATCGCGCAGGTGCCCACAGGATGATAGCCGAGGAATGTCGTCTGACGCAGATAGCCATCCCATTCGGCAGGCGATTGGATCTGCGGGCCAGGCAGCCGTTCGCCCACAATTGCACTGGCGATTGGTTCCTGTTCGAAAATCTGGCGGACAAACCTGCACGCAGCGGTCAGCCGCTCAACATCAGCGGGCTCACTCAGCAGCGCGTGTTCAATAACAGGCTTGTCGCACGGATCGGCACTGGCAAGCCGGATCCTGCCGCGCGCGACGGGGTGATTAAGCGCGGCGACGACCGTGACCGCTGGCTTGCGATATGGCACCACGCCCTCAGGTGAAAAGGCGAATGCGAAAGGCCCGAACATCAATTGGATGTCGGGCGCTGCCAACCCATCGACAGTGTTGAAGAAGCTGACCGCATGCGGATAGGGGCTCGTCGCCGGGCCAGTGCGCAACAACAACCAGCGAAGCAGGTGCACGGCGACACGCGGACCGTTTATTTCGACATTGTAGGTTCTCTCGCGCACGTCCCAGCTCATATTGGCATTAGGATGTTCGATCAGGTTGGCGCCGACCTGCGCGGAATCGACCACCGGACTGATCCCCATCGACCGCAGGTGATCGCCCGGCCCAATGCCGGACAGCATCAGTAGCTTTGGCGACGCAATGGCGCCGGCAGACAGAATTACTTCGCGACGCGCCATGAGCTCGTGCATTTTTCCGCCACACAGATATTGCACGCCTGTCGCGCGACCATCCTGGACGAGAATTTTCTGCACGTCACACCCGGTCATCAGCGTGAAATTCGGCCGCTTCTTTGCCTTTGCGAGATAACCCCGGGCCGCGCTCCAGCGGGCGCCGCGCCGCTGGGTGACCTGTGGCGGCGAAACGCCGATCTGCGAGCCTGCGTTGTAATCGGGATTGGCAGGCAAGCCGGCAGCGATTGCCGACTCCTCAAACGCCTTGGCAAGCGCATGGCGTGATCGCAGAGCGCCAACCTCAATCGGGCCACCCTGACCGCGCTCTTCGCCTTCAAAAGCTGAATTCTCCATCCGTTGGAACAACGGCAACAAATCGTCGTAGCCCCAGCCCGGATTGCCAGCGGCGGCCCATTTATCGTAATCGGCACGAGCGCCGCGAACGAACAACATCCCGTTGATCGACGAAGACCCGCCGACAACCTTTCCGGCAGGCCATAGCTCTACCTTGTCGGCGCGCGATGGGTCCGGCTCCGCCAAATAGGCCCAGTCATAACGTGGGTTGCCGATCAACGAGACCACACCGGCGGGAATATGGATGGCGGGGTAAAGGTCGCAGCCACCTGCTTCGATCAGCACGACGTTGCGGTTGGGATCTTCGGTCAGCCGCGCGGCCAACGCGCAGCCCGCCGAACCGGCCCCGATAATGATATAGTCAGTCGATATCATACGATCACTCTAGCCTGGCAAGAGGAGGTTGGAGGTCATGCCGCCCCAAAAGACCGCCTGCACGACCGGACATGGCCAATTGAATCGTCGGGCGATCGACTATCGTTCGTTTCTTCGCACAGCGGATATCGTGGTGAATTCCTGACCTGATGGCATGCCGGACACCTAACTTGATTGCGTTACGTTGGGCCAGTCCGCTTGTCGACAAGATCGGTGAGTGGCAGCAATTGGGTGTATTGAAAAAATCGTCATGAAAAGTCGCATCGTCACGGTACGGGACACAGCACTCCATGTCATCGAACAGGGTGCGGGGCCGCCGCTGCTGTTCATCGTCGGGCTGGGCGGCCGTGCGGATTTCTGGACGGGACAGATGGGCCGTTTGGCCGATCAATATGCAACGCTGTCGTTCGATCATCGTAAGACCGGTGACAGCCTTCCGTCCGACATCAGCACCACGGTGGAGGTGCTCGCACTTGATGCGATTGCGCTTCTCGATGCGCTCGATATTGAACAAGCGACGCTGGTCGGTCATTCGTTGGGTGGGGCGATTGCACAACATATTGCGATCGTCGCACCCGAACGGGTCACTGCGCTGGTGCTGTCAGCCAGCTGGGCTGGCCCAACCCCCTATTTCACCGAACTGTTTGCGCTGCGTCGCCAAATTCTCTGTCAGTGCGGCCCAGAGGCCTATTTCCGTCAGGGGAATCTACTCGGCAATCCCGGCTGGTGGATGGCCAACAACACCGAGGCTGTGAACGAAGGCATCGCGGCACGATTGCGCGCCTTTGTAGGAACCGAAATCGAGCTTGAGCGGATGGACGCGGTGACTAGTCACGATGTGCGCGACCTGTTGGACCAAATCCGCGCGCCGACCAGGGTAATCTGCGCGCGCGACGACCAGATAACGCCGTTACCGCTGTCCGAAGAACTGGCCGATCGCATTGCCGGTGCTGTGCTGAAAGTGTTGCCGACCGGCAATCATTTCGCGCCGGTAACAGTTTCCGATGACTATTACCGGGTACTGGCCGAGTCATTGGCCGAGCTGAAGGCAATCACCGAATGACCGATCCGGGGGCACCCTATTTCAACCGGTGGTCAGCGGTCATCGGCCCCGACGAAGGCAAGTCATATTGGCAGCCTGCGCCAGCGCGGGGTTTTGTTTCGGTCAACCTGACGCCCCGCAACATGCCGTATGACGGATTTTCATCAGGCACGCAGGTATTACCGCCAGGCTGCTCGGTTCGCGAGCATGGCCATGAACAAAATCACGAGCTGATTTTTATTTATGAGGGCACAGGTGCCGCCGAGATCGAGGACCACCGGTATCACCTCGTCCCCGGTACGACGTTGCTTTTTGGTCGTTATGCGCGGCACGTTATACAGAATACCGGTGAAGTCGACTTGAAGCTTTTCTGGGTGTTCATGCCACCGGGTCTCGAAGACTGGTTCGATGCCATTGGCAGGGTCAGGACCCCGGGCGAGCCCATGCCCGACGCCTTTGATCGCCCGGCCGATGTCGACGAGGCTCAGCGGCGAATGCGGTTTGTCCCCCCGCGACCGAAGCCCTGAAAAGCCAGGAGCACGCCTAGATGAGACTCATTTCCCGCAGCGACGTAGAGGCGCATCTGCCAATCGGCGAATGCATCGCGCTAATGCGCACCACCATGGCTGCTGCGTCGCGCGGCGAAACCAACCAACTCCTGCGCCAGTTCGTCGCCATCCCTGGCGCACCGGGTAAAATGGCGATGATGCCCGGCACGATGGACGATCCGGCCTGTTTCGGCATCAAACTAGTCTGCAAATATCAGCGTGCATTGGGCGATCCGCTGGGCACGCATGTCGGCATGGTCTTGCTGTTCGACAGCGCAAAGGGCATTCCGCTCGCAATGGTCGAAGGGTCAGCGCTGACCGCGATCAGGACCGCGGCCACCAGTGCGATGGCAACGGACATTCTTGCCCGGCGGGATGCCCGGTCACTCGCCATGATCGGCAGTGGTGAACAAGCTGCGCGGCATATAGATGCGATGCTGGCGATCCGCCCGATCGATACGATCACCATATGGAGCAGGACGGCCGAGCGAGCTTCCGCCTTTGCCGCAGCCACCGCGTTGCGGACCGCTGTTCGGACGACGGCGATGAGCACTGCAGCAGAAGCGATCAAGGGCGCCGACATCATTTGTACGACGACGTCGGCGGATGAACCGGTTTTATCCGGTGACGATCTCGAGGCAGGCCAGCACCTGACGCTGGTCGGATCGGCGATCCCGTCTACGGCGGAGGTCGATGCACATGCGGTTCGCCGATCACGGTTCTATGTTGATTCGCGTCCCGCTGCCCTGGCAGCAGCCGGCGAACTGCGGCGCGCAATCGAAGCTGGCATGGTCGATGAAACCCATATCATCGGTGAGATCGGCGATGTCGTCGACGGCCGCGTCGCAGGCAGGGTATCCGCCCATGACATCACCATTTACAAGTCACTGGGGATTGCAGCGCAGGATCTGGCGGCGGCGCATTTGTTGTGGAGCAAGGCATCCAACCAGCTTTTCGGCGGAATGTTCGACCTTCTCGACTGATCAATGCGCGGGCGTGACGCCCGACGATGGTCCCATTAACGAGCGATAGGGCGCTATCGCCCAACCGAGTAGCCCAGCACCAAGCAAGAAGAACAGCGGCGGCGACGTTGCCAGCGAATACCCAATCAGATCAGGACGTCGGTAGACGAAATCGGTCAACATACCGATTGATGTCGGCCCCAGGGTGAACCCGACTATGTTCGCAAGCAGCAGATAAATCGCGACGATCTGCGCGCGTATCCGGTTGGGCGACACTAACGGGAAGACGGCAGTACCGCACCCGAACGGCACTGCCGAAAGGAACAGCGCCGGCGCAAGGACCGTCAGCGACAGGGTCGCGGTCGGCATGAGAGGAAAGGCGATCGCCAGCGGGATCGCAGCCAGCGCCGATACCAGCGGCACGAGCAGGTTGGCGCTGCTCACGTTCCTTCGCATAAGCGCGGTCGCGACGGCGCCGCCGGTGAACACGCCACCTGCGCTCGCGACGACTACCAGGCTCCCGAAGACCAGTCCGACATCCGCCGGCGACCAGCCATAGACGCGGATAAGAAACGTCGGCGTCCATGTGTTGATGGCAAAGCTGCCAGCGGCAACCATTGACAGGCCAATGAACAAGCCGGTGAAAAGCCGGGGATGGACGCGGAGATGGACTATCACCGCGGACAAACGTGACTCGTCGGCTTGCGTGGCATCCACATTGGCGGTGTTCGACCGAGGAGGTTCCTTAACCAGCAGCATAAGCAGGAGCAGAACGATTCCCGGCGCTGCCGCGCACACGAATGCCATCTGCCAGGGGTGGAGTTCTCCTATCAGGGGGAGGCGCAAAGAACCTATCGCGTTCAGCGCGGTCACAACCCTGCCGCCGATGATATAGGCCAGACCCGACCCGATAAAACCGGAACCAGTGAAGATGCTGATCGCGATCGACGCCCGGCTTTTCGGAAAATAATCGGGCAGCAACGAATAGCCCGATGGTGCCAAGGTTGCTTCGCCCACGCCAACGAACACGCGGGCTATGAACAGCAAGGCGAAGCTGCTGGCTAGCCCGCATCCAAAGGTCGCCAATGACCAGCACAGAATACCGAAGGAAATAACGCGGACGCGGTTACCGGTATCCGCCATTCGAGCCAGCGGCAGCGCGAGAACCGCGTAAAATAACGCAAACGAAAATCCCTGCAGCAGCCCAATCTCGGTATCATTGACGCCGAGGTCGAGCTTGATCGGCTCAACCAGCAAGTTAATAATTTGCCGGTCGATATAAGAGACGATCGAGCCCAAGCTTAGAATGAAGAGGACAAGCCACGCATAGGCGGGCACTGCTACCGCATCCGTCCGATCCGTCGCCGCAGACGTCGCTGCTCCGTCCATTAACCGGCCCGTCGCGCGGGAGACGGCTCTTCGATAGAGCTTAATTCCTTGAACGTCGCATATTCGTTGACGTTCGCCATCGGCTGATGCGTCCAGCTCGTCGCGAACCCGTGCGGATAGCGGCTATCATCATCGGACCGGCCATCATCCGACCAGAGTAGCGGGAAGAGATCACCCTGCGGCGGCTGCCCTTCGATCATCTCATCAAAGCTGACGCCGGCGAGATTGACGCAATCAGGACGCGGCGCCCAGCGAATATCGTCCCCGAACACCCGCTCCGATATCGCAATACGCCAGTCATCAGTCGGGTTGCCGCCTGAATAATGCAGCACCCATGGATGGACGATCAGCATATCGCCGGGGTCCATGTCCCAGGTCAGGAAGCGCAGTCCCGGTTCATTGCGTCGGCTTTCGACATCAGGGTGCGGTACTCGCCCGTCTGGTCGTGCCATCTGACGGGCGTTGGGCGAAAACAGCCAATAAGGCACATCGTCATGCTGCGATCCGGCAAGCACTTCGAGGCAGTTGGCCTTCACAATCGGCGTCAGCGGTATCCATAGCGATGGGACCATGACGCCGGACACCGGCCAGCCCATCCGATCGCAATGCCACAAAGTCTTTGCATCCGATTGTGGCGGCTTGGCAAAGAACTCATCGAAGAAAAAACGAATTTCCTTTGATTCCATGACTGTACCGGCGGCTTCGGCCAGCGGTGATTCGAACACGAACTTACGATATTCAGCCAACCGGCGCGCCATGTAACGGCCCGGAATTGTCGGCAGCAAACCAACGTCTTCGCGATCGATGATCACGCTCCGCGCGATCGGCTCAAGTAAGTCGATCCAGTCGCGGTCAAACACCTGGCGCAGGCAAACGACGCCATCGCGCTGATACGTCTCAATCTCTTCGCGGCCGATTGCTCGGATTGGGCGGGTATTGAACGCCATGCTGCACCTTCCTTATCAACCAAAATTCTAGCCGGGCTATTAGGCTGCACCCTTTGGGATTCAAAAACTATCCGTTCTTCGAGCAGTCGGGGCGGTGCGCCGTGGCCGCGACCGTTCATGGTCGGCCCTTGCGGATCAGATCACAGCACACACCGTTTTCCATTCCAGATAATTGTCCATCGCCTGCTTGCCGCTGTCGCGTCCCCATCCAGACGCTTTCACGCCACCGATGGGGAGGGCCGCGTCATACATCGCGTGGCTGTTTATCCATACCGTCCCGGCGCGCAGATCGTGGCTTAGCCGGTGGGCATTCGACAGCGATTCGGTCCAGATGCTGGCGGCCAGGCCATAATCGCTATCATTCGCGGCGGCGGTAACCTCTGCAATGTCGTCATAAGGCTGAACCACCAATACCGGTCCGAACACTTCTTCGCGCACGATCGGCATATCAGCGCGGACATCGACAATGACGGCAGGCGAAACAAACGTGCCGATCGCTCCGCTGCGCTCGCCACCGGTCAGGACCGTCGCGCCGTCCGCCTTGGCCGTCGCCACGAATCCGGCGACACGTTCGGCCTGTCGCGCTGAAATAAGCGGCCCCATCTGCGTTGCCGGATCCAGGCCGTGGCCCATCTTCAGCCCCTCCGCATAGGCGACCACGCCATCGACCACCCTGTCGTGCATTGAGCGGTGCACATAGAGCCGAGAACCGGCGATGCAGACCTGTCCGGCGTTGAAGAAGATCGCGTTGGCAACACCAGGGATGGCGAGGTCGAGATCGGCATCCGGCAGGACAATCGCTGGCGATTTTCCGCCCAGCTCCAGCGTGACGCGGGTAAACCTGGCCTTGGCGGCGTCGAGGATGGCACGCCCGGTCTGAGTCGATCCGGTGAAGGCGATCTTGTCGATACCCGGGTGTGCAGCCAGCTGCGCGCCGGTTATTGCGCCCGGTCCGGTGATGAGATTGACCACGCCGGCCGGCACCCCCCCCTCCAGCATCAATTCGCCCAGCCGGATCGCCGTCAGCGACGTATCCTCGGCAGGCTTCAGCACTATGGTGCAACCAGCGGCAAGCGCCGGTGCGAGTTTCATCGCAGTCAACACGAGCGGTGAATTCCACGGCACGATCGCGGCGACCACGCCGACGGGTTCGCGCAGGGTCCAGCTCGACATTTTTTTGCCCGCCGGCTGATAATCGATCGAGTCTTCGATCGTGTTGCCTTCGATCGTCATCGCCTGTCCGGCGAAGAAGCGAAACTGGTTGGCGGCGCCCGGGATTTCCGCCCACCGGCCAACAAACAGCGGCTTTCCCTGATCAAGCGTTTCGAGTTCGGCCAGTTCGTCGATATGCGACTCTATCAGCTCGGCGATGCGCCATAGAATCCGGGCACGCTGCATCGGCGGTGTATCTCGCCAGTCGGCAAAGGCAGCACGGGCAGCGGCGACGGCAGCATCGACATCGCTGACAGATGCGACCGCAATGCGAGCGGTCTCCTCACCCGTCGCGGGATCAATCGTTGGCATTGTCGCACCGGCTTCGGCCGCCTGCCAAGTCCCGTCGATCAACAGCGCATCCCCCCTGCAGCGCCGTTTCAAAAATGCCTGGCTGTCAGCACGAAGAGCGGGACGATAGATGGACATGATGGCTTTCTGCGGTTGATGGCCAATCGTGATCAGGTTCCCTGCGACAGGACAGGTGCCGTCAGCGAAAAACCGCAGGGCGGATACCAGCAGTCAATGTCGCTGAGCGTGAACGTCGATTGCATATGCATGTCCAGGGCGACGGGACGACCTGCATCGTTAGCCGATTCGTACCGAGCAATTGCCGAGGACCGCATGACATTTCGTTTAGGCGTCGACGTGGGCGGGACCTTCACTGACCTGCTGTTGTTCGATCAATTGAGCGGGCGTTTCTGGCGCCAAAAGACACCGTCAACCCCGATAGACAGCTCCGTCGGCATCCTGAATGGTGTGGAAAGAATTTGCCGTGACGCCGGTATCACGCCTGCGGACATCGAATTCTTTCTGCACGGCACAACCGTTGCGACCAATGCCATTCTGGAAGGCAAGGGCGCCCGGGTCGGGTTGGTGACGACACAGGGCTATCGCCAGATCATGCAGATCGCACGGAGCTTCGTGCCGGGCGGGCTGGCCGGATGGATCGTTTGGCCAAAGCCCGAACCACTCGCAGCACTTGCGGATACGATTGAAATCACTGGTCGGATGGATGCGCAAGGCAACGAAGTAGAACCGGTCGATGACAATGACATTCGTGCCGCGCTGACGACGCTGAAAGGCCAGGGGGTCGAGGCGCTGACGGTATCGCTGATCAATGCCTATCTCAACGGCTCGCATGAGCGGCGGGTCGCTGAGCTGGCTGCAGAAATCCTTCCCGATGTGCCGCTGTCGCTCAGTCATGTCGTCCTGCCCGAGATGCAAGAATATGAGCGCACCCTGACCACCGTCGCCAACGCGGCGGTGCGCCCCGTGATGCGCAACTATGTGCGCAACCTGCGCGACAAGCTGCGCGGCGGCGGCATGGTGGGATCCTTGTCGTTGCTGCGATCCGACGGCGGCTTGATAAGTTCGGAAAAAGCCGAGGAACATCCGGTATCGTTGCTGATGTCCGGCCCGGCGGGTGGCGTGACGGGCGCATTGTGGGTGGGGCGCAACGCCGGCATTCGTAACATCCTGACGCTCGACGTCGGTGGAACATCGACCGATGTTGCGCTCATCGAAAATCTGGATGCGCGGCGGGTCCGCACTACGGAGGTCGGCCATCTGGCGGTGCGGGCATCGGCGCTCGATGTGAAGACGGTCGGCGCGGGCGGCGGATCGATCGCTTATGTTCCCGAATTGACAAAAGCGTTGCGCGTCGGTCCGCAATCGGCGGGCGCGGTACCGGGTCCGGTCGCCTACGGCAAGGGGGGCGTGCAGCCAACCGTGACTGATGCCAATGTCGTGCTGGGCTACCTGCCCGAATCGTTGCTGGGCGGCAGCTTCAAGCTTGACCGGGTCGGTGCGGAACGAGCTGTACAGGGCATTGCCGACCAACTCGGCATCGGCTTGATGGAGGCAGCACGCGGGATCATCGATATCGTCAACGAGAATATGTTCGGTGCGCTCAGGATGATTTCAGTGCAGCAGGGTTACGATCCGCGCCATTTCGCGCTGATGGGATTCGGCGGCGCTGGGCCGCTGCACGTCAATGCGGTTGCACGGCTGATGGGCAGCTGGCCCGCAATCTCGCCGGTGTCACCCGGTGTGTTGTGCGCGCTTGGTGATGCGACCACGCAGATGCGCACCGAAACCGCACGCAGCTTTTCTCGGCGCTTTGCTGATACCGATAAGGCCGAAGTTCAAGCGATCCTGAACGAAATGGCGACGCAGACCCGCACCGAACTGGCGGCAGAAGGGATTCCCGACGCTGACATCACGTCGCTTTTCGAAATCGACGTGCGCTATGAAGGGCAGGCGTTCGAAGTGCCGCTTGCGATCGATACAGAAACACTGGCGCGCGATGGTCTGAACGGCGTGACGGCGCGGTTTGACGAAGAGCATCGTCGGCTGTTCACGTTCAATATGGCGAGTCCGCACGAGTTGGTGAACCTGCGCGCCGTTGCCCTGGGACCGCAGCCCGATCTGCAGGCGCCCCCGCTACCAAAAGGCAATGGCGACGCGTCCGCTGCAAAGCTGCGCGATCATCATTTGTGGACGGGTACCGAGATGTCACCGGCGGTAATTTACGATCGTTCGAAACTGCGCGCCGGTGACATCATTGCCGGCCCTGCGATTGTCGTCGAAATGGATGCCACGACGCTGATCGAGCCGGGTTGCTTCGGTCAGGTCGACGCTGTCGGCAACATCCTGATCAATCTGGCCTGAAAGGAGCATGAATCATGTCCGCGCAGATTATCCAGGCAAATGAAACTCCGTTCAAAACGGTATCGATTGATCCGGTTACCCTCGAAGTGATTGAAAACGCACTGCGCAATGCGCGGGTTGAGATGGACGCAACGCTGGTCCGCACGGCGATGTCGCCAGGCATCCGGGAACAGGGCGATGCCTTTCCATTGATCGCCGACAGCAAGGGACGGATGATCGTCGGCCAGTTCGGCAGTTATATCGGTCCCTTTCTCGATGGTTTCGACGGCTCCATCGAGGAAGGCGACATGATCTTGTTGTCCGATCCTTATTCGGTCGGGGGCGCAATCAGCCATTCAAATGACTGGCTGGTCTTGCTGCCGGTTTTCAAGGATGGGCGTCTGCTCGCCTATACGTCGATGTTTGGCCATCAGAGCGACATCGGCGGCAAAGTGCCCGGATCGATGCCGATCGACGCGACATCGATCTTTCAGGAAGGCGTACGGATACCGCCGGTCAAGATCTGGAAACAGGGCGTCTATAACGAAGACCTGATCAAGCTCGTAATGCATCAGACCCGCACGCCCGACTGGTGTAAGGCGGATTTGAATGCGTTGATTGCGTCGTGCCGGGTTGCGGCGCGGCGCGTGATAGAGATGGCCGATCGGTTCGGTGATGATGTCTATGCGTCAGCCACCGATCTGCTGCTTGATCGCAATCATCGTGCGATGCAGCAGCTGATCGAAACTTCAATCGGCGAAGAACGTGTCAGCTTTCAGGATTATGTCTGCGACGATGGGCTAGGCTATGGCCCCTATAAGATCAAGTGCACAATGTGGCGCGAAAATGGCCGGGTAATCCTTGATTTCGACGGCACCGATCCACAGTCGGATGCCTCGATCAACTTTTTCCTCAACGAAAATATGATGAAGATGTTTTTCGGCATCTACATGATCATGGTGTTCGATCCGCAGATCCTGTTCAATGACGGGTTCTACGACCTGATCGACGTCCGGATACCCGAAGGATCGCTCTTAAAGCCCAAATTCCCCGCCGCTTTGTCTGGGCGGACGCATGCGCTGGGGCGGCTGTTCGACATATTGGGTGGTCTGCTGGGGCAGAAGTCACCTGAATTCCTGAACGCCGCCGGTTTTTCGTCGTCGCCGCACCTTTTTTATGCCGGGACTGACAAAACCGGCAAGTGGTTCCAATTGTTTCAGATCGGGTTCGGCGGCATTCCCGGGCGGCCGATGGGCGACGGACCCGACGGCCATTCGCTGTGGCCGGGCTTTACCAATGTGCCCAACGAGTTTCTGGAACGCTATTTCCCATTGCGCATCGAGCGATATGAAACCGTGCCCGACAGCGGCGGCCCCGGGCTGCACCGCGGCGGCAACGGCATCAGCATGGTCTATCGTTTCCTCGAACCCGGTGTCATCGCCATCCACGACGATCGCTGGTTCGTGCCGCCATGGGGCGTCAATGGCGGTGAACCTGGGGCGCGGGCGAAGAAAATTCTGGTCAAGGCAGACGGGAGTGAGACCGTGGTCGGCAACAAGCTTGAGGATCTAAGGGTCGAGGCTGGCGACCGACTCCACTTCATCACCTGGGGCGGCGGCGGTTGGGGCGATCCGCTAGAACGTGATCCGGCGCTGCTCGCCAAGGAACTGACCCAGGGACTGGTCTCCGTTTCGGGCGCGCTTCGTTACGGCGTCGTGCTGATCGGCGGCGTGGTCGATACCAAAGCGACCGACGCGCTTCGCGCCACGATGCGCGCCGCGCGACCGGCCGAACTGCCGACGTTCAATTATGGCCCCGACATCGACACGTTGAGGGCCAATTGCCTCGCCGAAACCGGCCTGCCGCCACCTCGCCAACCGGTCTGGCATACAGCCAGCCGCGCTGCGTCATAGGAGACAGAATCGTGGCAGACCCGATATTCCGCACGAAACTGTTGGCAGGCGAGTTCTTCGTGGCACCCGGCGTTCAGGACATGATCGCCGCTGTTATCGCCGATCGTGTCGGCTTCGATATCCTGTATGGCACGGGGTATTGGCTGACGGCATCGGCCTTTGGCCTGCCCGACGCTGGGATCGCCAGCTACACCCAAATGCTGGACCGGATGGCGACCGTAGTGAAAACCAGCAAGGCCGCGCTGATTGCGGACGCCGATACGGGCTATGGCGGGTTGCTAAACGTCCATCACACGGTGCGCGGCTACGAGGCAGCGGGCGTCACCGCAATCCAGTTTGAGGATCAGGAGTTTCCCAAAAAATGCGGCCACACGCCGTTTAAGCGACTTATCCCCGCTGCCGATATGGCAGAGAAGATCAAGGTAGCTATCGACGCGCGTGAGGATGAGAATTTTGTCGTCATTGCACGGACCGATGCACGCCAAAGCGAAGGGGTGGACGGCGTATTGCGACGCCTGGAAGCGTACGTGAAGGCCGGTGCCGAAGTGGTTTTTCCCGAAGCGCTTCACAACGAAGAAGAAATGCGAACGGTCTGTGCCGCTTTCGATGTGCCTGTAATGGCCAATATGGCCAATCACGGCAAGACACCGATACCCAATGCTAGTGTGCTGGAGGAAATCGGCTTTGCCTATGCCATCTATCCTTCCCTCACGAGTCTTGCCGCGGCGGCCGCAATGGAGAAGGCCCTGATTGACCTGAAGCAACACGGCATCGGTGAACCCGGCGGGTTGTTCGATTTCAACCAGTTCTGTGCACTGATCGGGTTCGAGGACGTCTGGGCGTTTGAAAAGAAATGGGCGAAGGCCGACGCATGAGCATAACCATTACCGCCGCGACGCTGGATCGCAGTGGTGACAATCCGCACCCCTATGCCGAAACCTTGCCGCTGACGCTGAAGGCATTGACGCTGGCACCGCCCAGAGCCGGCGAACTTCTGGTTCGGATTGACGCAGCGGGCATTTGCCACAGCGATTTGTCGGTGGTGAACGGTGATCGCGTGCGGCCAATGCCGATGGCGTTGGGGCATGAAGCAGCCGCGACAGTGGTGGCGCTGGGCGATGTCGATGACGGGCAATTCGGCGTCGGCGATCAGGTCGTATTGGTGTTTCTGCCGTCGTGCGGACGATGCGTCGCCTGCGCGTCGGGCGTCGGCTATTTATGTCCGGAAGCTGCCGCCGCAAATGGCGCCGGCGAATTGATAGGCGGCGGCAGTCGATTGTCGCACAACGGAGAGAAGGTTCATCATCATTTGGGTGTATCTGCCTTCGCTACCCATGCGGTTGTGGATCGCCGATCGGCGATTAAAATTGACCGTGACATTCCCCCGACAATCGCCGCGCTGTTTGGCTGTGCGGTGCTGACGGGCGTCGGCGCTGTAATGAACACCGCCGCCGTACGGCCAGGCGAAAGCGTTATGATCTACGGGCTGGGCGGCGTCGGGTTGGCCGCGCTTCTGGGGGCGCTGGCGGCGGGTGCCCAGCCGGTGACCGCTGTCGATCCTTCGGCCGAAAAGCGGGCACTGGCGCTTGCCCTGGGTGCATCGCAGGCAGTTGCGCCGGAAAATGCAGGCGAACTGGCCAAAACCGATGTGGTGATTGAAACCGTGGGCAAGGCCGATGTCTTGGCGCTTGCCTATGGTGCGGCACGGCGTGGCGGACGAGTGGTCACGGTTGGTTTGCCGAGCCCCGATGCGATGCTGCAAATCCCCGCATTGTCGCTGGTCGCAGAGGGCAAAACGCTGATGGGCAGCTATATGGGATCAGCGATTCCATCGCGGGACTTACCCCGCTATCTAGCGCTGTGGCGCGCCGGACGGCTGCCGGTCGAACGGCTGCTGACGTCGGTCAGTCCGCTAGCCGAGATCAACGGGCTGCTTGATACGCTTGAACGCGGGGAGGCTGTGCGCCAAGTCGTCTTGCCGCACTGACCCATTAATCTGCCTGTCGGTCAATAATTGTCATTTGTCGGATAGCGTGATATTTGTCGAGCCGGTTCGGCAATGCCGGCCGGTTGGGGAGATACGTCGTCGAAAAAGGGGTTCCGATCCGTTCGATCACCAGGGCTATCGCTGCGATCAAGGCTATCAACCAGCGCAATTCGCTGTCGATGATGGAAATATCCAAGGCGATCGAGGTGCCGTACCCGACGGCCTGCCGCATTGTGCAGACGCTGATCTATGAAGGGTTGATCGAACAGGAACCGACCCGCAAGCGCTATCGCCCGACCGCCATGGCGCTGACTCTCTCGCACGGATTTCAGCAGGATGACCGTCTAGTCGAGGTTGCGCGCCCGCACATCCTTGAATTGACACGAAAGGTCGGTTGGCCGGTGTCGATCGCGATCCGCGTGGGCCGCAACATGATGCTGCGCGATTCAACCCATGCCAACACGTCGCTGACATTCGAGCATTATTACCCGGGGTTCACGTTGCCGATACTGGACAGCGCGTCTGGCAAGCTGTCGATGGCTTTTGCAGGCGACGAAGATCGCGAAATGATCCTGAAATGGATGCGCGTCGCACAGGAAATCGATCTCGATTATCTGAATGTCGCCGAAGCCAGCCTCGATATCGATCTGATCCGGGAACAGGGTTACGCCGTTCAGGGCAGGAACCACTTCAACCTGACACCAGGCAAGACCTCTTCTATCGCTGTGCCTATCTTTCGACGGGGCATTTTCGAAGCGGCAATGACTTTGGTGTTTTTCGTCGCCGCGATGAAGCTGAACGAAGCGCTCGCCGATTATCTCGATGAATTGAAGGCTACGGCTGCGGCAATCAGCGCCGATCTGAGCGCGTTCGATCATAATGAGGCAGAGCAATAGCCGCCCGCTGTCAACGACGAGAATGAACCGCTGCGATTTATCGCCATCCGGATAGTTTGCAATGAGCACCGGTGATCAACGGCCTACATCTCATAATTGAGGATGAATGTACCGTCTGGTCAGGACCAGCATGCCGCAAACACTGTACGAAAAATTATGGAACAGCCACGTCGTTCGCGATTTTGCGAACGGAGATGCGCTAATCTATATTGATCGGCACCTCGTCCATGAAGTCAGTAGTCCGCAGGCATTTCGCTCACTTGGCGATGCCGGCCGACGTGTCAGGCGGCCTGCAAAGCACCTCGCTGTTGCCGATCATGCCGTGTCGACGCGACACCGCGGTGACACATTCGATGATCCGCTCGCCTCGCAGCAAGTCGCGACACTTGTCGAAAATTGCAGAATATTCGACATTCCGTATCGCGCGCTGGATAGCAAGGATCAGGGTATCGTCCACATTATCGGGCCCGAAAGCGGTTTCACGCTGCCGGGAACGACAATCGTGTGTGGGGATAGCCATACGACGACGCACGGCGCCTTTGGCGCGTTGGCCTTCGGGATCGGGGCAAGCGAGTGCGGCACGGTCATGGCCACACAATGCCTGAAACAGTATCGCGCCAGAACGATGAAGGTAAAGCTGACCGGCGTGCTCCCACCGCATATATCGGCCAAGGATGTCGCTCTTGCTCTGATCGCGAAGATCGGCGCAAATGGCGCCGCCGGTCACGCCGTCGAATATTGCGGTCCGGCAATCGAGACGATGTCCATGTCCGCACGAATGACAATCTGCAACATGACGATTGAGGCGGGTGCGCGGATTGGCCTGATCGCCCCTGACGACGTGACTTTCGCCTGGCTGGAGCATCGTCCGATGGCGCCAAAGGGCGCAATGTGGGATGGTGCGGTAACATATTGGCGCACACTGAAATCTGATCCCGGCGCGCGGTTTGACAAGGTAGTCACGCTTGATCTGTCGCAGATCGCTCCGCAGGTAAGCTGGGGCACCAGCCCGGAGGATTGCGCGGCGATTACAAGCGCGGTTCCTGATCCGGAGAAGCTGACCGATCCGGGCGCGCGAGCCCGAATGGGCAAGGCGCTTGCCTATATGGGGCTGCAACCAGGCACGAATTTAACCGACATCGGCATCGATCGCGTCTTCATCGGATCGTGCACTAACGGGCGGATTGAAGATTTGCGCGCTGCCGCTCGCGTGATTGGCGGCCGCAAGGTTGCGCCGGGCGTGAAAGCAATCGTCGTCCCAGGATCAACTGCTACTAAAGCTGTTGCCGAGGCCGAGGGCCTGGATCGGATTTTTCAGGACGCCGGTTTTGAATGGCGACACGCTGGCTGTTCAATGTGCGTTGCCATGAACGATGACCGACTGTTACCGGGCGAACGCTGTGCATCGACGTCCAACCGTAATTTCGAAGGACGACAGGGGCCCGGCGGACGCACCCATCTGATGAGCCCGGCCATGGCAGCGGCGGCGGGTATTGCGGGGCACCTTGTCGACGTCCGTACATTCGGTGATGACGGATGACCCCATTCGTTAGGCTGGCAGGGTATGCCGCGGTACTGGCCGAGGACAATATCGACACCGATATCATTTTTCCTGCGCGGTTCCTGTTGATCACCACGCGGGAGGTGTTGGGCACCCATGCCTTTCACGATCGGCGGTTCGATAGCGGCGGTGCTGAAGTGACGGGCTTCATGTTGAATCAAGAGCCTTGGCGCGGTGCCGTAATCCTGATCGCCGGTGCCAATTTCGGTTGCGGATCAAGCCGCGAACAGGCGGTATGGGCGCTGGCGGATCGTGGCCTTCGGTGCATCATTGCACCAAGCTTTGGCGAGATTTTCCAGACCAATTGCTTTCGCAACGGTTTGCTGCCGATCGTTATGCCCGGCGCTGTCATTGCCGAGCTCATCGAGCATGCCAACCGCGCGGAGTCCTTCGTGGTCGATCTGGAAAACCAGATCCTGTGTGTCGGCGACGGTCCGCCGATTGCGTTCTCCACTGGTGCCGAACAGCGATTGGCCCTGCTCAACGGCTGGGACGAAACGGCGCTGATCATGAACGATTATCAGGATAGCATTGCGGACTTCGAGCTGGTGCAACAGCGCTGTCAGCCCTGGTTATATGAATAGGGAGCCCGGGCATGAATGAAGAACTCGACGCCAATTACGCCCGCGCTTACCGCACCCGTGTCGGCTTCGGCGTGCGGCCTGCGCTAATCATGATCGATTTCTGCCAAGGCTATTTCGATCCCGATTGTGATCTCTTCGCTGGCGTGGAGGAGGCGCTTGCGTCGGCGCTCAGGGTGCGCGCCGTCGCGCGCGCCGCCGACGTGCCAGTGGTTCTGACCAATGTTGTCTATCATCCAAGCGCGATCGACGGTGGCCGATTTTTCGAAAAGGCGGCACCCCTTCGCCATTTCCTGGCAGGCAGTCCGATGGGTGCCTGGCCTGCCGGACTAGAACCCCATGCCGACGAACTGGTCATTTCAAAACAATACCCCAGCGCATTTTTTGGTACGTCGCTGGCCTCGACGTTGACGTCGCTGGGCATCGACAGCGTCCTGCTGACTGGACTCACGACCAGCGGGTGCGTGCGCGCGACATGCGTCGACGCGATGAGCCACGGCTTCCGCACCGCTGTGATCGCCGATGCCTGCGGAGACCGCCACGCCGCCCCTCATGAAGCCAACCTGTTTGATATGAATGCCAAATACGCCGATGTGGTTAGCGAAGCGGAGACGTTGGCATTTCTGCAGGGTTTGGCGCGTTAGCCCATCACGCCGGTTGCGCGGATTGCATCAACCGCATCGGGCATTTCATCCAGACCGTCGATAGCCGCACAGAGCGCGTCGTCGCATCTTCCCAATCCGGCGAAGGCCAGGCACGCGCGCGCCTTTGTCCGGTGCTGTTGGGCGGTCAATGGCCAGTCCGGCGACCCCAGAAGCGCGATGATATCGGCGGTGGTTTCTCGTCGGTTTGACGATCGCGCAATCGCCTGAGCAGGCACGAAGGCGGCGGGATCGGGATTCGCATTTGCGACGACCCGAACGCGCGCTGCCAGCGCGATCAATCTGGGATCGCGCAAAGTTTGCGCGTCGAAATCCTGCAACGTTACGGTTCCGCGCATCAACGTGACTGCCGCCAGCCAGGCCAGACAAAGGCGCGCATACCCGGGCTCCATACCAGCAAAAGCCGGGCGGCCGACCAGTTTATGGATCAGGGGCGGCGCATGAAATTCGAGCATGTTCAAAGTTTCAGCACGCATGGCATGCTCGGTCATCAAGTGCTGCACAGCGACAATGCCGCCATGCGCTGCGCGACCGGTTGGGAAGGGCTTCCAGCTGCATTCCACGATCCGGTGACCGCGCCCCAGTTTCGCCAGGGCGGCATCAAGCGCTTCGCCGCGTTCCAACAACGCGAAATAGCCGAATGTGCCCTCAATCGGTTCCGCCACACCCGGCACCCCGCCGCGCGCCAGCTCTACTGCGACAAGCGCTGCGCGCGCTGCGTTGGCCACTTGTACGGGTAGCGCGGGCTTGCCCTCGACATGCGGTTGCATCGTGCCGCTGGCAAAAGCCAGTGCATGGCCAAACGCGTCGAGCGCAACCGAGCGGGGCAAGCGTCGCATATTGGCGATTGCCGCGACACAGCCGAAAATACCGGCCGTCGCGGGCCGAAAAAAGGTCAAGGGGCCGGTCGATGCTATCCCCAGTGTAACCGCGACATCGACGCCCGCGATGATAGCGGTCAGCAATGTCGCCCCGCTAATCGGTGGTCCGCGCTCGGCCTCGGCCAAGGCCGCTGCAACCACCGTCGCCATCGGATGCAGCACTGCAGGTTCATGGACGCAGTCGAATTCCTGGCCGTGTATCTGGAACGCGTTGATGAATGCGGCGGACGCGGCTGGCAGCCGAACTCCCGGGCGGCCCAGCACAGACGCCTGGTTGCCGGCGCCCCAGGTCCGTACGGTTGTCAACACTGCATCCGCGTGTGCCGCGTGGCGACCCGCAACACCGACGCACAGTGTATCGTGAAGAAATGTCCTCGCCATGCTGGTAACGGCAGGCGAGATATCCGCCCAACGCAACGCGAGCGCGTGATCAACCAGACGTGCGGACGCGTGCGGTATCAATGTGGCTCCTTGCCACCTGACACGTTTATGCTTTCTTCGGGAATATACTGTGCCTCGTCCAAGTATTCCAAAGCCGCCACCGCAGCTGGCTGCATGCCGAAAAAACACCCCGACAAATTAACACTGCAAGGCGTTGACATTGCGTACATCCACTATGCGCGCCCAGCGTTCATAATCCACAGGGGAGCCGCCGGGCTTCAAATTAAACTAGGCGATCAGGCGTATGATCTTCGCCTTTCGGACATCGCCAATTCATGATCTATCTTCGATGCCCCGCGCCACCATCGTACCCGTCGAAATAATCGCTCTGCGACTAAAGGGCGCTGAACGCTTGTGGCCCCGCGGCCATGAATCAACGATATTTCGGAGATTTTCGGCAGTGAGGATTTGGTGTGGACGAAGGTCGCCACGGGGACGAACCGACTGATTACGAAGGCCCGCCCGACTTCCGTGTTGTCGGCCGCCACGCGTTATTTCCGAAAACGACCCACGACGAGATTGAGAGGATCAATTTCCTCGCTCAGATGAACCGCCATCTGTCAGTTCGCGTCGTCCCGGGAGTGAAAGCCACCTACGAATCTCGCATCGCGCCCGAATTTGCGCGTGAAAACGGCCGACCAATCCGTGATCGTCACGAAGCGCGCAAAGCGATGCTGAGCGATTCCGGCTTTCAGACATGGTCGGCGCTGCGGCGGCTGACGATGGAACAACGGCAGCAGGCGGGGCGGTGGACTGTGATCCGCCAGCGCGATGAGTTGGCACGCATCGCCGAGGCACTGACTGATAATGACGACCGCCTGATGCTCAACCCCGCGCTCGCGATCCCGCGATATGTATCGGCGGTCGATCATCATTGCATGCCCGGGAGCTATCACGCCGAGGCATTTTCAGGCGATGTCGCCAACGGCGCGAATTACGATCATGCCGGTTTTGTCACCACCGGTGGCTTGCTCGGTAAATATTCTGACGGCGGGGGCCACGCGGTCGTGCAGTGGGTCCGTCGCAATCTTCCCAGCTTCGAACCGCGCACGATTCTGGAGATCGGCGGTACTGTGGGACACAGCAGCTTGCCATTGGCGCAAGCTTTCCCTGATGCGCAGATGACCGTGGTCGACCTTGGGGCGCCGGTGCTGCGTTATGGATTGGCGCGCGCCAAATCGCTGGGGGTGGACAATATTCGCTTCGTTCAGGCGAACGGCGAGGATTTGTCGATGTTCGCAGATGCCAGTTTTGATTGGATTCAGACGACGATGTTTCTCCACGAACTGTCGACAACGGCGCTGCGCAATATCTTTGCTGAGACGCGCCGCCTGTTACGGCCGGGCGGCATCGTGCTGCACGTCGAACAGCCGCAATATACGCCGGGCATGCCATTGTTTGAACGAGCGATGCGTGACTGGGACGCCTATTACAACAACGAGCCTTTCTGGAGCCGAATGCACGAAATGGACCTCGACGCGGCCATGGTCGCAGCAGGGTTCGATCGTGACGCGCTGATCCATGACGGCGTGACGGGTGTCGTCGACCGCGATCTTTTTCCCGATGCCAATGACGATGCGACCGAAGATTATGGGCGCAAGGCCGCGTGGCACGTGATCGGCGCACGTTTATGAGTATCGCCGATGCACTGAGCGAAGCCGGTGCCAAACCTGCGGGCAAGCGCCCCTGGTTCCTTCACCGCGAAACCGAACGCGTACTGGCAATCACCATGGCTGTCGCACAGGAACTGGCCGTCGCCCGACAGCGCGTCGACACGCTGGAACGTATTTTACTGGCAAAAGGCTTGCTCGGCGAAGGCGATATTGATGGTTTTGCACCCGATGCACATGCAGCGACCGAGCGTGCGCTTTGGACCCAGGAATATATTGCCCGCATCCTGCGGATTGTGCAGCAGGAAAACGAAGCTGACATTGCGGTCGGCGATATCGCGTCCGAAGATGTCGGCGATGAGATAGCGCGCTGATGTCCCGTCAAAACGGGGATTTGGGCTTGCGGAATGATAGCTTCGATTTTCCGGTACCGGTAATCGTCATCGGCGGCGGCGCGTGCGGGTGTATTGCCGCGCTCGCCGCAAAGGAAGCCGGGGCCGACGTGCTGCTGATCGAGCAAGATGCCCGGCCGATGGGATCGACCGGCATGTCGCAGGGCCTGATCTGTGCCGCCGGGACGAAGGCACAGGCAGCGCATGATATCGCCGACGACGGCGTGACTTTCCTCTCCGATATAATGACAAAGACGCGCGGCCTTGCCGACCCGGTGATTGCCCGCACGATTGCATTTGAATCAGGGCCGACGGTGGATTGGCTGATCGATGAACTGCGGCTCCCCTGGACGCTCGATACTCGCTTTCGGCCTTCATATGGCAACACTACCTACCGCGTGCATGGTTGGAGTGGGCATGGCGGCCAAGACATGGTCGACCTGCTGCATCAACGACTGAGCGAGGCGGGGATCGACGTCTTGCTGCAAGCCAGGCTGACCGATATTTTCACCGATCCCGGCGGTTTGGTGCGCGGGATAGCGGTGGCGAGGCCAGACGGCGCCGTCGAGCAGATCGGCTGCGACGCATTGATCCTCGCTAGCGGCGGATTCGCCGCCAATCATGACATGGTCGCGCGCTATCTGCCCGAAATGACAAAAGCACGAAACAACGGTCATGAAGGCAGTCAAGGCATTGCTGTCACGCTTGGTCAGCGGCTAGGTGCAGCCCTGGGTGATATGGGCGCCTATCAGGGTTATGGAATGCTGACAGAGCCGCAGGGCATCAGCTTGCCGCCCGGCATCCTGTACGAAGGCGGCGTGATCGTAAATGTGGCGGCGCATCGCTTCGTGGATGAAAGCGAGGACGTCGCCGGCATCGTCATTCCTGTACTGGCGCAGGCGGGCGACCATGTCTGGGTGGTGTTCGACGATCAGATCGAACAAGCTTGCAGTCACATTCCGGAGACCCGGATGCTGATTGAGCTTGGTGCAGCGAAATTGGGGGCTTCAGCCGATGAACTGGCTGCGCGAATCGGAGTCGATCCCTCCGCCTTGTCAGCGACATTGGCCGAAGCCGCCGCAGCCCAAGGGGCCGGCAAGCCCGATCAGTTTGGCCGCGTGTGGGGCAATGATCGACCGCCTTCGCCGCCGCTTCGTGCCCTGAAAGTCGTCGGCGCACTGTATCACACCCAGGGCGGCCTTCAGATCGACAGTGATGCGCGCGTGCTTAGGCCAGATGGCAGCACCATGCCCAATTTGTTTGCCGGTGGTGGCGCGGCGCGCAGCGTGTCCGGTCCATCGTCCTGGGGGTATCTGCCAGCAATGGGGCTTTGTACCGCCGTCACGCTGGGGCGACTTGCCGGCAGATCAGCCGCGCGCCAGGTGCTTCAGGCTTGATCGTCAATCGGCTCGTCGGCAAACTTCCGATAACGACCGAGCACCAATAGCGTCGATGCTGTCAGCACAAGCGTGACGGCGGCAGTCTGCAGTGCCAATTGGTAATTTCCGTAATGGTCGAACGCCCAACCGAAAACGAGCGGTCCAAATCCTCCACCGAGCGAGAAGAACACGTACAGGATCCCGAAAATCGCGGCATAGCTGCGCAGCCCGAAATAGCGCGCGATCAAAAATGCCATCAGGTCAAATTCCATGCCAAGGGCAAAGCCGACAAGCAATATCGCGGCCGCCGCTGTCGGATAGTCGAGCGTACCGCGCGCCAATAGCCATAACGAAATCGCCGGTATCCCAAGGATGAGAAATCCGACCGCTGGCGCCCAGAACCGATCCATCAACCAGCCGCCGGCCAATCGACCCAGAATGGCGGACAAGCCGACCAACGGTGTCAGGCTCGCGATCGTGCCGGGATCGACATGGTTGCCCCCGAGTATCGCTTCGAGATTGGGAACCGGGCCGCCCAGGCAAAGCGAGATAGGTACCATCGCCAGCCCGATCAGCCAGAAACGCCAGTCGCGCAGCGTTTCCGCGACGGTCAGACCGCCAGGCGCCGTCGTTTGCTGGACTGCGTCGACGCTGGTGTCGGTGTCGCGGAACAGTAAAAATGCCGCTGGGAAAGCGATCAGCAGCGGCAGCAGCCCGAGCCCAACATAGCCGGCACGCCAGCCATAATTGCCAATTATCCAGGCAAGAAATGGCTTGCACAAAACGCCAAAGAGGCCTGTGCCGCTGAGCGCGATGCCGAGCGCCAGACCCTTGTGGGTATCGAACCAGTGATTGACCGCCCGAGTCCATGTTATAGGCAGCGTTCCTGCGCCGGTGATAGCGACCAGCGCCCAGCTCGCATAGAATAGCGGCAGTGACCCGTTGGAAAGCGCCAACGTCATGAAAGACAGGCTGAACAGTAGCAGCGAAATGAGCGCAATGCGGCGAACACCATATCGCACGGCCAGCAGGCCCGTAAGCGGGCCGGCCCAAAGCACCATCAGCGTAGTAACGGACAAGCCGGCCATGATCTGGCTCATGCTCCAGCCAAATGCCTTTGCCAGGTGCGGCGCGAACACGCCCAGTGTATAAAAAGGGAGCGGCGAAAGGCCGAGGCCGATACCCAGGAATGAACTGAAGACGATTGCCCAACCGCGCTGAAATTCACCGAACCCCGGCTTGAGCCGCGCTGATCCCGACATCGCACTTTCTCCCTGCGTTATTTAACAGGCCTGGCACGCACAAGATCGGCAAGTCGCGGCCATGCTCAATCCGAGAGGCGGATAAAAGCACCGCCGGATTGCACGCATGGATTCAATCCACATAGACCCAACAAGCTGCATGACGCACCATGGATCATTGAACATGCCTGCCGACCCCGCTCGCCTTTTTTCCAAAGCACTGCCGACGTCGCTGCGCGAGATATTTGTGGCGATCGTTGGCGCCGACAGGGTCGTCGACGAGAGCGCATCGCTGGCTTTGCACAGCAGCGACGTGTGGCAGGTCGCCGATCATCAGGTCATGTTGATTGTGACGCCCACTTCGCTCGACCAGCTTCAAGCCGTGCTTGCCGCGGCGCATAGCCACGGCGTCCAGGTCGCGCCCCGCGGTGCTGGCATGGGCTATACCGGATCATATCTGCCGGCCACCGACACCACTATCTCGCTCGACATGCGCGCGATGAACCGCATCATCGCGATCCGTCCTGACGATATGACGGTCACGGTGGAGGCGGGCTGCACCTGGGCTGCACTGAACGATGCCCTTGCGCCGCACGGGCTGCGGACGCCGTTTTGGGGCCCGATGTCGGGCATTTATTCGACGATTGGCGGTGGCCTGTCGCAGCTGAACGCCATGTTCGGCGCGGGTCATTATGGCACCACCAGCGAAAGCATGATCGCGCTAACGGTGGTGCTCGCCGATGGCAAAGTGTTGCGCACCGGCGCACGCGGAATCGACGGGGAAACACCCTTCTATCGCCATTTCGGACCCGACCTTGCCGGGCTGTTCTGTGGCGACAGCGGCACATTGGGCATAAAGGCTGAAGTCACGCTGCGCCTGATCCGCAAACCGTCGTATGAAGACCATGCGTCCTTCTCGTTCGAGTCCGGCGCCGATCTGGTCAGCGCGATGGCGGAGATCGCCCGAGCAGGCGTCGCCTGCGAAACCTGTGCCTTCGATCCCGGACTGACGCGCGTGCGCATGGCGCGTTCGGGGTTGGCAAGCGATGCCAAGGTGCTGGGCGCGGTCGTCGCGAAACAAAAGTCGCTGGGAAAAGGGCTGATGGCCGCCGCCCGAATAGCCGTCAGCGGGCGCAACCTGGTGCCCGAAGACGCTTGGCCGCTGCACGTGGTAGCAGAAGGTCGGTCGAAAGCAGGCGTCGCCGACGATATGGCCATGCTGCGCGCAATCGCAGCCAGATTTTCGGGTGCCGAAGTTGAAAACTCGGTCGCCAAGATCATCCGCGCGATGCCTTTCCCGCCTCCCAATTCGATGCTCGGCCCCAATGGCGAGGGCTGGGTGCCGGTGCACGGTCATGTCTCGCTGTCCAATGCACCCGCCATGCTGGCGGACATCGAGGCATTATTCGCGCGGTTAAGGCCTGATTTCGATCGGGAAGGCGTCTCTACCGGGTTTTTGTTCACTACCCTGTCAACCAACGCATTGACGATCGAACCGGTCTTCTATTGGCCCGACGAGCGACGCCCTATCCACGGTGCGTTGATGGATCCCGGCCATATCGCAAAACTTCCCATGCTGAAGCCGAACAGCGCAGCCCGTGATCTGGTGATGCGCGCCAGGGCCGCGATCATCGGCATTACTCGCGATTACGGCTGTGCTCATTTCCAGATTGGTCGCGCCTATCCGTATCGGGACAGCCGCGACCTGACGTCTCAAATTTTGCTAGATGCCATCAAGGCCATCACCGACCCAAATCATCAGCTGAATCCGGGCGGGCTGGGTTTCGCGCCATGACCGAAAATTATCGCGCCATCAGACTTGAACGTTTCGCGTCCTCGTTCCGGGCGGCCGCCGATATCGTCGACGTGCCGCTGGCTGCTCCCGGCCCGGGCGAAATCAGCGTCCGCAATCTGTTTTGCGGCGTAAATGGCATTTTCGATACACAGATTGCACGCAACGCCGTGGATTACGTCAAAGTGGCGATACCAACGTTCACCGGGGTTGAGGCGATGGGCGTGGTCGACGCAGTCGGCGACGGCGTAACCACATTCGCGGTGGGAGATGCCGCCGTCACGGTGCGCTTCACTGGGGGCTATCGTGAGGCGAATGTCGGGCCGGCAAGCCAGTTTGCTAAAGTGCCCGCGCTGGCGCGCGAATGGCTGGCACTTGCATCAACCGGGGTGTCGGCATTGTTGGCGCTCGAACAGATCGGCGAGCTGAAAGACGGGGACACCGTCGCGATTTCGGCAGCCGCGGGCGGGCTGGGTCATTTGCTGGTTCAGTTGGCAGTACTGCGCGGATGCCGGGTTATCGCCGTTTGCAGCGGGCGCAAAAAGGGCGATTTCGTTCGCTCGCTCGGCGCGGAACGGGTGATCGACTACAAATCGGAAGATGTCGCCGCCGTGCTGAAGGCAGAATATCCAGGCGGTATTGATGTCGCAATTGATACCGTCAGCGGCCCCATCTTCGATGCGTTTTTGGCCAACATGGCGTACCGTGGTCGCCTGGTCGTTGGCGGCGCCGCGCAGGACCTGAAGGGGCAGCCGGAAGTCGTCACTGGTCCGCGGATCGCCCACAATATCTATTACCGGGGCGTATCCGTGCGCGGCTTCATGAACGGCTTGCTGACCGAGCATTGGCCGGCTGCGCGTGCAAAGATCTTCGCGCTTTATGAAAGCGGCAAGGTTAGGGTCTGTTTCGACGAGGTCGAATTCGGCGGATTAGCCGGGGTATATGATGCGGTCGAGCGGCTGTTGTCGGGCCAGTCGATGGGCAAGGTCATGGTCAGGCTTCAGCGCTGAGCACAGGAGAAAATCGATGACGAAGGAAATGGTGCTTGGCAAGCGCGAGCCGATGACTGGCGAGCGGTGGATCGAGTTTCGCGCGCGCATGCCGCAACTGATGGAAAGCGAAGGTGTCTGGGAAGGCTGGTATCGCTATTATGATGCAGAAACCGGGGATCTGGTGGACCAGCATCGCTCCCGGCTGATCTGCCGGATTATGGACGAGGATTCGCCCTTTCCGTATTATCAGACCAACCAGTATTTTTGGGAAGACGGCCGCACCGATTTCCGCGAATTTCCGGCCTGGTACGATAACGGCCGGATCTGGTGGGACAATGATCTGATCACTGGCTGGGCAGCACCGATGCAGCCAGATGATTTCCACCGCACGACCTGCCTCAACTGGACGCGACGCGGCGAAACTGACCTGTATCTGTATGAAATGATCCAGCATGCCGCCAACGGCATCGATCGGGCGCGCACATGGCAATGGTTCAAGAGCGACAAATGCCACCAGCGCACGCTGATCGACGAAAAACGCGTCAGCCGCGACTGGAAAAGCTGGACTGACAACAGCCCGCCGCGCAACTGACCGTGGCAATCCAGCCAACCGGATGTCGATCGTCGATGCGCAGACTTTGCAGGAGAGCCCAGTGAAAGCCTATCAGATTGGAGACCAGACAGGACTCGACTCACTGACGCCCACGACAAGACCAGAACTCATCCCTGGCCGTGGCGAGGCTGTGCTGCGGGTAAAGCTTGTTTGCCTCAATCATCGCGACATGCTGGTCTTGTCCGGTGCCTACGGAGCACGACGACCGCCGGAACGCGTGCCGCTGTCCGAAGGTGTGGGCGAAGTGATCGCAATCGGGGATGGCGTGACGGGTATCCAGGTCGGCGACCGCGCGGTCTTTGCGCATTTCGTGACGTGGATCGACGGCGGTTTTTCGCCCGCAGCGTTCGCGCATGATGTTGGCATCACCCATGATGGCTGGCTTGCCGAGCAAGTAAAAGTGCCCGCCGCTGCGCTGGTCCGGGTGCCCGACACAGTGAGCGACGAACAGGCGGCACCGCTTGCGTCCTCAGCGCTGACGGCATGGCATGCGCTGGTATCCGTCGGGCAGATTAAAGCGGGAGACCGGGTACTCGCACTGGGTACTGGCGGCGTTTCGATCTTTGCGCTGCAGCTTGCCAAGGCAAGCGGCGCGCAGGTAGCGATTACCTCGTCGAGCGATGCGAAGCTTGATTTCGTCCGCTCGCTCGGTGCCGACATCTGCATCAATTACCGAACGACCCCGAACTGGGCGGCCGCGCTGATGGAGGCGACTGGCAACAAGGGTGCCGACATTGTCGTCGAAACCGGTGGCCAGGCAACGCTCGGCCAATCGATCTCGGCCGCTGCCGTCAATGGCCGGATCGTGATCATCGGGGCATTGGCAGGTGCAGTTGGGGAAAGCCTCCCCAACTACGCCAGCATTATCGGCAAAAATCTGACGCTGAAGGGGATTGCCGAGGGTAGCCGCGCGATGCTGACTAATCTGGTCGATGCGGTCGCTGCGAACGACATCCATCCGGTGATCGACCGGACCTTTGCCTTTGACGATGCCGCAAACGCATATCGCTATCTTCATTCCGGCGCGCATGTCGGCAAGGTGATGATAAAAGTCAGTTGATCAGCCGGGAGGCGCCTCTTTCCGGGCAGCCCGATTGATCGTTGAACGCCCGAAGGAGCAAACGGATGGCAGCCTATATTGTCGCCACGGTGCGAGTGAGCGACCCCGCCAAATTCGGTGCTTATGTGAAAGCGATTGCCGGCCTGAGCGAGCGACACGGCGGCGAATATGTTGTTCGTGGCCCGATCACTGAAGTGCTGGAAGGCGATGTCGACCCGCACGAGCGCATAGTCGTCAGCCGTTTTCCGCACGCTGATGCTGCGCGAAGCTACATCGGTTCGCCGGAATATCAGGCAGCGGCCGCATTGCGCGCTGGCGCGGGAACGGTCGAAAGCAGGCTGCTCGTCGATCCAGACTGATCGCTTCCTGTCGTTCAGCTTTGATGCGGCGGCATCATCGGCAATTTTGGCGGCTGGGGCGGCGCCCAACCCAACGGCACAGGCGCAGGCACTTGCTGGCGGGCATAATTTTCCAGGCTAGACAGTGACGGCCCATAGTCCTCGGTTGGCGCCGAAAGGAACTTGGGACTGATGGCGCGCGCAGCAGCGACAAGATCATCGGGCAAGTCGGCGACCGATTTGATCGTCGCGAAGTCAGTGAAATAAGAGATGTGGCCAGGCGCCTGACCCATCAGCATCCAGGGAAACCAAGGAGTGATCCGTGACCAGGCGCCGACCAGCGGCAGATTGGTCAAAGCCGGGTTTTCGACATCCATCTTCTTGACCGTATAGATGAAGTGTTCTGACACCCGGTTCATCGGACCTGCCGACTCACGCACCCATTTGTCTGGCTGCAACGCGTTGGGATAATAAAGCTCTACGCCGGTACGGCAGATCAGTGTCCCATCCGGGCCATGGCTCCAATCGAGCAGATAGGGCTTTGGTGCAGGCTTTTCGACATTCAGCCCGCCATAGCTTGGTGGAGTCGGCAATGTATTCGAAATCGTAAAGTTGAACGGATCGTTGGCGATCGGCACCACCCGAACCACTTCGTTGGTATATGGATTATGCCAGCTTTTCAGGATCACCCCGGTCTCTATGTCGCGATAGAATACGATTTCGCGCAGCAATCGCCGCCAACTGCCGTCTTCGAGCCGCTTCATCCGAACACAACTAAACCCCTCGACATCGAGCAGCGGGCGGATTTTCTCATTGTCGCGGACCCCGTAGGCACGACCCTTGAGCCAGCCGATTTTTTCCTTGGTCGGATCGACGTCGCCGTCCATTCGCGCAAACGTGTCTCGGTTCCAATTGGGGTCGAGGAAGTCCACCTTGGTCACAAAATCGATCTTCGACCCGACCCTCGCCATCGCGCTGGGCGATGCCGCAAATCCCGCCGCGATCGCCGCAAGCCCCAGTCCTTCGCGCCGACTAACCAGAACTTTCGTCATTTACAGACCTCTCATCCGATACTCACCGTTTTGGCAAATTGCCGCTTGCGCAGTTGTGCCCGCCACTAGTCCGATTGTTTTGACCGGCTGGCGAACATAAAGGCAATCATTCACGCGTCATCATCGCCATATTCAGCGGATATCCGCTTCTTGCTGAAGGCTTTCGTACATCGATTGCCGCATCAGGTAATCCCTGCGCAATCCATCATCGCGCGCGATCCGCGCCATCTGAATTTCCTGGTTTCGCCCGCCCGAACCGTCACCGGCTTCGAGCATCTTCTTGTTCGCTATGGTTTGTGTCTGCACGAAGCTTTTGGCAACGCTGCGCCGCTGACGGTCGTAAAGGTCGAGCGCCGTATCGGCGTCTGCTCCGTCGATTAGGATGTCGCGCAACTTGCGGGTCAGGTTCCAAACATCATGGACGCCGGAGTTCATGCCGAAGCCACCCAGCGGATTGTTCAGATGGGCTGCATCGCCGGCCAACAACACGCGACCGTGCCGAAAATTGGCGGCTACCCGCTGATGCACCCGGTACAAGGTGCGGTGATAGGTTTCGATGTTGTCGTCGTTACCCAGCAAGCCGCCGAAGACACTGTCCTTATTCGCATCGCACAGAAGGTCCTCTGCGGGCGTGTCGATTTCGGTCGGGACAAGCACGCGCCAAAATTCCGGCACGCGCAGCAGCACATACCACTGGTCCTGATCGGAAACATAATTGACGTTCGCCAGCCCATCGAGATGCTCCTCAATCGGATACCGAGTCGACAGCGTCAAAAAACGTTCGGGATAGGTGAACCCCTGGAATTCGGTGCCCGTCCATTTTCGCACCGTGGAGTTCGCACCGTCCGCGCCAATCAGGTAGTCAGCGCGGAAATGTTCAACGGCAGTTGGCGTCTCGACCGCCACTGAAATGCCTTGACTATCCTGCGTATAGCCAAGCACGCGCCGGTTGAAGATCGCCTGCCCGGTCGGCATGGCATCGAGCTTGGCTATTACAAGCCGAGCGATCTTGTATTGCTCGCACTGCAGCCGATAGGGATGGGCCGAAACATCGGCCAATTCGCCCAGATCGAATTCTATCGCTTCGCCGCTGCGACGATTGCGATATTGATAAATCGGCGCGCGCAGCCCGATCCGGTCAAGTTCGTCGAGCAGACCAAGCTCGTCGAGCATATCCAGGGTGGGCGGATGGAGCGTGGATGCACGCATGTCTTCCGGGCAATCGGGCAATGCCTCCAGCAGGATAGTATCGATCCCAGTAATCGCAAGCTGATACGCCGCGAGCGCGCCGACTGGCCCTCCTCCTGCAACGATAACACGGGCCCGCTTCAGTTCAGTCTGGCTGCCCATGGGCCCCGATTTCCCCGCAAAAACAAATTTCCTTGGTCGCCATGCGATTAGCGCGCTGGAAATTGTTCGGGATGCGGGTCGTTCGATAATGTTCGCCAGACGGGCAAAGCCACCAACCGGCTCGAGCCTTGGCAGCAAAACTTGCTTCGCCGATCTCGCGGCGCATGATGATCCGCCGGCAATGCGTCGCCAATGTTGTTCTGCGTTTCGCAATCAGGCGGTTTGTCCGTCAGACGCTAGGGAAAGGGTGTGGGCGTGGTGGATTCTCTTGGCTCGCGGATGAAATTTGCGGTGGTCGCGCCTTCGACAAACACCAGCGTCGAGCCAGAATATGCATCAATGCAGCCGCGCGGTGTGACCAACCATTTCTCGCGCATCGCCATCCCTGATACCCGCGTGACCGACGATGCGAGCTTCATGGTTATGCTCCAGTCGATACGCGACGCCACCTTTGATGCAGTCGATGTTTCAATGTCGATGGATCCCGGATGCGTCATCATGGGCATGTCGGCGGAAACATTCTGGGACGGTGCCAAAGGGGCCGAGCAACTCCACAAGAAAATGGTTGAACGCACCGGCGGCGTCCCCGTGATCATGGGCTCGACCGCAGTCGATTCTGCGATCAAGGCTTATGAACAGGATCGCGGGCCAATCAGGAAAATCGGCATCGTAACGCCCTATATGCCGGTGGGAGACAAGAATGTTCGTCGGTTCTTCGAAGATCAGGGCTACGAAGTCGTCCATCTTGTCGGATTGAAATCGCCGTCGCCCATGCTGATCGCCCATGAATCGAAACATGTGCTGAAAAACGCAGCGATTGCAGTGTCACAAGGCGTCGACGCCATCATCCAGGCAGGCACTAATCTGGCGTTTGCGGAAGTGGCGGCGATAGCCGAATTCTGGCTCGAGAAGCCGGTGATCGCGATCAACACGGCGACCTACTGGCACGCGCTGCGGTCGATGGGCATTACCGATCAGATGGATGGTTTCGGCACGCTGCTTAGTCGCTATTGAGGGACAGACGATGGATTACGATTATCTTCCCCTGCCGCAGCGAAAGCCACTTCACTGGCCGGGCGGTGCGCGCGTTGCGTTGGTCCTGACCTTCAATTTGGAAACCTGGGATCTGACGAAGGATACCGACAAGCCCTATTATGCTGGGGGGCCATCGATCCTGCCGGATATTTTACCCGGCAACGTGCCTGATTTTCCCAACTATAGCTGGCGGGAATATGGCCAGCGGATCGGTATTTGGCGACTGCTCGACCTGTTCGACGGTCTGGGCGTAAAGGCCAGCTGCACGACAAACGCAGTTACATTTGAGCGCCGCCGGGCGATGACCGATGCAGTCCTGGAACGCGGTTGGGAATTGCTGGCGCATAACTGGGAACAAGGCGAGCTACTGACCAATTTCGCCAATGATCCTGCGGCGGAACGCGCCGTTATTCTGCGCACACTTGAACAGTTCGAGACCTATGTCGGGCGCAAATCGCGCGGCTGGCTGTCGTCGTCGCTTCGCGGCACGTTGCAAACGGCTGATATTCTGGCCGAACAGGGCTGTTCTTTTTACTGCGACATCATGAACGACGACCAGCCCTATCTGATCCGCACGCCCAAAGGCCCGATCGTGTCGATACCCTATTCAAACGAGATCAACGACTTCACCTTCATTACCCGCAAAAACTATACCACGGATCAGTTTCGCGACGCTTTGATCGAGGAGCTCGACGTACTCTACGCTGAAGGCGCAATTACCGGGCGTATCATGAATGTCGGACTGCACCCCCATGTGTCCGGTCGCGCGCACCGAATTCGTGCGCTGCGCGAGTTTATAGAGCACGCCAAGACGTTGCCGGGCATCTGGTGGGCAACGCGCGAAGAAATTGCGGACTGGTATCTGGCCAATCATGAATCACACATACCCGGTCAACTTGGCTGAATCGCGGTCGGTCGATTGTGCGCCCGGCAGGGTGCTGCCGGGCGCTCTCAGTCTAATGCGAACTCGTTGCTCCACAATGCAATCGGGTCTGTGGGGTCGACGTCTGACTTGCAAGGGACTGCTAGTCCGCGCAGGCCGCGGAGCGGTGCTCCTTGAAGGTCTGGCGGTCTGCGCTGTGGCGTTCGTTGTTGCAGTGATTATGGACGGCAGCATGGACGCTGGCGAACTTTTGTAGGTTTCATCCGCCTGAACGAGACGCTGTTCGCGTCCCTGAGCCATGCGTGGGCGGTGCTGCGGGCATCACGCGACAACTACAACCACGTGCGGTCGAATAGCGGGATAGGCGGGTTGCACAACCCGACCCGTCAGGACACCCTGTGAGGGTCCCCCGGTTTCTCATCCAGGTCGACGGTGAGTATCCGGTCTTCATCACGGCCTTGCGGGCGGGGTTGTACAACCCGCCTGGCAGCATCCCCGGGGGCCAGCCCGCCCTATCCCGCGATGCGGCCGCCCATGGTTGTATTCGTCGCGCCAGCTGCCAAGCATCGACCGGGCATGGCTCAGGGACGCGAACAGCCTCTCGTTCAGCCGCCTTATCGGCGACTCCCAAAAGCGGGCTTCCGATGGCTGAGGCCGACGCCCGGGCTTATTGATTCAGCATCTGGCGCGGATCCTCAGCGGACCGATTGAATAGATTATCTGTTGATGCATTCGGTTGCCGCGGCCAATAAAATTGATAATGTTCCACTTATGTACCAAAAATATCAACCGTCACGCGCAGCAGCATTGGCTGCGCTTGAAGCCTTTTTGCCGCAAGCCGGGCGACGCTACACGGAGCAGCGTAATTTTGATCACGGGCCTGTGAATAGGGCCAACATTTCTATGCTATCGCCCTACATCCGGCATCGGATGATCACCGAGCATGAAGTCATTACGCGCGTGCTGACGCGTCACCGCTTTGTTGATGCCGAAAAGTTCATTCAGGAGGTGTGTTGGCGGACCTATTGGAAGGGTTGGCTGGAGATGCGGCCGTCTGTTTGGGCCCGATATCAGGCAGATGTCGCCAATTTACCTCACTCAGCTACCTATGATGCTGCTTGCGCTGGCAAAACCGGGATTGACTGTTTTGATGCCTGGGCAATGGAGCTGAAGGCAACGGGCTACCTCCACAATCATGCGCGGATGTGGTTTGCGAGTCTGTGGATTTTTACGCTCGGCCTTCCTTGGCAGCTTGGGGCAGATTTCTTCTATCATTATCTGCTTGATGGTGACCCGGCGTCCAACACGCTGTCATGGCGCTGGGTGGCGGGGTTGCAGACGGCGGGTAAGACTTATCTTGCTCAAGCCGACAACATCACGAAATTCACCAATGGCCGGTTTACGCCCAACTCCTTTGTCCGTGTAGCCGGGCCGCCAAGCGAAGCGCCATGGGCAGCGGCTGCAATCAGTACGACGCCAGCGCTGCCCAAGGGGGCGGTCGGCTTGCTCGTGACCGAGGAGGATTTGCATCCTGAAAGCATTGATTATGGGGCATCACGGATAACAGCGCTTGCAGCCGCCCCGTTGGGCAACGGCCTATCAGCCGGCGTAAGCGCCTTCATCAACGGCGCGATTAGTGAAGCGCTGAAAAGGGGCGCGGCCCAATGGCGCGCACCGGCAGAATTGATCGACACCCTGGATCCGGAAGGTCTGATCGATTGGGCGCAGGCGCATAAGCTGAACACAATTGTGACTGCTTACACCCCGGTCGGGCCGGTAAGTGACCGATTGGCTGCAATTGCTCCCGTGCTTGCCTCAGCAGGGATTACAGTAGTCCCGGTCCGCCGCGATTGGGATAGCGCTGCCTGGCCCCACGCAGCCAAGGGTTTCTTCGCTTTCAAGGACAAAATTCCCGGATTAATTGGTCTATGACGGTCCAATTGGTCTGGTTCAAGCGCGACCTGCGCCTGGATGATCATGCGGCATTGGTTGAGGCCGCAAAATGCGGGCCGGTGCTGCCTCTGGTAATTGTTGAGCCGGACTATTGGCAATTGCCAGACACGTCCGCGCGGCAATGGCAATTCTGGCGCGGCTGCATTGCCGAACTGAGCACTGACATCGCAGAACGCGGCGGCCAGCTTTTCATTCGGACCGGCGTCGTCACGGAAATTCTTGAAGCGCTGCGCCAAAGCCTCGGCAGCTTTCGTCTTTGGTCACATGAGGAAACCGGCAATGGGTGGACATTTGCCCGTGACCGCGATGTCAAGGCGTGGGCAAACGCCTGTGCAATCCCTTGGGCTGAGCATCAGCAGTTTGGCGTGCATCGCGGGCGGCGACAAAATCGCGACCGCTGGGCGAAACGCTGGGACGACATGATGCAGCAGCCCCTGGCGCGTTTGCCCGATATTTCATGGGCAGAGCCGGTGGACTGTGATCCGCTGCCGACTTGCGATGATCTCGGGCTGTCACCCGATGGCCTTGCTCACCTACAGCCCCCAGGGCGCAAAGCAGGCTTGGCGTTGCTCGACAGCTTTCTGCATGAGCGCGGCGAGCAATATACCCGGGAGATGTCTTCGCCGGTGACCGCAGAGCATGCGTGCTCACGGTTATCCCCCTATCTCACATATGGCACGCTTTCGATCCGCGAGGTTTATCAGGCGGCAGAGCAGCGTGCAGCCCGGCTCGCAATTGAGCGTCCTGCTGGCCATAGCGATTGGGCACGCTCGATCCGGTCGTTCACCGCCCGACTCCACTGGCATTGTCACTTTATCCAGAAGCTAGAGAGCGAACCGGCGATCGAGTGGGAACCATTCGCCAAAATCTACGTCGGCATGCGGCCGAGACCCGGCAATGCCGTGTATCAGCAAGCGTGGAGCGAGGGGCGCACCGGTTATCCCTTTATCGATGCTGCAATGCGTTATTTAAACGCGCATGGGTGGATCAATTTTCGTATGCGCGCGATGCTGATGTCATTTGCGACTTACGATTTGTGGTTGCCCTGGCAGGAGGCTGGGTTGGTGCTGGCGCGCAAATTTGTTGATTTTGAACCCGGCATCCACTGGTCGCAGTGCCAGATGCAGTCGGGCGAAACTGGTATCAACACAATCCGCGTCTATTCGCCCGTCAAGCAAAGCCATGATCAGGATCCGAGTGGCGATTTTATTCGTACATGGGTACCAGAATTAGCGCTGCTTGCCGGTGCGCTTGTTCATGAGCCTTGGCGATTGGACGGCGAGACACGATTGGCAATCTGCCCAGACTATCCCCCACCGCTGGTCGATCATAAAGCGGCGACCAAACGCGCCAAGGATGAGATTTTTCGTCGCCGTAAGTCCGCGGAAGCCCGCGCCGAGGCACAAGATGTTTTTGTTCGGCACGGATCACGCGCCAGTCCCAGAGCCCGCCGCGGGGCGCAGGCGCGGGCGCTAAAGTCCAGGGCCGCGACGGATCAACTGCAGCTGGACCTATAGGTTGGCCAGAAACCGCCTGGCGTCATCAGCGATTGCCAATTTCCGTTCATCGGCCAGCTTGTCGTAGGTGCGGTACATCTGCGCCATCCGGGGATTGCCGCGCAGGCGGGCATCATGGCGCACCAGAAAGTCCCAATAGAGATAATTGAACGGACAGGCCTTGGGGCCATTCTTCGCTTTCATGTCGAAGCTGCAACCTTTGCAATAATCCGACATCCGGTCGATGTATGCGCCACTTGCCACATAAGGTTTAGAGGCAAGCAGGCCGCCATCGGCGAATTGGCTCATCCCCATTGTGTTTGGAAGCTCTACCCATTCATACGCATCGGCATAGACGGCCAGATACCATTCATGCACCGCGAATGGATCAATTCCTGCCAGTAGGGCGAAATTGCCTGTTACCATTAGCCGCTGGATGTGGTGGGCATAGGCCTCCTCGCGTGTTTGCTGGATGCAGGCGCGTACACACGCCATTTGTGTATTCCCGGTCCAGTAAAAATCGGGCAGCGGCCTTGTTGCTCCCAGCACATTATTATTCGCGTAATCGGGCATTTTAAGCCAGTAGATGCCGCGCACATATTCGCGCCAGCCAATAATTTGGCGGATAAAGCCTTCTGCCGCATTTAGCGGCACACGCCCTTTTCGATACGCAGCCTCTACAGCGCGACAAACACCAAGCGGATCGAGTAGTCCGCAATTAATATAAAGACCGATTACCGCATGGCTGAGGAACTTTTCCGTTAACAGCATAGCGTCTTGAAAATCGCCAAAACTGGCCAGCGTGTAGTCGATAAAATGCGCCAGTGCAGTATGCGCATCACCGCGGGTCGTGGCGAACCAAAAGGGCTCAAGATCGCCGAAATGATCGGCAAAACGTTCGTTGACCAGCGACAGCACCTCAACCGTTATTGCGTCAGGGGCATATCGCGGCACGTCTGGAAAATATTGATCTCTTTTTGCAGCCTTGCGATTATCGTGATCATAGTTCCATTGCCCGCCTTCAGGCTGATCGCCGTTCATCAACAACCCGGTTTTGCGGCGCATGTCGCGGTAGAAATACTCCATTCGCAACGTCTTGCGTGCCGCCGCCCAACAGGCGAATTCAGTGCTGCTGCACAGGAAACGATCATCTGGCATGATCGTTGGCTTGCAGGCCCATCCCTGCATGTCGTTCAAGACGCGCCACTCACCGGGTGCAGTTACGTTTAGCGTGGTGGTTCCATGGCGCCTTGTTGCGCGTTCGACCTCGCCTCTAAACGAACCGCTATTGCCGGGATCGTCCAACCGCACATAGTCAACCGTCCACCCGGCTTGTCGCAACTCGTCGGCAAAATGACGCATAGCGCTGAAAATAAATGCAAGTTTTTTCTGATGGTGACGAACATAGGTCGTTTCTTCGGCCAGTTCGCACATCAAGATGATCGCTGTCGCCTTGTTGGCAGTTCTTAAACAGGCGATGGCGGGCGACAACTGATCGCCAAGGATCAATATTATCTCGGAAGCATTTTTCGAACTCATGGCCTGCCTATCGTCGATCGAGCTCGACAAGGGAATGCCGGCGCTTTGATTCCACTCTGGACCAAGAATAACCAACGAGTGATTGGTCAACAAAATGGAGATTCGAATGGCGCAGTTGGGCTGTGCGCCACCCATCGACGGATTCGTGGCCGCGGACGGCTTTTCGGCTTGGACAAGGACGCCGCGACGCTCGAAAGCGGGACTATGGCTGGATCGCACCAAACGGCATGGCCCATCTGGAAAAACTAGCCGCGCTGGTTGCCGATCCGTCGGCCGCTCCACCGGGCGTGCGATCGGTCCCGATGCCTCTGCTCGATCGCCTTGGCAACCTCGACCGGCAGATTGCCGGGTGCGATAAAGATTGTGCGCCGATGACGCGAGGACCCGGTTGCACGCCGGCTCATGACGATCCCGAGCGCTGGCCCGATCATTGTAACCGCCATCCGGGAGCTAGTGCCGGCACCCGGCAGGTTCGCCAAAGGGCGTGAGTTTGCCGCCTGCGTCGGCCTCACACCCCGTCACCACACAACGGGCGGCAAGTAAAAGCTGGGTTCGATCTCGAAAGATGAGTGAACGCACGCTCAAACCCCGCCGTATAGAAGAGGTCTTGCTGATCTCAGTGACAGGATTATTGCCATATTACGACCGCCCGTGGAACAGCGGAAAGCAGGTCAACGCCGCAAGCAGGCAACCGGTGAAAATGATCGATGTCGACCGATCTTGTCCGACAGCCAGCCAAAGCCGACGATCGCCGGAGTCGCCAGAAGCAAAGCGATTGCGATCAGGAGATTGGTGGTGCCACCATCGACCTTGCGCATTTTGTCGAGGAAAAACAGCGTATTGAAATGCTCAAGTCGGAGCGCGGGAGGCGATCGGTTCAAATTCGAACCGAGACATCACGCAAGATAGCCGCAATGCTGCAGCTCCGTCGATCGCGTGCTGCTATGAAATTGGCCATCGACATGGACTCCGCTTCGCGAGACAGTTCAATAACTCGATCGAGAGAGCGCAGTGCGAATAGAAACAGCAGAATCGGGCCGAGGTAAATGGACAGATAGGTCCAACCGGCCGTCGCGGCGGTGCCGACCCCACCGAAAAATGTCCAACCGTTACAGCAGACGGCAAGGGACATCGGACAAGCAAGTCGGCCAAGTCCCAAAGGCATGCCACGACGATTGAACCAGTACGCAATCGCAAACGGCACCGCGCCATGAGCGATGACGACGATTAACGTTCCGATCTGACTTTCCTCGTTTTGTCGCTGTCGACCTGGGGCCGGGTCGGCGATTGGCCGTCCCAGCTCCAATGATCTATTAGAAACAATTCGTGGCATCCCTAAGTCGCTAGGGAAAGCACGTCGATCGCTCCTGAGAACGGCACGTTGTGTGGGCGGGGCCGTCGCGAGACCAACATTGTGGGATCGTTGTCGAAGCCGGGCACGTCGTGGGCGCAGGTGCGGTTAGTCTGCCTTTCGCTGGTTGGGATCGTCGATTTCCTAAACAATGGGCCAAGCTTGACGGTCTGTTACGGCCAATTTCGGTATCGCAATCGCTAAATATCCCGCATTTCAGATGCGGTATTATCGAAACAGCAGCGATGAGATGCCAGTTTTGGCGTGCGCGACGTGAGTAAAAGTGCGCTTCTGACGGTATTTCTCAACAACGATTTTTTGGTTCAGTACTCCTTGACAGCTTACGAGAACGAGACGAACGGGGCAAATGATAGCGAATTGTCCCGAGACTACTTGCTCTGAAAATCGCCGAAATTCCCCAATGAAATCAATAGTCCGAATTTTTTGAAGGCACGCGGAGCGGCATGCTAAAATACAAAACATTTTATTAGGAAAATCAGTTAGTTATGGAGGTATCGCAAATCGAGTGGGAATGAATCGCGCGTGGCCTAGGGCGTAGCCGGTGGATTGGTTTGCGCCTGGGCGGCGGCGACTTGTCGCAGGGTGGCTCGCCAGGGTTTGGAGAGGCCATGATAAAGCCGCTCTTTGCAGATGAGCGCAGAGGTGGCGTGCGCGATGAGCGCGGCGAGAAACAGCGGCATCATCAGGCCGCGACTGGCGGTTGCTTCGACAATGATGATCACCGCCGTCAGCGGCGCGCGGACCACGCCGGTGAAATAGGCAACCATGCCTAACAGCACCACTGCACCGCCGGGGTCGCCGGGAAAAAGCGGGCGGAGCAGGGCGCCGAGGCCGGCGCCGGTTGCCAGTGATGGCGCGAAGATGCCGCCGGGCATGCCCGATGCCGCCGTCGCCAGCGTCGAGACGAATTTGGCCGGGCCGAACCAGTAAGGCGCGTTGCTGCCATCGACGATCGCGCGGGCGGGCGCGTAGCCCGTGCCCCAGGTCAGATGGGTCACCACGCCGAGCACGCTGACGATGACGCCGCAGCCCAGCGCCCAGAGCACGGGACGGTTGCTGAGCGCGGGTAGCCAGCGATCGCGTGTGGCAGCGATGCCGAGCATGGCGCGGGCAAACAGCCCGCCGGCCAACCCGCCAAGCACACCGGCGACCGGCGCGATGCGTAAAACGGCGTCGACCTTCAGATGTTCGCCGACAACCCCGAAATAGACATAGTCCCCGGCGAGCCCCAGGCTGACGATGCCCGCGATCAGGATCGTGGTCATCACCAGCAGCGCAACGCGCTGTTCATAGGCGTCGGCGAGTTCCTCGATCGCGAAGGTAACACCGGCAAGCGGGGTGTTGAAGGCGGCGGCCACGCCGGCCGCGCCGCCGGCGATGATCATCGACGCGCGCATCGGCACGCGGAACAGCCGATGATACCAGCCCAGGATCGCCGCTGAAATCTGCACGGTCGGGCCCTCACGGCCCACCGAGGCACCGCATAGCAGCGCGCCGAGCGTGAAGAGGAATTTGATCATCGCGCCGCGCAGGGAAATCAGCACCCGGGTGGCACGGACCGGATCATGCGCTGCGGCGATGACCTGCGGAATGCCCGAGCCGGCTGTTTCGGGGCCAAGGCGGCGCGTCGCCCAGGCGATCGCTGCAAAGCCGAGCGGGGTGATCAGCAGCGGAAGCCACCAGATGCGGTGCACCGAATCGAGAAACAGCTCGCTGCTGAGATCGGCCAGCCGCGCAAAGGCCAGCGCCACCAGCCCGATCGAGACGGCGCCAATGCCCATTGCGCTGCGCCGGCGCCAGACCGGCGAGGTTGGGCCATGGCGGCGGATCAGCACGCGCCAGCGTCGATTGAGCGAAGGGGTCATTGGAGGATCACCTAAACCGGTGCGCGCCAACATGCCATGTTGAAGGCAATAATGTGCAATCGCGACGGGTTTCTGCTAGCCAGATCATCCGATCGGCCGGCGCTTCAGAAAATTCCGCCGGCATTGCGACATGGGCTGACACTTTTTGGTGATCGCGCGTTGTCGTTTCATCGATGGCTTGGAGGGAAGCGCCCGATCAAGTTCGTTCGCGCTCGCGTCGAAGTTCATCGCCAACAGGGAGAACCGCATGTCCGTCGCCCCGGACCCGCCAGCACTAGCGTATCCACCTTTCGCTCTTCTCGACTTTGCCAGCCTTTTTATCGATTTCGATGGCACCCTTGTCGACGTCGCCGACCAGCCCGATGCGGTGGTGGTCGATGACGCACTCGATGCGTTGCTTGCCGATCTGGCCCGGCGTCACGGCAATCGCATCGCGCTCGTCAGTGGTCGATCGATCGCCCAGCTTGACGGCTTTATCGGCCCGCTCGCGCACATCATTGCCCTGTCCGGCAGCCATGGCAGCGAATATCGCTGGAATGGCAACGCGGCACATCCGATCCGACCCGCGAGTCTCGACCAGGTCGAGCACCAGATGCGCCACGCCGCAGCAGCGGTGCCGGGCGCAATCGTCGAGCCCAAATCCTATGGCGTCGCGCTCCACTATCGTCTCGCACCGCAGTATGAATCCGGGGCCCGGGCATTGGCGACAAAGCTTGCCGAGCGCTACGGCCTTGCCGTTCAGGATGGTAAGATGATGGTTGAGGTTCGCGTTGCCGGTAGCGACAAGGGTGTTGCCGTCAGGACGCTCATGCGCCGCCCGGAAATGGCGGGCACCCGGCCGGTGTTCATTGGCGATGACCTGACCGACGAAGCTGGGTTTGCAGCAGCGGCAGCACTGGGCGGCACCGGCATCCTGGTCGGGCAGCCGCGGGCGACGGCGGCGGGCTATGGCCTGCCCGACCCAGCGGCCGTGCGGCGCTGGCTTGCGGGGGCGGTCGCATGACGGCCTCGCTCGATCTCTGGCCGATCGGCAATTGCCAGGTGTCCGCACTGATCGACCGCGCTGGCCGTTTTTCCTGGGGATGCGTTCCACGCGTCGACGGCGATCCGGTATTTTGTTCGTTGCTCGACGATCGTCCGCCTGGCGGCGACGGTGCGCGCGGCTTTTGGGAAATCGATCTCGATGGCGGCACCTCAACGACGCAGCACTATGTTCGCAACACCCCGGTTCTGGTTACGCGCCATGCCGATGACGACGGCAATGCCGTCGAGGTCATTGATTTCTGCCCCCGGTTCAGCCGCGAGGGTCGGACCTATCGGCCGGTTGCCTTTGCGCGGATTGTTCGCCCGGTTTCAGGCAGCCCGCGCATCCGGGTACGATTGCGCCCGGCGCGGGGCTGGGGCAGCGCAGACCCCGAGCGCACCCGTGGTTCCAACCATATCCGCTATCTGCTCGATGAAACGGTTCTTCGGCTGACGACGACCGCTTCGGTCGGCTGGATCGAAGACGAACGCCTGTTCCGGGTGGAACGGCCGTTGCATTTCTTCCTGGGGCCCGACGAAAGCTTCGTCGGTGCCGTCGCCGAAACGCTGGAATCGATGCTCGACCGGACGATCGTGGAATGGCGGCAATGGGTGCGTGGCCTCGCCACCCCGGTCGAATGGCAGGAGGCGGTGATCCGCGCTGCCATCACGCTGAAGCTCTGCCAGCATGAGGAAACAGGTGCGATTGTGGCGGCGCTGACCACATCGATCCCCGAACATGCCGGATCGCAGCGTAACTGGGATTATCGTTATTGCTGGATCAGGGATGCCTATTACACGGTGCAGGCGCTCAACCGGCTGGGCGCGCTCGACGTGCTCGAAGCCTATCTCGAATATCTGCGCAATATCGTCGATAATGCGAAGGGCGGCCATATCCAGCCACTCTACGGTGTCGGCGGTGAGGCGCGGCTGGAGGAGCGGATCGAACCTGGCCTGGACGGCTATCGCGGCATGCGGCCGGTGCGCGTCGGCAACCAGGCCTATGAGCAGGTCCAGCATGACGCCTATGGCCAGATCGTCCTGTCGAATGCCCAGGCCTTTTTCGATCAGCGGCTGTTTCGCCTGGGCGGCGTCGAGGATTTTCGGGCGCTCGAAACCGTCGGGGAGCGTGCCTGGACCATGCATGACCAGCCCGATGCGGGCCTTTGGGAATTGCGGACCCGCAGCCATGTCCACACCTATTCGGCGGCGATGTGCTGGGCGGCGTGCGACCGGCTGGCCAATGCCGCGGATATATTGGGGCTTGCCGATCGACAGTTGTTCTGGCGCGCGCGCGCCGATGCCATTCGTGCAACGATCGAGCGGTTGGCATGGCATGAGGATAGCCAGCGCCTATCGGCGACCTTTGGCGGCGACGATCTCGATGCCAGCCTGATCCAGCTGCTCGACCTGCGTTTCCTGACGCCGGACGATCCGCGCTTCCGGGGCACGCTGGCGGCGGTGGAAAAGGGATTGCGGCGGGGTTCGCACATGCTCCGCTATGCAATCGAGGATGATTTCGGCCTGCCGGAAACGGCGTTCAACGTCTGCACCTTCTGGCTGATCGAGGCGCTCCATGCGACCGGGCGGGATCTCGATGCGCGAGCGCTGCTCGAGGAAATGATCGCCCGCCGCACCGCCGCCGGGCTGCTGTCGGAGGATATCGATCCGCTGACCGGCGAATTATGGGGCAATTACCCCCAGACTTATTCGCTGGTTGGCCTGATCAACTGCGCCGTCCTGCTGAGCAAACCCTGGAGTGCGATACGATGAGCCGCCTGATCATCATTTCCAATCGGGTGTCCGCGCCGACATCCGAAACTGCCGGTGCCCAGGGTGGCCTTGCCGTCGCGCTGTCGGCGGCCCTGCGCGAAAGCAACGGCGTGTGGTTCGGCTGGTCGGGCGAGGAGACCGAAAACTTTACCGGTCATATCAATTTCCAGCGCGATTTCGGCGTGACGACGGCGACGATCGACCTGGAAGCCCAGGATATCGACGAATATTATAATGGTTATGCCAACCGGACATTGTGGCCGCTATTTCACTATCGGGTCGACCTGGCGGAATATGAGCGCGGTTTTGCCGGCGGCTATGAGCGGGTCAATGCACGTTTTGCCGAAACCGTGGTGCCGCTGATCGATGATGACGACCTGATCTGGGTCAATGATTATCATCTGATCCCGCTCGGGCAGGAATTGCGCGACCGGCAATGCCACAACCGGATCGGTTTTTTCCTGCATATCCCCTGGCCGCCGATGCGCTTGCTGCTGTCGCTGCCGCGCCATCATGACCTGGTCACGTCGCTGTTCGCCTATGATGTCGTCGGCTTTCAGACCGAGGATTCACTCGAGGCGTTTCTCGATTATGCGCGCACCCAGCTCGATGTGGCGGTGGGGGCTGATGGGATCATTGCCTATGGCGGGCGATCGGTGCGCTTGATCGCCTGCCCGATCGGGATCGATACGACCGAATTTCGCGCCAGCGCCAGCGCCCCGACAGCCCGCGACGTGCACCGCCGGATGCGCGAAAGTGCCAATGACCGGACGATGATCATCGGTGTCGACCGGCTCGATTATTCCAAGGGGTTGCAGGAGCGGTTCCAGGGCTATGAGCGGTTTCTGGCGGCCCACCCCGACCAGCATGGCGCAGTGTTCCTGCTGCAGATCGCGCCGCCCTCGCGCGGTGTGGTCGAAAGCTATCAGGATATTCGAACCACGCTCGATGGGTTGTCCGGGCGGATCAACGGCGAATATGCCGATGCCGAATGGGTGCCGATCCGCTACGTCAACAAGGGCTATCCGCGCGATCAGCTGGCCGGCATGTACCGCGCCGCCCGCGTCGGGTTGGTGACGCCGCTGCGGGACGGCATGAATTTGGTCGCGAAGGAATATGTCGCAGCCCAGGATGCCGAGGACCCGGGCGTGCTGATTCTGTCCCGCTTTGCCGGCGCGGCCGAACAGCTGACCGATGCCTTGCTCGTCAATCCGCACAGCCCGGAAGAAGTGGCCGATGCGATTGTAACCGCGCTCGCGATGCCGCTCGCGGAACGGATCGCCCGGTGGCGGCCCATGATGGACAATATCGAACGCCAGGATGTGATCTGGTGGCGCCGGCGCTTCACCGATGCGCTGGAAGCGGTTCAGCCGGCCGCCGCCGCCGTCGATTGACCCAGGAATTGGGCGCGGGTGCGCGGCAACGCGTCGGGCAGGTCGGCGGCGATGAATGCCATCATCGCTTCGCGGACGTCGCAGCGCAGATCAAAGGCCTTGCCGGCATCGGCGGCGCTGACCAGCGCGCGCAGCTCCATCACATCCGGCCTGATATCGGTGACCTGCAATCCGATCACGCGGCCGTCCCAATGCGGATGCGGCCGCACGACATCGTCAAGGCGCTGACGAATCGCGGCGACGTCAGCCGTCGGATCGACATAGAGAAAGGCGGTGCCGAGCAACGCGCTGCTCTTTCGGGTCCAGTTCTGGAACGACGATTCGAGAAACCTGCTGATCGGCACGATCAAGCGGCGTTCATCCCAGATGCGGACCACAACATAGGTCAACCGGATTTCCTCGATCCGACCCCACTCGCCCTCGATGATCACGACATCGTCGATCCGGATCGGTTCGCTGAATGCCATCTGGATGCCGGCGATGAGGTTTTTGAGTGCCGGCTGCGCTGCCGCGCCGACGGCGAGCCCCGCCAGCCCGGCCGACGCCATAAGGGTGACGCCGACGCTGCGGATCGCCGGGATGCTGAGCAGCATCATGCAGATCGTGAGGAAAATGATGGTGAAGGCGCCGATCCTCGCGAGGATGCCAATGCGGGTACGCCGCCGCCGCGCGGCAAGATTGTCAGCGGCGGCGATGTCCGATCGGGCATCGACGATATGCTGGAGCGCGCGCAGGCTCGCCAGCGCCAGCCAGCCGATCAGCATCGGCACGATAAAGCCCGCTGTCCGCTCAACAAAGCGGGTGGCAGCGCCGTCGAGCGGGGCGGCGTTGAGCGCAATGCCCAGGCCAAGCGCAATGGCGATCCAGCGCGTGGGCTTGATCAACTGGTCAAGCAGGATATCGTCCGTCAGACCGATGCTGCCCGACGCCAGGCGACGCAGCAGGCCGGTCAACAGTCGATGGAGCGAAAGTGCGACCGTGCAGCCAATGGTCGCAATGATGATGGTCATCAACGGGGCGATGCTCCAGGCAGGCATGATGCCGCGGAGAAATTCAGTCATTTTTGGTCCCTCTTTGCTGTCGCGGCCAGGCGGCGTTGCCGGGGAGGCGATCGGTCGCGCGGGATGGCCCAATCGGCCGACGCATCACCGGCTTGGTCACCGCCATGGCAGCCCCATTATATTTCCAACCGACAGGAGCGTGCTTTGATCCCCCGATTTAGACCATCACGCGCCATCATGACAGGCGGGACTGCAGCATGAAGTGGAACCAGTGGCTGCAGGATATGGGGTTGCTCGTGCCAGCCGGGGTCGATCTGGGGGGGGTGATTAGTGCGATGGGGATCGTGCTGGGCGGCTATCTTGGCGGCTGGGTTGCCGGTCGTCAGCTCGATAAGATCGTCGGCGCCTATCTGGTGCCGCGCCTGCAGCTGGATGACCAGCGCCGCCAATCGCTGCGGGCGGCGATGACGGCGGCGATCAGTGCCGTCATGCTGGTTGTCGCGCTGCAGATCAGCCCGTTGGCAACCTATGGGCTGGCGATCGTCGCCGTGGCGACCGGCATTGCCGTCGGTCAGCTGGTCTTTGCGGCGGCGCGACTGTTTGCGGCGGCCTCTGCCCTGGCGACGGCATTGGCCGTTTCGGCAGGCGTGATCGCGATTGGCGGGGCGCTGGGTGGCATCCAGCCGCTGATCGATGGCCTCGACGCCGCGGGGATCACCGTCAGCCGGCACCGCCTGTCGCTGCTGACGCTCGTCAATGCGGTGCTGGTGGTGGGGGTGCTGTTCGCCGCCGCCCGGCTCGCCAATCGCTTCGCGCGGCAGATGATCGGTGGGCTGACCGGGCTCGATCCGTCGCAGCGCGTGTTGGTGCAAAAGCTGACCGGCATCGGGATCGTCATGATTGCGGGGCTGCTTGGCCTCGACCTGCTCGGCATCGACCTGACGGCGCTGGCGGTGTTTTCCGGCGCGCTGGGCCTCGCTGTCGGTTTCGGGCTGCAAAAAACGCTCGGCAACCTGATTGCGGGGCTGATCCTGCTGATGGACCGATCGATCAAGCCGGGTGACGTGATCGTCGTCGGTGACACCTTCGGCGCGGTCAACAAGATCGGCGTGCGCGCCGTCTCGGTCGTCACCCGCGACGGCAAGGAGCACCTGATCCCGAACGAGCAGCTGATGACCGAGGCGGTCGAGAACTGGTCCTATTCGAGCCGCAACGTCAGGCTGCACATCCCCGTCGGGGTTTCCTACACCAGCGATATCACCGTAGCGCAGCGCCTGATGATCGAGGCGGCAACGGCGGCGGCGCGGGTGTTGGCCGAGCCGGCGCCGTCGGTGTGGCTCAAGGGATTTGGCGACAGTTCGGTCGATCACGACGTGATGGTGTGGATCGCCGATCCGGAGCTCGGGGTCGGCAATGTCCAGTCGGACATTCTCAACCGGATCTGGAAGCTGTTCGCCGCCAACGGGATCGAAATCCCATTCCCGCAGCGTGACATCCATATCCGCAGCCTGCCGTCGCCGGCGGCGGACGGTTCCACGGATTAACGTCAGCCGTAAAGCGCCGACAGCATCATCGCGGCGACCACGATGACGATCACCACCAGCACCGCCCCCATCCGGGCATAATCGGTAAAGCGATAGCCGCCCGGGCCCATCACCAGCAGGTTATTCTGGTGGCCGATCGGGGTGAGGAAATCCGCCGACGCGCCGATCAGCACGGCGAGCAGCGCGGCATCGGGTTGGATGTGCAGAATCTTCGCGGCATCGATCGCAAGCGGCCCCATGATGATCGCGGTGGCGACGTTGTTGAGGAAGATCGACAGCAAAATCGTCACGCCGCAGATCGCCGCCAGCATGATGGGCAGCGACGAGCCGCCCAGCGCCTGGCCCAGCATCTGCGCAGCGATCGCTGCAGCGCCGCTCGTCTCAAAGCTGTGACCAACCGGAATCATCGCCGCGAGCAGCACGATCACGCTCCAGTCGATCGATCGATAGACCTCCTCCGGCGGAATCAGACGAGTGGCGGCGAGCGCGACGGCGGCGCCGACAAAGGCGATGGCTGGCGACGCGCCGCCAAGCACGATCCCCAGAATGGCGAGGGCGAAAATGCCCAGAATCAGGACGGCCTTGATCCGGGCAACCGGCACCGGATCGAGCCGATCGATTTCAAGCAGCCGCGCGCGCGTGGCAAAGCGGGCCAAGGCGTCTGGCGTGCCGCGGACATAAAGTTGATCGCCGGCCTCGATCTTCAAATGGCGTAACGGCGTTCTGAGGCGGGCCGCGCGGGGGCCGACGGCGACGACCGACAATTCGCCCATGCTGCGGATCGCGACATCCGCCTTGAGAAGGCCGATCAGCATCGACCCATGTGCGACGGCAACCCGCGCCGTCACCGCCGAAGGCGTCGCTGCCGCGTCGGCATCGCTGATCAGCCCAGTTTCCTCGGCCGCCTCCCATTGATTGCAGCGCGACAGCAGCAGCAGCCGATCGTCGGGCAGGATAGCCGGTGTGGTGGCCGTCGAGAGCCGCTGACCCTGCCGGAAGACGGCCAGCAGCCGCACCTTGGCCCCGCGCAACCGGGTCAATAATTCGGGCATCCCCGAAGCCTCGAATGCCAGCGGCACGATCAGCTCGTAGACGCGCCAGGGGGGCTTGGACCGCTGGGTATCGGAATCGCGGATCGGGAGCAGGCGCCAGCCCAGCACCGCCAGATACCCGAGCCCGACGACGGCGACGGCACTGCCAACGGGAGTCATGGTGAAGAAACCGAAAGGCTTGCCCAATTCCTGTTCGCGTACCGACGACAAAATCAGGTTGGCCGGCGTCCCGATCAGCGTCGTCATCCCGCCTAAAATCGTGGCGAACGCCAGCGGCATGAGGGTGGCAGCAGGCGAGCGTTTTGCGCTTCGTGCGATTTCCGCCGCGATTGGCATCGTAATCACCAACGCGGCAATGTTGTTCATGAAGGCGGACAGGATGGCCGCAACAACCAGCAGGCCGGATAATCTGACACCAAACCCGGCACTGGCCGGGATGGCGACGCGCGCAAAGGTTGCCGCCGCGCCGGATAGTTCGACTGCCCGCCCAACGACGAGAATGGCCGCCACCGCGAGAACGGCCGGGTCGGCAAAGCCCGCAAAGGCTTCGGCCGGCTTGATCAGCCCGAGCACCAGACACGCGAACAAGGCAAGTAACGCGACAAGATCATGCCGGACACGTTCCGAGACGAAAAGACCAAGCGCGCCAAGCAGGATTAGAGCGCTAAGCGCCGCGTTGGACATTGATCAAACTTTCTGGTCGCGTCTTGTCAGCCGGGCGCTCTGCCATGCCAGCGCTCGTTCGACGCTGCCGCCCTGAACGATGACCGAGAATAGCACGACGATGTAGGTGGCGGCGAGCACGATCGGTTTGATCGGCCCATCCGGCAGGCCGAGCACCAGTGCAACTGATATTCCGCCGCGCAGTCCGCCCCAGATCAAGGTCAGGGGGGCCATTGCACCCAGCGTCAGAAACGGACGCATCACGGTCAGCGGGAGGAGCACCGATGTCGCGCGCGCGAGCAGGATCAGCGGAATCGCTGCCGCGCCAAGCACGAGCAGCCGCGGATCAGCCGGGATCATCACAACTTCGAGGCCAATCAGCAGGAACAGGACGGCGTTGAGAATGTCGTCGATCAGGGACCAGAATTTGAGCAGATAGTCGCGGGTGATATCGCTCATCGCCAGCGCCACCCCCGAATTGCCGATCAGCAAGCCGGCGACAGCCATAGCGACGGGGCCGCTGACATGAATCCAGTGGGCCACCGTATAGCCCCCCATCACTACAGCCAGGCTGATCATCACCTCGGTCTTGTAATCGTCGATCGAGCGCATCGCGCGGAACGCGATCCAGCCGACGATCAGGCCTAGCAGGATGCCGCCGCCGGCTTCGACGAAGAAGAGCGCCGCCGCATGGGCTGGCGTTACCGGCTCGGTGCCGAGTGCAGTGGCAAGGATGATCGTGAAAACCACGACGCCAACGCCGTCGTTGAACAGGCTTTCACCGGCAACGGTTGCCTCCAGCGTCGGCGACACGCGCGCGCGCTTGAGGACGCCCATCACGGCGACTGGATCGGTCGGGCTGATTAGCGCGCCGAACACCAGGCACCAGGCGATTGGCACGCCAAGGCCCAATTGGCTTGCCGTCAGATAGAATCCGCCGCCAATGAGTGCGGTGGAGATCAGCACGCCAATCGTGCTGAGGATCAGGATCGGCCAGCGTCCGCGCTTCATTTCTGCCCAGTCGACATGAAGGGCACCTGCGAACAGCAGGAAGGAGAGCATCCCGTCCATCAGCGTTGTGTGAAAATCGATTCCGGCGAGGAACCGGACAATTTCGTCGCTCAGCGCGCTGCCCGGCAATAGCCGGTCGAGCCCGACCACCAAGAGCGACGCGACCGCGCCCATGACTGTCAGTCCGATCGACGGGGGCAATTTCAGCACGCGGTGATTGAAATAGCTTAGCACCGCCGCCAGCACGATCAGGATGGCTGCGGCGTCGAATGGTGTAAGAACGATCCCGTGAATCATTAGCCTGATGCTCCTTCAGCCGCATTGAGCAAGCGGAATGACTGTCCTGCTGCGGGCGCGGCAATTGCGCGGAGATTTTGTTCCCGCAAAAGCCTGGCAATGGCGAGGGCGCGACGCTCATTCAGCGTTGGCCGGTCGGGGAGCGTGGCGGATTCGGGTAAGCCCGGCACGGCCAATGCCTTGGCATTCCAATGCCGCGCGGCCCAGATCGAGATGTCGACGGCGTGCGCCGCGACCGGATCAAGCGCGTCGACATTGTCGGCAAAGCGGATCGTCGGCAATGGCGCAAGCGGCGGAACCAGCGTGACTACCCAACCCCTTGCCGCCTCGGTCGCCCGCTTTTCCAGCGCAAAATAGGTATCGAGCGTGGCGCCCGGCAGCGGGGTTGCCGATGCCGAGACGCGGCGATGGTCGCGATCGACCGTTACGCTCTCCTCCGGCACGCCAGCGGCGAGCGCGACCAACTGCGCGATCGATGCGGCTTCCGCCACTGCCCGTGACGCAGCATTGCTGGCCTGTTGCAGTTCGGCTTGCTGGGTCTCGGCAGCGCCGGCATTGGGGTCAAGCAAAACCTGATCGATCTGCAGACTGACGGGGCGATTGAGGCGATTACTCAGGTCGCGCTGCAATTGAGCACTGCTCACCGCGCGCGAGCGCGGCGCGATCACGACCGATCGGACCGCCAGCGGTGCACTGGCATAATCGATATCGAGTTGGGTGACGCGCGCCCGCGCGCCGAACCGGTCTGACAGGAAGGCGCGCACCTGGTTGGCCGTCACTGCTTCAGTGGCAATCCGGCTGAGCGACAGGCCGAGCGGCACCGACATCGCGACGAAGACCAGAATCAGCAGCATGGTTTGCAACCATCCCTGCTGGCTGGAGAGATAATGGCCGAAGCCATAGAATCGCGCCATCACCATGGCGGCGAGCGCAATGGTGACAAGGTTGGTGAAAAACAGCGCCAGCGAACCGCCAAGGATCGGCATGTTCCAGGTGGCAAGCCCATAGCCGACCACCGCCAACGGCGGCATCAGCGCGGTCGCGATGGCAACGCCGACAATCGTTTCGCCGCGCCCGCGGATGATCGCGAAGGTGCCGGCTAGCGCCGCGAACAGCGCAACGAGCAGATCGAATAAATTGGGATGCGTGCGCGACAGGATTTCGGGTGTCGGGGCTTTGAGCGGTGATAACAATACGATCAGCGCGGCAAACAACAACGCCGCGCCCCCACCGATCGCCAGCGCCGTCAGCGAGCGCCGCATCTCGGCAAAGTCGAACAAGGCGAGGCCAAAGCCAAGCCCCAGGATGGGGTTCATCAACGGCGAGATCAACATCGCGCCAATGACGACTGCGGGCGATGACAGCAGCAGACCAAGCACGGCGATGCCGGCCGACATCATCGTCATGAAAACATAACGGGCCGACGAGCCGCTTTCTTCGATGATTCGGTCCATCACTGGCTGGTGATCGACCGACGCGACAATCGTCCGCCGCCACCAGCCATAAAGCGGCAAATGGTCCAGCCGCATCGCTGAAGCCGGATAGGTGCGCGAGGCGGCGTCGGTCTGGTCGGTCATGCTCTTGGTCGCCTGATTGCGAAAATGTCAGCGATTTTCATCGCTTGTTTGTGAAAGGGCAGCGGGAGATAGGCAAGCGACGGCTGTTGGCGACATTTTGCAACGCTGCCTGCACGGCGCGCAGTTTCATTGGCGCATCGCTGGCCGATTGCCTAGGCAGAGAAATGATCATCTTTATCGCCATTATCGCCGCCGCTGCTGTCACAGCATTGCTGAGCTTCGGAAAAATTGCAAAATCCACGCAATGGCGGGCATCTGTGACGCCGTTGGCATCGATCATCGGCAGCGGTTTCCTGATTTGCGGGCCGCTATTGGCGAAGGAGTTCGGATCGGCTGCGCTGCTCGCGATGGCTCTGTTGCTGGCGATCGCCTATGCGGTCGGCGCGGTCATCCGGTTCAACATCATCCATGTCGAGAACCTGACGCCCAGCCTGACGTTCAACGACCCCTTTGCCTGGGCGATGCGAGTCGCGCAGGCGTTGCTCGCCATCGCCTATGCGGTATCGGTCGCCTATTATCTCAAGCTGCTCGCCGAATTCACGATGAAGCCGCTGTCGATTTCGGCCGAATATCACAGCCTGGTTTCGAACATTTTGGTGACGCTGATCATCATCGCCATGACCGCGCTGACCTTTTCGGGGAGCATTCACCGGATCGAGCGTGCCGCCCAGGAAACGGTATCCGTCAAGATCGGGATCATTGCCGGCCTGCTGGCGGCGCTGGCCATCTGGTGGGTAACCCGCAGCGAACCGATCGCCGCGCTGCCGCCCGCCATCATCTCGCCATCGGGCATTCCGTTGCTGCTAGGCCTGCTGATCACCGTCCAGGGTTTTGAGACGTCGCGTTATATGGGCGAAAGCTATGATCAGGCGACGCGCATCAAGACGATGCGCTATGCGCAGTGGATATCGTCGGCGATCTACCTGGCGTTCCTGGCCTTGCTGACGCCCTTCCTCAATGAGGCGCAGCATGCCGAGGGCGTGGCCGGAATCCTCGATATCATGGAAATGGTCGCTCCTGCTTTGGGCATTTTCGTGCTGATCGGGGCAGTCTCCAGCCAGCTGAGCGCGGCGATTGCCGATTCGATCGGGTCGGGCGGGCTGATGATCGAAGTGTCGCGCCGCAAGCTTGGCGTACGGACGGCCTTCATCGCGGCCAGTGCGCTGTCGATCGCGGTGGTGTGGCTCACCGATCCGTTTTCGGTGATTGCGCTGTCGTCGCGGGCCTTTGCGTTGTTTTATGCGATGCAGGCCGTGCTGGCCTTCTGGGTCTCGCTGCGCACCAAGGCGGGGAGCAGCTGGGCGCGCACCGGGTTCGCGCTTGTCGGACTGGTCTGCCTCGTTGCCGCGGTTGCCGGCGCCCCGGCCGAAGGCTGATCGTCAAGAATAAAAGGGCCGGTATACGGCGGCGCGTCGTCTGAACGTTGCGGATCGCCCCGGTCGCGGCGGCCTTTTGGCTGGCACGCGACCGGGGACGTTGCCGGCTCGATCAGTCCAGATCGAAGCGATCGAGGTTCATCACCTTGGTCCAGGCGGCAATGAACGCTGCCACGAACGCCTTGCTCGCATCGCTAGCGCCGTAAACTTCGGCGACGGCGCGGAGCACCGAGTTCGACCCGAACACCAGATCAACGCGGCTGCCGGTCCATTTTACCGCCCCTGTCGCACGGTCACGGCCTTCGAACAGGTCATCGCCGTCACCGATGGGTGCCCAGACGGTGTTGATGTCGAGCAGGTTGACGAAGAAGTCGTTGCTCAACGTACCCGGCCGATCGGTCAGCACGCCATGGGTTGCCCCGCCGACATTGGCGCCGAGCGCACGCAAGCCGCCGACCAGCACCGTCATTTCGGGCGCGGTGAGCGTCAGCAACTGGGCACGATCGACCAGCAATTCTTCGGCCTTTAGCGGGTGTCCCTCGCGCAGATAGTTGCGGAAGCCATCGGCAGTCGGTTCGAGCGGCGCGAAGCTGTGCGCGTCGGTCAGCGCCTGGGTCGTATCGGTACGTCCTGGGGCGAACGGCACGGTGACGACATGCCCCGCCTTGTTTGCCGCATCCTCGACTGCCGCACAACCGCCGAGCACGATCAGATCGGCCAGCGAGACCTTCTTGCCGCCTGCCGTGGCAGCGTTGAAATCGGCCCGGATCGCTTCGAGCTTGGCCAGCACCGTTGCCAATTCTGCCGGCTCGTTGACTGCCCAGTCCTTTTGCGGGGCGAGGGCGATGCGGGCACCATTGGCGCCGCCGCGCTTGTCGCTGCCGCGGAAGGTGGAGGCCGAAGCCCATGCCGTCCGTACCAGCTGCGCCGTAGACAGGCCCGACGCGAGCAGCGTGCCCTTCAGGCTGGCAATGTCCTGCGCGTCGATCAACGGGTGATCGACCGCCGGGACCGGATCCTGCCAGATCAGTTCCTCGGCGGGCACCAGCTTACCGAGATAGCGCGTGATCGGTCCCATGTCGCGATGGGTCAGCTTGTACCAGGCGCGGGCGAAGGCATCGGCAAAGGCGGCAGGGTCGGCGTGGAAGCGACGCGCGATCGGCTCGTAGATCGGGTCCATCCGCATCGCCATGTCGGCCGTGGTCATCATGGGCGCATGGCGGCGTGCAGGATCGTGCGCATCGGGCACGGTCCCCTTGGCCTCGGGGTTTTTCGGCGTCCATTGCTGGGCACCGGCGGGGCTCTTGGTCAGTTCCCACTCATTGCCGAACAGCGTGTCGAAATAGCTGTTGTCCCAGGTGATCGGCGTTGGTGTCCAGGCGCCTTCGATGCCGCTGGTGATCGTGTCGACACCCTTGCCGCTGCCCATGCTGTTCTTCCAGCCCAGGCCCATTTCCTCGATCGAAGCGCCTTCAGGCTCGGGGCCGACGAACTGGCCCGGATCGCCTGCGCCATGCGCCTTGCCAAAGGTATGGCCACCAGCGGTGAGCGCGACGGTCTCTTCGTCATTCATTGCCATGCGGGCGAAGGTCTCGCGGATGTCGCGGCCCGAACCGACGGGGTCCGGATTGCCATTGGGGCCTTCGGGATTGACGTAGATCAGACCCATCTGGACGGCACCGAGCGCACCGGCGAGCTCGCGGTCACCGCTGTAACGCTGGTCTTCGAGCCACTTGCCCTCGGGACCCCAGTAAATATCTTCCTCTGGCTCCCACACATCGGCGCGGCCACCGGCGAAGCCGAAGGTCTTGAAGCCCATCGAATCCAGCGCGACATTGCCGGCCAGGATCATCAGATCGGCCCAGCTCAGCTTGCGGCCATATTTCTGCTTGATTGGCCAGAGCAGGCGGCGCGCCTTATCGAGATTGCCGTTATCCGGCCAGCTGTTGAGCGGCGCGAAGCGCTGCGTGCCCGAACCCGCACCGCCGCGACCGTCGCCGATGCGATAGGTGCCGGCGCTGTGCCAGGCCATGCGGATGAAGAATGGGCCGTAATGGCCATAATCGGCGGGCCACCAATCCTGCGAATCGGTCATCAGCGCGTGCAGATCGGCGACGACGGCGTCGAGATCGAGCGTCTTGAACTCCTCGGCATAATCGAAATCGGCGCCCATCGGGTCAGACCGGGAGGAATGCTGGTTGAGCATTCCGAGGTGAAGCTGGTTCGGCCACCAGTCGCGGTTTGACATGCCCCAGATTTTGGCGCGGTCATGGCTGGCGTGCATCACGGGGCACTTGGCTTCGTCGTTCATATGCTCTCCTGTTATTTTTTGAGGCGTCGCTGCGAACTCGCATGTTCCGGCAGCACTATAGCCCCGGGGCTGGGCAGAACGAAACGATCCCTTCTTGTCTCAGTGATCGATTTTACTCGTCTTTGGCGCCAGATACATCGGAATCGAGGCCAAGTGCCGGCAAATCCGCTGCTGCCGCAGCGAGTTCGGCATGCGCGACGATCTGGCGATAGGCGGCGTCAAGCTTGCGGACGCCGGCATCGGCGGCCGCCTCTTCGCGCGCATTGACCAGGAAGAAGTCGCTGGCGCCCATCATGAACCGCCGCGCCTCGGCCCCTGCCATGGTGGTCGCCCGATCATGTTCGGCCTCGGCAAGCGAACGCAGTCGCTCGGTCGCGCGAACGTCGATCGCCAGCGCATCGATCGCTGCGGTGATCTGCTCCTCGGTCTGCTGGCGTCTGCGGCGGATCGCGTCGATCTCGGCGCTGGTTTGGTCGATTCGCCCCTGCGCCGCGCGACGTTGCAGCGGCAAGGTAAAGCTCAGCCCGATCTTGGTTTCAGTGCCGACCCGCGAACGCCCACCCTCGCCGATTGGTCCGATATCCTGCGATGCTTCAACCTTCAGGTCGAGCCGGGGCTGCAGCGCGTTGCGGTCAAGCGCCAGGCGGCTGGTTGCCTGCGCCATCCGGAGATCGATCTGGCGAAGATCGGGCCGCGCATCGATCGAAGCGCGCGGATCGGTCTTGAGCCGGGCTGGTGGCGGAAAGTCGGTGGGCAAGCGGGCAGGGGCAGGGAGCAGCGGCGCGCCAGTGGCATCACGCAGAAACAGCGACAGCGCATTGGCAGCGAGCGCCAGATCCTGTTCGGCACGGGCGACCAGTGTTTCGCGGCGCAGGATATTCTGTTCGTTTTCGGTGAGGATGATCGCTGGCCGGGCCCCGAGCTGAACCTGGCGTTCAAGCCCGGCCTGGCGTGACCGGGCGAGTTTGTAGAGATTATGATAGACCGACAGACGCAGCCCCGCTGCGACCCAAAGATTATAGGCGGCAATCGCGCGGCGCTGGACACCAATTGCGGTCAGCAACCGATCGGCTTCGGCGATATCGACGTCGATCCGGGCGTTGCCGCGTGCAAAGCGGCGGTCGTCGATCAGCCGGTCGCGCAGCAATGAAAGGACCGCACCGACCTTCACCTCGCCGAAATTATTGGTGAAGCGTTCATCCTCGTAAATCGGAAAGCGCCCGCTCGACACCCGATAGCCACCATAGAGGCTGCCGCCCCAATTCTCGATCGGGCGCGCGATCGTGCCGCTCGCGATCTGGCCATCATAATAGCCGGTCAGCCGCGATTCGGCCTCTGCCTTGATGGTGGTATCGAACGCGCCCTCGGTAGAGAGCGCTTTGCCCTCCGCCTGGCGGACCCGGGCGATCGCTTCGAGAATCTGCGGCGCATGGCGACGTGAGGAGCGCAACACCTCATCGAGAGTCAACGGCGCAGCGGTCGGCGCCGCTTTTTCGGTAGCCGGTGGAAGCGGCGCATCGGCCGCCGTGGCACCTGCAAAGGGAATCAACGCGACAACCCAGAGCGCGATTACCCAGAGCGCGATTACCCAGGGCGCGATTGCAATGCTATTGCGCATCGGGCTTTGCCTCTTTCGGCGGCGCTGTTACCTTCGGATCGGCAGGCGGTTGAAACTGGAGCGGAAAATCGTTGAGCTGGCGCCACAGCTCGAACCCGGCCGGCACCGTATCCATCAAGACCCAGCCGCGCACCTTGGCGCCCAGCCGCACAAAGGGCTCACGTGGCCAGGCCGGGCGATCGGGTGCCGGTTCGACCAGGATGCGGAACAGGCCGTTGTCGGATGCCGACAGGTCGATCGCGCGCACGCGCCCGTCGAACATGCCTTGCGCAACCGACGGCCAGCCGCTGAACTGGATCGCCGGCCAGCCCTCAAACGCCAACCTGACCCGTCGCCCCGCCGAAATTAGCGGCACATCGCGGCCATCGACATAGAGCTCGACGACGCGCACCGATTCCTCGGGCGCGAAGGTGGCGAGGACATCGCCCTGCTTGACCATTGTCGCGCTGGCCCCTGCGTTGATCCGCATGATCCGCCCGTCGCGGGGCGCGCGGACGATCTGCGCCGACTGGCGGCTGAGATCGACATCGACCTTGTTGATCGCCGCGCGGCTCTGCGCGATCTTGGCGCGGTAATCAGCCACCTTGATTTGCGCGGCCTCATAATCCCGGCGCGCGGCCAGCCCCTCGCGAAACAGCGATCCGGTGCGATTGACGTCGAGCATCGCGGTTTGCGCGGCAAGCTCGGCTGCCTGGATTTCGGCAAGCTTCTGCGCTCGTTCAGCGCGCAGCCGATCGAGCAGCAGCGGATCATTGTCGACGATTTGTGCAATCGGATCGCCGCGCTTGACGATGCTGCCGTCGGTAACGTGCCAGCGGATGATCCGCCCGGGCACGAGCGCGGTGACATTCTGTACCCGATCCTGCGGATCGAGCGCGGTAACGGCGCCGGTACCCGGGGCAGTCTGCACCCAGGGGATATAGACCAGCCCGGCGATCGCCAAGGTCATGCCGATCGCCAGAATGATAGCGACCACGCGCAGTACGGCAGGTGTCTTTAGGCCGCTGAGCGTCCTGAATTGGGCGAGCTGTTCAGCGTGCGTCTGCATCGGCAGCCTCGCGGGGGTCGGCGCGGCGCAGCGCGTTGAAGGTGGCGCGGTCCGGCTCGATCCATTGCCGGTCGCGTCCGAGCCAGAGATAGCCGTCAAGCGCCGGCGGATTATTGCGATTGGTGAAGTAGATCACGGTGGTCGGCAGCGTCCCGAGTGCGTCGAACAGCCTGTGGAGCTCGTCGGCGGGGACCATATCGAACAGGGGCGACATGACGAGGATCTTGGGTTGCGACAGCAAGGCACCGGCGAGCTTGAGCCGCATCATTTCGGGCAGCGACAGGGGCCAGCCGGTCGAGGCCAGCACAGTATCGAGCCCCTGGGGCAGCATCCCCAGGCGTCGATCGATGCCGACCAGCCGGAGCGCGGTCATCATCGCGCGCGGCTCATCATCAGGCGAGCAAAGTTCCAGATAGTCGCGGATCGAGCATTCGACGATGGTCGGACGATCGAGCACGATCACGTCGCTGCGCAGGCGATAGGCGTCGAGCGCGCTGATATCGGCACCGCCCAACGTTATAAAACCCTTGTCGGGCGGGCGGTGGCGCTTGAGCAGCAGCGCAAAGGCGCGCTGGGTATCGGGATCGGCGGCGGCGATCAGCCGGGCGCGATAGGGAATCGTGCACTCGATCGCGACATCGCCGATCTGCACCCCGGCAAAGGCCAGATCGCCCTGCGCCTCGCCCGGCCCCGTCACGCGCCCTGGCGCTTCCTGCGGGATATCGAACAGCAACCCCATCTCCTCGACCGCCGTGACCAGATCGTAAAACACATCGAGATAAGGCCCGAGCTGAGCGACACCGTAGAAGATGCTCGACAGGATCAGCTCGGCGGCAACGAGTTGGCCGATCGACAATTGACCCTGAATGACCAGCCAGCCGCCCAGCGCCAGCAACCCCGCGCTCGCCACCGCATAGAGCACCAGATAGGCGACCGTCTGGCTGAAGCTGTAATTGAAATGGCGGCGATAGGCGGCGATGTAACGCGCGGTCAGCGCCTCCGACTTGTTGATAGCGTAGGAGATATGCCGGCCCGATTTGTAAAAGCCGTTCGACGCGCCGACGCTCTCCAGCCAGTGCGCGGCTTCATATTTGGCGTGGCTGAGCGCCACCGCCGAGGTCATCGCGCCGCGTGACCAGAGCCGCCAGATTCCCCAGGCCAGCAGAATGAACAGCAGGTTGAAGCCGAGGAAAAACGGATGGTAAAAGGAGGTGACGACAAAGCCGACGGCCGATTGCAGCAGGATCGTGAACAACCCGATCATCAGCGACGGCACGGCCTTTTGCAGGTTCATCACCTCGAAATAGCGGTTGAACAGATCGCCCTTGCGGTCATCGCTGAAAAAGGGATTGCGCGAATGAATCGCGCGCAAGGTGATCTCGGCGACCAGCTGGGCGAAGATGCGCTGGCGGAAAACTTCCATCAGATGCGCGCGAAACGCGCTGAGCAGCGCCGAGAGCATCAGCAGGGCGAACAGGATGCCGGACAAGGTGAACAACGGCGCCGCGAGCGCGGTATTGGCAACGCTGTTGATCAGCATCTGCACCGATATCGGCGTGGCGAGCGACAACAGGCTGATGCCGATGCCATAGATGATCGCGAGCGTGAAAAACGCGCGATCGGGCCCCAATATCGGGCCAGCCCACCGGATGACATCGCGCAATCTGACGCTGGTTGCGGCTTCACCCGCCATATTTCGCTCCCTGGCCGCACCCGAAACAGGGTCGCTGCGCGCAAATGAGGACTGGCCCCGAGCGGATCAACGGCGAGACATAATTTGAAACATTTGGCCGGCCGATCAGCGCGATTGCAGCATTCGGGAAATGCTGGACCTGTGCGGTTCAGCCCGCCAGATCGGTCAGCCGCGCGCGCAACCTGGGCGCGACGAAATCGAGGAAGGCGCGGAGCTTCAGCGGCACTATCGGCGGCCCGGTATGGACGAGATGGACGGGCATGGGCGGCGGCGCGAAATCGCCAAGCACCGCCACCAACCGGCCCGACTGGATCGCCTCGGCTGCCTGGTAGGAGAGCAGGCGGGCAATGCCGATCCCGGCGGTGGCGGCCTCGATCACGCCGTCTGCGGTATTGCTGGCAAAGCGCGGGCGGATTGGCACCTGCCGGGTGGCATCGCCGGTGCCGAGCGGCCAATGGCGTGCCGGCTGGAGCCCTTCAAAGGCGATGCAGTCATGCGCGTCGAGATCGTCCGGGCCGCGCGGCGTGCCACGTCGCGCCAGATAATCAGGGCTGGCGCAGATGATCCAGCCGGTATCGCCGATCCGTTGCGCAACCAGATTGCTATCGGGCAGGCGGCCGATCCGGACGGCGACATCGACATGATTTTCGATCAGATCGACGACATAATCGGCAGCAATCACCCGGACGTTGACCGCTGGATAAGCTGCCAGAAATTCGAGGACGACGGGGGTGAGGAACGCCTTGCCGAAGCGCAATGAGGCGGTGACGAGCAACGTGCCGCTGGGTGTGCGATATTCGCCTGCTGCCGCCCGCTCGGCCTCCTCAAGTTCGCCCAGCACGCGCCGGGCGGCGGGGACGAACCCCTGGCCAGCCTCTGTCAGCAGCAGCCTGCGGCTGGTGCGGATCAGCAGCGGCGTGCCGAGATGCGCCTCAAGCTCAGCTATCTTCCGGCTGACCGTGGGCAGCGGCATGCCCAGCTTGCGCGATGCTGCCGACAGGCTGCCGCCATCGACGGCGGCCAGCAAGGTCCGAAGGGCGTGGAAACGATCGATTTCAATATTCCAAAAAATGGAAGTTATATTCTCAAAACTAACGACTGATGCGTGAAAACGGAAGTGACTATTTCAGCGTCACCGGCCGATCGGGTCGTTCGTTTGCGGCGGCGTCGATCATTGCCGGCGGCCGCCCCTCAAGGAAGCGCAGCATGACCAAAGCACTGACCCTGTTTCACGCCGTTTCGATCGCCGCCGTGGTGATCGCGACGGGCTTCACCGCGCCAGCCGCCGTCAACGCCGCGACTGGCTTGACCGCGCCAACCCCCGTCCACGCCGCCCCCGTTGGGGTGGCCGCCAGCAAAAAGGCCCAGTCGATGACCCGGACCAGCTATCATTTCGCCACCGTCAATGGCCGCAAGGTCTTTTATCGTGAAGCCGGCGATCCCAGCCTGCCGACGATCATCCTGCTGCACGGCTTCCCCACCAGCAGCTTCATGTTTCGCGATCTGATCCCGCAGCTGGCGGGCAAGTTCCATGTGATCGCGCCGGATTATATTGGCTTTGGCCAGTCCGACGCGCCGTCGGCGAGCAATTTCGATTACAGCTTCGACAACCTCACCAACCATGTCACCGGCCTGATCGATCAGCTCGGCCTGACATCCTATGTCCTGTACATGCAGGATTATGGCGGCCCGGTGGGGTTCCGCATCTTTACCCAGCGCCCGGACGCGGTGAAGGGCTTCGTGATCCAGAACACCAACGCCTATATGGAAGGCGTCGGTGACCCGCCGAAGCAGGTTTTCCTGCCGCTGTGGGCACACCGCGATGCCAAGTCGGAGGAAGGCGCGCGCAGCTTCCTCGCCGCCGGCACCACGCAGTTCCAGTACACCGTCGGCGCCAAGAACCCGGCGGCGATCAGCCCCGACAACTGGACGCACGACCAGGCGCTGCTCGATCGCCCCGGTACCGATGCCTATCAGTTGAACCTGCTGGAAAACTACAAGACCAATGTCGCGCTGTACGACAGCTGGCATGCCGCGTTCCGTGCGCATCAGCCCAAAACGCTGATCCTGTGGGGCAAGCATGATCCGTTCTTCGTCGAGGCCGGCGCCACCGCGTTCCTCAAGGATCTGCCCAAGGCCAAGCTGATCTGGCTCGATGCCGGCCATTTTGTCCTCGACGAAAACGCCGCGACCGTCGCTGCCGCAATCAAGGCCGCGTTCGCGAAGCAATAACCTGTCCCCCCGCCCGGGCGTCGCCTCCCCTCGATGCCCGGGCACCCCGATCTAGGACAAGTCCGATGACCAAGACCTTTCTCATCACCGGTGCGAGCGAAGGCATCGGTCTGGAAATTGCGCGCCTTGCCGCTGCATCGGGTGCCGCCGTGCTGATGGTGGCGCGCGATGCCGCCAAGCTTCAGGCCGCGGCCAACAGTTTGTCGGGCGCGATCCGCCCGCAAATCGCAGCGGTGGACCTTGCCGATGCGGCCGCGCTCGATCGCTTCATCGCCAAACTCGACGCGCACGGCTATGTGCCGGATGTGCTCGTCAACAATGCCGGGCACGGTGCCTCGGGCACGTTCGTCGATGCCGATTGGCACAAGATCGATGCGATGCTGCGGCTCAACATGAATGCGCTTGCCCGGCTGAGCCACTGGGCAGCGCGTGGGATGACGGCGCGCCAGCGCGGGGCGATCGTCAACCTGTCGGCCGCCGTTGCCACCCGGCCCACGCCCTATTTCGCGGCCTATGCCGCATCCAAGGCGTTCGTCACCAACCTGAGCATCGCGATGCACAGCGAATTGCGCGCGCACGGCGTGTCGGTCTCGGCGATCCATCCGCCCGCTGTCCGCACCAGCTTCGGTACGGCCGACAAGGCCGACCTCAAGACCACCCTGGTGCACAAGCTGTTCCCGGCAGTGGGGGCCAAGACGGTGGCCCGCGCGGTGATGAACGCGGTCTGCCGTCGTCGTCGCTCGGTCATCATCGGCCCCGTCGCCGGTATCGTGATGGGCACCGCGCCGATCCTGCCGCGCAGCTTCGACCTCGTCTTCATGACTCTGCTTTTCAAGGGCAAGCGCGGCGCCGCCTGACGCCCGCCACCTAGCAAAGGAGATGTGCAATGATGCCGCCGATCGACACGATTCGTGCCTTTTACGCCGCGCTTTCCGCCGGCGATGCGCCAGCTGCGCTTGCCCTGATGGCCGACGATATCGAATGGACCACGATGTGGCATTACAAGGTCGATGGCCTTGGCCCGCACAAGGTCGCCCAAGGGTTGTTGATGCCCTTGATGGCTGAATGGTCGTCCTTCGCGCTGACGCCGAGCGATTATCTTGCCGATGGCGACAGCGTCGTGTCGCTTGGACGTTTCACCGGGCGCCATGGCACATCGGGCAAGTCAGTCGATGCCGCCTATGCACATGTCTGGGATCTCAGCGATGGCCGGATCAAACGCTTCCGCCAGTATATCGACACGCTGGCGGTAGCCGAGGCACGGACGTGACCCGGGTTGCCATCGTTACCGGCGCATCGCGCGGGATCGGCCGGGCAACGGCGATCCGACTCGCGCGGGATTTTGATCTGGTCGCGATCGTTGCCCGCGATCCTGCGACTCTGGCGCAGACGGCCGCGTCGATCACCATGGCCGGCGGCGAGCCACTCGCGATCGTCCAGGACCTGCGCGACGTCGATGCCAGCGCGGCGGTGATGGCGGCAACGCTTGCCCGGTTCGGGCGGATCGATGCGCTGGTCAACATTGCCGGGGCGGTGCCGCAGGGCGATCTGTTCGCGCTGACCGATGCCGATTGGGCCGAGGGACTGTCACTCAAATTCCACGCTGCCCGCCGGCTGACGATGCTGGCGTGGGATGCACTCAAGGCGTCGAGCGGTGCCGTCGTCATTACCTCTGGTACCTCGGCGATCACGCCAAAAGCGTCGATGGCCGCCGTCGGCACCATCAACGCGGCGATTTCGGCTATGGCCAAGGCCTTTGCCGATCGTGGGCTGGCCGATGGCGTCCAGGTGAATTGCGTGCTGCCCGGCCCCGTGATGACCCATCGCCGCCGGGCAATGCTGCAGCGCTATGCCGAAACCCAAGGTCTGTCGCTTGATGCGGCGATAGAAGGATTCGCGCATGACAATGGTATCGCGCGTTATGGCCAGCCCGAAGACATTGCCAACGCGATTGCCTTTCTGGTCGCCCCCGAAACTCGCTGGCTGACCGGCAGCGCCCTGCGCGTCGACGGCGGCGAAACCAAGGCGGTCTGATCCCCTTACCCATCGAGAAGGACGGGTTGCCTTGGTGATTTCAGGCTATGGCGCGCAGCCGGATTATCGAATCGATCTGCTGGTGAGGGGCAATCTGGTCCTGGCATCGCTGGATGGCACCACGCTGGCATCGAGCCGCCGGACGATCCTGCTCGATGAGCAGGGGCATCGGCTGGTCTATTATTTCCCGCCCGATGATGTTCGCTTCGATCGGCTGACGCTGGTCGCGGGGAAGACCAGCTTCTGCCCGTTCAAGGGCGAGGCGCAGTATTACGCGGCGATCAGCGCCGCGCCGGCGTCAGCGGTTGCATGGCGCTATCCCGGCCCGTTCGCGCAGGTTGCGGCGATCACCGGCTATGTCGCCTTTTATCAACATCTCATTTTCCTCACGGTGCAGGATTAGCTGACAGGCGGCGAAGGCGCCGTTCGCGCGGGCAACGCCAGCCCCGCCCCAAGGAGAGGCCCCACGCGCAATAAAAGGTCCCCAAGATTTTCAGATTTGCTATTTTCGATCAAATTGGGTTTCAATTCCCCGGTATGCTGACGTCGGGGGCCGAATCGCTGATGAATGAGCTTGCTGCAACGTTTTCCGTGCCCGTTCCTGTCGCCTCCAGTAATCCGGTACGGTCGGGCGACGACTGGCGCGCAATGCGCAGCGCTTGCCTCGCCGATCCGGGCAGTTTTCATGGCGATATTGCCGCCACGACAATGCACTGGTTCGTCAATCATGTCGGCAGCGCCGGCGCCTGGCTGATGCGCGGGGATGACGGCCGCTGGGCGGGTTGGGATGCTGCGACCGCTGCACCTGTTATTGCTGACCTGCCGGCTGATTTCGCACCCTGGACGCAAGCCTTCGACGCAAGCGAGCCGCCGTACTGGCGCTGGTTCGTCGGCGGGCGCACCAATGCTTGCTTCAGCGAGGTCGACCGCCATGTCCTGAGCGGCCACGGCGACGAGGCGGCGCTGATCTTCGAGGGCGACCGCTGGGACATGTCTGCAGGCGGCGGGCGCGGGGCACCGGTCGATTGCTTCAGCGTGTCGCGCAAGAAATTGCTGCTGGAGACGGCGAAATGCGCGCTGGCGCTGGAGGCGCTGGGGTTGAAGGCGGGCGACCGCATCGCGCTCAACATGCCGAGCATCGTGCCGCAGATTTACTGGACCGAAGCGGCCAAGCGGCTGGGGATCGTCTACACAGCGGTGTTCGGCGGGTTCAGCGACAAGACATTGTCGGACCGGATCTGCGATGCGGGCGCGCGGGTGATCGTCACGTCCGATGGCAGCTATCGCAATGCGCAGGTCGCGGCGTTCAAGAATGCCTATACCGATCCCGCGCTCGACAATTATGTGCCGGTGACGACCGCGCTGGCGATTCTGGCCGAGACCGATCTCGAATTGCCCGAAGCGGATGCCGCGACCATCCTCGATACCGTCAAGGACACGCTGGCGGGCGAAGTGTCGGTCGAGCGCTCCGACATCATGCGCGGGGTTGGCCGTGCGCTGATTACCTTGGGCAGCGAGGGCCGGATCAGCGCCGCCGATGCTGCGCGGGTGCGGATCGCGATTGCCTCGAGCCTCGTCACGCTGCCACCGCGCGTCGAGACGGTGATCGTGGTGCGTCACACAGCACAACCCGACATCATCTGGCGCGAGGAGCGTGACCGCTGGAGCCATGAGCTGACCGATGTGGCGCTGGAAACGCTGCTGGCCAAGGCGCGCGCGGCGGGTTTTGCGGTGACGTCACAGGATGAGCTGCTGGCGCTGGCCGATCATGATTTCGTGCGCGCGATCTGGGCCTCGTCAAAGCCGCTGCCGGTCGATGCCGATTATCCGATGTTCTTCATCTATACCTCGGGATCGACGGGCAAGCCCAAGGGGATCGTCCACGCGCATGGCTATGCGGCGGGTGTGGCGCATACGATGAAGGTGTCGTTCGATGCGCGGCCGGGGGATACGCTGTTCGTGGTTGCCGATCCGGGCTGGATTACGGGCCAAAGCTATCTGATCTGCGCGCCGCTGATGACGCGGGTGACGAGCGTCGTTTCGGAAGGGTCGCCGGTCTTCCCGCATGCCGGGCGCTTCGCGTCGATGATCGAGCGGCACGGAGTCACCATCTTTAAGGCGGGGGTAACCTTCCTGAAATCGGTGATGTCCGATCCGTCGAACCTCGCCGATCTTGAGCGCTACGACATGGGCGCTTTGCGCGTCGCGACCTTTTGCGCGGAACCGACTTCGCCGTCGGTGCAGGCGTTCGGGATGCAGCATGTCGTGCCGCAATATATCAACAGCTACTGGGCGACCGAGCATGGCGGCATCGCCTGGACCCATTTCTACGGCAACGATGATTTCCCGCTGAAGGCGGACGCGCATGCCTATCCGCTGCCATGGATCGTCGGTGATGTCTGGGTCGAAGACGCCGATGCGGCGATCAGCGCAACGCCGTTCGCGCGTGACGGCGACGAGGGCGCGCCCTGGCGGCAGGCCGAAATGGGCGAGAAGGGCGAGATCGTCATCGCCGCCCCTTACCCTTATCTGGCGCGGACCATCTGGGGCGATGTCGATAATTTCCGCGTCGAGAATGGCAGCGTTCAGGGTGACTGGCGCGGTGATGCCGGGCGCTGGATCGACGGGTATTGGAAGCGCTGGCGCGGGGTTTGGGCCTATACCCAGGGCGATTTCGCGATCGCGCATGACGATGGCTCTTTCTCGCTGCATGGGCGCAGCGACGACGTCATCAACGTCTCGGGCCACCGCATGGGCACCGAGGAGATCGAGGGCGCGGTGCTGCGCGACAAGGCGCTCGACCCGGATTCGCCGGTGGGCAATGTGCTGGTGGTCGGCGCGCCGCACCGGGAGAAGGGGCTGACGCCGCTCGCCTTTGTGGTGCCGGTGGCGGGGCGCAAGCTGACGATTGACGACAAGCGGCGGCTGTTCGACCTGGTACGCAGCGAAAAGGGCGCGGTGGCGGTGCCCGCGGATTTCATCGAGGTCTCGCAGTTCCCGGAGACGCGGAGCGGCAAATATATGCGTCGCATGGTCCGCGCGCTGGTCGAGGGCGGCGATGTGGGCGACGTGACGACCTTGCGCAATCCGGAGGCGCTGACCGAGCTGAAGACCGCGATCGACGACTGGCAGCGCAAGCAGCGGCTGAGCGAGGAACAGTCGTTGTTCGAGCGCAACCGCTATTTCCTGGTGCAGTATAACCATGTCGCGCCGGGCAAGCGGGTGGCGACCGTCACCGTCACCAACCCGCCCGTCAACGCGCTCAACGAACGCGCGATCGACGAATTGGTGGTCGTGGTCGATCAACTGTCGCGCAAGGAGGATGTCGTCGCGGTGGTGTTCACCGGCCAGGGGACGGCATCGTTCGTGGCGGGGGCGGATATCCGGCAGATGCTGGAAGAAATCCACACGCTCGAAGAGGCGATGGTGTTGCCCAACAATGCACAGCTCGCCTTCCGCAAGATCGAGACGATGGGCAAGCCGTGCGTCGCGGCGGTGCAGGGCGTGGCATTGGGCGGCGGGATGGAATTTGCGCTCGCCTGTCATTACCGCATCGCCGAGCCGACCGCGCGCTTCGGCCAGCCCGAAATCCGGCTGCGGTTGTTGCCGGGCTATGGCGGGACGCAGCGTTTGCCGCGGCTGCTGGCCGACAAGAACGGTGCCGAAGGGGTGCGCGATGCGCTCGATTTGATCCTTGGCGGGCGCAGCATCGATGGTGAAGCTGCGCAGCAAATCGGGCTGGTCGACCAACTCGTAGGCGGATCGCGCGATGCGCTGGCCGAAGCGCATGCAGCGGTGCGTGCCTATGTGAAGGATGGCGAGCATAGTACGCTGGGTGCGGCATTTGCGGCACGGCAGGCGGCGACCAAGCAGTGGGAACACGCGTCCGATGTCGCGCTCGATACGGTGCTGGAGGATGATTTCCTGCAGCGCATTCAACGCCAACTCGACTGGGCCGGGCGTGGCATGGCGGGCACACGCGCGCTGGAAGCCGTGCGCACCGGCCTCGAACAGGGCATGAGCGCCGGCCTCGCGCGCGAGGCGGCATTGTTTGCGGAAGCCATCATCGATCCGGAGGGCGGCAAGACTGGCATCCGCCAGTTCATGGACAAGGTGAGCCCACCGCTCCCCGTCCGCCGCGATGGCGTTTGGCTTGACGGGGAGCATGAACCACGCGGCAACGCGCTGATGGAATCGGGCGAATTGCTCCCCGTTGGTGCGCCCTTCTATCCCGGCGTCACGCGCATTCCCGAATGGCAATATGCGTTCGGCATTGCCCGCGATGCCGAGACGGGTGCGCCGCGCTTCGGCTCGCCGGCAACCCACGAACGCGAGCTGATCGTCAAGGTGCCGGAGCCTGCACCCAACGAAGCGTTGCTCTACATGCTGACCAGCGAGGTCAATTTCAACGACATCTGGGCGCTGACCGGCATCCCGGTGTCGCCGTTCGACAGCCATGAGGAGGATGTCCAGATTACCGGTTCCGGCGGTATCGCGCTGGTGGCGGCACTCGGCAGCGAGACGCGGGCCGAGGGACGGGTGAAGGTCGGCGATCTCGTCACCGTCTATTCCGGCACCAATGATCTGCTCAGCCCACAGGTCGGCAATGATCCGATGTATGCCGATTTCTCGATCCAGGGCTATGAGACGGAGACGGGCAGCCATGCGCAGTTCCTGACGGTGCAGGCGCCGCAGATGCACGCGATTCCGCCCGATCTGACGCTGGAGCAAGCAGGCAGCTATGTGCTCAATCTCGGCACGATCTCGCGCTGCCTGTTCACGACCTTGCAGATTGCGCCGGGGCGGACGTTGTTTGTCGAGGGTGCCGCGACGGGGACGGGGCTTGATGCTTTGCGCAGCTCGGTGCGGACCGGGTTGCAGGTGACGGGGCTGGTATCGTCGCCGGAACGCGCGGCGTTCATCAAGGACCAGCAGGGGGCAGTTGGGGCGATTGACCGCAAGGATGCGCGTTTCGCCGGTCTCTATTCGATCGTGCCCGAGGACGCCGACGAGGCGCGCGCCTGGGAGGCGGCGGGGGCGCCGCTGCTCGCCGAATATGAGTCGCTCAACGGCGGCAAGCGCGCCGATTATGTCGTCAGCCATGCCGGCGAAACCGCGTTTCCGCGTAGTTTCCAGTTGCTCGCCGAGGGCGGCACGATGGCGTTTTACGGTGCGTCGTCGGGCTATCACTTCAGCTTCATGGGCAAGCCCGGCACGGCCAGCCCAGAGGACATGCTGCGCAAGGCGGCGCTCCGCGGCGGCGAGGCGGTGCTGATCTATTATGGTCCGCGATCGAAGGAATTGCTCGACGAAACCGGCCTCGAGGCGATCGAGGGGATCGTCAGCCTCGAATCGATCCGGCGGAAAGAGGGCGCCAACTTCCTGTGGCCCGACACGATGCCGCAACTGCCCGATTCCAAGGTCGATATCGAGGTCTTCAAGGCGGCGGTGCGCGATTATCAGGACCGGGTGATGAAGCCATTCGGATCAGCCATCGGCAAGATCTTGCGATCGCCCGATAATCCGCGCGGCAGCCCCGATCTGGTGATCGAGCGCGCCGGGCAGGATACGCTCGGCGTGTCGACCTCGCTGGTGAAGCCCTTCACCGGCCGGGTGATCTTTGCCGAGGACATGGCGGGCCAGCGCTTCACTTTCTACGCGCCGCAGGTGTGGACCCGGCAGCGCCGCATCCTGATGCCGACCGCGTCGATCCTTGGCACACATCTGTGCAATGCCTTCGAAGTGGCACGGATGAACGACATGATTGCGGCGGGGTTGCTCGAAGTGACGGAACCGCAAGTGGTGCCGTGGGACGGGCTGCCCGAGGCGCATCAGGCGATGTGGGACAACCGCCATTCGGGCGCGACCTATGTCGTCAACCATGCGCTGCCCGAGATGGGGCTGCGCAGTCGCGATGCCTTGCTGGAAGCATGGGCGGCGCGAGAATCGCTGGTGGCTGATCCCTAATCCGATCGGCATCGGGCAAACCCCGTTGCCGTTCTCTAATAATCAACGATATGATCAGCTTCGCCCTCCCCAGGCTCTGAACACATCAATGCGCGGATCATCAAGGCACCGCGAGATTACTGGGAGCGTGACATGGCCAAGGCAAAGACCAATCTGACTCCAGAAACGGGGCCCCCCACCGCTGGCGGCCGGCTGGCCGGCAAGATCGCTGTGGTCACGGGGGCGGCGGGCAATCTGGGCGGGTATATCGTCCGCCATTATCTCGCCGAGGGCGCGACGGTGGTGATGACCGGTCGCACGCCCGCGCGCACTGACGCAGCGGCAGAAGCGATCCGCGCCGAGACTGGCGTCGATGCGACGCGGCTGGCCACGGTGGCGCTCGACGGGGGCGATCCTGAATCGGTGCGCAAGGGCATTGCCGATGTCGTCAAGCGCTTTGGGCGGATCGACATTCTGGTCAACAATGCGGGCTCTGCGGGCCCCAAGCAGCCGCTGGAGCAATTGCCGATCGACGCCGCGGAACTGGCCGCGCTGCAAAAGGGCGGGTCGACCGATGGCGAGACCGTCGGCGACGCGATCCGCAACATCTTTGGCGTGGCCTGGAACGTGTCGCGCGCCGCCGCGTCGGCGATGGGTGAAGGCGGGTCGATCATCAACGTCTCGACCATCTTCTCGCGCACGCCCTATTATGCGCGCACGGCCTATGTCGTGCCCAAGGCGGCAATGAACGCGTTTTCGCGCGAATTGTCGTTGGAACTCGGGCCACGAGGCATTCGCGTGAACCTCGTCTTCCCGGGGCCGATCGAAAGCGAACGCATCCGCAGCGTTTTCGCGACCATGGATACGATGCGCGGCGACGAAGCGGGCACCACCGCCAACCAGTTCTTCGATATGATGTCGCTCGAACGTGCGACCGGCGGCAATGCGAAGGCCAAGACCTTCCCGACCCCGACCGATATCGCCACCACCTGCGTGTTCCTGGGGAGCGACGAGTCGGCCGCCTATAACGGCCATGATTTCGAGGTCACCCACGGGATGACCGTGCGCAAGGAAGAGCGCGCCACCTATCTGTCGCGGCCGACGATGCGATCAATGGACGGGGCGGGCCTTGCGGTGCTGATCGCGGCGGGTGATGGCTGGCAGGAAGCGCTGGAGATCGCCAATATCCAGATCGCCTGTGGCGCGCGGGTGTTGCTGGGCCTGACGCGACAGGCGGACGTGGCGATTGCGCAGGCGCGGGCCAAGGCGGAAGGCGCCGATGACCGGCTGACGATCGTGCGCTTCAACCGCACCGAGCCCGGAGCGATGGAGGCGGCGCTCGACGCCTATACCAAGGACAATGCCCCGATTACGGGCGCGATCTTCATGCCGGTGCTGGGGCCGGGCGAGCTGGTCGGCGATCTGGTCGACGCGACCGATGAGGATGTCGAACGCTTCATGGATGCCGAGCTGGCGGGCAGCATTGCGTTGGCGCGCACGCTCAGCCGTTACTGGAAGCGCAACGACAATCTGCTGCAGGAGCCACGTTTCGTGTTCCTGACCAACCCGACCGACGGCAAGGGCGACGTCTATGCCCAGATGCTGCGCGCATCGACCGAGCAGCTGATCCGCATCTGGCGCGACGAATCCGACATCGACGTGGCGCATGGGCGGCGGCGACAGGCGGAATGGGGCAACCAGATCGTCCGCTTCGGCAATGCAGAAGCCGAGAATACGCGATTCACCGCGGGCCACGCCGCGCGCATCTTGCTGAAGGAGAGCAAAATCCGCGAGGTGACGCTTTATGTGCCATCGAGTATTGGCGAGGCAACGGGATCGCGCAAGGCGATGCCGGGGTTCAGCGAGAACATCACCGGCCTGCATCTGGGCAAGGTGGCGCTGATCACGGGCGGGTCGGCCGGGATTGGCGGGCAGGTCGCGCGGTTGCTGGCGCTGGCGGGCGCCAAGGTGATGATGGTTGCGCGGCGCGAAAGCGAGCTTGCCGTGGCGCGCGCGCGGATCGTCAGCGAACTGGAGGATATCGGTTTTGCAGGGGTCGAACGGCGCGTGCAGACGCTCGCCAATGTCGACGTCAGTAATTTTGAATCGTTGAAGGGCGCGGTCGATGCGACGCTGAAGGCGTTCGGGCGGATCGATTATCTGATCAACAATGCCGGGGTCGCGGGCGCCGAGGATATGGTCGTCGACATGAGTGTCGATGCCTGGAACTACACGCTCGATGCCAATCTGATCTCCAATTATTTCCTGATGCACCATGTCGTGCCGCTGATGAAGCGCCAGGGATCGGGCTATGTGCTGAACGTCTCGTCCTATTTCGGCGGCGAGAAATATCTGGCGGTCGCCTATCCGAACCGTGCCGATTATGCGGTGTCGAAGTCGGGGCAGCGCGCGATGGTCGAGGCGATGTCGCGCTATCTGGGGCCGGAGGTGCAATTCAATGCGATCGCGCCGGGGCCGGTGGACGGTGATCGGCTGGCGGGGACGGGGGGCAAGCCCGGCCTGTTCGAACGGCGGGGCAAGCTGATCCTGGAGAATAAGCGGCTGAATGCGATCCATGCGGCGGTGGTGAAATCGCTGCGGCGCGGGGTACGCGTGGAGGCGGTGCTGACCCGGCTGGCGCGCAACGACACCGTCCGGATGTCGCACGATACCAACAACCCAAGGGAGATCCGCGATCTCGCGCTGGCCTGCGCGCGCGAGGGGGACGGGGTCTGTACGTGGGACCAGTATCTGCTGACCCCGCCGATCGCTGCAGCGCTCGTCTCGCGGCTGCGCAAGGGCGGCTATTTCCTTGATGCGCCAGGCTGGGCCGATCGGCCCGATACCCCGGAGGCCAATGGCGGCTGGCTGCTGCGCACGCCGCCCGCCGATGCGCCGTTCCTCCCCGCCGACAAGATCGCCGTGGAGGCGCAAAAGGTTGGGAGCGGGGTGCTGTCCAAGCTCTATCTCGGCAAGATGCCGACAGAGACCGATGTGGCACAGGCGACGGTTTTCTTTCTGGCCGACCGCGCGGTGTCGGGCGAAACCTTCATGCCCTCGGGCGGCCTGTCGGTCGAGCGATCGACCACGGAGCGTGAGTTGTTCGGCAGCCCCAAGCAGGAGCGGCTCGATCAGATGCGCGGCAAGACGGTGTGGATCGTCGGCGAGCATCTGGTGGATTATATCGCCGAGACCGCGCGTGCCTTTATCAACGAATGCCAAGTCGCGCGCGTGGTGCTGATTACGCGGACGGCGGAAGGGTTCGATATGCTCAAAGAAGCGTTGGCGGATGTGCCCGCCAACGTGCTTCAATCGATCGTCTGCGGGGACTCGGTCGAGACGGCGATGAACGCGGCGCTGCTGCAATGGGGACGACCGACGACCTTGCTGTCGACGCCGTTCGACGCCCTGCCGCAAAAGCTGTTCGAGCTGGACGATCCGCTCAGCCCCGAGGAATTTCGCGCGCTGGTCGCGGGCAATTTGACCAATCATTTCCGCGTTGCGCGCAAAGCGTCGCTCTATGATGATTGCCAGCTGGTGCTGGCGTCGCCCGACGTGCCGATGGGCGACAAGAGCCCGGCCTTTGCGCTTGCCAATTTCATCAAGACAACGCTCCATGCTTTTACAGCGACGCTGGCGGTGGAAAATGAGCGGCTGGTGCATGACGTGCCCGTCAACCAGATCAATCTGACGCGGCGCGTGCAATCGGAGGAACCACGCAATCTTGACGAACATCTCGAGGAGGTGAAGCGCTTTGCCCGCGCGGTGTTGCTGGTCGGCGCGCCGCTGCCCGATGCAGAAGATTCGCGCTATCGATCGCGCATCTATCGCGGCATGGCGATGACGGTTTAAGGCGTTAGGGTGAGCGATTATCTGCCCTTCGAGAAGGCCATCGAGGCGCTCGACCAGAGCGCGGCGAGCTTGCGCCGCGCGGGCGAGCGGCTGGACGAGGCCGCGCAGCTGGAGGAGCGGGCGCAGCGCCAACTGGCCTTTCTCTACAGCAAGCTGACGCCGTGGCAGCGCGCAATGGTCGCACGGCATCCGGCTCGTCCGCACATTAATCACTATATCGCCGGCCTGCTGGACGATTTCATGCCGCTGGGCGGGGACCGTGCCTTTGCCGATGATCAGGCAATGATTGGCGGGCTGGCGAGCTTCCAGGGGCGGCCGGTGGTGGTGATGGGCCACGCCAAAGGCGAAGATACGGCCTCGCGGCTCAAGCATAATTTCGGGATGGCCAAGCCCGAGGGCTATCGCAAGGCGATCCGGCTGATGGACCTGGCCGATAAGTTCGGCTTGCCGGTGATCACGCTGGTCGACACGCCGGGTGCCTTTCCGGGCATGGATGCGGAGGAACGCGGCCAGGCCGAAGCGATCGCCCGCAGCACCGAGCGCTGCCTGTCGCTGGGCGTGCCGATCATCGCGGTGATTGCGGGTGAGGGCGGATCGGGCGGCGCGGTCGCGCTGGCGGCGGCCAACCGCGTGCTGATGCTGGAGCATTCGATCTATTCAGTGATTTCGCCGGAGGGCTGCGCCTCGATCCTGTGGCGCAGCGCCGCGCGCGCTGCCGAGGCGGCCGAAGCGATGAAGATCACCGCAAGCGAGCTGCTCCGCCTGGGGGTGATCGACCGTATCGTCTATGAGCCGGCCGGGGGCGCGCACCGCGACCACGCCACGATGATCAAGCGGGTCGGGGTCGCGCTGGCAGCAGAATTGGCGGCGCTTGGCCCCATGTCATCCGGCGATCTGCGTGCCGAACGGCGGACCAAATATCTCCAGATCGGGCGGCAGCTGCCGGCTGGGAGCGATCAGCATTGACCGGTCATGCATTTGCCAACAAGCGCCGCTATGACGGGGGAATGGCGGGGGAATGACGATGCGACAGGGCTGGGTAATGGTGATGGCGATGCTAGGGGCCTGCAGCGCGGCGCCGCCTGCCGCCAACACCCAGATGGCGGCCGCGGATGCGGGGGGCAAGTTCCCGGACAACAGTGCCAGTTCGGCAACCGACGTGCCGGCACCCGGCGCATCTGATCCCGCGGCAACCCCGCTTGTTGTCGCGTTGGCGGGGGACGGGCTCCAGCTTGTCGATGGCGATTCCGGCAAGACCTATTCGGTGCCGTTCGGCACTGAGCAGGGTCAGACCATCCAAAGTATCGGCAAGGCCCAGGGGCCAATCAGCGAAACAGGGGTGAATGAGGAATGTGGCGCCGGCCCAATTTATTTTGCTGATTTTTCGGGCACGTTGACCCTGGTGTTTCAGGACCGGAAATTTGCGGGCTGGAGCGTGGGCGGGAGCAAGGCCGATTCCAAGCTGACAACGATCGCCGGCATCGGTGTTGGCAGCACGCGCAAGGCGCTGGAGGCGGCTTATTCGGTCAAGATCGAGGAAAGCACGATCGGCACCGAATTTCTCGCCGGCGATCTTTCCGGCCTGCTCGACGGCGCCGGCGCTGGCGCCACCGTCTCGCATCTCTGGGCCGGCGTTACCTGTATTGCGCGCTGAAGCGGTGCTAGGCAGATCGGCATGACAACGCTTTATGGCATCAAGAATTGCGACACGATGACGAAAGCACGGGCTTGGCTCGATGCGGCCGGTGTCACTTATCAATTCCACGATTATAAGCTGGCGGGCGCCGATCCTGCCCGGCTTGAAGCGTGGGTGGAGCGCGCTGGTTGGGAAATGCTGCTCAATCGCGCGGGCACGACCTTTCGCAAGTTGCCGGATGCCGACAAGCAGGGGATCGACCGCGACAAGGCGATTGCGCTGATGCTGGCCAACCCGTCGATGATCAAGCGCCCGGTGATTGAGGTGGGCGACGCGTTACTGATCGGGTTCAAGCCTGACGCGTACGACAGCGCGTTCGGGTAATGGCGCCCTTGGCGCGCTGCGTGATGGCCCCCATATCGCCGCTTCATCGATCAGGAGCATAGCCGCATGCCGACCGCCATCTGGAACGACACGATCATCGCGCAATCCGAGGATACGATCGTCGTGGAGGGGAACCATTATTTCCCACCCGAATCGGTGAAAATGGATCTGCTTGAGGATAGCAATACCCATAGCCATTGCCCCTGGAAGGGCGAGGCGAGCTACAAGACGATTGCCGCAGCCGGGCAGAAAAATGTCGATGCGGTCTGGTATTATCCCGCGCCGAAGGAAAAAGCCGCCCAGATCAAAGGCTATTTTGCCTTTTGGAAGGGCGTCAAAGTCTCCTGACGGGACCAGCGCCAACGCGCCGCCATTGCCATCTGCCAGCGATCACGGCAGATTTCCGTCCCTGAACCTTGGGGAGGGAAAGCCCATGAACATCGCCAGTCAACGGCCGCCACGCTGGTTCTGGGTCGTCGCGCTGCTCCTGCTGCTATGGTCGGCAGCAGGCGTTTTTGCCTATTACGCGCACATGACCGTCGATCAAAAAACGCTGGCCGCGATGAGCGCTTATGACCGGGCCGCGTATCTGCGGTTACCGGTGTGGTTCGGTTATGTGTTTGCGCTTGCCGTCCTGCCGGCGTTGGCGGGGGCGGTTGCGCTGCTGCTGCGATCGAAATTCGCCTGGCCGCTCTATGCGCTGTCGTTGATCGGCGTAATCGTCCAGTTCGGCTGGGTGTTCGGCGCGACTGACCTGATCGCGGCCAAGGGCGCGGCGGCAACCGTGCCGTTTCCGCTGATGATCTTCGTGCTTGCAGTGGTGCAACTCTGGTTGGCAGGCGTCGCAATCAGGCGGCGCTGGATTTCGTGACGCCGCAGTCATAGACGGCGGCGATGGTATCGCCGATTAAATCCCCGCCAGCTGGGCGCTTCGACGCAATCCGGGTCCGCGCCGAACGGGCAGGGCTTTTCGAGACCCCGCTGCTCCATGGCAAGCTGTCCGATGCCGAGCCGATGACAATCGCGCTTGAGCAGGCGATCGCCGCCCGGCGCGCTGCCGATGAGGGGCTCAAGCGCTCCAATGTCGGTGGCTGGCATTCGACGACCGATATGATGCAATGGGGTGGCGCAGCGGCGGACAAGCTGGCCGACATGGCGATTCGCATGGCCAAGCGCCTGTCCCATTTCGAGGATCGTGACCCAGCCAGCGTCAAATGGTCGGTGCGGATGTGGGCCAATGTTTCGCCGCCCGGTGCGCTCAATATGAGTCATGCTCATCCCGGGGTGCTCTGGGCGGCTGTCTATTATCTCGACATGGGGATGGCGCCGGGGGACCCGGACGGGGGCGAGCTGTATTTCGAGGACCCGCGCTTTCCCGTGCCGCAGATGACCTTTCCCGGCTTTCGCGCAATCGGCGCCGACGGCAAGCCGCAGGTGATCGAGCAGCGGGTACGGACAGAACGCGGCGACCTGGTGATCTTTCCGGGCTTTGTCCGCCATGGCGTCCGCCCGCATACCGGCAGCCGTGAGCGTGTGTCGATCGCGATGAATATCTACGCCAAGGAATAACGCGCGGCGGCACCTTTGCTCACCCATGCCATTGGAATACGTCGTCCAGCGGCTTGCCGAACACGCTGGCGATCCGGAATGCTGCCTCGAGCGTCGGTGAATATTTGCCCGCTTCAATCGCTGCCACGGTCTGGCGCGTCATGCCGATCTTTTCGGCAAGCTCGGCCTGGGTCATCTCACCGGCCATGAAGCGCAGCGTTCGGATGCTGTTGGTGATGGGCGGGACGGCCATGATCAGCCTTCCCGCCGATAACGCCAGAGCTGCGCGCCTGCGTGGACGACATGCGCCACCACCAAGGCCAGCAGCAGGGCATTGCCGATCACCACCGCAATCACCGTTGCGGGATCGCCGCTTAGCCAGCGCTGGGCCGCCGTGACGATCACCGGGGTCGCCAGCATCACGCCAACCACCAGCAGGCTGAGCAGGTTATAGGCGGGGACCGCCGCCGTCGCTGCGAAATCCCGGTCGCGGGCATCCGTGGGCGCAGAGGCGTCGGCCGGGGCCATGACCGCAAGGGCGATCACGGCCGCCACTTCGACAATCACCAGCAGGATGACCGACTGAATGAAGCCGCCATAAGCCTGGCGGGCATCGACCGTTCCGCGCGCCAGCAATCGTCCGACGTCGAAAAGATATGAACCCCAGATCGCTGTCTCCGCGATGATCGATATCCACAGCATCTTCTCTCTAAACGTCATTGCCAGCCCTTTCGATGTCAACATACGACGTCATAATGTATGAAATAGCGAACATTGAGTCAATTATATTTTACTCACATGACTCTCCTCTCTGGCCTCGCACGACTGAATCCGGTAGCGAAAGGCAATGTCCACGACCTACACAATCGATAGCTCGACGAGCCGCGCCAACCCGACGCCTGCGCCGATGAAGCGGCTGACGGTACCCGCCATCCAGCGCCGCAAGGTCGAGGGCCGGACGCAGGAACCGCTGGTGATGCTGACGGCCTATACCGTGCGGATGGCGCAGCTGCTCGATCCGCATTGCGACATGCTGCTGGTCGGCGATTCGCTGGGGCAGGTCATCTACGGCCTGCCATCGACGCTGGCGGTAACGCTCGACATGATGTGCGCGCACGGCGCGGCAGTGGTGCGCGGCAGCTATCACAGCGTCGTGCTCGTCGACATGCCGTTCGGCAGCTATGAGGCCTCGCCGGAAACCGCCTTTGCCAGCGCGAGCCGGGTGATGGCCGAAACCGGGTGCGCCGCGATCAAGCTGGAGGGCGGGCAGGCGATGGCACCGACGATCCGTTTCTTAACCGAGCGCGGTATTCCGGTGATGGCCCATATCGGGCTGACGCCGCAGGCGGTGAATGTGCTGGGCGGCTATGGCGCGCGCGGGCGCAGTCAGCAGGAGCATGAGAAGATATTGGCTGATGCGAAGGCCGTTGCCGATGCCGGTGCCTTTGCGATGGTCCTGGAAGGCGTGGTCGAGCCGATTGGCGTTGCGGTGACGCAAAGCGTCGATGTGCCGGTGATCGGTATTGGCGCATCGGCGCAGTGCGACGGGCAGGTGCTGGTGGCCGAGGACATGCTTGGCCTGTTCGAGCGCACGCCGCGCTTCGTAAAGCGATTCGATGATCTGGCTGGCCGTATTTCCGCCGCGGTTGAGACCTATGCGGGCGATGTCCGTTCCCGGGTATTTCCCGGGCCGGAACAGACCTACGCCCCCAAGGATTGATACCCTTTCGTTTCCCCAAGGCCGCCGCTAAGGTCCGCGCCTTCCTGCCATCCGATGGAGCATGTCTTGGCCGTTACGCCGCAAACCAATGAAGCATTTCTGCGCGAAGTCGATGAAGAGCTTCGCCGCGATCAGGCCATGCATTTCTGGACCCGTTACGGCCGCTGGCTGATCGGCGCGGTTGTGCTGGGGCTGGCCGTTTTTGCCGGCGTGCTGGTCTGGCAGAATCAGCGCCAGAAGCAGGCGGGCGAGCAGGGCGAGCAACTCGCCGCCATGTTTGAAAAGCTCGGCAGTGGCGACGAAAAGGCGGCGACCAAGCCGCTTGCCGATCTCGCCGCCAACGGTGTTGGCGGCTATCGCTCGCTCGCGCGTTTCACCCAGGCTGACATTCTGCTGCAAAAGAATGACCTGAAGGGTGCTGCGGCGAAATTCGCCGAAGTCGCGAACGACACCAGCGCCGCGCAACCATTCCGCGATCTCGCGCTGATCCGCCAGACCTATGCCGAATATGACAGCCTGAAGCCCCAGACGGTGATCGATCGGCTGAAGCCGCTCGCCGTCCCGGGCGGGGCTTGGTTTGGTTCGGCTGGCGAATTGGTGGCGATCGCCCAGTTGAAGTTGAACCAGAAGCGGGCAGCGGGCGACTTGTTCGGTCGAATTGCCAGAGATCAAACGGTGCCGGAAAGCCTGCGCCAGCGTGCCGTGCAGATGGCCGGTGAGCTTGGTGTCGACGCCGTCGAGCAAATTGAGGAAAAGAAACCGCAATGATGAAATCATTCAGATCGCCGTTTGCCATCGCGGTATTGATCGCGCTGAGCGGTTGCGGTGTCTTCAAGGGCGGCCAGAAGAAAACGCCGACATTGGGCGATCGCGTGCCGATCCTGGTGTCGGAAAACGGGGCCGAGGCCGACAAGACGATTGCCGATGTGCAGGTCTTGTTGCCGCCGGCCAGTGCCAATGCCGATTGGGCACAGCCAGGCGGCAGCGCGGCGAAGGCGCTCGGCCATGTCGCTCTGGGCGCGACGCTGTCGCGCGCCTGGAGTGCCAATATCAATGGTGGATCCAACCGCGAGCGGCTTGGCGCTGCCCCGGTGGTTGCCGACAACAAGCTGTTCGTGGTTGACGTCAATGCCGTCGTCCATGCCTTCACGGCCGACACCGGCAAGCTACTCTGGGCCGCGCCGTTGACGGAGGGCAAGAAGAACCGCTCGGCCCGCTTCGGTGGTGGCGTCAGCTATGACGAGGGCAAATTGTTCGGCAGCGATGGCGTGGGCGATGTCGTCGCGATGGATGCCGCCAATGGCAAGGTGTTGTGGCGCGTACGGCCGTCGGGGCCGCTGCGCGGCGCGCCCACCGTCGCCAATGGTGCGGTTTATGTGGTGACCCAGAATAACGAGCTGTTCGCATTGTCGCAGACCGATGGGGTCGTGCAGTGGACCGGCAGCGGCTCGCTCGAATCGCAGGGTGTGTTTGGCGTCGCCGCCCCGGCCGCCGCGCGCGGTACGATCGTCGCGGGCTTTTCGTCGGGCGAGCTCAATGCCTATCGTTATGAGAATGGCCGCGTGCTGTGGCAGGAAATCCTGTCGCGGACGAGCGCGTCGACGTCCGTCTCCAGCCTTGCCGACATCGATGCCGAACCGGTGATCGATCAGAACCGCGTATATGCGGTTGGCCAGGGTGGTCGCATGGTGGCACTGGAACTCACCACCGGGCAACGGCTGTGGGAACAGAATCTTGCCGGCATTTCCACCCCCTGGATTGCGGGCGAATGGCTGTTTGTCGTCACCGATGACGCCAAGCTCTATTGCCTGTCGCGCGCGAACGGCAAGATTCGCTGGATCAGCGATCTGGGCGCCTTCAAAAATGTGAAGAAACGCAAGAACCCGATCATCTGGACCGGGCCAGTGCTGGCCGGCGGCCGGCTGATCCTGTTGAATTCGGAAGGCCAGATTCTGTCTGTGTCGCCGACGACGGGTGAAAAGGGTGCGGTCATTAAGGGCAGCGGCGCGTTCAGCCTGCCGCCACTGGTGGCGGGCAATATGCTCTACGCGCTCGACAGCAAGGGCCGAATTTCCGCCTATCGATAATCGTTGCGCGCGGCGGGTGGCGAAAATCAGCGGCGGCGTTAAAAGGCCCCGATGGCACAGCTTCCCGTCGTCGCAATCATCGGCCGCCCCAATGTGGGCAAATCCACGCTTTTCAACCGATTAGTCGGTAAAAAGCTCGCGCTTGTCGATGATCGACCCGGCGTGACCCGCGATCGCCGCGAGGGCGACGCGCATCTGATCGGCCTTGATTTCCGAATCATCGACACCGCCGGCTATGAAGATGAGGACGCCGCGTCCTTGCCCGGGCGGATGCGCCAGCAGACCGAAGCGGCCGTCAAAATGGCGGATGTCGCGCTGTTCCTGATCGACGCGCGGGTCGGGCTGGTCCCGCTCGACGAGGAAATCGCGCGGTGGCTGCGCGGATCGACCACGCCAATCGTCCTTGTGGCGAACAAGGCAGAAGGGCGCGCCGGCGAGGCCGGCGTGCTCGATTCGCTGTCGCTCGGTCTGGGCGACCCCGTGCAGCTGTCCGCCGAACATGGCGAGGGGTTGGGCGACTTGTTCGAGGCGTTGTTTCCCTATCTCGAGGGCAAGGCGATCGAGGATGAGGTGGATGAGGACGAGGACAACCCCAACGCCGTGCTCAAACTGGCGATCGTCGGGCGACCAAATGCCGGCAAGTCGACCCTGATCAATCGCATCCTGGGCGAAGAGCGGCTGATTACCGGGCCGGAAGCCGGCATTACCCGCGATTCGATCGCCGTCGACTGGGAATGGCATAATCCGGCCGGCGGCGTCAGGCCGGTGCGGCTGATCGACACGGCGGGCATGCGCAAGCGTGCCAATGTGCAGGACAAGCTCGAAAAGCTGTCGGTGGCCGATGCGCTCCACGCGATCGATTTCGCCGAAGTCGTGGTGCTGCTGCTCGATGCGACCCGTGGACTTGAGGTGCAGGATCTGAAGATCGCCGATCGCGCGCTGCAGGAAGGGCGCGCGCTGGTGATTGCGCTCAACAAATGGGATGTCGCCGAGGATGCGAGCCGCTTGTTCAACGGCGTGCGGGCCGCGCTGGATGAGGGCTTGGCGCAGGTGCGCGGCGTACCGCTGCTGACGATTTCGGGCGCGACCGGCAAGGGCATCGATCAGCTGATCGCCGCCGCCTTCGAAACGCGCGATGCTTGGTCGCGGCGGGTCGGCACCGGGGAGCTCAACCGCTGGTTCGAACGCGCGATCGAGGCCAATCCACCGCCCGCACCGGGCGGCCGACGCATCAAGCTGCGCTATCTGACCCAGGCCAAGACGCGGCCGCCGGGCTTTGTGCTGTTCGGTACCCGGGTCGATCAATTGCCGGAAAGCTATCAACGCTATTTGATCAACGGCATCCGCCGCGATTTGGGCTTTGGCGCGGTGCCGGTGCGGCTCACCCTGAGAGCGCCGAAAAATCCATTCGATTCATAATGTTTGTGATCGATGCGCGCGGGCAGCCTTGTCCCTGGCCGGCGGTCCGCCTGGCCCGGGCCCTGCGTGAGGCACATCCGATGATCGAGATCATGGCCGATGACCCGGCCGCGGAGCGAGAACTCACTGCGGTTGCTGTGGCTGCTGGCGCCACGATCATGCGACTCCCAGGCGAGTTATCACTGCTTTTTCACGTTGTTGCGCCAGGTGTCGTCAACACCTCCTTTACCCCAAACGGCTAAGCCAACAGTCGGACCTTCGCTAAGGTCTGAGGTGCGGTGGAGATTCTGAGGTGGAATTGCAGGGTAATCTTCTGGTCGATTGGGATGCCTTTACCCAGGCGCGCAGCGAACTGGGTGCGGGCTTTGTTCGTATTCTTGGCTATTTCCAGGAAGACGGTATCAAATCGGTGTCGGCGATCGAGACCGCGATGCGCGCTGGCAATGCCGCCGCGTTAGTATTGCCGGCCCATACGCTGAAGGGCGAAGCGCGGCAGTTCGGCGCCGAACCGCTCGGCCTGCTGGCCGAAAAAATCGAGACGATTGCGCGGAGCTGCGTCGAAACGCGCGATACGCCCGATGGCGCATTGCAGCATGTGGTTGGTTTGCGCGATCTGTTCGATTCGACGTTGGCGCTGCTGCAACGCGAAGCCAACCCGCTGGTCGAGCGCCGACCCGGCGGCTTTGGGCGGCGGACAGCTTCGGGCCTGTAATCGGCGACTGCCGGGGCTGACGGTCACAACCAACTGGTAATTTGCGCCAACGACTTTTTACGCAGCGCGTGGAGCGGCACCGTGGCATCGGCGGCGGCATGGCCGGCAACGACGATCATGATCGGCTTCTCGCCCGATGGCCGCTGGCAGACGCGGTTGAGAAAGCGCATCGGGTTGGGTGTGTGGGTCAGCGTCACCACATTGGCGGCGTGGAGCGCGGCGAGCAGCAGGCCGGTGGCGATGCCGACGCTTTCGTTGACATAATAATTCTGCTTGTCGTCGCCTGGCGTGATTCCGCCGCGCCGTTGCCCAAAGATCACGATCAGCCAGGGCGCCACGGTAAGATAGGATTTATCGGCATCAGTGCCGAGCGGGCCAAGCGCCTCGAGCCATTCATCCCCGGCCTTGCCCGCATAAAAGGCACGCTCTTCGGCCTCTGCCGCTGCCCTGATTTCTGCCTTCAGGGCTGCTGATTCGATCACCGCGAAATGCCATGGCTGGTGATTGGCACCCGATGGCGCGGTGCCCGCAGCCTCGATTGCGGCCTCGATCACCGCGCGCGGGACCGGCGCATCGCTGAAATAGCGGCAAGTACGCCGGGTGCGGAGGTGATCGCGAAAGTTCGTTGCGCGGGCGATGCGCTCGGCATCGTCAAGCGGGGGCAGGCCGGGCCAGGGTTGGGCGGGATGGTCGAGCATAAGTGTCTATCCGACGGGTAGGGATGGCGGCGGCGACCGCTTGATGCACGGCTTGTGGCATGGCGCAGCGATCGTTGGCAGTCCCTTTGCGTGCGGCGCTGTCGAGATTGCAGGCGGTGTCGCGCGCCATTCCGGCACTGTCAGTCGAGCAGCGCTGCTTCCGCGACCGGCGTCAGGCTGGGTGAGAGGAAGTGGATTATCCCCAGCGCGAGCAGATAGGTGCAACCGGCGACCGCGAAGATCGGCGTATAGGACCCGATAGTCGCCAGCACCGCACCAGCATATTGTGACATCGCCATGCCACCGATCGCGCCCATCGCGCCGCCCATGCCGATCACCCGGCCGACGGCACGCTTGGGAAACATATCGGATGGCAGCGTGAACAGATTGACCGAAAACCCCTGATGCGCGCCGCCGGCGAGGCCGATGATGAGCACCGCCAGCCAGAGGTTCGACACATTGACGGCAAAGATCACCGGCAGCGCCAGCAGCGCGCAGACCAGCATCGTCAGCTTGCGCGCCCGGTTGACCGAGGCGCCGCGCTTGATCTGCGCGGACGACGCCCAGCCGCCCAAAATACTGCCGGCGTCCGACATGATATAGATCGCGGCGAGCGGCAGGCCGAAATTCTTCAGCTCCAGGCCGTGGCGCTTGTGCAGGAAATCGGGCAGCCAGAACAGGAACATCCAGAATACCGGATCGATCATCAACTTGCCGATTGCAAAGGCCCAGGCCTCGCGCGTGCGCAGAACCCGGCGCCAGGCGAGCGGCGTCGTCGGTCCTTCGTCGGCCGCGGCATCGATAGGGGCAGCGTTGCGGGCATCGGCGTTCGGCGGGCGTCGGTAGAAGACCAGCCAGAAGCCAAGCCAGACCAGGCTCGCCAGGCCGGTGGCGACAAACGCTGCACGCCAGCCATAGGCGCCGACGATGATCGGCACGACCAGCGGGGTCACAATAGCGCCGACATTGACGCCGGCATTGAACAGGCCGGTCGCAAAGGCGCGTTCCTGCTTGTCGAACCACTGCGCGACCGCCGCCAGCCCGGCCGGATAACCGCCGCCCTCGCCGATGCCGAGCAGCGCGCGGGCGAGCATGAATTCGCCTGCCGTGCGCGCCACACCGTGCGCCATCTGCGCCACCGACCAGATCACGAACGCGACCGCAAGGCCGATCCGGGCACCGACCCGATCAACGACGGCGCCGAACATCAGATAGCTGGTGGCGTAGGCCGCCTGGAACCAGAAGACCATGTTGGCATAGTCCATCTCGCTCCAGCCAAGCTCGGCGGACAGGCTCGGCTTGAGCACGGCGAGCATCTGGCGATCAAAATAGTTGAATGCCATCGCGCTGAACAACAGCGCCGCGACCCACCAGCGCCCGCGGTGACGCGCGGACCCGTCAATCGGCTTGGCGCGTAACCGGGCAACGAAACTGTCAGAATTCACTGGCCGTCCACATAAGCGAAACGGATTCGCGTGACGACGCCGCCACGCGCCTCCAGCGGTTCGCCATAAATATCGAGCAGATGCGCCCTGAGTGACGTCTGGTCATGCACATCAGGCGAGGACCCGCTGAAATCGTCCGCCGTCAGCCTGCCGGGATCAAGGACATCGATCGTCAATATCTGGATGCGGGTGCGCTGGTCGGTAAACACCGGCGGGATGCCCAGCGCGTCGGAACCGCATTTGGCAATTACGCGTGCCGTCACGATCTCGCCAGGCCGATAGCCGCGCCATTTCGGCCAGCGTCGATCGCCGGGGCGAAACACCGTCGTCAGGCTCTTGTCGACCAGCAGGGACTCATAGCCGGCGCGAAACGCCATCTCATCACGCGGCAGGTCAAGCGGCTGCACCGCCGCCACCGGAGACGTCACGGCCGGCTTGGCGCCCGTCATTCGACGGCCTTGCGCATGATCTCCAGCAATGTTGCGTCAGGTTTGTCGAGGCCGGTCAGAATCTTGAAGGCCGGCGCGGCCTGGAACAGGTTCATATGGCGACCCGAATGGGTGCGATGCCCGGCATCACGGGCCAGTTTCAGCGTCAGCGGCAGTTCTTCGAGCAGAATGTCTGCCACGATTGCGGTGCCGGGCAGTCGCGCCAAATTCGCCATCGACTGGGCGAGGTCCATTTCGACATTGCCCGTCATGGCGGCAAAGGCGCTGAACTTCTCATTGGGTTGCGCGCCCTTGTTGGAGGTGTTGACGACAAGGCCGGCATCAGCGAGCTCGTCGCCCAATGCTTCTTCGCCAACGGCGCGCGCAGTCGTCAACGGCGCGATCAGATCGGCAATGGTCTGGGCCTTGGCGACAGTGCGGTTGACGATCACCACCTCGCGCGGCTTTTCCTTCGACAGTTCATAGGAGATCGGCAGTGCCGTACCGCCGGCGCCGAGAATGACGACCTTCTGGCCAGCGACGCAGTTCGCATATTCGTTGAGCAAGCCGGCGACAAAGCCGATGCCATCGGTGTTGTGGCCGATGAAGCGATCGCCATCGCGGGCAATCACGTTGACGCTGCCGATCACTTCGGCCGAGGGCGCCAGGCCATCAAGCGATGGCGCGATCTTATCCTTGAAGCCCGAACCGGCGCCGCCGCCATGATAGATGGGGCATGCGCGCAGGCCAGCGATGATCTCTGCAACCCGGGCCGGATCGCCGATCATGAAGCAGCTGCGATAGGGAAGCTTGAAATGGGCGAAGACCGCATTGTGCATCGCCGCCGAACCGCCGGGATAATCGTGATCGATCAGGAAGACATAGAGCCGCTCGAGCTTGTGATCGCCGAGATCAAGGGCATTGTTGCGCGGCTGCGCAGCAATGCTGATCAGACCCGAATCGATCATGGCCTGGAGTGGCGCCAAGGGTGCATGCTTATGGCCGCCCCCAAAAAGGGTGCTTAAAATTCCCATGATCCCGCCTCGCCCCGAGTAAGATGTCTGTGGTGCCGAGGGCTACCCCCTCGAGTCGAGCCGCGCAAGGTCGGTTGCCTGCCGCTACGGACGCCGTCAGCGCCAATCGTTGGCCATTGGCCTGTCTGGCTGCCGACTATCTAACGGCAATTGGGGGACAATAGCCTTGCCCTGGGTTGGTGCAGACTTTTTGTCGATCGGTCGCAAAAAAAACGATAAGCCGCCCCGCAGGCATTAGGATCGTGACCGGCCGATTGCGATTGCGATTGCGATGCCGGCGGCGACCGGTTGGCGGTTAACCGACCGACCGCTCATCGCGCCGTGCGGCGAGCTTGGCCGTGATCGCGATGGGCAGCGCGACCAGAAAGATATGGCGCAGCAGCGGCGCGACGATGTCAACCGGTGTGGTGCCGGGCACCCGATCGGGCCAGCGCAGCGGCAATACGATCCAGATCATCACAAAACCCAGGATCAGGCCATAGCCAAAGGTACTGATTTCAGGTGTGCTGTTGACGAGCGGGAAGCGCGCGGCGGCAATCAGATACACCAGCACCATTACCAGGATGATCGCGAAATGAACCGCGCCACCGATGATCAGCAGTTGCTGGTCATCGGCAACGCTGGCTGGGTCGATCACCGCTGCAGCAATCGACCGAAGGACGCTTTCGGGCGCCGCCCCGGCGAGATGGGCGATGGCGACCTGACCGAGCAGGTCGGCCATGCCCGCAAAGAGCGTGCCGCCGATCAGGGCCAGAATGAAGCCGATAACGCTATAGGATGTCGGCTTTGCGCTAACGTACCACGACCCGCCATATGCCGTTGCCATTGCCGCACTCCCCCCGGAAAGCCTGCCGTCTAACAGTGTTAACCATATAATTTTCGCGCGTGCAGGTCCAGAGGCGGTTGCGTTTGCCGCGTCAATCCGTGCTGCTTTCCATTAGTGCGGGGAAAAACCCCTGATGTGCAGCCCTTAACGCATCGAGACCGACAACATGGTCGGTTACCGGGCATTCGACGATGATTCGATTGGCGATGGTGCGGCCGATACGCTCTACATTGACCTCGGCATCAATCGAGGCGTGGAGGAAATCGTTGAGATGATCGTCGCGCACCGTGGCGACGTAGAGGCCCTGATCTTCGGCGAAATAGGTCGGGGCGAGGCCGTAAGGAAGCGGCGCGCTGATCATCGCGCCGATGCTGCCCGCCAGCGCCATTTCGGCGATGGCGACGAGCAGGCCGCCATCGGAGACGTCATGCACCGCGCTCAGTGCCCCCTTTTCGATCTGGGCGCGGACGAACTCGCCATTGGCGCGCTCGGCGGCGAGGTCGACGCGGGGCGGCGGGCCCTCCTCGCGGCCGTGCAACTCGCGCAGCCAGAGCGACTGGCCGAGATCATGGCGCGGGGTGCCGATTAGCATGATGACGTCGCCGGTGCCCTTGAAGGCGATGGTGGCGGATTTTGTCCAGTCGGCGATCAGCCCGACGCCGCCGATGGCGGGGGTGGGCAGGATGGCGGACCCGGTGCCGTCTTCATTCTTGGTTTCGTTGTACAGGCTGACATTGCCCGACACGATCGGGAAATCGAGCGCGGCACAGGCTTCGGCCATGCCCTCGATGCAGCCGACGAACTGGCCCATAATCTCGGGCCGCTGCGGGTTGCCGAAATTCATGCAATCGGTGGTGGCGAGCGGCTTCGCACCAACCGCGCACAGATTGCGATAAGCCTCTGCAATTGCTTGCTTGCCGCCCTCGGCGGGATCGGCATAGCAATAGCGCGGGGTGCAGTCCGTGGTGATGGCGAGCGCCTTCTGGGTGCCGTGGACCCGGACGACGGCCGCGTCGCCGCCGGGCGGCTGGAGCGTGTCGCCGCCGACCTTCTGGTCGTACTGCTCCCAGATCCAGCGACGGCTGGCGAGATCGGGCGAGGCCATCAGCTTGAGCAGGTCGCCCGCGACGTCGCTGGTCTCGGGAATATTGACCAGCGCTTTGGCGGGCGGGGTGGGCACCCAGGGACGGTCATAAGCGGGGGCATCGTCGGCGAGGGGGCCGAGCGGGATATCAGCGACGGTCTCGCCGTGATGGACGAGGACCATCCGCCCGGTATCCGTGACTTCGCCGATCACCGCAAAATCGAGTTCCCATTTGCGGAAGATGGCTTCGGCGAAATCCTCGCGGCCGGGCTTGAGGACCATCAGCATGCGTTCCTGCGATTCGCTGAGCATCATCTCATAGGCGGTCATGCCGGTTTCGCGCTGCGGCACCTTGTCCATGTCGAGCCGGATGCCGACGCCGCCCTTCGACGCCATCTCGACGCTGGAGGAGGTGAGGCCCGCCGCGCCCATGTCCTGAATGGCGACGATCGCGTCGCTCGCCATGAGTTCGAGACAGGCCTCGATCAGCAGTTTTTCGGTAAAAGGGTCGCCAACCTGGACGGTTGGGCGCTTTTCTTCAGAATCGGTGTCAAAGTCGGCGCTTGCCATGGTCGCGCCGTGGATGCCGTCGCGGCCGGTCTTCGAGCCGACATAGACGATGGAGTTGCCGACGCCCGAGGCCGCCGAATAGAAGATCTTGTCCTGATCCGCGACGCCCACCGTCATCGCGTTGACGAGGATATTGCCGTCATAGGCGCGGTGGAAATTGACCTCGCCGCCGACCGTGGGCACGCCGACGCAATTGCCATAGCCGCCGATGCCGTGGACGACGCCCGCGATCAGGTGGCGCATCTTGGGGTGGTCTGGCCGCCCGAAGCGCAGCGCATTCATATTGGCGACGGGACGCGCGCCCATCGTGAAGACATCGCGCAGGATGCCGCCGACGCCGGTCGCCGCGCCCTGATAGGGCTCGATGTAGGACGGATGGTTGTGGCTCTCCATCTTGAAGATCGCCGCCTGGCCATCGCCGATATCGATCACGCCGGCATTCTCGCCGGGGCCGCAAATGACCTGGGGTCCGGTAGTCGGCAACTTTTTCAGATGGATACGGCTGGACTTGTAGCTGCAATGTTCAGACCACATGACCGAGAAGATGCCGAGTTCGGTCAGATTGGGCTCGCGGCCCATCGCGGCGAGGACGCGATCATATTCCTCTGTGGACAGCCCGTGCTGGGCGACGATTTCGGGCGTGATCTGGTTCATGCCCGGCCTTTAGCGGGGCAGGGGCGAGCGGGCTAGTGGCTGCTCGCCGGTGCCGTCGCGATCGACGCTTCCGGCGCCTTGGGCATCCGGATCAGCGGCCACAGCAACTGCTCGCCCGCACTTGTCGGCGGCAGGTTCTCCACGCCGAAAAGCGCCGGATAACGGCGGGTGATCTTGGCGGTGCCAAAGATGATATCCCACACGAACAGGAGGTTGCCGAAATTGCCCTTGTAGTTGGTGATGCCGTCATCCGCGTGGCGGCCATGATGCGCGAAATGCGTGGCGGGCGTGGAGATGACGCGCTCGACGACCCACATCAGCGGGGCGGTGAAGCGGTTGCGATACAGAGACCGGTCCCAGCGGACATCGGAATGCGCGCCGATGATCACCGTCATCTTGACGACTGCGTAGCCGGCATAAAGCCAGCCCAGCCCGAGATAGACCAGCGCGCCCGAAATCCATAGCGAGGGCATCAGCACATAATAAAAGATGTTGTTCCGATAGACGACGCGGACCGACATATATTCGGCATTATGGTGGGGCCGGTGGAGCTTGTAGAGCCAGGGTATCGTGTGGCTGGCGCGGTGCCACCAATATTGCATCATGTCTTCGCACACGAGCAATAACACGAGCTGCCCCAGGATCGGCCAGCCGATCAGCGCATCGCGGGCGCCGGGGGCGATCGATTGGGCCAGGACAAAGCCAGCAGCGATGACGAGCGGCTGCGTGACCGCGATCAGCATCAGCGTCCCGACAATCTCGACGATCGCATCCTGCCGGGTTGCCCCAGCCTTGCTGAAAAAGCCGACGCTGATCGCCTCGAGCAGGGCAAAGCCCGCATAGACACCGCCGATCGCGATCAATTCGAGTCTCATCTGCCGCTCTCCGTTGCGCCCGCTGCCGGGGCTGCCCGATTGCGATAGCCGATTCCCCGGCCTAAGAATGACAAGAAGATGGCATTTGGGCGGCGACGATGCGACTCCTCGATTTCGATACCCCCAGCCTGACGTCGTTGCTGCCCGAAGATGCGGCGGCAGCGCTGCGGCGGGCGGCGACGATGATGGTCTATGGCGATGGCGCCTTGATCTATTCGCGCGGCGATGCGCACCCCGGCCTGTCTTTGGTGCGGACGGGGGCAGTGCAGATCGGCAATCCGGGGATCGACGGGTCCTTCGTCGTCACCTCGGTCCTCGGCCCCGGCCAATGCTTTGGCGAGATGACGTTGTTCGGCCAGCTGCCGCGGACGCACGATTCGGTGGCGGTCGGCCAGACCGTCATCGATCAGCTGTCACCAGCCGCTTATGCTGCCGTCAGCGCCGTGCATCCCGCGATCAACCAGGCGATATTGGGGATGATGGCGCGGCGCATCCATGCCTTGCTCGAGTTCAGCGACGATCTGCGTCGCCTGCCGCTGATCGTGCAACTGGCCAAGACCTTGTTGCGCATGGCACCGGGAGCGGCGCGCGGCGGCGAAGTGCTGGCCAAGCAGGAGGCGATTGCCGCGACCCTGGGGGTGTCGCGGGTGGCGATCGGCACGGCACTGGCGACGCTGGAGGGCCAGGGGTTGATCCAGCGCGGCTATGGCCGGGTAACGATTCGGGATCGCAACGCGCTGCAGCAATGGCTTGCCCAGCGGACGATGCTTGCGCCGATTGATGGACTGGCATGACGCTGGCGATCGGCGCTCGTCAGTCCTTGGGCAGTTCGCGGATTTCAATCGTGCCACCGGCTTCAAAGACCGGGTTGCCGATTACCAGCGTCTGAGCGGTCGCGAGATCGGGCGCCTGGATCCGGATGAACCCGCCCAGTTGCGCGCTGACTGGCGGCGGGCGGCCGGCCTTGTTGATGCAGATGCCGTCGCCGATGCTGCTGCCGCCCTGAAACATGCCTGTGGCGCTGAGCTTGTCGAAATAGGCATCCCAGCCGGTATCGTCGACATCGGGATCGGCGTCACGATGCATCAGCAGGATATAGTCGGTCATCGGACGTTATTCCTGGGCCGTTGATCCACCGCCCGATGATAGCACCGGCTGCGGCGCCGACAAACTGGGCGAAGATGAATCCCGGGGCGTCGATCGGCCGGATTCCGGCGAAACTGGTGGTCATCGCGCGCGCAACGGTGATCGCCGGATTGGCGAAGCTGGTCGATGAGGTGAACCAATAGCCGGCGACGATCCACAGCGCGACAAGCGCTGGGACGGCTTCGGGCTTTTGTCTGCTGCCGACCACGATGGTAAACAACAGGCCAAAGGTGGCGATGAACTCGCCGATCCATTGGCCGGTACCGGTACGGGGCTTGATGCCCGTTTGCAGGATGGTCATGTCGAACATGGCGTGCACGATCAGCACGCCGAGAATGCCGCCGACGAACTGCGCGGCTATGAATGGCAGCCAATCGCGGCGCGCGCCAAGCATCACCGTTACAGCCGGATTGAAATGCGCGCCCGAAACCGGGCCGAGCAGCGTGATGAGGACATAAAGGACCGCCCCGGTCGCGCCGGTATTGCCGAGCAGTGCGACGGCATCATTGCCGCCCGCCAGCCGCTGGGCCATCACCCCCGATCCGACCACGGTGGCGAACAGGATGAGCGACCCGATAAATTCCGCCGCCAGCGCGCGGCCGGGGGCGTGGCTCACAGAATCTCGCGGACGAGGTCTTGCGGGCGGCAAAGGCGGACGCCCTGGTCGGTTTCGACCAGCGGCCGGTTGATCAACACCGGGTGCGCCATCATTGCGTCAAGAACAGCGTCGCCATCCTTGTCGAGCAGGCCAAGCTCGGCGCACAGCTCGGCCGCCGGTGTGTTGTGGGTCCGCAGCCCGGCTCGCGGCGTGATGCCGGCCCGGGCATAGAGCGCCGCCAGCTTGTCGCGGCTCGGTGGATTGTTGAGATACTCGATGATCTCGACCTCGACGCCTGGTGTTTCCTGCAAGATCGCCAGTGTCTTGCGCGATGTCCCGCAGGCGGGATTGTGCCAGATGGTCGCTTGCATCACGCGCAGCCACAGGCTGTCTTGGCCGTCAGCGCGTCGATGGTGGCCGATGTGCCATAGCTGGTGGAGGCGCCCTCGGTCAGAAAGGTTTCCCAGACGACTCCCTGCGGATCGGTGATCCAGCTTTTTTCCGACATCGCATAGCAACAGGTCGTCTGCCCCTCCTCGACGACGGGCGCATCGGCATCGGCGAGGCGGGCATAAACCTCGGCCAGCTCGCCCGCATCTTCGACCTGGATGCCAAGGTGCTCGATCCCGGGCGTTGTGCCGCGCATCGAGATCGCGAAATTGACGCATGGGTCATCGAGCATCCATTTGGCATAATCGGGCTTGGTCACGCTTGGTTGCGCGGCAAATAGCGTGGAATAGAAGCCGATCGAGCGATCGAGATCCTCGACGGCGACGTGAACATGCAATCGCTTCATGCGACTTTCCTCTGCGCTTCGGTGGTGAGGGGATCGACGGAGTTGGAGGCACAATCTGTACCGCCGCAGCAATTCTCGGTGAGATAGCCAACCAGGGCGGTCATCGCCGCAAAATCGGCCGAATAGATCAGCGACCGGCCAGCGCGCCGGCGGATGACGAGGTTCGATCGTTCCAGCTGCGCCAAATGAAAGGACAGCGAGGATGCCGGCAGTCCAAGCCGTGTCGCCATTGCACCGGCCGAAAGCCCTTCTGGCCCGGCCTCGACCAGTGCCCGAAAGGCAGCAAGCCGGTGGGGCTGGGCGAGCGCGCTCAACGCCGCAACAATGGTGTCCGGATCAGTCATTTCGATATTTCCAATAATATCGAAATGACTGATCGTCAATGCGAGTCAATTGGTGCGGGGGCTCAATCGGTGCGAGGGCGCCGTCCGCGTGCCATCCACCAGGCGATGATCGCGAGCAGTGTATAAGCAAACAGCCCAAGCGGCGCGAGCGTCGGGGGTGGTGGGTCGATGATATGATCGACGGGCTGGCCGAACCAGTTGAATGCCTGCAGCCCGGCCATTGCCAGCGCCAACACCACTGGGCTCCACCGCCCTGCCGCGCTCGTCGATCGGGTGCGGCGTAGATACCAGACCAGCCCGCCAAAGGCGAAGGCCAGCTCAAGCGGGATTTCGATCAGCGGATAATTCCACAGCCCGAGCCCGAGCTTGGGTGGTGCACCGGCGATCGTCAAATCCTTCGCGTGGACCAGCAGATCGACCAGCCAATGTGACAGCACGACGGCGCCGCCGATCAGGGCCGCAGCGCGGCACCGCGTGGCGACGAGCAACAGGAGGCCAAAGCCGGTGCTCCACCCTAGCGCTCCGACCAGCGAATGGGTCCAGGGCATCGCATAAAGGTCCATCGGGTTCATTACGGTGGTGCCGGGGACCAGCCGCAGATGCTCGATCCCCAGCATGACGAAGGCGAAGAAGCCGAAATCGATCAGCTGGGCGGCGATAAACAGCGTGCCGAGCCGTGGTGCCCTGGGCTGGGTGGCGGCAACGAACGATGCGCCGTAATGACCAATGAACATCGGCTTTTCCTAGCGCTTTGGGGAGGCAGGCTCCGTATGCAACTCGATGAAGCGGTAGACGTCGGCAGCGCTCTGGTCGGCGCGTTCTTCCATCGGGACATGGCCGGTCTTTGGGTAGATGATCAGCTGCGATCCTGGCAGCCGGTCATGCAGCCAATGCGCCGATGAGACGGGGATCAGATGATCTTCGTCACCCCACAGGATCAGCGTCGGCGTCTTGATCCGGGCGAGCTTTGCGGTGGTCGCGTAATCGGGTGTCGTAGAAAAGCGGTCGATCGTGGCGGTCCGGTTGCCGGGATAGCGCAGCAATTCCCAATAGAGGTCGATCGCCTTGTCGGTGGCGAATGACTTGTCGCTGAAGGCGGTCGGCAGGCTGTCGGCGATCAGAGAGCGTGGGGTGATCATGGCGGCCAGATTGCGGAGGACGGGCATGCGCGCGATCCGGAAAGCGAGCGGGGCGGAGTGGTTGCCGGGCTCGGGCTGGCCCGAGGCATCGACCAGGATCAGCCCGCGCAGATGCTCCGGATACATCAGCGCATAATGCCAGGCCACGCCGCCGCCCATCGAGTTGCCGGCCAGGATCATGTGATCGACGCCAAGCTTGGCCCGGACCTTCTCGATGACATCGGCAAAGGCGGCGCTGCTGTAATCGCGCGATGGGCTTGGGCCGGTCAGCCCGTGGCCGGGCAGATCGAAGCGGATGATCCGGTAGCGTTGGCCGAGTCTCGCTGCCCAGGGTTCCCAGGTGTGGAGCGAGGCGTTCGAGCCGTGTATCAACATCAATACCGGCGCGCTGCGCGATCCGGTATCGCGCAGATGGACCGTCAGCCCGCCGCCCAGATCAACGAATTGTGACGGCGCCGCCCCATATTTGGCGCGCATCGCCGCCGGATCAGTATCGGGCGTACGGAAATACAGCAGCGCGCCGCCAATCGCGACCATCAGGATCAGCGCCAGCCAGCCGAAAAATTTGCGCATTGATTTCCCCTTCACCCCTGTCGGGCCGTCCAAGACCCCTGTCGGGCCGTCCAAGCGATCACCTCAAGGATTGACGGGCTTGCCGGTCCGCCATTCCGTAATCGCATCGCGATAAGCACTCGATCCTTTGAGTTTTGCAAGATAGCGGATCGGTCGTTTGCTGCGATAGGGGATTGCGCCGTGCAGGAACGAACCCCGCGCGCCGCAATAGGCTTTGCAGCTGCCCTCGTCGCTCCAGCGGAGTTCGTCGCCATTCCGTTCGATCCGGAGCATGCAAGTCTGCTCGTCCTCGACCAGCGGCGCGGCGGCGCGATAGACCAGTGCCTCTCCGTCGGCGGTCGCCACGCCGGCCAGGCTGCAGCTATGGCCATTGTAGAAATCGAGGGCAAAGCGGACATAGGCTGTGCGGGGAGCGACCGGGACGATTTCGACGATATCCTCGCCCGTATACGTCTCCCCCGTGACCAGGGCATTGGGAAATTGCTCATAATAGCGGCCGGCAAGTAGCGTCGCCGGGTCAGGTGCCGCGCCACTGGCGGCAGCCAGCAACGACAGCATCCCCGCCATCCCCGCCATCCCTGCCATCAGGGCACGCCGCATCACCCCTCCTGTCTGGCCAGCCACTCCTCAAGCCATTTGATCGTATACTCACCCTTCTGGAAATCGGGCTCGTCGAGCAGCGCCTGGTGGAGCGGAATGGTTGTCTTCATCCCGTCGATCACGAACTCCTTGAGCGCGCGGCGCAGGCGGCGCAGCGCGCCCTGGCGGGTGGTGCCGTAGACGATCAGCTTGGCGATCATCGAATCGTAATAAGGCGGCACCCGGTAACCGGCGTAAAGCCCGCTATCGACGCGGACATGCATGCCGCCCGGCGCATGAAACTGCTTCACCAGCCCTGGTGAGGGGGCGAAGGTGCGCGGGTCCTCGGCATTGATCCGGCATTCAATCGCATGGCCGCGAAACACCACATCTTCCTGGCGCAGCGTCAGCGGGTGGCCTTCGGCAATGCGGATCTGCTCGCGCACCAGATCAAGCCCGGTAATCGCCTCAGTCACGGGATGTTCGACCTGGAGCCGGGTGTTCATTTCGATGAAATAAAATTCGCCATTTTCCCACAGAAACTCGATCGTCCCGGCGCCACGATAGCCCATATCGGCCATCGCCTTGGCACAGATGCCGCCCATCCGCTCGCGATCTTCAGCGCCAAGCACGGGGGAGGGCGCCTCTTCGAGCACCTTCTGATGGCGGCGCTGCAGCGAGCAATCGCGCTCGCCAAGGTGAATGGCGTTGCCCTTGCCGTCGCCGAACACCTGAAACTCGATATGGCGCGGATTGCCGAGATATTTTTCGAGATAGACGGTAGCATCGCCAAATGCCGCCTTGGCCTCGGTGCCGGCCTGCTGCATCTGCGTCTCAAGGTCGGTTGCGCTGGTCACTACCTTCATGCCGCGCCCGCCGCCGCCCGATGCAGCCTTGATGATTACCGGATAGCCGACACGCTCGGCGATGGCTTTGGCTTCGGCAATGTCGCTGATTGCGCCGTCCGATCCCGGCACCAACGGCAGGCCCAATGCGCCCGCCGTACGCTTGGCTTCGACCTTGTCGCCCATCGTGCGGATATGTTCGGGCTTAGGGCCGACAAAGATGATGTCGTGCGCCTCGACGATATCAGCGAATTTGGCATTTTCGCTGAGAAAACCATAGCCGGGGTGGATCGCATCCGCGCCCGAGATTTCGGCGGCCGAAATAATGTTGGGGATATTGAGATAGCTCTCGGTCGCCGGTGGCGGGCCGATGCAGATCGCCTGATCGGCGAGCCGGACATGCATGGCATCGGTATCCGCCGTCGAATGGACCGCGACGGTTTCGATGCCCATTTCATGGCAGGCGCGGTGGATGCGCAGCGCGATCTCGCCGCGATTGGCGATCAGCAGCTTCTTGATCTGGGCCATGTTACTCGACGACGATAAGGGGTTGGTCGAATTCGACGGGTTGACCATTTTCGACCAGAATCGCGGTGACCGTGCCGGCGGCCGGCGCGATGATCGGGTTCATGACCTTCATCGCTTCGACGATGACCAGAGTTGCGCCCGCCGCTACCTTGTCGCCAATCGAGACAAACGCCTTGGCGCCCGGTTCGGGGAAAAGATACACGGTGCCGACCATCGGTGATTTCACGGCATTGGCGGTCGACGGCGCCGGTGCAGCCTCGATCATCGCTGGTGCAGCGGTAGCGGCAGCAGGCGGTGGCGGCGCGTAATGCGGCATCGGCGCAGCAGCGGCGGCCATCGTCACTGTCCGGGCGACGCGCACGCGGCGATCGCCGTCTTCGACTTCGATTTCAGTCAGCTGCGTTTCGTCGAGCAGTTCGGCGAGCTGGCGCACCAGCGACACGTCGATCCGCATCGGCCCTTCATCTGTACCCGTCGTATCCGCCATCTTTGTCCCTTTTCCCCGTTTGACAGGGTGTCCTGTCAGAACCGCGCCGCCGCTTCAAGCGCCAGAAGATAGGACAGGGCGCCGAACCCCGCGATTGTTCCCCGTGCCGCCTGCCCAACCAGGCTGACATGGCGAAATTCTTCACGGGCATGGGGGTTGGACAGATGCACCTCGATCACCGGCGTGGTGATCGCCTTGATCGCATCGTGCAAGGCCAACGAGCGATGGGTATAAGCGGCGGCGTTGAGGATCACGGCCTTGGCACCCACCGCCTGTGCTTCCTGCAGCCAATCGACCAGATGGCCTTCATGATTGGACTGGCGCATGTCGATCACGAGATCGAGATCGCGGGCGCGATCTTCGAGCATGCCGGCAATGTCGTCGAGCGTGTCGCGGCCGTAAATCTCGGGTTCGCGGACGCCGAGCATGTTGAGGTTCGGGCCGTTCAGGACAAAGATTGTGGCGGTCACGATGTGGGCTTTCGGTTGCGAGTTGGCTGCTTACCCCATATCTGGCGCGCATGCACAACGACAACATTGTTTCCATCCACGTCAATGGCGAGCTTCGCCATGTTCCCGCCGGGCTCAGCCTGGCCGGCCTTGCCGCTTTGCTGGGCTTTGCGCCTGAAAAGGTGGCGGTGGAGCGCAATCTCGCCGTGGTCCCCCGTTCAACCCTGGGGCAGGTGATGATCGAGGACGGCGACGCGCTGGAGATCGTCCATTTCGTCGGCGGCGGTGATCATGCGCCGGCAATCGCCGATGACAGCTGGACCGTTGCCGGTCGAACCTTCCGGTCGCGGCTGATCGTCGGCACCGGCAAGTACAAGGATTTCGCGCAGAACGCCGCCGCGCTGGAGGCGTCGGGCGCCGAGATCGTCACCGTCGCGGTGCGCCGGGTCAATGTGTCGGATCCAAAGGCACCGATGCTGACCGATTTCATCGATCCGAAGAAATTCACTTATCTGCCCAACACCGCCGGCTGTTTTACCGGCGACGATGCCGTGCGCACGCTGCGCCTGGCGCGCGAGGCGGGTGGCTGGGACCTCGTCAAGCTCGAGGTGCTGGGCGAGGCACGCACGCTCTATCCCGACATGGTCGAAACGCTGCGTGCGACCGAGATATTGGCCAAGGAAGGGTTCCTGCCGATGGTCTATTGCGTCGACGATCCGATCGCCGCCAAGCGGCTTGAGAATGCCGGTGCGGTCGCGATCATGCCGCTCGGCGCACCGATCGGTTCGGGGCTCGGCATCCAGAATCGCGTGACGATCCGGCTGATCGTCGAAGGCGCCGGCGTTCCGGTGCTGGTGGACGCCGGTGTCGGCACTGCATCCGATGCGTCGGTGGCGATGGAGCTGGGGTGTGACGGCGTGTTGATGAACACCGCGATCGCCGAAGCCAAGGATCCGGTCATGATGGCCGCCGCCATGAAGCTTGCGGTCGAATCGGGTCGGCTGGCGTATCGTTCCGGTCGCATGGGGATCCGGCGCTACGCCGATCCATCGAGTCCGCTTGCCGGGTTGATCTGATCGTGTAACGATCTGGGGCCTGGAGACGAATAGACGCTTATGCACCGCCTTGTTGCCTTGTTCATGCTCGCTGCTTTGGTTGCGATGAGCATGGGCATGGCCCTCGGAGCCCCCGCTTTTGCAGCGGGCCATGTGTCGGTGATGCCGCATGCGCCCAGCCCCGACAGAAGCTGCAACGATCGGGTTGCGATGACCTGCGACGCCTGTTGTCTTGCGGTGCCGGCGATACTGGGCGGGGCGACTGAGCAGGCGCGCCCCGGCATCGATTTTGCGGCAGCGGTCATTAGCCCGCAGATCGGCCGCGTCGTTGCGCCGGCTTTGCCACCGCCGCGACGGGGCGCCCGCTCATAACAACGCCTATTTCAGCGCGATGCCAGTCATCGCGGCTATTCATTGGAGAATTATCATGGTTCGTTTCATCAAGTTCGCGGTTCTCGGCCTGGCCGTAACCGGTTCGGCCGCTTATGCCGCTGCGCCCGCCGCCATCACTGCTGCCTGCGGCGCCGCCTGCATGACGGTCTGCGCGACGCTCGGGGTCAATTGCGGCATGCCCAATTGCTGAAATCGATGATCGGATGACCTGTCCGATCACCTGAACGACAGAGTGCCGGGGCATTGCTGTCCCGGCACTTTTTTTGGAGAAGGGAAGCGCAATGCGCCTGTCTATTGTTCTTGCCGTCGCTGTTGTGGCGGCGTGTAGCCCTTCCGTTCCGGCGGCTGGCGGTGCGTCGCCAGCGGGCAATGCAGGCGCCGACGTACCAACGGCGAAGGCCGACGTGCCGATATCGCTGAAGGCAGCCGACGGTGTGACGGTGTACGGCACGCTGTATGCCGCTGCACATCCAAAGGCGGTCATCCTGCTTTTTCACCAGGCCGGGTCGGGCAAGGGCGAATATGCGACGATCGCGCCGCGACTGGTGGCACTTGGCTATAGCGCGCTGGCGATCGATCAGCGATCGGGTGGCGATCTGTTCGGGCCGAACCAGACCGCGGCCGCCGTCATCGGCCAGGCGAGCTATCTTGACGCCAAGGCCGATCTGCAGGCGGCGCTCGATTGGGCCAAGCCGCAGGGCAAGCCGGTGCTGCTTTGGGGCAGCAGCTATTCGTCGGCGCTGGTCTTCCTGGTCGCGGCCGAAAACCCTGGCGCCGTGGCAGCATTATTGTCGTTTTCGCCCGGGGAATATCTTGGCCAGCCCGATCTGGTCAGCCGCAACGCCGCCAAGCTTACCATCCCGGTATTCGTGACATCTGCCAAAGATGCAGGCGAGATTGCCGCCGCCAGGGCGATCGTCGATGCTGTGCCGGGCACGGGCAATATCGCCGCGGTGCCGGCCATTGCCGGCGTCCATGGATCGTCAACGCTGATCCCGGCGCGCAACCCGCGCGGCGCGGAAGATAACTGGCGGGCGGTGACGGCGTTTCTGCACCAGGTTGCGCCCTGAGATCAGGCCTTGCGGACATACCAGATCGAGCGGCCGCCACAGCCTGGATCATCGGGCCGGTAATCGATCTCGGCCACTTCGGCGCGGGCAAAGGCTTCGCGATATTCATGCGGTTCGAGGCCGGCATGAAATAGGGGTTGGCCCTGAAAGGTGCCGGTTTCGGTACCCTTGATCGGGCTGGTGTTGAACAGCGCCCGTCCGCCCGGCGCCAGCCAGGCGCCAATCCGCTCGATCAATGCCGCCTGTTCGTCGCCCCGCAGATGGAACAGGCTGTCCCAGGCAAGCACGCCATCGTAAAATCCGTCCATCGCCACCCGGCGCATATCGGCGTTGATCCAGCGGTGACGGGGAAAGCGGGTCCGGCAGAGGCCAACCATCTTCGGCGAAATATCGACGCCCGAAACCATGAATCCGCGGTCGATCAGGTGGCGCGTTACCGGCTCACCGGCCCCACAACCAAGGTCAAGGATGCGGCCGCCTTTGGGCAGGGGCTGGAGGAAACGATCGAGCCAGGCGCGCTCGGTGAAGGACTTTCGGCGATCGGAATCGAACTTTGCGCTGTTGCGTTCGTAAAAGGCGGCGATCAGATCAGACAAGTCGGTTGGTCCATTTTTACGGGCATCGCGCTCGATAGGGTGGATTTTTCAGGAACCCAAGCCCCGATTACCCGTTGTTTATTCAGTCGTCCCCAAGCCGGATGTTCCGGTCGAACGGCGCATATTGGAGTAATATCATGGGTGAACTCACCGACAAGATCAAAGGCAACATCAATGAAGCGCTCGGCAAGATCAAGCAGAGCAGCAGCGATCCCGAGACGCAGGCCGACGGCAAGGTCCAGGAATTGAAGGGCAAGGCCCAGCAGACAATGGGCAAGGTCAAGGGCGCGCTCGGCGACGATATCTAAGCGTTCGGCGCGGTAGATTGCATTAATGGGCCGTCCCGGGCGATCGGGGCGGCCCTTGGCACACCAGCGTCATCTCATCGACCCCGAATCGCGCTGATCGTGGTGCCGTTGGTGATGATTTCGATATCGGTTTTCAGGTGGAGCAGCTTGACGCCGGGCTGGGCGAGCGCGCGGTCCAGCGCGGGGGCGAATTGCGCCGTGGTCTCGACGGCTTCGGACCAGGCGCCATAAGCCTTGGCGAGCGCTGCGAAATCGGGGTTGTGGAGCGTCGTGCCGCTCAGGCGCGCTGGGTATTCGCGCTCCTGGTGCATGCGGATCGTCCCATAGCCGCCATTGTCGACGACGATGACGAGCATGTTCGCATTGTGCTGGATCGCGGTGGCGAGCTCCTGCCCGTTCATCAGGAAATCGCCGTCCCCCGCGACCGCGACGACGGTCTTGTCGGGGCAGCGCAAAGCCCCCGCAACGGCAGCGGGGACGCCGTAGCCCATCGCGCCTGCGGTTGGGGCGAGCTGGGTGCCGGGGTTGCCGTAATGCCAGTAGCGGTGCCACCAGCCGGAGAAATTCCCCGCGCCGTTGCAGATGATGGTGTCGGGTGCGCTGAGCCGCTCGCGCATCGCAGCGACGCACAGGCCGAGGTCGAGCGTGATGCCTTCGCGAGGTTTTGGCGTGGACCATTCGAGCCATTCGGCATGGGCCGCTTTCGCAGCCGGATCGGCCACTTCGGGAAAGGGGAGGCGCGCCAGCATGTCGGCGATCTCGTACACCCCGGCGCTAATTGCCATGTCCGCCCGGTAAACCCGATTGAGTTCGGAAGGGTCGGGATGGAAATGGATCAGCGTCTGGCCCGGATGGTCGGGCGTGATCAGTGTATAGCCGTCGGTGGTTGCTTCACCCAATCGCGCCCCGACCGCGAGGATCAGGTCGGCGGCCTTGATCCGTGCCACAAGCTTGGGGTTTGGGCCGTAACCCAGATTGCCTGCCCACGCCTTTGACCAATTGCCGATAGCATCCTGCCGACGGAATGCGCCGGCGACCGGGATCCCCCATGAAGATGCGAATGCATTGAACGCGCCGGATGTTGCCATGTCCCAGCCTGCGCCACCGACGATGGCAACCGGACGCTCCGCCGATTGCAGGCGGTTCATTAGATCGCCATAATCGGCGGGATCGAGGCCCCGGCGTTCGGGCTCCACTCTTGGCCGGTCCACTGCCTCCACCACATCGCACAGCATATCTTCGGGCAGCGCGATCACGACCGGTCCCGGTCGCCCGCTCGTCGCAACATTGTAAGCCCGCGCGACATATTCCGGGATGCGGCAGGCGTCGTCGATGCGCAGCGCGAGTTTCGCCAGTGGGGTGAACATCGCCACCAGATCGATTTCCTGAAAGCCTTCGCGATCCCTCATCCCCCGGTCGACGTCGCCGATGAACAGGATCATTGGCTGCGAATCCTGCATCGCGACATGGACGCCGATGCTGGCATTGGTCGCGCCGGGGCCGCGTGTGACGAAGCAGATGCCGGGGCGCTGGGTCAGCGTGCCATCGGCGCAGGCCATGAACGCCGCGCCACCCTCCTGCCGACAGGTGACGACATCAATCTCGGGGCTATCGTGGAGCGCGTCGAGCACCGCGAGGAAGCTCTCGCCCGGTACCTGGAAGATGCGGTCGCAACCTTGTGCGATCAGGTTGTCGACAAGGATGCGGCCGCCGGTGCGTTTGGTGCTCATAGGGGCGGGGTTTAGCGGGGGGCACCGCCCAGCGCTAGTTCACACGGATCGCCGATCTACCTTCGTACCGCTTCCCCGGCGAAGGCCGGGGTCCATGAGCGGGTCGGTCGTAACTGGGCCCCGGCCTTCGCCGGGGAAGCAGGGAGGGGTGTTGTGGGCCATGGTCCGGCCTAGGCCTGATGGATCGACTTGGTCACGCAATAGCTGTCGAACCCTTCGGTCCCACCTTCGCTGCCGAAGCCCGACAGCTTGACCCCGCCGAACGGCGTGTCCGCGCCGCTGATCGCGAAGCTGTTGATGCCGACCATCCCGGCTTCGATCGCGTCGCCGAGCAGATTGGCGCGGCGGCCGTTCTCGGTGAAGGCGAAGGCGGCAAGGCCGTAGGGCAGGCGATTGGCCTGTTCGATCGCGTCGTCGAAATCCTTGAACGACCGGCTGACAGCGACCGGGCCGAAGGGTTCGTTGGACATGATGTCGGCCTCATTGGGTACATCGGCGAGAAGGGTGGGGCGGAAGAAGAAGCCGCCGTCTCCGAAACGCTCACCGCCCGCCATGGTCCGCGCGCCTTTGGCCTTGGCGTCGTCGACGAGGCGTTCGATCGCATCGGGACGGCGGATATTGGCGAGCGGGCCCATGCGGTTGGCGGGATCGAGCCCGTCGCCCACGGGCACCTGCGCGGTGCGGGCCGCGAAGCCTGCGAGGAAATCCTCGTAGATTGCTTCCTGGACATAGAAGCGGGTGGGGGACACGCAGACCTGCCCGGCGTTCCTGAATTTCTGCGGCACGACCATGTCGAGCGTCTTTTCCAGGTCGCAATCGGCGAAGATCAGCACCGGCGCATGGCCGCCCAATTCCATCGTCGTGCGCTTCACCCCGTCGGCCGCGAGTTTCAGCAGATGCTGGCCGACCGGCACCGACCCGGTGAAGCTGACCTTGCGCACGATCGGGGAGGCGATCAGGTGGCGGCTGACGGTGTCGGGCACGCCGAACACCAGCTGCGCGACCCCGGCGGGGAGCCCGGCATCCTCCAGGCAATGCAGGATCGCGCTGGTGCAGCCCGGCGTTTCCTCAGGCGGCTTGCAGATCACCGAGCACCCGGCCGCGAGCGCGGGGGCGAGCTTCTTGGCCATTAAATAAACCGGGAAATTCCAGGGGCTCAGCGCGGCGACGACGCCGACGGGCTGCTGGATGACGATCGAGCGTTGCCCGGTGGGGCGCACCAGCACGCGGCCATAATGGCGCAGCGCTTCTTCCGCGAACCAGTCGAACATCTGCGCCGAGCTGATCACCTCTCCGCGCGCTTCGCCGATCGGCTTGCCCTGTTCGCGCGTCATCAGCGTGGCGATGGCGTCGGCGCGCGCGCGGATCAGGTCGGCGGCCTTGTGGAGGATGGCCGCGCGGGCATTGACGTCGGTCGCGCGCCAGACTTTGAACCCCTTTTCGGCGGCGACCAGCGCTGCGTCGAGATCGGCGGCGGTCGCCAGCGGCACATCGGCAATCGCATCGCCGGTCGCCGGATTGACGACGGGCCGGGTGTCTCGCCCGTCGGACGCCTGCCAGGCACCATCGATGAACAACGCCAGGTCTGCGTGATAGCCGGGGGTGGGCATCGGGAATTCTCCTTGGCGATCGGTCAGGTCAGGGGCAGATAAGCGTTCGAACACGCCAATGCGAGGGGATGCTATGACCGACTTTACCGTGATTGCGAGCGGGCTGCGCTTTCCCGAAGGCCCGGTGGCGATGCCCGATGGCAGCGTCATCGTCGTGGAAATCGCCGACGGGCGGATCACGCGCTGCTTTCCCGATGGCCGCCGCGCCACGGTCGCCACCCCTGGCGGCGGGCCGAACGGGCTGGCGATGGGGCCCGATGGCAAGCTCTATTGCTGCAACAATGGCGGCTTCAATTACCATGAGCACCCCGCTGGACTGCTGATCCCCAGCGGCCAGGCGGATGATTATTCGGGTGGGCGGATCGAGCGGATCGATATTGATACCGGCGCCGTCGAGATTCTCTACAAGGACGGCGATTTCGGCTGTGTGCTGCGCGGCCCCAATGACATCGTGTTCGACAGCCATGGCGGGTTCTGGTTCACAGATCATGGCAAAAATCGGCCGCGCGAGCGCGACATTACCGGCATTTTTTACGCCAAGGCGGATGGCTCGTATCTCGAGGAAGTGATCTTCCCCAGCGAGAATCCCAACGGCATTGGCCTGTCGCCCGATGGCGCCACGCTTTATGCGGCGGAGACCTATACCTGCAGGCTGATGGCTTTCCGCGTGACGGCGCCCGGTACGGTTGATCAAACAGCCGGCCTTGGTGGCGCGGGGATGCCGCTGTATCGGCCGGCTGGCTACAAGTTCTTCGATTCGCTCGGCATCGAAGAGAATGGTAATATCTGTGTCGCGACGATCGGTGAGAGCGGCATTTCAGTGATTTCACCGGCCGGGGCATTGGTGGAGTTCGTCGCCACCCCCGATCCCTTCACCACCAATATTTGTTGGGGCGGCTTGGATAGGATGACAGCTTATATTACACTGTCCGGCACAGGTCAGTTGATCTCGATGCCGTGGTCTCGTGCTGGACTGAAGCTTGTTTATTAGGGAGGGGGCGTGACCGTATCAAAATCAGCGCTTGAGATCTGGCTCGAATTGGTTCGTTCGCTCGTCTGGCCCGCCACGGTCATTTTCGCGATTGCGATGTTTCGCGCGCAGATCATCAGTCTGATTGATCGATTGTCATCGTTCGAGGGCTTCGGGGTGAAGATGATGGCCTTTCAACAGGCCGCGCCGGATGCCCGCGAATCGCCGCCGGTGAAAAAGGCCGATGTCGTCACCAGGGGCACGGAATCGTTCCTGACCGAAACGGGGGTTCGCACAGCGATCCGACAGGGCGCCGATCTGGCAGCCGATGACGAAATATACCGAACGATGCGGATATTTTCGACGCAGAGCCAGACGACCTGGCTCGCCTTTTCGAAGCAGAAGGTTTTTTTGCTGCTCGATGATGCCTCAACGCGCGCCAGCGGCCTGCTGGTGCAATGGGTTTTGCCACGCGATCAGGCGTCGCCAGTGCTGGCCCGGCCGCGCAGCCCGGGACTTGGGTTGCTCGATATCGGCCCCCGCAAGAACTGGCTCTATTCGACCAGCCTTTTTGCATCGCCCGAGCATCTCCAGAAGGAAATCACCAGCGCGATTCAGGAAGGAGCGCAAGCGACTGCTTGACAATCGGTCGTGGCAGGCGCGCGGGATGGCGTGTGGCCGTCCCCAGCCTGTGCTCTCCCCAAGATGTTCTGCGCAAGGATCGCCCGATGCCCCGATTGCACCGTGAATCGCATCTCGTCTCGCGTATCGGCTGGCTTCGTGCCTCGGTGCTTGGCGCAAATGACGGCATCGTCTCAACAGCCAGCCTGATCATCGGCGTGGCGGCGGCGGCGGCCAAGCCTGAGGCGATCTTGCTGACCGGGGTGGCGGCACTTGTCGCCGGTGCGATGTCGATGGCCGCCGGCGAATATGTGTCGGTCAGCTCGCAGGCCGATACCGAAAAGGCAGATCGCGCGCGCGAGGCTCAGGAACAACTGGACGATCCCGCTTCCGAGCTTGAGGAACTGACTCGGATTTACATGGCGCGCGGACTCGATCGGAAACTGGCGGCGGAAGTTGCGGGGCAGTTCACCGCTCGCGATCCGCTCAAGGCGCATCTGCGCGACGAATTGGGATTGAGCCCGCACTTTGAGGCAAAGCCAATCGAGGCGGCGGGTGCGTCGGCGGCGAGTTTTGCTGTCGGTGCCGCATTCCCGCTGCTGCTGGCGCTCGTTTTGCCGCGCTCGATGCTCGCATGGGGCGTTGGATTGGGATCGATCGCGTTTCTGGTCGTGCTGGGCATGGTCGGTGCGCGTGCAGGTGGCGCGCCGATGCTGCGGGCGACGCTGCGCGTGACCTTCTGGGGGGCGCTGGCCATGGCGATCACAGCCGCGGTTGGATTGATGTTCGGTGCGGTCGGATAAGGCACGCGCCCCCCGTTGACCCAGGCTTGCCGACCAGACTAAGCGGCTCGCACGCCACAACGACCACTGGAGCCGCGCCGATGATGAAGCTCTACCCCAATGCTGCCGCCGCACTCGACGGGGCGTTGTTCGATGGGATGACGATCTGCGCCGGCGGCTTCGGCCTGTGCGGGATTCCCGAACGATTGATCGATGCGATCCTCGATGCGGGCACCAAGGATCTGACGATTGCCAGCAATAATGCCGGCATCGATGGCCAGGGGCTCGGCAAGCTGCTGCGCACCCGCCAGGTCAAGAAAATGATCTCCTCCTATGTCGGCGAGAACAAGGAATTTGAGCGGCAATATCTGAGCGGCGAGCTGGAAGTGGAATTCTCGCCACAGGGGACGCTGGCGGAGCGCTGCCGGGCAGGGGGCGCGGGCATTCCGGGTTTTTATACCAAGACCGGTGTCGGCACGCTGGTGGCAGAGGGCAAGCCAGTCATGGAATTCGACGGGGAGGAATATATCCTGGAGCGTGGCATCCGCGCCGATCTGTCGATCATCAAGGGCTGGAAGGCCGATGAGGCGGGAAACCTGATCTTTCGCAAGACCGCGCGCAATTTCAACCAGCCGATGGCGACCGCCGGCAAGATCTGTGTCGCTGAAGTCGAGGAAATCCTGCCCGTTGGATCGTTCGATCCCGATCAGGTCCATCTGGCCGGCATCTATGTAAACCGGCTGATCCTGGGGGCGCCCTATGACAAGAAAATCGAATTCGTGACGACACGCGAAAGGGAGGCAGCATAATGGCCTGGACCCGCGACGAGATGGCGGCGCGCGCCGCCAGGGAACTCCAGGACGGTTTTTATGTGAATCTTGGCATCGGCATCCCGACGCTGGTCGCCAACCACATTCCCGTCGGCATGGACGTGACACTCCAGTCGGAAAACGGGATGCTTGGCATCGGGCCGTTCCCCTATCCGGACGAAGTCGATCCCGATCTGATCAACGCCGGCAAGCAGACGATCAGCGAGTTGCCGTCTTCGGTCTATTTCAGCAGCGCAGACAGCTTCGCGATGATCCGCGGCGGGCATATCGACCTGACGGTGCTTGGCGCGATGGAAATCAGCGAAGGCGGTGACATCGCCAACTGGATGATCCCCGGCAAGCTGATCAAGGGGATGGGCGGCGCGATGGACCTGGTCGCCGGCGTCAAGCGCATCGTTGTGGTGATGGAGCATGTCTCGAAGAACGGCGATCCAAAATTCATCCCCGCCTGCACGCTGCCGCTGACGGGCAAGAATGTTGTGGACATGGTCATCACCGATCTCGCCGTGTTCCACCGGCCCGATCATGCCAGCCCGTTCGAGCTGATTGAGCTGGCGCCCGGTGTCACGGCGGAAGACGTCCGCGCGAAGACGACCGCGCAGTATCGGGGCTGATTCGCTGCGGGTCTTGCTGACCGGATCATCGGGGTGGCTGGGACGGTTCCTAGCCCCCGGCCTGCGCGCAGCAGGGCACGAGGTTGTCGGACTGGACGTCGCGGCGGGTGCCGATACCAATGTGATCGGCAGCGTTGTCGATCGCGCGCTGATCGACCGCATATTCGCGGAATGCGCGATAGAGGCGGTCATCCATTCGGGGGGGCTGCACAAGCCCGATATCGCCCGCTATCCGACGCAATACTTTGTCGATGTGAACATCACCGGCACGCTCAATCTGTTGGAGGCGGCAGTCGCCGCCGGGCATGATCGCTTTATCTTCACCTCCACCACGTCGCTGATGATTTCCGATGCAATCCGGCGTGCCGAGGGGGATCGGGCGGTATGGATCGACGAGACGATGGCGCCGCTGGAGCCGCGCAACATCTATGGCGTGACCAAGCTGGCCGCCGAGCATCTCTGCCGGCTGTTTCATCTGCAGCACGGGCTTGCTGCAATGGTGCTGCGGACGGGGCGGTTCTTTCCCGAGGATGACGATACGCACGCCGAGCCGTCGGGCGAAAATCTGAAAGCGAACGAGTTTCTCAACCGGCGCCTGACGGTCGAGGATGCGGCGGCTGCGCATGTCGCGGCGCTTGATCGCGCAGCGGGCATTGGCTTCGGGACATTTATTTTGTCCGCTGCCACACCCTTCAGCGCCGCCGATGTTGCCGCGTTGAAAGCAGATGCCGCTGGCGTGATTGGGCGCTATTTTCCCGATGCGCCCGCACTCTTCGCGTCGCGCGGCTGGGTGCTGCCGGCGACGATCGATCGGGTTTATGATTCTGGGCACGCCGAACGCCTGCTCGGCTTTCGCTGTTCGACCGATTTCGGCACGGTATTGCAAGCCATTCGCGACGGTTTGCCGCTGCCGTTTACGCATGACGCAGGCTATGTCAGCCCCAAGGAGCGCGGCCCTGTGGGGTGACTATGGCAACGGCCGACGATCGGTCAAACTGTGTCAGGATGACGCCGATTATGTACCGCACCCGAAACGACCTACTTTCACTCGCACAAACAAATGCGTAGGGGATAAGCGTGGCAGGAACGTCCGGTGACAGGACGATAGCCGGCCGGTGTTTCGCGGGGGGTCGTCAGGTGAAAAGAGCGCTTTTTCTGTTGGTCGCGGGCACCGTGCTCAGTGGCGTGTTCGCTTATGCGGCGAGCGGGCAGACTCCGTCGGCCATCAAATTGTGGCGGCTCGATTGCGGGGCGGCGCAGGTCAATGACCTCAACATGTTCAACGACTCGCGGGCTTTCACCGGCAAGAAGATGCGCTTCACGGCGAGCTGCTATCTGATCAAGCATGGCGACAGCTATATGCTGTGGGACACGGGTTTGCCGATCGCGCTTAAGGGCGCGCCGATCAGCGACAAGGCGCCGCTCTCCGCCACGCTGACGACGACGATTGTCGAGCAACTGGCCAAGATTGGCGTCAAGCCGGAAGCGGTCTCAATCGTCGGCATCAGCCATTATCATTTCGATCATACCGGTCAGGCCGGCGACTTTCCGCAAGCCAAGTTGCTGATCGGCAAAGGTGATTATGACTCGCTCGCGGCCACCCCGCCGCTCAATGGCGCTGACCCGACGCCGCTCAAGCACTGGTTCGGCGGCGGCGGCAAGGCATCGACCTGCCCGGCCACACGCCCGGCCATCATGCGCTGCTGCTCAACCTGCCAAAGACGGGCATGGTATTGTTGTCGGGGGATCAGTTCCATTTCCGGGAAAACCAGGCGGCGAATGGCGTGCCCGGATTCAACTATAGCCGCACCGAAACGCTGGCATCGAGCGACCGTTTCAACACGCTCGCCGCCAACACACAGGCATTGGTCGTCATCCAGCACGACGCCCGCGACATCGCCAAACTGCCGGCTTTCCCCGCAGCGGCGGAATAAATCGCCGGCCAATCTGGCACCTGCTCAATATCCTACTGGACGCCGCCGCCCGGTCGCTGGCAAGGAAACCGCAACTTCGAATGGGCATGCCGGCGCTATCGCGCGCCGCTGCCTGATCTGCAGGAGAAGACTGATGCGGGCATTGCTGTCGACGGCGCCGGGCGGACCGGAAACACTGACGCTTGAAACGCTGCCTGATCCCGTGGCCGGCAAGGGGCAGGTTGTCGTTGCCGTCATGGCCTGCGCGATCAACTATCCCGATGTGTTGATCATCGAGGACAAATATCAATTCAAGCCGCAACGCCCTTTCGCACCGGGTGGTGAGATCGCCGGGATTGTCGACTCCGTCGGTGAGGGCGTGTCCGACTGGGCGCCGGGTGACCGCGTTGTCGCCACTGTCGGCCATGGCGGGCTGGTCGAAAAGATCGTGGTGGACGCGGTACGGCTCTACCGCCTGCCCGAAGGTCGCAGCTTCGAAGAAGGATCGGCGCTGCTGCTGACGTATGCGACGACGATCCATGCCCTGCTCGATCGCGGCCATCTGGCCGAAGGGCAGACATTGCTGGTGCTGGGCGCAGCCGGCGGCGTTGGCCTGGCGGCAGTCGAGCTCGGCAAGGCGTTTGGCGCGCGCGTCGTCGCGGCGGTGTCCAGCGAGGCGAAGGCAGAGGCTTGCCGCAAGGCCGGGGCCGATGCGACAATCATCTATGGTCGCGCGCCGTTCGACAAAGATCAGTCAAAGGCGCTCGCGGAACAGTTCAAGGCGGCGCTCGGCCCGAATGGCGCCGATGTGATCTACGATCCGGTCGGTGGTGATTATGCCGAGCCGGCGCTGCGCTCAATCGCCTGGGAAGGGCGCTATCTGGTCGTCGGCTTTCCCGCCGGCATTCCCCGATTGCCGCTCAACCTGACCTTGCTCAAGAGCTGCGATGTCTGTGGTGTGTTCTGGGGTGCCTTTGCCGCCCGCGACCCAAAGGCCAATCAGGATCATGTCGAGCGGCTGTTCCGATTGTGGAAAGAGGGCGCGATCAATCCGCTTGTCACCGATGTGTTCGCGTTCGAAGACGGGGGCAAGGCGATCGCGAAAATGGCGGCGCGCGAGGCGATCGGCAAGCTCGTCGTGCGAATTGGTGCTTAGCCAAACGTTGCTTTAGCCGGGTTGCCTCCCTATTTGGGGCGCATAATGAATTTTACAGGGACTATCCCTTCATGACGACTTTCGACGACCGGGAACGCGCGGCTGAGGCCCATTTTGCGCTTGGCGAGGAGATGGCATTCCGCGTGACCGCACGGCGCAACAAGCTGGTGGGGCATTGGGCGGCCGGGATGATGAAGCTCACCGCCGAAGAGGCGGACGCCTATGGCAAGTCGGTCGTTCAGGCCGATTTCGAGGAAGCAGGCGACGAGGATGTCGTGCGCAAGGTATTCGGCGATCTGATCGCTGCCGGCGTTGAAACAACCGAAGATGCCGTGCGTGCGCAGCTCACTCTGCAGACATTCGTGGCGCGCCAGCAATTGAGCGAAGCGCAATAACGATGGCAATGCCAGCCGCCGAAATCGAACAGTTGATCCGCAACGGCATTCCCGATGCGCAGGTCGAGATCACCGATCTGGCTGGTGATGGCGACCATTATGCAGCCCGAGTCACGGCAGAAAGTTTCCGGGGAATGCCGCGAATCAAACAACATCAGGCGGTATATGCAGCGCTTGGCGGTCGCATGGGGGGCGTCCTCCATGCGCTGCAGCTGACGACCGCGACCCCCGCGTAACAAAGGACCGACCGATGACCGATGACGCCCAGGCCCGTATCGCCGAGATGGTAACAAGCAACGATGTGCTGTTGTTCATGAAGGGCAGCCCGCTGTTTCCGCAATGCGGCTTTTCCAGCAAGGCAGTCGCCATCCTGAATCATCTCAATGTCGAATTCGGCAGCGTCGATGTGCTGCAGGACCAGGGCGTCCGCCAGGGCATTAAGGCATTTTCCGACTGGCCGACAATTCCGCAGCTCTATGTGAAGGGCGAATTCGTTGGCGGGTCCGACATCATGATGGAAATGTTTGAAAGCGGCGAGTTGACGCAGCTGTTCGCCGACAAGGGGCTGGTCAGCGTCAGCTGATCAGACGAAAAGGGGCGTTCTCATGCTGCTGGACAAGGGCGAACTCCCGAGCGGCCCGAGCGGGCCTTCCCCGCTGCTGATCTGTGATCTGACGCAAAGTTATTCCCCCGCCGGCGGCGGAGGCGTCAGCACCTATCTGCGGGAGAAGCGCGATTATATCCTGTCGAAGACACCGCACACGCTATTGCAGATCGTGCCCGGCCCCGAGGACAAGATCGTCGTCAACGGCCGGCATATCTGGGCCGAGGTTGGCGCCGACCCGGTCCGCGGCAGCCCCAATTACCGATTTATCCTGCGTACCGGGGTCGTCCGTGACCTGCTGGCGCGCTACCGACCCGATGTGATCGAGTCGCTGTGCCCGTGGGTGCTGCCCTGGACAGCGATCCACCACCGTCGCGCGCACCCCGAAACCGCGCTGGTCGCCGCCTACAGCACCGATTTCCCCAATGCCCATGTCTACCGTGTTGCCAGCGCGAAATTTGGGACGTTTCTAGGCAAGGGGTTTCGCTGGCTTTCCTATGGCTATGCCGAAATTACCTATCGCGAATTCGATTGGGTCTACACGCTTAGCGACGATGTCTGCCAAGTGCTCGCCAAGCATAATGTGCCGCGTACCAGCGTCCTGCAACTGGGCGTCGATATCGACATGTTCCACCCCAGCAAGCGCGATCCTGCATTTCGGCAAGAGCTCGGCCTGCCCGGCGATGGGCCGCTCCTGATCTATGCCGGCCGGCTCGACAATGAAAAGCGCGCGGATCGCCTGATCGACATGTTCCGTCGTCTGCCCCCCGCCCTTGGCGCGGCGATGGTCCTGGTGGGTGACGGCAAGCTGCGCGCGCGGCTGGTGGAGGAAAGCGCTGGCCTGCCGATCGCATTCATGGGTTTTGTCCACGATCGGGCAGTGTTGGCGCGCGCGCTTGCGTCTTCGGATATCTATGTGTCGGGCATGGCGGACGAGACATTCGGGATCTCGATCGTCGAGGCGCAGGCCGCCGGCCTCCCGGTGGTTGGGGTTGCCAGCGGGGCAATGATCGATCGGGTGCCCGATGGTCTGGGCCTGCTCGGCCCCGTCGACGATACCCAGGCGATGGCCGATCACGTCATGGCCTTGTGGCGCAGCGACCATCAGGCGATTGGCCTGGCCGCGCGCGCGCATGTCGAGGCGCGCTTCAGCTGGGATCGGACATTTGAGCGGCTGCTGAGCGATATTTACCCCAAGGCCCTGCAGAGCGCGGCGATGCGCCGGGTGACCGGCGGCCGACCTCGGCTGGCGGTGCAGCCTACGGTCGCGCCCGCCATCTGAGCTTATTTTTGGGAAGAATGCCGGGGCGGGCGGATCGACGCGAAACCGGAACCAGCTGTCGATCCGCCCTGCTGAAGCGTTACCGCTCGGCATGGCCATTCTGTAGCAGCCTATGTGCCAGTTTGCACAACTTCCCGGTTACAGCCCGTTGCAATGGTTAATGACCATCCGGTCTCCCGTCGGGTTGTAAGAATTTCCGACAGATGCCGTTCATCGGCGGGTCATGTTTCCGCGATCACAAACCGGACCTGTCGACCTGGTGGGCCGGCTCTTGACTACGCGTGTAATCAGTGAGATTACAGATGTAGTCGAAGGAGCGAAAAATGGCCGAGCGAATCAGTGATGCCGAGCATGCCGTGATGGAGGTGTTGTGGGATTGCGCGCCGCTTTCGGCGCAGGATGTCGCCGAACGGATCACGCCGGATCGGGACTGGACGGTCAACACCGTCAAGACCTTGCTCGGGCGACTGCTTGCCAAGAATGTGATCGGGCATGAGGAGGATGGCCGCCGCTATCTGTACCGGCCGCTGGTCGTGCGCGAGGATTATGTCGCCGGCGAATCGCGCCGGCTGATGGATCGGTTGTTCGGTGGCAAGCTGACCCCGTTGGTCGCTCACCTCGCCGAACGCGATCAGCTGACCGACCAGGATATCGCCGAGATCGAGGCGCTGCTGAAAGGGCTCAAATCATGATCAGTTGGGGGGTGGAAACACTGCTGGCGACCAGCCTGCTGATGCTTGCCATATTGCTGCTGCGCAATCCGGTGCGCCGCGCCTTTGGCCCGACGGTCGCCTATGCCCTCTGGGCATTGCCGGCACTCCGGCTGATCCTGCCGCCCTTGCCGGGCAATTGGCGATTGAGCGGCCTGGTATCGCCCGTCATCGAAAAATCGATGACGCAAGGGGTAGTGTTCGGGGTGCTCGCGCCTGAGCGACTGCCCGCCAATGTTGCCAACCATGCCATTGCGACGGTTGATCTGACTTTGGCCACTGAACCCATCCGGATGGTGGTGGTGCCGCCCGTTGCGGCGGCAGGCGGGCCGAGCTGGCTGCTGCTTGCGCTGATTTTGTGGGCGATCGGCGCAGCGATCTTTCTTGGATACCACCTTGTCACCTATCGACGTTTCTGCCGCCGCCTGGAACGCGAGACGCGGCGCCGCCACCGCATTGCGGGCAACCGGGTGGAGGTGATCGAAACCGATGCGACTGGTGGTCCGCTCGCCTTTGGCATTTGGCGCAAGGTGGTGGCGTTTCCGAGCGATTTTGCCGAGCGTTATGACGAGGACGAGCGTACGCTCGCCTTGGCCCATGAACTCGCCCATCATGCGCGCGGTGACTTGGTTGCGAACTGGGTGGCGCTGGGTGTGCTTGCCCTGCACTGGTTCAACCCGGTCGCCTGGCGTGCCTTCCGCGCCTTTCGCGCCGACCAGGAAATGGCCTGCGATGCGATGGTACTGGCCGGTCGCAATGCACGCTTCACCCATGCCTATGGCCGGGCGATCGTGAAATCGGCGCATGGCGGAGCGGTATCCGCCGCCTGCCACCTGCACACAATCAATGAATTGAAAGGGAGATTGAGGATGCTTTCCAGTTTAAAGAAGTCACGCACCCGCCTGATCGGTGGATCGCTGGCGGTGATGGCCGTCGGCATCGCCGGGCTTGGTCTTACCGCATCGGGGACGCAGGCCGCCGAACATGTGCGGACCAAGGTGAACCAGGCGATCGGCATCAATCTGGACGAGCTTGACCGGTTGGCCGCCAACAAAATGCGGCATGCGCTGGCCGCTGTCGCGTCGCCGGCCGTCCAGGCTGCCGGGGCGACACCGGTGCCGCCGACGGCACCCACGCCGCCGTTGCCGCCGCAGTCCGCGCTGCTGCCGCCATCCTCGGTAGCTCCCGCAGCGCCGCCTGCACCACCTGCGCCCCTCGCCACTAGTGTGGACAGCGATCGGCACGAATGGACCGATGCGAGCGGCAAGCGTCATGTGATCGTGATCAACAAGCGCAAGACGAACCGTTCTGAGACGGAGATGCTGGCCGATGGCTTCACTGCCGACGAACTGGCGCAATCGAAGCGCGAGGGCACGCCGATGATGCACCGCCGGGTGAAGATTGTGGTCCGCGGGCCGGACGGCAAGATCCAGACAGAGGATATGCGCGGCATGGCCTTCGACGTCCCGGAAGTCCCCGAGATCGCCGAACAGAACTGCGGTAGCGGGCAAGGCAATGAAAAGAATATGGTTTTGCACGATGAAAAGGACGGCAAACGCCGCATCATCATCTGCCGCAACCGGATCGAAAAGGTCGCTGCTGAAGGCGCAGCGGTGGCTGCGAACAGCAAGAATATTGAGCGCAAGGCCTATCGGTCTGCGCTGGAAGGACTGCGCAATGCGCGGGCCGGCATGGCGGCAAAGGGCGCTCATAGCAGTGAAGCGCTGCAAGCGATCGACCAGGCGATTGCCGAAATCGAGGCCGATCTCGCCAAGGTGGAATAATCGGCGCGACCGATGGCGTTGACATCGTGGCCAAATCCTATCCCGGCAGGCACTGCCCCTGCCTGCCGGGATAACTGTCTCCAGCCGCCGACGTCCCGCCCTTGTGTTTAGCCGGCCAAACCGGCATTTGCAGATCCATGGAGGCGATACCGACCGGCGATTGCATCGCGATAGGACCGCTGGTGGCGCGGGTACTGGCGCCCAATCCGTCGCCCTTCACTTTTACCGGGACGCAGACTCACTTGGTCGGCATCAGCGATGTCGCAGTGATCGATCCGGGGCCTGAAGATCCGGCGCATATCGCGGCGATCGTCCGCGCGGTTGCCGGGCGCCCGGTGCGCGCGATCGTCATTACTCATACTCATAATGATCACAGCCCCGGCAGCCGACCGCTCAAGCATGCCACTGGCGCGCCGATCATCGGCTGTGCGCCGCTTGCGCTCGACACGCTGGGTCCGCGCGCCGATGCGGCCTTCGACCGGGCCTATGCACCCGACCGGGTGATGGCGGAGGGTGACAGCGTCGCCGGTGACGGTTGGACGCTGACTGCGGTCGAAACGCCTGGCCATACCTCCAACCATCTCTGCTTCGCGCTGCCCGAGGCCGGGGCATTGTTTACCGGCGACCATGTCATGGGCTGGTCCACCACCGTCGTGTCGCCGCCCGATGGTGACATGGCTGCCTATATGGCCAGCCTTGCCAAGCTCCAGGCGCGCGATGATCGAATCTATTATCCCGCGCATGGCGAACCGATCGACAATCCGGCGCAGAAGGTGCGTGGTTTCCTGGGCCATCGGCGGCAGCGCGAGGCGCAGATCCTGCGCTTGATCGAGGAGGGCGTCGGCACCATCCCGGAACTGGTCGAGCGGATGTATGTTGGCCTCGATAAGCGGCTGTTCGGTGCGGCGGGCGGATCAGTGCATGCGCACCTGATCGACCTTGGCGCGCGCGGACGGATCATGGAGGATGGCGCGCAATGGCGGATACGGTGAAATCCGGCGGAACGCGCTGGTTCTTCAGCCTGGCCATGCTGATCGGGCTGGGGTTGCTGGGGTTTTTGGCGTATAATCAATATATTGAACGCTATGTCCCGACAGTGGATGATGGCGGCGACGCGGTAACGCAGTTGGTGTCGGCCCGGCTGTCGGGCGCGAGCAGCCTGAAGGTCGCGTCGATGACCGGGACCGTCCAGAGCAGCGCTACTGACGTTCGCGGCTTTGGCTGGCTGCGATCCGATCAGGTGATCAAGATGCCCTATTCGGTCGACTATTTCGTCGACGTCTCCCGCATCGGCCCCGATGATGTCGAATGGAATGCCAAGACCGATACGTTGATCGTCAACGCGCCCGACATCACGGTGGCCTCACCCAATATCGATGAAGCGCATCGGACCATGGTGGAAACCACCGGCGTGCTGGTTACCCGCGAGGCGGGCGAGGCGCTTAGCCAGCAGGCATCGCAAAAAGCGACGAGCAAGGCCCAGGTCGAGGCGGGCTCCCCGGAACGAATCGCGCAGGCGCGCGAATATGCGCGCGCGGCGCTCTCCCGGCTGCTTGCGGCGCCGCTTGGGACGCTGGGGCATGGCAATGCCCGCGTTATCGTGACTTTCCCCCCCGAACGCCGGCGCGCCAATGGCGAACGCTGGGACATGTCTCGATCGGTGCAGGAAGTGATCGGCAACGGGCAGTAGGACGCGGCAAGTCTCAGCTTGGGCCCCGTCATATTTTCTCGTCGAATTATTGCTGATATATGCTTGGTCCGGGGATCCGGGGCGAATCGACGATGGCGACACTGGCAATGCCGCAGCCGCGACAGGAGCGGCGTAGCGACGACAATTTTTTTCTGACGATGGCGTTCGTGATGGCGGGGGTGCTGATCGCGGGGTTCGGCCTGACGCTTGGGATGGGCCGGTCTACCTTCAGCCGGCCGCCGATCGTGCATGCCCATGCAATCGTGTTCATGGGCTGGATGGTCATATACGTGCTGCAAAACTGGTTTGCGACCAAGGGACCGATCGCGCTCCATCGGCGGCTTGGTTGGCTGGCCATGGGGTGGCTGGCACTGATGCTCTATCTGGGCACCGCGGTAACGGTGATGAACGTGCGCGCGGGCACGGTGCCTTTCGTGTTTCAGCCGCTGCATTTCCTGGTGTTCGATCCGCTGTCACTGATCGGCTGCATCGCGCTGATCGGTGCCGGGGTGAGCGTGCGGGCCAATACCGGTTGGCACCGGCGTTTGAACTATTGCGGCATGGCGCTGCTGGTAGGACCGGGCGTCGGCAGGCTTCTGCCGATGCCGCTGCTGATTCCCTGGGCGTATCAATCGGCGTTTGCGTGCATCGTGTCGCTCCCGGTGATCGGCATGATTGCCGACTGGCGGCGCGACGGGCGCGTACATCCGGCATGGTGGTGGGGACTGGGCGGTATTCTGGCGACCGGGGTGCTGACCGACATCATCAGCTTTTCCCCGATCGGCCTGGCGCTATATCAGGCCGTCACCATCGGCACGCCGGGCGCGGCGGTTGCGCCGCTCGCGTTTCCGCCGTCGCCGCTGGGTTGATCCCGCAAGCCTGCGGGGCCATGTGGGCCGCAACGACGCAGGAGCAAAGACATGGATGCACGAGCCGGCATGGGCGGCAACCCGACAGGGACCGACCTGCGCGATGAGATCGACCGGCTGCGCAAGGAGCGCAACGCCGTCATCCTCGCGCATTACTATCAGCGGCCGGAGATTCAGGACATTGCCGATTTCGTCGGCGACAGCCTCGATCTAAGCCGGAAGGCGGCGGCGACCGATGCCGATGTCATCGCGTTTTGCGGCGTGAAATTCATGGCCGATACGGCCAAGATCCTGTCGCCGCAAAAAATCGTAGTTCTGCCCGATCTTAAGGCCGGCTGCAGCCTGGAAGACAGCTGCCCGCCCGACAAATTTGCGGCATTTCGCGCCGCGCATCCCGATCATATTGCGCTGACCTACATCAACTGTTCGACCGAGGTGAAGGCGCTCTCCGACGTGATCGTCACTTCATCGTCGGCGGAAAAGATCCTCAGCCAGATTCCGGCTAGCCAGAAAATCATCTTCGGCCCCGACAAGCATCTGGGCGGCTATCTGGCGCGCAAGACCGGGCGTGACATGCTGCTCTGGCCGGGCGTGTGCATCGTCCATGAGGCGTTCAGCGAAACCGAGCTGCTCAAGCTTAAGGCCAGGCATCCCGGCGCGCCGGTGGCGGCACACCCGGAATGCCCGCCCTATATCCTCGACCATGCCGATTATGTCGGCTCGACCAGCGGCATCCTGGATTTCGCGGCGAAGATGCCCGGCGACACGCTGATCGTAGCGACCGAGCCGCATATCATTCACCAGATGCAAAAGACCGATCCGACCAAGAATTTCATCGGCGCGCCGGGGGCGGACGGCAACTGCAACTGCAACATCTGCCCCTATATGGCGCTGAACACGATGGAGAAGCTGTACATTGCGCTGCGCGATCTCGAGCCACGCATCGAGATCGAGGAAGGGCTGCGGTTGCGGGCGAAGAAATCGCTTGATGCGATGCTGGCGATGGCCGGCGCAACCGTGGGGCAGGGCGATCTGGGGCCGGTGGCGTAAACCCCGCTGGCAATCTGGTTTGCGCTCCACCTAGTTCGGCCTGAGCGTTTCGGCGCTCAGGCCTTCCTCACGGTCATCGACAAGACGGGCAGGGCTCCGGCAAAGTCAGCCGGGGCCACGACACGGCCGTTGACCTGCTTTAATCGAACGCGACATGCGGCGTATCGTCGGCGGCGGGTTTGCTTGCCGGACGCTTGAGTAGCAGCACGAGCGGGATGGCAAGGATCGTCAGGATCATCATCAATCGAAAATCGTCGAGATAGGCGATCATCGCAGCCTGGCGATTCACTTCGGCGTTGATCATCGCCATCACCGTTTGGCCGGTGCCCCCGAGGATCGAGCTCATGCTGGGATCAACCGAACTGATGCTTGATGCCGTCACATGCGATCCGAGATCCTGATGTGCCGACTGGATGTTATAGCCAAGTATCGCGGTGACCATCGATATCCCGACCGACGCGCCGATGTTGCGCGCGAGATTAAGCAGGCTCGCCGCTTCGGTGCGGTACGCCGCTGCCAGCGTCCCGAAGGCGGAGATGTTGAGCGGGATGAAGATCAGCCCAAGACCGATCCCCTGGATGAATCCGGTCACGATGAAAGGCGTCGTTTCCATCACCAAGGTCCACTGAGTCATGTCCCATAGCGACCAGGCAGCAATGATCAGCCCACCGCCGACCAGATAGCGCGGATCGGTACCGCGCTGAATGGCTTGCCCGGCAACTGCCATGCTGATGATGATGCCGATGCCGCGTGGCATCAGCAGGATGCCAGTGTCGAAAACGGGATAACCAAATAGCGTCTGCAGCATCGGCGGGAGCAGCGCCATCGTCGCCATCATCAGCACGCCGACCACCAGCATGAAGCCAAGTGCGGTCAGCAAGTTGCGGTTCCGCAGCAGCTCGCGATCAAACATGGGTTGATCGGCGGTGGTGACATGAATGGCGAACATCGTTGCAGCACAAAGCGCCACGAGCCCTTCCACTACCACCTCCCAGGACTGGAACCAGTCATTGGACTGGCCGCGATCGCACATCACCTGGAAGGAAGCGATTGCGATCGCCAGCAGCGAGAAACCAAAGACGTCGAACTTGCGTTGCTTCTGGGGGCGTGACGGCAGCAGCGCCCAAAGGATGGCAAAACAGCCGATGCCGACGGGCACGTTGACATAGAACACCCAGCGCCAGTCGAAATTGTCGGTCAGATAGCCACCAATTACCGGCCCCAGCACGGGCCCGACCATTATCCCCATTCCCCACACTGCCATTGCCCCGGCCTGGCGCGAAGGCTTGTTGATATCCATCATCACGGTCTGGCTGAGCGGGTTCATGAAGGCCGCGGCGATCCCCTGCAGGATTCGGAAGCCGACCATTTGCGGCAGGTTCTGCGCCAAACCGCACAACATCGATGCGCCGACAAAGCCGACGACGGCGATCAGGAACAGGTTGCGCGAACCGATCCGGTCCGCGAGCCAGCCGGTAATCGGGATAGCCACCGCAGAGGCCACAATATAGCTGGTCAGCACCCAGGTGATCGTGTCTGCAGTCGCGCCAAGCGACGCGCGCATGTGCGGCAACGCGACATTCGCAATCGTCGAATCCAGGATCTGCATGATCGTTGCCGCCATCACGCCTAGGGTCAGCAACGCCCGGTTCGACGTGTAGAGCGCTGCCTCATCCCGCGCCCGCGCGCCGGGGCCGGACGCGATTCTAGCGTTGGCCATGGTCGCGCACGTCGATCCGCACCTTGGCACTCAGCCCGGCGATGAGTTGGCGCGGACTGACGTCATCGATCGCGATCCGCACCGGCACGCGCTGCGTTACTTTGACCCAATTACCGGTCGCGTTCTGCGCCGGCAGCACCGAGAATTCGGAACCGGTTCCTGCGCCAATCGACTGGACATGCCCCTTGAGCGTCACACCGCCATAGGCATCGAAGCTGACGGTTGCGGGCTGCCCGACGCGCATCTTGTCGAGATCGGTTTCCTTGAAATTGGCCTCGATCCAAGTGCGCTGGCTGGCAACGATGCTGACGGCGGGCAGACCGGAGATCATCATCTGGCCGACCTGAAGCCGGTCCGCCTGCGTGATCGTACCGCCGGTGGGCGCGTAAACGGCTGTACGGGCAAGGTCGAGTTGCGCCTTTTCACGCTGTACCCGGGCTGCCGCGATTGCAGGGCTTTGGCCAGGCACGGCGGCACCAGTGGCAAGCTTGGCGCGCGCCTCGTCGGCGCTGGCAACGGCGTTGGCGAGCGCGGCATTGGCTTGCTCGACGCCATGTTCAGCGTCCTGCAGCCGGGCGCGAGTCGTGAAGCCCTTCTGCATCAGCGCGGTCTGGCGGTTAAATTCTTCCCGCGCGGCGGCAATCCGGTCGCGCGCAGCCTGGATGTCTGCGGATGTGCCGCGATAGCTTGATTGCAGCGTGCCAATATTGACCTGCGCGGCCGCAATGGCAGCGTCCGCCTGATCGACCGCGATCCGATAGGGTGCAGGATCGATCCGGAACAGCAGATCGCCTGCCTTCACCGGCTGATTCTCCTTTACGGCGACCTGGACGATCCGGCCGGCAACATCGGCCGACACCGACACTTTGTCCTGCTGGACATAGGCATTGTCGGTCGAGACGAACTGGCCCGATGTCAGCCAGATATAGCCCGCAATCGCAACGATGATAACCGGAACGGCAATCAGCGCAATCGTGCGCCGCCATTTGTGCGGTGGCGTGTCGGGCGCCGCTGCGAGCGATGCAAAATTCTGGGCGGGATCGGCTTCAGCCATGATGTGCCTCTTGCGTGTCATCGGTTTCGGCCAGATTGGCGCGAATGTCGTTCAACGTTGCGATGAACTGCGATTGTCGTTGGGGATCGATGCCGGCAAGTGCTTCGGCGAACATCGTGTCGGCAATGGCCCGCAGGTCGTCGATCAGCGGTCGCGCCGAATCGGTCAGGTAGATCTGCCAGGCGCGGCGATCATGTGGATCGCGCCGGCGCTCGACATGGCCGGCCTCCTCCAGCCGGTCAACCATCCGGCACAAGGTGATCGGCTCCACCTCGAGCAGCTCGGCGAGCTTGCCCTGGTTGATGCCCTCATTGCGGTTGAGCATGGTGAGGGTGCGCCACTGCGCCCGGGTCACGCCAATCACGCGGGCGCGCTCGTCGAACTGCCGGCGCATCAGGCGCGAAACATCGCTGATCAGAAAGCCGATATTGTCCGTCATATCGCGCATATAATAAGTAGGCTTATTAATATCAATACATACTAATGGCGGTAGCCGCCGAGGATGATGGCCGCAGCAGGGGGCCAGCAGATTCCCGACATGGCAATTGCGCAATTGCGAGAAGTGGTGGAACAGAAGCAACGCTCGTACGTTGTTCCCAACCATCTGCCATCGTTTGACGGGCAGGATCGCCGACAGGGGCCAGTCACTATTCTCACCGTGCCAACCGTGTCGTTGCCCTTTTTGGATGGTGATCAGACGGTGATCGCCCTGATTCGGGCGTTTGACTGGGACCAGACGGCGCTGGGGCCGATTGATCAATGGTCGTCCCCGCTGCGGACGATCGTGGGCATGCTGTGCCGGGCGACCAACCCGATCGTCCTGCTCTGGGGAGCGGACGGCGTCATGATCTATAACGACGCCTATGCGGTCATTGCTGGCAAGCGCCATCCGGCGATGCTGGGCAGCAAAGTGCGCGAGGCCTGGCCCGAAGCGGCCGACTTCAATGATCATGTCATGACCGAAGCACTGGCGGGGCGATCGCTCGCCTATCGTGATCTGGCGCTGACCATCGCCCGCAATGGCGTTGATGAAGAAGCGTGGTTCAACCTGGATTATGCGCCGGTGTTAGATGGCGTCCGTCCAGCCGGCGTTATCGCGTTTGTGACTGAAACGACGGGTGTTGTGAAAGACCACGCGGCTCTTCGCCAGAGCGAGGAGCAGTTTCGGGCTTTTGCGCAGGCGATGCCCAATCATGTCTGGGCGGCGCACGCTGATGGATTCATCTATTGGCTCAATGATCAGACTTATAGCTATACCGGGGCGGCGCCCGGCACGATGGAAGGGACGAGCGCCTGGGGCAGTGTCGTCCATCCCGATGACTTTTTGCTGGCGGCATCGCGCTGGAGCGACGCGCTGGCCACCGGCGCAGTGTACGAAACCGAATTTCGGATTCGCCGGGCCGGCGGCGCCTATTGCTGGTTCCTGGTACGTGCCGAACCGGTTCGCGATGAATCTGGCAGTCTGGTCGGTTGGGTGGGGACCAACACCAATATTGATGCGCTGCGCGAAACCGAAAGCGCGCTGCGAATCGCGAATGACACGCTTGAGTCGCAGGTCAGCGCGCGCACGGCGGAACTCCAGGCGAAAAAAGCCCGGCTACGTGCGATATTCGAAACCAGTTTCGGGTTTCAGGGGCTGCTGGACCCGGCCGGTCGACTGCTCGATGCCAATGCCACATCGCTGGCGGCCATCGGCAACATGCTCGACGATGTTGCGGGCGCTTTTTATTGGGAAACGCCCTGGTTTTCAGCGACCCCTGGCATGGCCGAGGCGATGCGCGTCGCGGTTGCCCGGGTGGCAAGTGGCGATGTGGTACGACAGGAATTGCTGATCAACCTGCCGGTCGGCGGTTGGCGCTGGTTCGATTTCGTGATGCGCCCGATCTTGTCGCCTGAAGGACATGTGACGGCGATCGTGCCTGAAGCGATCGAGACGACCGAGCGCCGCGTCGCCGAGGAAGCATTGCGCCAATCGCAAAAGCTGGAGGCGATGGGGCAGCTGACCGGTGGTGTCGCGCATGATTTCAACAATTTGTTGACGCCGATCATCGGTACGCTGGACTTGCTGAGTCGCCGCGAATTGGGCGGGGAGCGCGAGCGGCGGCTGATCGAGGGGGGGCTGCAATCCGCCGAGCGGGCAAAAATGCTGGTCCAGCGCCTGCTCGCCTTTGCCCGACGCCAGCCCTTGCAGCCCCAGCCGGTCGATGTTGCGGTGTTGATCCATTCAATGAGCGATTTGATTGCCAGCACATCGGGGCCGCGCATTCGCATCGACCTTGCCATTGATGACCGGCTGCCGGCAGCGACGGCCGAGGTCAACCAGCTGGAAATGGCACTGCTCAACCTGGCGGTGAATGCGCGCGATGCGATGACGGCGGGTGGCACGCTGACGATCACGGCGTCCGCGGTGCACCTGGCCGACGACGGGAGGGGCGGCGGCGCCTCCGGACCGGCGCCGGGGCGCTATGTGCGCATTTCCGTCAGCGACACCGGCATCGGCATGGACGAGGACACGAGGCGCCGCGCGATCGAGCCGTTTTTCTCGACCAAGGGGATCGGCAAGGGCACGGGGCTGGGGCTCTCGATGGTGCATGGGTTGGCGTCGCAGCTTGGTGGAGCGCTCAAGATTTCGAGCAAGCTCGGCTTGGGGACGACGATCGAGCTGATGCTGCCGGCCTCGGCAACGCCGGTGGCCCCGGTCGACCAGCCCGATCTGCCGGCGGTGATCGCGTCGGGCATCGGGACCGTCCTGCTGGTCGATGATGAAGAACCAGTGCGGCAGACGACGGCCGACATGCTGATCGAGCTGGGCTATCGCGTGATCGAGGCGCATTCGGGCGAAGCCGCGATCGAACTGATGCAACACCATGGCGTCGATATGATCGTCACCGATCACCTCATGGGCGGCATGACCGGCATGGCGTTGATCGATCATGTGCGGATCACCCAGCCCGATATGCCCGTGCTCGTGATCTCGGGCTATGCCGATGCCGCTGGAATCGCGGTTGATGTGCCGCGGCTGACCAAGCCTTTCCGCAGCGCCGAGCTGGCCGCGATGCTGGCGACAATCCACAAATATTGATCGGGCGTCGGCACAGGAGGGGGCGGGAATAGCTGCATTTTCCCGGCTTGATCGCCGCTACCGCACAACGACTAGTGGATTCATGCGCGGTCTTGTCCTAATGACTCGTTCAGTGCCGTCGATTCATGCCCTTGCCAATCCTGCGCGCTTCCTGAAGCTGGCGCGGCCCCTTACCCCGGCGTTGTTCTGGGCGGGCGCGCTGCTGATTGCCTTTGGGAGCTGGGCAGGCTTGACCCAGACCCCGCCCGATTATCTGCAGGGCGAGACGGTTCGTATCCTTTATATCCACGTGCCGACCGCCTGGCTCGGCATGGCCGGGTGGAGCGGTATTGCCGTATCGAGCCTCACTTATCTGATCTGGCGGCACCCGCTGGCGATGCTGGCGGCGCGCGCAATTGCGCTGCCGGGCGCACTGTTCGCGGGACTCTGCCTGGCTACAGGGTCAATCTGGGGCCGGCCAACCTGGGGCACGTGGTGGGAATGGGATGGGCGGCTGACTTCGATGCTGCTGCTGTTTTTCGTCTATCTTGGCTTCATGGCGCTGGCCCGGGCCGATGCCGATCGCGGCGGTGATGGCCGCATCCCGGCCCTTTACGGGGTTGCCGGTTCGGTGTTGCTGCCAATCATCCGCTATTCGGTGGTGTGGTGGAATACGCTGCACCAGGGTCAGAGCATCGGTCTGACCAAACAGACGATCGATGGCTCGCTGATCTGGCCGCTCTGGTACACGCTTTCGGGCTTCACCTTGTTTTTTGCGGCCATTGTGCTGATGCGGATGCGGGCGGCACTGGCGCTGACTAAGGCGGAAGCGCGGATGAAGCGGATGGCGCAAGCATGAATCCCTGGCCTTTCGTCTCCGCCGCCTACGCCATCACGCTGATCTCTTCGGCGGTGATGGCGTTGGTCAGCTGGCTGGCGATGCGCAATGCCGAGAAGGGCAACAAATGAAAGCGAAGCATCAACGCCTGACATTGGGGCTGCTCGCCATCGCCGCGATCGCCGGTGCAAGCGGGCTCGCGCTGTCGGCGCTCAAGGATCAGGCCGCGTTTTTCTATGCGCCGGGCGATGTTGCCAAGCAGGGCTTGCCGCTCGGCCGCGCGGTGCGGCTTGGCGGGATGGTCGAGGGCGGATCGATCAAGAAGCAGACTGATGGGGTGACGATCAATTTCCTTGTCACTGACGGCAAGGCAACCGTGCCGGTTCGATTTAAGGGCATCACGCCTGATCTGTTCAAGGAACGGTCGGGCGTCGTGGCGGAGGGCGAGTTTCAGCCCGATGGCAGTTTCGTGGCCAGCAACCTGCTCGCCAAACATGATGAGCGCTATATGCCGCCGCAGATGGCGGGCAAGATGGCTGCCAACATGCCGGCCGGGAAATTGTCACCACAATGATTGCTGAAGCGGGGCTTGCCGCACTCTGGATCGCCGCCGCCCTCGCGGCGCTGCAATTTGTCCTCGCGGCGATTGGCGTCGCGCGGGGAGACCCGGAGGTGATGCGCGCGGTGCGGCCGGTGGCGGTCGTGCAGGGCGTGGTGGTCGTTGCGGCGCTCGCCATGCTGATGTGGTTGTTCGTCAATTCCGATATGTCGGTGCTGCTGGTCGCCGAGAACAGCCATTCGGCCAAGCCGCTGATCTACAAGATCGCCGGCACCTGGGGCAATCATGAAGGATCGATGCTGCTCTGGGTCACGATCCTGGGGCTGGCGGGCGGCGCGGTGGCGATCCTGGAGCATCGGCTTCAGGTGTCCACGCTGGTCGCGACGCTGGGCGCACAGGCGCTTATCGCACTTGGCTTTTATGCGTTCCTGCTCTTTTCTTCCAATCCCTTTACCCGGCTGACCCCTGCGCCCGCCGACGGCAACGGGCTCAATCCGTTGTTGCAGGACCCCGGACTCGCCTTCCACCCGCCGACGCTTTACATCGGTTATGTCGGCATATCGGTGGCCTTTTCCTTCGCGGTTGGCGCAATGGTAACGCGCGATGTCGGCCCTGCCTTTGCCCGGGCGATGCGGCCTTGGGTGCTCGGTGCCTGGATTTTCCTGACATTGGGGATCACCGCTGGCAGCTATTGGGCCTATTATGAGCTTGGTTGGGGCGGCTGGTGGTTTTGGGACCCCGTCGAGAACGCCTCGTTGATGCCCTGGCTGGCGGCCACTGCCTTGCTCCATTCTGTGACCGTGCTGGCGACACGCGACGGGCTGCGCGCCTGGACGATCATGCTGGCCGTGGTTGCCTTCTCGATGTCGATGATCGGCACTTTTCTGGTGCGGTCGGGTATTTTGACGAGCGTCCACGCCTTTGCCGTCGATCCCGAACGCGGCAGCTTCATCCTGGCGTTGCTCGCTATTTATATCGGCGGCGCGCTGGCGCTGTTTGCACTGCGGGTCGGCACGATCCGCTCGGGCAACACCTTTGAACTGGTCAGCCGAGAAGGCGCGCTGGTTGCCAATAATTTGCTGCTGTCAGTGATCCTGGGGATCGTGCTGATCGGCACGTTGTATCCGATCGTCGCAGCAGGCGCGTTCGGGTTGCAGCTCTCCATCGGGCCGCCCTTCTTCAACAAGGCGGCCGGTCCTGTTGCGCTCGCGCTGGTCGCCGTCATGGCGGCGGGGCCGCTGGTGCGCTGGCGCCGCGACGACGCGGGCGCTGTGGTATCGCGAATGATTGTGCCGATCGCGATTGCGGCGCTGGCTCTGGTCGCACTGGTGGTCTTTGCGGCCAATGCCGGCATATTGCCGATCCTCGGCCTCGGGCTGGCGGCCGGCCTGGCGGTGGCCAGTGTCGCGCCGCTGTGGAAGCGTAATCTCCGACGCACGCCGCTTTTCACTTACGGCATGGTGCTCGCCCATCTGGGCATCGCCGTAAGCTTGGCCGGGATGGCATCCGAAACCGCCTTCACCCAGCAGACCTTGGTGGCGGCGACGATCGGCGAGCCGCAGCGGGTTGGGCCCTACACCGTCACGCTGCAGGGAATTACGCCCGTGCTCGGCCCCAATTGGTCAGCCTTGCAGGCCCGGCTCAAGGTGCAACGCGATGGCGGTGCGCCGTTCACGCTCAGCCCCCAATCGCGCTTCTTTTCCAACCCTGTCACGGTCACCAGCGAATCGGCAATCGCCACAGTGGCCGATGGCCAACTCTATACCGTGCTTGGCCAGCCCGATGAGGCCGGGCGCTGGCAGCTTCGCTTGTGGTGGAAGCCGTTCGTGACCTTGATCTGGGCGGGCGGGGCGATGATCGCGCTGGGTGGTGCGCTGTCGCTGCTTGGACGCGTTAGTCGTGATCGCAAGACTGCGCTGCGCGAGGTTTGGGCATGAAGCGCACGGTGCTCTGGATGCCGCTGGCGCTGTTCGCCGGACTGTTTATCGTCGCCGGCTACGCACTCTACAAGCCGGCCGATCGCACTGTGCGATCCGCGATGATTGGCCGGGCGCTGCCTGAATTTACCCTGGGCGCTATGATTCCCGAAAAGCCGGGTCTGTCGACGTCGGTGTTTCACCAAGGCCAGCCGCGGCTGCTCAACGTGTTCGCCAGCTGGTGCATTCCCTGCGCCGCAGAAGCGCCGGCGCTTGCCCGGTTAAAGGCGATGGGTGTGCCGATCGACGCCGTGGCAATTCGCGATCGGCCCGATGACATTCGCGGGTTCCTGGCGCGCAATGGCGATCCCTTTGAGCGGATCGGCGATGATCCCGAAAGCGCGGTCCAGCTGGCGCTTGGCTCTGCGGGGGTGCCGGAAACCTTTGTTATCGACGGCCAGGGCAAGATATTGCTGCAGCATGTCGGCGAAATTCGCGACGAGGACGTGCCGAAGATTCTCGAAGCGATGGGGAAGACATCGTGATGCGCCGGTTGCTGTCCTTGCTTGCGCTGGCGATGCTCACGATGACCGGTCCGGCTTTGGCTGATTCGGCCCGCCCTCCGGCGCGCCTTGCCGACACACAATTGCCGGATCCCAAGCAGGAAGCCGAAGCGCAAGCGCTGATGGTCACGCTGCGTTGCCTCGTGTGCCAGGGCCAGTCGATCGCCGACAGCAATGCCGAGATGGCGGGCGACATGCGCGCGCTTGTTCGTCGGCAGATTTCGCAAGGATCGACCCCGACGCAGGTCCGTGACTGGCTGGTGGCACGCTATGGTGATTATGTGACCTATGACCCGCCGCTATCGGCAGCCACTCTACCGCTTTGGATCGCGCCGATCGCCTTCATCGCCATCGGGCTGGCGCTGGCGCGCGCCAGCTTCAAACGACGCCGGCGGGTCTGATGGGCTGGGCAATGCTTTTGCTGATTGGCGTTGGAGCGGCCATGTTGCTGCGGTGGCTGTCGCTGCCGCGCAATGTGTGGACGATTACCGCTGCGGCTTTGCTGTTCGGCGCGACTGGCTATGTGTTGCAAGGTTCGCCGAAGCTGCCCGCGAGCCCGGCACAGCCGCAATCGACGAAGCTCGACGTTGCGCCCGACATTGTCGAACTGCGCGGCGCCTTTTTCGGCCGGTTTACCGGTGATGCCGCCTACCAAACCGCCGCCGATGCAATGATCCGGATCAGCGACCCTGCCAGCGCCGTGCGGGTGACATTGGGAGGAATCGACCGCAACCCGCGCAGTGTGGCGCTTTGGACCGAATTGGGCAGCGTGCTGGTGACGCATGATGCCGGCAATGTTTCGCCCGCCGCGCTGTTTGCGTTTCGGCGCGCGATGTTCCTCGCGCCCCGCCACCCCGGTCCGCCATTCTTTCTCGGGCTGGGCTATGCTCAGGCCGGCCGGCTGCAAAATGCCCGGATATGGTGGCAGCGCTCGCTCGAATTATCGCCGCCCGGCGCCAGTTACCGCACCGCCATTCAGGAACGGCTGATGCTGCTCGACCAGTTCATCGCGATGAGCCAGGCGCAAGGTCAACAACCCGCGCCCTGAACGCCGAACCTTACCGCTCGACGATTCGCGTATAGAGATGCCAGGTCGAATAGCCGAGCCAGGGCAATACCACCGCCAGCCCGATCGCCAGCGGAATCAGGCCGATCACCAGCCAGATGGCGATTCGGACACCCCAGCTCAGCATCACGATCGGATTGGTCCATACCGCATGGATCGACGTCCGCACGGCAACCCCTGCATCGACCGGCCTGTCGACGACCATGGGAAATGACACGACCGAGACCATCAGTGTCGCAATCGCAAATCCCAGCCCGACAAGATTGCCGATGATGATCATCCGCCAGCCCGCATTGGTGCTGAACAGCTGCCCGGCCAGCCCCTGCACGCGCAGAGGCGTGCCGAACCCGAAGTTGGCGGCATAGACCGCATAAGCAGCAATCAGCCAGCCGACAAAGAGCAGCCCCAGCATGATCGTCAACAGCGCAATCGGCCAGCGGCTGCGGCCCTTCAGCGGATCAAGGAAATGCCACCAGCTCGCATTGAGCCCAGCTTCGCGACGGCGCGCCAGTTCGTAAAATCCTGAAGCCACAGCTGGGCCCGCGATCGACAGGCCAGCGACCAGCGGAAACAGAAAGGGCAACAGCGGATTGTTGAGTGTCACCACCACCGCCATCAGACAAATGAGCGGATAGAGCAGCCCAACCACGATCAGATCGCCGCGCTTCGCCTTGAAATCTCGCCACCCTTCAGCCAACGCCCAATTCAGATCGTCCTGCCCGATCCGCCGAATCTGCAGAAAACGGACGGGATAGGCTTGCGAAGCGGCGTAAGGCGTTGCCATGACAATGTTCCTTAGGCGAGTGGGCGGCGCGCGATTCCTTTGTGATCGTCGTTAGATACTACACCCAAATGGGCGGCGGCCAAAATCGGGCAGGTGGTGGGCCCACATTCCTGTGGGCCATGGCCAGGCTTGATCGACTTTGCCCGGCTTATGGTGATGGTGCGGTTCCCTGACCGAACGGCTTGTTGAGCTTGACGATCGCGCTGTTGAGCCACGCGGCGAAGCTGACCCATAGTAGATAGGGCATGATCAACAGGCTGGCGAATGGCGAGATCGGCCGGAGCAGCACGACGAGCAGCACCAGCGACACCCACAGGAACACCACCTCCACCAGTGCCCAATCAGGCCGCTGCGCGCGGAAGAAGAGCGGGCTCCACAGGAAATGGAACAGTGCGTTGGTGGCGAACAGGCAGAGCACGCGGGCGTGCTCGGCAGGCGTATCGGCGGCGTACCAGGCGGTGATTGCAGACCAGGCGGCGAGCCCCAGGATGATCGTCCAGGCCGGGCCGAACAGCCAGTTGGGCGGTTGCAGGCCGGGCTTTTTCAGATTGTGATACCAGGGGCCGATCGGCGTCATCACGCCACCGGCGCCGCCCAGAAAAACGGCGCCGCCAATGGCAACGATAACGGGAATTTCCATGCGCGGCGGGCCAGTCTGTATTGTGGAGTGTCAAACTCCTGTTACACGCAAATCATGCCTGCGTCCTTCCCCTTTTCCGCGATCGTCGGCCAAGACGAAATGAAACTTGCCCTGCTGATTGCCGCTGTCGATGCGCGGATTGGCGGGGTGATGGTGTTCGGTGACCGTGGCACCGGCAAGTCGACTGCCGTGCGTGCGCTGGCGGCGTTGCTCCCGCCGATGCCGGTGGTGGCGGGGTGCCGCTATAATTGCGCGCCGGGGCAGGCGGTGTGCCCGACGCCCGAGACGCACCGGGTGGGCAAGGCCACCGCGCCGGTGCCCTTTGTCGATTTGCCGCTGGGCGCGACCGAGGACCGGGTGGTGGGTGCGCTCGACCTGGAAAAGGCGCTGGCGCACGGCGAAAAGGCGTTCGAGCCGGGGCTGCTCGCGCGGGCGCACCGGGGGTTTTTGTATATCGACGAGATCAATCTGCTCGAGGACCATATCGTCGATCTGCTGCTCGACGTGGCGGCATCGGGCGAGAATGTCGTCGAGCGTGAGGGGTTGAGCGTGCGCCACGCCGCGCGCTTCGTGCTGGTCGGCAGCGGCAACCCCGAAGAGGGCGAGTTGCGGCCGCAGCTGCTCGACCGGTTCGGGCTGTCGGTCGAGGTGCGCACGCCGCAGGATCTGAAGCAGCGGGTGGAAATTTTGAAGCGTTGCGATGCCTTTGAGCGCACGCCCGATGCTTTTGCCGAGGAATGGGCGAAGGCCGAGCGCAAGACGCTGAAGCGGATCGCCAAGGGCAAGGATTTGCTGGCGCGCGTGACAATGCCCGATGCGGTGCTGACGCGCGCGTCCGAACTATGCATGGCGGTGGGCGCCGATGGCCTGCGCGGCGAGCTGACGCTGATGCGGTCAGCGCGCGCGCTGGCGGCGCTTGAGGGGCATGAGACGGTGACCGAGAGCGATCTGAAGCGGGTCTCCCCGCTCGCGCTGCGGCACCGGTTGCGGCGCAATGTGCTCGACGAGACGGGTTCGACAACGCGGATCGAGCGCGCGATGGACAGTTTGTTCGCGGCATGAGCGCGGCGGGCGATCTGGCGCCCCCGATGCCCGCCGATGTCTGGTCGGATGCGCTGCTGGTTGCCGCGCTCATGGCCGGATTGGGCGCGCACGCACCCGTCAAGCGGCTGCCGGCGCATATCGATGATGAGCGCTTGCTGGGCGGGCTCGATCTGGGCGCGACGCTGTCGACCGGGCGGGCGGTCTCGCGGACGGGTGTGCTGGCGGAGTCCGATGGCGGGCTGCTGATCGTGCCGATGGCCGAGCGGCTGGCGGATAATGTGGCGGCCCCGATCGCGGCGGCGCTGGATATTGGCGAGGTTATTGCCGAGCGCGAGGGGATGACGCTGCGATCGCCAGCGCGCTTTGCAGTCGTGGCGCTTGATGATGGCGTGGAGCCCGACGAGCGGCCCCCGCTGGCGCTGGCCGAGCGGCTGGCGTTCTGGCTAGATTTGGGGGCGGTGCGGCCGCCCAAGGCATTTCCCGCCATTGTCGATGATGTGGGGGCAGTTGGCGCAGTGGCGCCGCCCACCGACGATGTTCTCGAAGCTGTCGCCGTCACCACTTTGGCGCTGGGCATCGATTCCGCGCGCGCGCCGATCTTTGCCTTGAGGGCAGCGCGGGCGTCGGCGGTGCTGCACGGTCGCTCGGTGATCGGTGAAAAGGATGTGATGATCGCCGCGCGGCTCGTGCTCGGCCCGCGCGCGACGCGGATGCCGCCGCCGCCAGACATGGAGCCAGCGCCCGAAGCCGAGGCACCGCCGCCGCCGCCTTCCGATAGCGACACCAGCGAGCAGGCAAGCGGCGAGCCGCAGCCGCTGGAGGATGTGGTGCTGGAGGCAGCGCTCGCATCGCTGCCCAAGGATGTGCTCGCGCAGATTGCGGCGGGCGGCGGCAGGCGATCACCGCAGGGGCGCGGGCAGGGCAAGGGGGCGAAGCAACGGTCGCCAACACGCGGTCGTCCGGTCGGAGTGCGGGCGGGGATTCCGCGTGGCGGGCTGCGGCTGAGCCTGATCGATACCTTGCGCGCGGCGTCCCCCTGGCAGCGGGTGCGGGGCGCTGATGCGGGACGGGTGCAGGTGCGGCTAGACGATCTGCGCATCCGCCGGTTTGAAAAGAAGATGGAGGCGACGACGATCTTTGCGGTCGATGCGTCGGGCTCTTCTGCCATGGCGCGGCTGGCCGAGGCCAAGGGTGCGGTCGAGCTGTTGCTGGCAGAGGCTTATGTAAAGCGCGCGCAGGTGGCGCTTGTCGCGTTTCGCGGGACCGAGGCCGAGCTGATCCTGCCGCCGACTCGGTCGCTGGCGCGCGCGCGCAAGTCGCTCGGGGCATTGCCGGGCGGTGGCGGGACGCCGCTTGCCGCCGGGCTCAACGCCGCGCGTGAATTGGGCGAGGCAGCGCGCAAGCGGGGGCGGACCCCATTTCTGGTCGTGCTGACCGATGGCCGCGCGAACATCGCCGCGGACGGATCGATGGTGCGGCAGGCTGCGGAGGATGATGCGCTGGCTGCCGCGCGGGCGATCGGCCTGTCGGGGATGGCGTCGGCCTTTGTCGATATTTCTGCGAGACCACGCGCGGAAGGGGCGGCAATCGCCGCCGCGATGCGTGCGCGCTATCTGCCGCTGCCGCGCGCCGACGCGCGGACGATGCATGCGGCGGTGAAGGGGGTGCAGGATGCTCAGTGACCGGCCCCGCTGGGAAGCGGAAGGGCGTGACTGGCCCAACCGGGACGCGAGCCGCTTTGTCGATGTCGGGCGGTTGCGCTGGCATGTGCAGGTCGCGGGTAGCGACCCGGTGCTGCTGCTGATTCACGGCACGGGGGCGGCGACGCATAGCTGGCGGACGATGCTGCCGCTGTTGGCCGAGCATTTCACGGTGGTTGCGCCGGATTTGCCGGGGCATGGCTTTACCAGCGGGCGGCCGCCCGGCGGGCTGGCGATGCCGGCGATGGCACGCGCGGTGGGTGAACTGATGACGGCGCTGGAAATGCCACCCGCGCTGATCGTCGGCCATTCAGCGGGGGCGGCGATTGCGATCCGGATGGTGCTGGACGGGTTTGCCGCGCCCAAGGGCGTGATCGGGCTCAATTCGGCGCTGCTGCCGTTTCCGGGGCTGGCCGCCAAGCTGTTCCCGACGCTGGCACGGATGCTGTTCGTCAACCCGTTTGCGCCGCATATCTTTGCCGGCATTGCGCGGCAGCGCGGCGAGGCGGGGCGGTTTCTGGCGCGATCGACGGGGTCGACGATCGATGCGGCGGGGGCGGATTTTTACGGGCGGCTATTCGCAACGCCCGGGCATTGCGCGGGCGCGATCACGATGATGGCCGACTGGGACCTGGAATCGCTGGCGCGCGACTTGCCCAAGCTGGCGGTACCGCTGCTGCTGATCCACGGCGCGGGCGATTCGGCGATTCCTCTTTCGACTGCGGAGGGGGCGGCAGCGCTGGTGCCGGGCGCGGCGCTGGAGACGCTGCCGGGGCTGGGGCATCTCGCGCATGAAGAGGCACCGGAGACGGTGGCGGGGATGATTCAGGCGTTTGCTGGTGAAGTGGGGGTTGGCGGGATAGTTTCCTAGACCCCACACATCGTCACCCCGGGCTTGACCCGGGGTCTCGCTTCTTCTTCTTCTTCAAACAAGCGTGTCGAAAAGGTCCCGCCAGTCTGGGTTGCCTTGCTCAATCAGCGCAAATTTCCATTCCCGCCGCCAGCGCTTGATGCGCTTCTCCTGCTCAATACAGCTGAGGATGTCGTCCCCGCGCTCTGCCCAAACCAGCCTGGTCAGCTCGTATTCCGCACAAAAAATCGGAACCGTCGCCCGATTGGTGCTGAACGATTCGCGCCGCGAGATGGGACGTGACACCGACATACATCGTGCCCCGATAGCGATCGGCCATGATGTAAACCCAGCCGCCCTCCGTCGCGCGCTCCATCTGCGTCGGATGAGAAAAGCGGGACCCCGGGTCAAGCCCGGGGTGACGGTTAGACATAGAGGGAGGGGCGGGATTCGCCCACTTGCGGACATTCGCAGATAATCTACTTTTGCGTCATGAAGCATGACACGCAGATGCCGGGAGTTGGGCGGGAGCTACTTGCGATTGCCTCAATTGCGTTAATCGGCTTCGTCTATTTAGGTGGCAATTGGGAGATACGCTCGCCCACATTCTCGCTTGGCCAGGTCATGGGCTTCGGTCTCGTGGAGCAGAAAGGTTATGGACAAATCGGCAGCGTCCTCAGGGCTCAGGTGGCACTTCCTGAAAATAAGATCGCGTCCGTTTCGCTTTCCAACGGATCGCTCTGTCGGGTGGGATCGTCCATTGAAATCGAGGAAGCACACACGCTTTTCGGCTCTCGGTTCAAGCCCGGCCTGCACGAGTGTTCGACGATCCCTTCACACGCGCTCGCCCACTAAACTGTCCGCCTGCTACCCAGCAAAGTCCGCCATTCGCAATTCTCGGCGCCACCGTCTAAACCGCTCACCAGCGTCCCTACCCAGTTTAGGAACCCCTCATGATCCACGACCATATGGGCCTGCTCGAAATGGGCCTCGTCTTCGGCGGTGTCCTGCTCTTGCTCGCCTATCAATATTGGGCGACGACGCGTTCGATCAGGCGCGACAAGGACGAACGCGGCCCGCGATGATCCGAAGGTTCAATGATTGGAACCCGCTAAGCCCCTCCCCTTCAGGGGAGGGGTTGGGGTGGGGGCTCTCCACCAGCGCTGGACTTGCGGCACGTCCCCACCCCCGACCCCTCCCCTGAAGGGGAGGGGGGGAAGAGTTCCGATTTCTGCAAATCGGTCTAATGCTTAGCAAATCGCCCGTGGCATCCTGAACGGCAGCATCGCCTGTACGATCGGCGAGCGGAACCGCCCCAGCGACAGGCTTTCATGGACCGCGTGGGCATCCTCACCGAATAGGCGCGTATTGAGTGCCGAGCGGGCGTAGAAGGGGGCGTCGACCCAGGTCTTGGTCACCTTCGCCTTGTGGCCGGCGTCGACGCGGGTGCGGCGGTTGACCAGCCAGCCGGAGCGGGGGAGGCGGACCGAGGGGGGCGCGGCGACGTCGGTCCAGCGGCCCTGGCGGTCCATCTTGAGCGCGAGATCAAAGGGGGTGCCGTCGACGCGGGTGCCTTCATAGAGCACGGCGACGTCATTCTTCAGGTGGGCGCGGGACCAGTGCCAGTCGTTGAACCCGTCCTCCAGCGCTTCCTCACCGAAGTTCGAATCGAAATAGCCGCTGCCCTTCCAGCTGATGTCGGGGTTGGCCATGTTGACCTCGACGCGCGAGCGCGGGGCGACGGGGTGCCAACGGTGCTTGCCCGCGGCATCGAGGCAGAAGCCGGTCGTGCCGATCATTTCCGGGTAGACGCGGACCTGCCCGCGGACGGGATAGGGCAGGGGAGCGGAGGTCTCGTTGATGTCGATGACGAGGCAATCGCCGTCCCAGTGCAGGCCGCTGGGGCCAACCTGGAAAGTGTCCGCATCGCGTCGGACCTGGTGCCAGGGGCGTTCGGTCATTGCCCAGGCATTGCCGCGCGGGCCGTTCATCGAGACGTTGATGGCGCAGTGATTCTCCGGGCTCCGCCGGCCGCTCAGCTTGTAATAAGGCGAGAAGACGCTGCCGATAAAGGCGATGATCGTCAGGCCGAAGCGGCCGTCTTCGCTGCAGGCGTCGATATACCACCAGGCATAGCCGTTCGCGTCGACCGAGACATCGAAGCGCGGTCCTTGAGCAGGATATCGACGGCAAGGCCGCCGCTGAGCGCCGCCATCGGGACGCCCGCGCCCGGATGGGTGCTCCCGCCCGCGCAATAGATGCCAGGGATCAGTGTCCGGGCGCCTTGCCGGCGGAAGGACGCCGCCCATCCGTGCGAGGCCCGTCCATAAAGGGCTCCACCCGTCGAGGGGAACAGCGCCTCGAAGGTTGCCGGAGTCGACAGCACCGTTGCCGAGGGCGGTAGCTCCAGCGAAAGGCCCGCTCGCCCCGTAATCTCCAGCATCTGCGCTTGGCATTGATCGATCTCCGCTTGGGTAAATCCTGGCCCGTCGCCATTGGCGGGGGCGTTGACGAGTATCTGCAGGCGTTCGCGCCCGGCGGGCCCCACCCCCTGATCGTCGCGGTCCTGCGCGCAGATATAGACGGTCGGGGAAGGGGGAAGCTTGCCGGCGGCGAGCGCTTCGAACTCGGCGGCATAATCGTCCGAGAAGAACACATTGTGGTGCGCGAGCGGAAAGCCGCTGGTGTGGCTGTGCGCAGTCCAGACGAGCGCGCCGAGCGAGCGCTGTGCCGGGGTCATGCCACCGACGGCGTGGCTGACGGCCGGGCCGAAGCGGCCATCGGCGATGGCGGCGGGATCGGCATTGCAGACGATGAAATCGGCGGCGAGGCGCTCGCCGCTGGCAAGGACGACGCCCGATGCCTTGCCGCCCGCGAGCAGGATTTCGCTGACTGGCTCGCCGTACCGGAAGCGCGCGCCGTTCTTGACGGCGATGCGCTCGAGCGCGCGGGCGAGCGCGTGCATGCCGCCATCGAGCAGCCACACGCCGCGCGCCTCGACATGCGCGATCAGCATCAGCGTGCCAGGGCTTTGATAGGGGGAGGAGCCGCAATAGGTGGAATAGCGCCCGAACAACTGACGCAGGCGCGGATCGCGGAAATGGCTGCCGAGCGAGTCCCACAGCGTCTGGAACGGGCGGGTGGTGAGCAAATCGGCGAAGCGCGCCTTGCCCATTGCCCAGGCGAGTTTCATCGGCCCGCCGCGCTGGCCGCGCAGATAGGGTTTTTCGAGCGAGGTGAAGATCTGTTCGGCCTCGGCACAGAAACTGCGATAGCCGCGGGCTTCCTGCGCGCCGGCAAATTCGGCAATCGCGGCTTCGCTTTGCGCACGATCGGCGAACAGATCGAGCCGGTCATCGCCCCAGGCGTGGCGGGCAAGCGTGGTGGCAGTGGTAAGGGTCAGATGATCGTCGAGCGATTCCCCGCAAGCCGCGAAAATCTCGTCGAAGACTTCGCGCATCGTGAAGACGGTCGGCCCGCCATCAACAAGGGCGCCGCCTGCATCAACCTGGCGCATCTTGCCGCCCGGCGCACCGGCCGCTTCAATCACGGTGACATCAAGGCCTTGCGCGGCGAGCAAGGCAGCGCTGGTCAACCCGCCCACGCCGGCGCCGATCACAATGACCTGTTCGCGCTGCATGCCGGCCTTTCTGCGGTTGAGGGCGCTTAAGTCGATTGACGCACTCCCATCAACCGTCCAACTAATTGGACATATGAAACCGTCCAGAACCAAAGACAATAGCCCTTGGCGCGAACGCTGGGTGGCAGCGCGCAATCGCGTGCTCGCCGATCCGGCCTTCCAGCGCTTTGCGGCGCGCTTTCCGCTAACCCGGCCGATCGTGCGCTCCAAGGCGCGGATCATGTTCGATCGCGTCGCCGGCTTTACCTATTCGCAGGTGATTGCCGCCTGCATCGAACTCAAATTGCTCGATCTGTTGGCCGAAGGCGCGCGCGACCTGGACGAGATTGCCGCCGCGATCGATGTGCCAATGGATGGCAGCGACCGCTTGCTGCGGGCGGCGGCCTCGATCGGGCTGGTCGAACGCATTGCCGATAACCGCTGGGCGCTCGGCGGCGACGGCGCCGCGCTGCGTGGCAATGGCGGCATTGCTGAAATGGTGGCGCACCACCGACTGCTCTATGCCGATCTCGCCGATCCGGTCGCGCTGCTGCGGCGCGGCGCGGGCGGCGGGCAGCTTTCCAATTACTGGACCTATGCCGAATCGGTTGGGCAGGGCGAGGGCGATCAGGTCGCGGCCTATTCCGGGCTGATGGCGGCGTCACAGCCGCTGATCGCGACTCACGTGATCGACAGCTACCCGTTCAACAGGCATCGGCGGATGCTGGATGTCGGCGGCGGGCAGGGCGCGTTTGTTGCGGCCGTGGCGGCACGGGTCCCGGCAATAGAACTCGCGCTGTTCGATCTGCCGGCGGTCGGCGAACGCGCGCGCCGGGCGCTTGATGCCGCGGGTCATGGTCCGCGGGTGACGGTTCACGGCGGCAACTTCCTGGCCGATTCGCTGCCGGGCGGCCATGATTTGGTTACCTTGATTCGGGTGTTGCACGATCATGACGATGCCCCGGCGCTGCAATTGCTGCGCAACATCCATGCAGCATTGCCCGCCGGCGGACGACTGCTGATCGCCGAACCCATGGCCGAAACGCGGGGCGCAGAGGCGGCCGGCGATGGCTATTTCGGTATGTATCTCTGGGCGATGGGCTCTGGACGCCCGCGCAGCATGGCCGCCATCGCCGCCATGTTGCGCGCGTCGGGATTCAGTGCTGCCAAGCGCGTTTCCACGCCCTTGCCGCTGACGGTCAGCGCAATTGTCGCGTCTCGTTGACGCGTCAAGCGTCCAGAACAGTTGACATTAAAAAGTGTCCATATAGTGTGACACCACAGGCGCAGACGTTGGTGACACGCCAGCGGCTACAGGGGAGTAAATAGTGGAAACGCTGGCGGTTATTTTGGAGGCTCCTGAGACGCTGTCCTTGCGTCAAATGGCGCTGAATCCAATGGGCGCCGGCGATCTCCTCGTCGAGGTGGCATGGAGCGGGATCAGTTCAGGCACCGAAAAGCTGCTCTGGTCGGGCAAGATGCCCGCTTTCCCTGGCATGGGCTATCCGCTGGTGCCCGGCTATGAATCGGTTGGTCGGGTGGTGGACGCCGGTGTCGAGGCGCGATCGCGAATCGGCGAATGGGTGTTTGTCCCCGGTGCCAATTGCTACACCCATGCGCGTGGCCTGTTCGGCGGGACCGCACGCCGCGTCATCCTGCCGGCGGCACGCGCCATGCCGGTCGACGAATCGCTGGGCGAGGCCGGCATCCTCATTGCGCTCGCTGCTACCGCCTATCACGCGATTGCCGGGGGTGCGGCGCCAGAACTGATCGTTGGCCATGGCATATTGGGCCGGTTGATCGCGCGTATCACCATTGCCTGTGGTGCGCCGCCGCCAACCGTGTGGGAGACGGCATCGGAGCGCCGCATCGGCGATTTCGGCTATCGCGTCATCGATCCGTCGGCCGATGACCGCAAAGATTACAACACGATCTGCGACGCCAGTGGTGCGGGCAGCATCCTCGATTCGCTGATCTCGCGCCTGGCCAAGGGTGGCGAGATTGTACTCGCCGGCTTCTATGACAAGCTGACCTTTTCATTCCCGCCAGCCTTCATGCGCGAGGCCCGGCTGAGAATTTCGACCGAATTTGTGATCGACGATCTGCGCGCCACCGCAAAGCTGGTGGATGGTGGATCGCTGAGTCTCGACGGCCTCGTCACGCATGTCCGCCCCGCGGGCGAAGCGACGGAGGCCTATCCCGCTGCCTTTGGCGATCCTGAATGCCTGAAAATGGTGCTCGACTGGAGAAGTGAATGACCATGCTCGATCTAGGCGCGCTCCGCGATGAGGCGAACCAGGAGCCTGATCCGGTTCACACCGGCGACGTGACCAAGGAAACGCAGATCATTGCCATTTACGGCAAGGGCGGGTCGGGCAAGTCGTTTGCGCTCGCCAATCTCAGCTACATGATGGCCCAGCAGGGCAAACGCGTGCTGCTGATCGGTTGCGATCCCAAGAGCGATACGACGAGCCTGTTGTTCGGCGGCAAATCGACGCCGACGATCATCGAAACCTCCTCCAAGAAAAAGCTGGCGGGCGAAGAAATCGGTATCGAGGATGTCTGCTTCCAGCGCGACGGTGTGTTCGCGATGGAACTGGGCGGGCCCGAGGTTGGTCGCGGCTGCGGCGGCCGCGGGATTATCCATGGCTTCGAGACGCTGGAGAAATTGGGCTTCCACGAATGGGGTTTTGATTACGTCCTGCTCGATTTTCTGGGTGACGTGGTCTGTGGCGGCTTCGGCCTGCCGATCGCGCGCGACATGTGCCAGAAGGTGATCGTCGTCGCGTCGAACGATCTGCAGTCGCTCTATGTCGCGAATAACGTCTGCAAGGCGGTCGAGTATTTCCGCAAAATGGGCGGCAATGTCGGCGTGGCGGGCATGATCCTCAACAAGGATGATGGCACCGGCGAGGCCAACGCCTTTGCCGAAGCGGTCGGCATTCCGGTGCTCTGCGCGATCCCCGCGAACGAGGATATCCGCAAGAAGAGCGCCAATTACCAGATCATCGGCAAGCCGGGTGGGCAGTGGGCGAGCCTGTTCGAAGAGCTCGCGATCAATGTGGCGGAAGCGCCGCCGCTGCGCCCCGCGCCACTCGATCAGGATGGCTTGCTCAACCTGTTCAGCGCCGATGTGACGGGTGCCGATTTCACCCTGAAGCCCGCCACGCAGGCCGACATGCGCGGCGTCGACTTCGTCGTGAAGCCCTCCCTCGAAATCGTTTACGACACGGTTTGACGGTGGATCTGGAAACCCCCGCCCGCGAGACTGATCGCATCGACCTCAGCGCTCCAGAGGCGCAAGGGTCCGGCTGTCATGCCGGGGCCGAGACGATGCACGAGGCCGCGTCAAAGGCCGGCAAGAGCGAGATTCTGGATCGCTATGCCGCGGACTACCCGAAAGGGCCGCATGATCAGCCGCAATCGATGTGTCCCGCGTTCGGGTCGCTGCGGGTTGGCTTGCGGATGCGCCGCACCGCGACGGTGCTCTCGGGCTCGGCATGCTGCGTGTACGGGCTGACCTTTACCTCGCATTTCTACGGCGCGCGCCGGACGGTCGGCTATGTGCCGTTCTCGTCCGAGACGCTGGTTACCGGCAAGCTGTTCGAGGATATCCGCGACGCGGTCCACGATCTTGCTGATCCCAAGCTGTACGACACCATCATCGTCACCAATCTCTGCGTGCCAACGGCGTCGGGCGTACCGCTGCAATTGCTGCCCGACCAGATCAATGGCGTCCGCGTGATCGGCATCGACGTCCCCGGATTCGGCGTGCCGACGCATGCCGAGGCGAAGGACGTGCTGGCAGGCGCGATGCTCAACTATGCGCGCAAGGAGGCCGAACTTGGCCCGGTTGCCGCGCCCAAAGAACGACCGGACCGGCCGACGGTGACTCTCCTGGGTGAGATGTTCCCGGCCGACCCGCCAGGCATCGGCTTGATGCTGGAGCCTCTGGGCCTCGCGGCAGGCCCGGTCGTGCCAACGCGTGAATGGCGAGAGCTGTATTCGGCGCTCGATTGCGCGGTCGTTGCGGCGATCCACCCTTTTTATACCGCCAGCGTGCGCGAGTTCGTCGCGGCCGGGCGCAGCGTTGTCGGCTCGGCGCCCGTGGGCCGCGACGGCACCGCCGCCTGGCTCGACGCGATCGGTAAGGCCTGCGGCATCGCGCAGGACAAGGTCGACGCATCGAAGAACAAGTTCCTGCCGGCGATTGCGGGCGCGCTCGCGGCGCGGCCGATCAAGGGGCGGATCACGGTTTCGGGCTATGAGGGTTCTGAGCTGCTCGTCGCGCGGCTGCTGATCGAGAGCGGCGCGGACGTGCCCTATGTCGGCACTGCCTGTCCGCGCACGGCCTGGTCGGATCCCGACCGGGAGTGGCTGGAGGCGCACGGCGTCCGCATCCAATATCGCGCGAGCTTGGAGCAGGACATCGCCGCGGTCGAGGAATATGGCCCCGATCTCGCGATTGGCACGACGCCCGTCGTCCAGCATGCCAAGCAGAAGTCGATCCCGGCGCTGTATTTCACCAACCTCATCTCGGCCCGGCCGTTGATGGGCCCGGCAGGCGCGGGCAGCCTGGCGATGGTCGTCAATGCCGCGATTTCCAACCAGGCGCGGATGGACAAGATGAGCGCGTTTTTCGCAGGCGTCGGCACGGGTCATACCGCCGGCATCTGGGAAAAGACGCCCGAGGATCGCCCCGAGTTCAAGGCCAAATACGCCGCCAAGCGCATCGCGATGGCCAAAGCTGAAGAGAGCGTGGGGACGTGATGGGTAACCTGCGCTCCACCTCACGCCGTCATCCCAGCGAAAGCTGGGATCTCAAGCCGCAAATGCGCGCTTGGATGCGGCACAAGACCCCAGCTTTCGCTGGGGTGACGTTTACTGGTTCGGTGTCGGGGGCAGCAGCATGACGCTCGTCCTCGACCATGACAGGGCAGGCGGTTACTGGGGGGCGGTCTACGCCTTCACGGCGATCAAGGGGCTGCAGGTCATCATTGATGGCCCGGTCGGCTGCGAAAATCTGCCCGTCACCTCGGTATTGCATTATACCGACGGCCTGCCGCCGCATGAGCTGCCGATCGTCGTGACCGGCCTCGGCGAGCAGGAGCTCGGCCGCGACGGCACCGAAGGCGCGATGAAGCGCGCCTGGGCGACGCTCGACCCCGATCTGCCCGCCGTGGTGGTGACGGGCTCGATCGCCGAGATGATCGGCGGGGGCGTGACGCCCGAGGGCACCAACATCCAGCGTTTCCTGCCGCGCACGATCGACGAGGATCAGTGGCAATCGGGCGACCGCGCGCTGACCTGGCTGTGG
>NCGD01000041.1 GCA_002281535.1 Sphingomonas sp. 28-63-12
ACCTTCTGGGGTGCGGGGGATTCAGCCCGCGCAATTGCCGGCGGCATGGCAGCGCATGGCACTGCCTTCGTGCTGCTCCCGCGCGGCACTTTGGCGCGGCTGGCGGTGGGGAGCCCCGATGGCGGAACGCCGATTAACCGCTGACGAGGCTGCGTTGTGGCGGCGGGTAATGGCAACCGTCCGCCCCGTGCGTGCCGTTCAGCCGAACCCCATCGCAACTTTGGCAGACGCGTCCCCGGCTGACATTTCATCAGCCTCCGCGCCAGGGGCAGGTCTTGGGCCGAGGGGCAAGCCGGGCGCCAAATTGGCGGCGGCACCGCGCGTCCAGCCCAAGTCGGCGGCCGTTGTGGTGCCCCGGCCCAAGCCGGGCGTGACGCTGGATGGCAGCTGGGACAAGAAGCTGGCGACGGGTATCGTTGCCCCCGACAGTGCCATTGATCTCCACGGTCACACGCTCGATTCGGCGCATCATGTGCTCGACGCCGGGCTCGATCGAGCGATCAGGCAGGGCGATCGCGTGCTGTTGTTGATCACCGGCAAGCCGCCGCGCCCCGAAAGCGAGCGGCCGCATGCCCGCGGGCGTATTCGCGATGCGGTAGGAGACTGGCTGGCCGCCTCAAGGCATGCCGCCAATATTGCGGCCGTGCGGCCCGCCCATCCGCGGCACGGCGGAGCCGGCGCGCTCTATATTGTCCTTCGTCGGCCCCGCAACGAACGAAAATATTAACCTTTCACTGGCATCCCATGGCGATCAAGGGTGCCGGGCACCCGCAATCCATGGGGGCTGATCGCGCGATGGAAGGAGCTTCGCTCAAAAGCCGCGCTATCACCTTTGCGATGGCATCTGGCGCAGTTGCTTTCATCCTGGCGCTGTTTGCGACCTCCAATGGACAAATAGATGTCGCCAGTGTCTCGCGGGCACTGATCCCCGCGATCGTCTGCGCCGCTATGTGCTGGGCATCGACCGAGCGGGCGATCGCCTCGACTGCAGCGGCGATAGATGCGGCCATTACCCGGCTGGCCAAGGCCGCTCATGGCGATCTCCATAGCGATATCCCCCGGGAAATAGGCGAAAATGTTCCCCAGCTGGCGCGCGCGATGGAAGGCCTGTTCGAACAGATCTCAGCCAATCTTGAGAGTGTCCACAGGCTGGCGATGTTTGATCCCGTCACGGGTCTGGCCAATCGCACCAATTTTCGCCGAAGCTGCGAACGGATCCTGGCCGACATGCCGGCGGGTACCGGTGCCACCCTGTTTTTCATCGATCTCGATCGCTTCAAAACCGTCAACGATACGATGGGCCATGCCATGGGCGATATGCTGCTCGGCATGGTCGCGAACCGGCTTCGCGCCGTGGCCGATCGGGTCACTGCCGACAGCGGCAAACCCCAGCCGCTGATTGGCCGACTGGCGGGCGACGAATTCACCATGTTCTTCCCTGAGATGTCAGATCCCAATGAGGCCGCGCGGATCAGCCGGGGGCTGCTGTTTGCTCTTGGCGAACCCTTCGACATGGCCGGAAATGATGTCGAGATTGGCGCGTCGATTGGCATTGCCCTGCGGCCCGAGCATGGATCGAGCCTGACCGAATTGATGCGGGCGGCCGATGCCGCGATGTACCATGCCAAGGCCACGGGCCGTGGCCGCGCCGAGCATTTCTCTGAAACCCTGGCGGCGCAGATTGCCGACCGGGTGCAGCTTGAATGCGACCTGCGCCTGGCGATCGAGCTCAACCAGTTCGCACTGGTCTTCCAGCCGCAGATCAGCCTGACCGAGGGGCGCATCGTCGCGGCTGAGGCCTTGCTGCGCTGGAAGCACCCGACGCTGGGCGTCAAACTGCCCGGCACCTTCATCCAGCGGGCTGAAGAAACCGGGCTGATCGTCGAAATCGGCGAATGGGTGATCGAGACCGTCGCCGACACCATCGCGCGGTGGGGCAAGATGGGCATCGAACAGCGCCTCGCGATCAACATTTCGCCGCGCCAGCTCGATCATGCCAGTTTTTTCCGGCGCTTGCGCGATGCGATGCACGCCGCCAATGCCCCGGCGCGGCTATTGGAACTCGAAATTACCGAGACGCTGGCCATGCATTGCAGCGAGGAGGTGATCGAGGCGATTGCAACCCTGCGCGCCGATGGCGCCACGATTGCGATCGACGATTTCGGTACCGGCTATTCCAATCTTGCGCGATTGCGCGATCTGCCGGTTGATCGCGTCAAGCTCGATCGCAGCCTGATCGAGCATATCGCCGTCAAAGCCGAGGCGAGAACAATCGTCCACGCGGTGATCGGACTGATCCACGGGCTTGGCTGCGAGGCCGTGGCCGAAGGGATCGAGAGCCAGGCCCAGGCCGATGTGCTGCGCGTGATCGGCTGCGACGTGATCCAGGGCTATGCGATTGCACAGCCGATGGATGAAGACGATTTCATCGCCTGGTCGCGCTCCGACAAGCGTCAGGCGCTCGCCGGCTGAAATACGCGAGTGACGATATCGGCATAGATATCACGCAGCAGCGATAGATCATCGATCGCCACTGCCTCATCGAGCTTGTGCATCGTTGCGTTGACCAGTCCAAACTCCACCACCGGGCATATCCTCGACAGGAAACGCGCATCGGATGTGCCGCCGGTGGTCGACAGTTCGGGCTGGTATCCGGTGCGGTGGGCGATCGCGTCGCTGATCAGTGATGAGAAATCGCCCGGCGGCGTCAGAAAGGCCTCGCCCGACACGCGCGCGATGACCTTGCCGGCCGGGGCATGGCGTTCGACAATGCCCGTGATGCGCCGCGCCAGGTCATCGCCGCGGTGGAGATCATTGAACCTGATGCTCAACCGCGCGCTGGCATGGGCGGGGATGACATTGGTCGCCGGATTGCCGACGGTGACGTCGGTCACTTCGATATTGGAGGGTTGGAACCAGTCGGTTCCCGTATCGAGCTCGATCGCGTGGATCTCGGCCAGGATCGCGGTCAGCCGGCGGATCGGGTTGTCCGCGAGATGCGGATAGGCGACATGGCCCTGCTTGCCCGGCACATCGATCCAGATATTGATGGAGCCACGCCGGCCGATCTTGATCATATCGCCCAGTCGGGCAACTGATGTCGGTTCGCCGATCAGGCAGAGATCGGGTGTGAGGCCGCGGGCGGCCATCCGCTCGATCAGCGCGACAGTGCCAAAGGTCGCCGGGCCTTCCTCATCCCCGGTGATGATCAGGCTGATCGTGCCGGCGTGGGGCGGGATGCGCGCGATGGCGGCGACAAAGGCGGCAATCGCCCCCTTCATGTCGACGGCGCCCCGACCATGCAGCAGGCCGCCGCGCTCGGTCGGCACAAAAGGATCGTCGGTCCAGCCTGGTCCCGGCGGAACGACGTCGAGATGCCCGGCAAAGGCGAAATGCGGGCCGCCGGTACCGCGAACGGCGAGCAGATTCTCCACCGGTCCATCGGGAGCGTCGCCGGTCAAGAACCGCTCGACCGCAAAGCCGAGCGGAGACAGCATCCCCTCCAGCGTGTCGAACACGGCGGGCGCGGCGGGGGTGATGCTCTCGCAGGCAATCAGCGCCTTGGTCAGGGCAACAACATCGGGCAATATCGGGGCGGCATTCATGGAGGCTGCATTGCCCAAGCTCGATCTCGACACAATCCCCCAGGCCAACACCACTGGCTATCCCGACCCGTTCGACAAGCCCGTTGCGGGCCGCTGGTTCCGGCGTCTGGCCCCACCGGGCGGGTTGACCGCGATGGGCGTGAGCCACGTTGTCCTTAAGCCCGGGGGATGGTCATCGCAGCGGCACTGGCATGATGATGAGGATGAATTCGTCGTGATGCTGTCGGGCGAAGCAGTGCTGGTCGACGATACAGGCGAAACGATCGTTCGGCCGGGCGATTGCCTCGCCTTTCCGATGGGCGACACCAACGGCCATCACCTCCAGAACCGGTCAGCCGCCGATTGCAGTTTTATCGCAGTCGGCGCCGGCAATATGAAGGGGAAAGGGCAATATCCCGACATCGACATGATGTTCGATGATCAGGGCTATTATCGCAAGGACGGCACCCCTTATCCGAGCAAGCGGATCCGCTAGCGTTGATTTCCGATAGGTTGGAGCAGCGCCGCCGAGCATTGCCCTTGGGACCCTGGGCTCCCGCTTTCGAGGGAGAGCCGATTCCATCAAATGGATAACGACCCTGGGGCGGGTTCGCAGCAGCCGGAATCGCTTCCCCTGCCGTTGCCGGTCCAGCGCATTTCAGGTCAGGCGCTCCAGGCGCTGGCGGATCACCCCGCCGCCGGCATTTCGAACTTCTCGATCACCCAGGTTTCATCCTGCGCAGCGGCGATCCAGTCCTGCATCCAGGGGTGGGCGATCACCGCATCGATATAGGCCTGGGCGAATCGGGGGGCGGGCAGGGCGTAGGTGCTGATCCGTGTGCAGACGGGCGCGAACATGATATCGACCGCGCCAAACGCGCCGAACAGGAAGGGCTGCTCCCCGCCGAATCGCGCGCGTGCTTGTGCCCAAAGCTCGAACAGGCGCGTGAGTTCTGTGGCGACGTCGGGATGCGGCGTCTTAGCGGCAAAAGTCTGGCGGATATTCATGCCATGCCGGCTGCGCAGCGCGGTAAAGCCGGCATGCATTTCGGCTGCCATTGACCGGGCAAAGCCGCGCGCGGCTAGGTCCTCGGGCCAGAATCTCGTGCCGCCAGTCTGCCCGTCAAGATAATCGATGATCGCCACACTGTCCCAGACCACGGCATCGCCGTCCCACAGGATTGGTACCTTGCCGTTCGAGGGAGCAATATCGGGCGCCATGCGCCGCTTGTCCCAATCGGCATCATAGAGCGGCACCACCACTTCATCAAAGTCGAGCCCCGATTGCTTGCAGGCGAGCCAGCCGCGTAGCGACCAGGATGAATAGGCTTTGTTGCCGATGATGAGTTTGAGCATGACGTCGGAATAGCCGCGAGACGGGCCTGCTGCAACCAGACGACGCCGGCTACAGCGCCTTCAGGCAGACTGCATCAAGGCCGAAGCTCTTGACCATCACCATGCCCTCAATCGTCACCAGCAGCCGGGCAGCATCTGCCTCGCGCGCTGCCTCGGTCGGGCCGTCGATCTGTGCCATGCCCCAGGCCAGAAAGGCGCGACCGATCTGTTCCGCAATAGGGCGATAAAATGCGTCGTCGCGCGAGGCCAAGCTCGCAACCTCGAGCCAAACCCGCATATAGGGCCAGAACTCATCATCGAGGACAATGCCGAGCAGATGTTTCTGCAGCGTCGCAGGGGCAAGGCGGCCACTGGCGGCGCGCGCGTCCATCAGCGTCATCATTTGCTGCGCGATGCGATCGAGCGTGGCGGCAATCACTGCTGCCTTGTCGGTGAAATAATAGAGCAGCATCCGATCGCTGATGCCCGCTGCCTGGGCAAGCGGCCGCAAGCTTGACGCTGACAGCCCTTCGGCGAGCACATAGGCCGCCAGCTTGTCGAGCAACGCATCGCGCCGTTCGTCTGATTTCACCACCGCGTGTACGACCCTTGCCGACTGTGCGGCGTTACGCCCGCCGCGTTCGCCCATCACCTCGCACAAATCGGCGCCGGAGGGGAGAGGGCGGACGATTCCTATTTCCGGAACGCTATTCTTGTTGGGGCCGTCGCCCTCTGATCGGCGGCCCATGGTGCGCTTTTCTCTCGAAATTGGTGCCCGATTCTCCCGGTTGATGCGGGACTGCAACACCCGCCAGGCGTTTGTAACGGGAGCGACATATTCCTGTTGATGCGATGCAATATATATCTTTAGCATAAGGACTTGGCGCGAAAGACAGTCGCGGTGGGCGGGCGGCGACTGCGGAGTTGCGGCGCCGTCACACCGCCCAATTCGCGCTTCCATATTTGCCAACTGCCCTGGTCTGACGGGCATATTCGGGGGAATGATGATGACAGTGATCAATACGGCGCTGGCGCGCCTTTATGGTGCGGCGCGCGGTACACTGGGGCCCTTGGGTGGCGCTTCGGTGATCGCGATCGCGGCGTTGCTGGTATCCAGCCCGGCCGCGGCGCAAAGCACGGACAGCGCCGCGAGCACCGACGCGACGGCGAAGACGGGGGACACCAGCGATATCGATCTGGTGGTGACGGCCCGCAAGCGCGAGGAGAGCATCATCGATGCCCCGGTGGCGATCAGCGCCTTTGGCGGCGAGACGCTCAAGTCGCTCAACGCGCGCAATCTGGAAGATGTCGGCAAATATGTCCCCAACCTGACGATCAGCCGCTACGGCGTCGGCAATACCGCACAGGCCGCGATCTTCATCCGGGCGATTGGTCTGCAGGACCACCTGATCACCACTGATCCCGGCGTTGGCGTCTATCTCGATGGCGTCTATCTCGGCCGTCAGCTCGGCTCGAACCTGTCGCTGCAGAATATCGAGCGGGTGGAAGTGCTGCGCGGGCCGCAGGGCACGCTCTATGGCCGCAATACCTTAGGCGGGGCGGTCAACATCATCACCCGCAAGCCCGGGGCCGACGAATCGGTCGAGATCGATGCGCAGGTTGGCTCGCGCGGGCGGATCAACGGCAGCTTTTACGCCGATACCCGGCTGGCGCCGACCTTCGCCTTCTCGGTCAGCGGCAGCTATCAAAGCCGCAACGGGGTTGGCACGGCAGTGAACGTCACCAACCCCAGCGCGCGCATCGGCGAGCAGAATGATTTCAGCGGCCGGGCGGCTGCGTACTGGACGCCAAGCGACACCTTCTCGATCCTTTCATCGGTCGATTTCGTCCGGGCGCGTGACGGGCAATCGCCCTATCGCGTCGATCTCTATGATCCGATCGCCGCCGGTTTCACCGCTGCCACGCTCGTCCGCCCAGATGATTCCGGCACCGATGTCCCCGGGCTGGAATCGACTTCGCTCGACCTGTTTGGCGCATCCGTCACCGCTGAGTTGAAACTGAGCGACGAATTGTCGACGAAGCTGATCACCAGCTATCGCCAGACCAAATATACCGGTGGCCTGTCCGATACCGACAATATCTCGCGGCAATCAGTGTTTCCCGAAACCGGTGATGCGGAGCAGGTGTCAACCGAACTGCAGTTGAACGGTGAATTCGGCGCATTCAACTTCGTCGGTGGCCTCTATTATTATTACGAGAATGGCAGCAACGAATCGCGCCCAGCCTTTTTCTTCGGCGGTAACAGCGACTACAGGATCCAGCAGCGGACCAACAGCTACGCGGCTTACGCCAATGGCAGCTATAACATCACCGACAAACTCTCAATCGGTGCCGGCGTGCGCTATTCGAACGATGACAAACGTGCGACCGCACAATTTTCGAGCTTCCCGGGCCCGGTGACGCGCACCGCCAAGTATGATGCTGTCACCGCGCAGGGCAACATCACCTATAAGCTCGACGACAATGTCTCGGTCTATGGAACGATTCAACTGGGCTACCAGCCGGGCAGCTTCACGCCGCGGCCATTTGGCGGCCCGGCATCGTTCAACGCCTCGCCCAAAACGACGGCGACCAATTATGAAATCGGTTTCAAGGGCAGGATAACCCCCAACTGGGTAGTGCTGCTGTCGGCTTTCACCACCACATACAACGATCGCGGGCTGCCCTATTCGTTCATCAATGCAAACGGATTCAACACGGTGATCATTGCCGCCGATGCGCGCGCGCGGGGCATCGAGGCGGAATCCACGGTGACATTTGGTGGCTTCAAACTGAAGGGATCGATCGGCTATCTCGACAGCAAGATTACCAGCGTGAATTCGCTGCCGCCGGCTTTCTTCCCGACGGGCGGTACGCCGGTTGCCGGTGCACCGACCGCGCTCAGCCCCGATTTTACGGGCGCGGTAACGGCGGCCTATACGTTTGATCTGTCCAGCGGATCGATCACCGCGCAGGCGGATTATTCGTATCGCGGCCAGCAATATGGCCAGCCTGTCGCGCGCGCGAGCGAGATTATCGATCCGCGCAGCCTGGTGGGCTTCAACCTGAAATATGAGAATGAGGCGCGCGATCTCTCGTTCAGCATTTATGGCAGCAACATCTTCAACAAGGTCTATGATCAGGGTCGGCTCGATCAGGGGGGCTTTGTCGGTGTGGTTGTCAGCAATGATCGCAGCGAGTTCGGCGTGCGGCTGACGAAGAAATTCCGTACCCGCTGATGTCGTGATTGCCGGGGTGGCTGGCGCTGCCTCGGCAATAATCGCTGTATTGAAACAGACCGCGATTGGTTAGCCAATCGCCTCGATCACTGCCGCACGCAATTCCGGGATGCCGAAGCCGACTTCGCTCGATGTCGCCATGATGTCGGGGTGCGCGGCCGGGCGCTTGCGGGCTTCGGTAGCGGTCGCTTCGGTGATCTTGAGCAGCTCGGTCGGCTTGATCTTGTCGGCCTTGGTCAGCACCAGCCGATAGCTGACGGCCGCCTTGTCGAGCATTTCCATGATCTCATGATCGACATCCTTCAGCCCATGGCGTGAATCGACCAGCACCAGCACGCGTTTCAGCACCTGCCGCCCGCGCAGGAAATCATTGATCAGGAAACGCCACTTCTTGACCATGTCCTTGGGGGCCTTGGCAAAACCATAGCCCGGCATGTCGACCAGCCGAAAGGCGAGCGGATCGCCGACGTCGAAGAAATTCAGTTCCTGCGTGCGTCCCGGGGTGTTCGATGTCCGCGCGAGCGAATTCCGCCCGGTCAGCGCATTGAGCAGCGACGATTTGCCAACATTGGAACGGCCGGCAAAGGCGATCTCCGGCACTTCGGGATCGGGCAGAAATTCGAGCGTGGGCGCCGATTTCAGGAAATTGATCGGTCCCGCAAACGCCTTGCGCGCCGCCTCGATCATGTCGTCGTCGAATTCAGCCATGCCGCATCATTTCTTCTTGGGTGTCGGGACCAACATCTCCGGGTGCCGGGAATAAAGCAGCCGCTGTTGCAGGATGGTCAGCGCATTGGAGGTGATCCAGTAGAGCTGCAGGCCAACGGCGAAGGGCGCCATCACGAACATCAGCATCCACGGCATGATCGCGAACACCTGCTTCTGGGCTTCGTCCATCGGCGCCGGGTTGAGCTTGAACTGGAAATACATCGAGATGCCGAGCAAAATCGGGATGATACCGATCGCCAGGAAGACCGGCGGGGTGAACGGCAACAGGCCGAACAGGTTGATCGGCGTCAGCGGATCGGGCGCGGAGAGATCGCGGATCCACAGGATGAACGGCTGGTGCCGCATTTCGGTCGACAGCAGCAGCACCTTGTACAGCGCATACATGATCGGGATTTGCAGCAGCGTGGGCCCACAACCACCGAGCGGATTCACCCCTTCAGTCTTGTAGAGCGCCATGATCTCCTGCTGCTGGCGCGGCTTGTCGTCCTTGTAGCGCTCCTGCAGCGCCTTCATTTTGGGCTGGATCGCCTTCATCTTGGCCATCGACGCGAACTGGCGCTGCGCGATCGGGAACAGCAGGCCACGAATAGTGATCGTGAGCAGGATGATCGCCACGCCGAAATTGCCGACCAGACGGAACAGGAAATCGAGATAATAGAAAATCGGCTTTTCGACGATGCGGAACCAGCCCCAGTCAATCGCCTTGTCGAAATTGACGATATTGCCCTGGTCCTGATATTTATCGATCAGGCGCACTTCCTTGGCGCCAGCGAAGAATCGCGTCGTCTGCCGCGCCACCTTACCGGGCTGGACCACCACGGGCGTTGTCGCAAAATCTGCCTGGAAGGTATCACCAGCGGCGCGGAATCCGGCATGAACCTGCGCATCCTGATCGGGGATCAGCGCGGTCAGCCAATACATGTCGCCAAAGCCGAGCCAGCCACCCTTATTATCGAAATAATTGGGGCCGGGCTTCACATTGGCGCCGAATACGGTGCCGAAAAAGCTCCGGTCCGTTCCCTTCAGATTAGGATAGCCAATATCGTAATTGGCGCCGTTGCCGAATACACCGATCGGGCCGACATGGTTGACCCAGCTATCAGGATGGGTTGGCAGGCCCGTGCGCGATACAAGGCCATAGGGGCGGGCGGTGACGACAGCGGCGCTGCCATTGCCGACCGACTGCTCGATCGAGAACATATAATTCTGGTCAACGGTGAATTTGAGCTGGAAGCGCACCCCTTGCGGGTTGGTCCAGCCCAAAGTCACTGGCTTGCCCGGGGTCAGCGCGGCGGCGTCGGCGGTCCACACGGTATTCTTGTCGGGTACGGCAATGCCATCGCCTGCCCAGCCAAAACCGGCGAAATAGCTATGGTCGGTTCCCGACGGCGACAGCAGCCGCACCGGCGGCGAATTCTTATCGATTGTCTCGCGCTGCTGAAGCAGGACCAGGTCGTCGAGCCGGGCGCCCTTCAGGTTGATCGATCCCTTAAGCGACGGCGTCGTGATCGCGACCCGCGGTGTTTCGGCAAGCACCAGATTGCGGTCGCGCACTGCCTTGGCGGCATCGACAACCGGCGTGCCGGCCGCACTTGTCACTGGTTTGTCGGTCGCTGACACGGACTTGTTGACGGCGGGCCGGGGCGGCGCGGGCAGGAATGTGCGGGCGATGATCGGCCAGCCGACTAAAATCAGCGCGGCAACCGCCAGGAACAGCACCATGTTGCGATTTTCTTGATTCACAAAAACTGCCCCGATCGGTTCTTCTTAAAGGGTCAGGGAACCGGGTCGTAACCCGATCCCCCCCAGGGATGGCAGCGCGCGATCCGCTTTGCCGCGAGCCAGCTTCCCTTGAGCGCGCCATAGCGGCGAAGCGCAGTGATTGCATAGGCCGAACAGGACGGCGCATATCGACAAGAGGGCGGCAGGATCACCGATGGCCCCAATTGCCAGGCGCGTGTCAGCAGGATCAGCAGCCGGGCGATCACCGGGACAGCTTCTGCAAAGCCTTGACAAGATCGGCCCTTAATTGGGCAAAATCCCGCTCGATACCGCCTGACCGGCCGATCAACACATGATCGCACCCGGGTAGACCGATTTCGGGTAGCACATCACGTGCCAGCGCCCGCAACCGTCGTTTCATGCGGTTACGCACCACGGCATTGCCGATTTTCTTGGTAACGGTGTAGCCGATTCGCATATCGGCAACGCCATCGGCCCGCTCACGCGCGAGCAGGACGAATCCCGGCATCGGCGCGCGTTTTCCTGAATTCGCCGCCAGAAAATCGCGGCGAATGGTAAGGGTTTTTATGCCGACAGCTTCTTGCGGCCGCGCGCCCGGCGTGCCCGCAGGACGTTGCGTCCGCCCACCGTCGCCATCCGCGCGCGGAAGCCGTGGCGGCGTGCACGCACCAGATTGCTCGGTTGAAAGGTCCGCTTCATCGCTCATTCCCTGATCATCGAAAATGGAAAAGGCCGCCAAAAGCGGCGGCCGAATGAAGGCGGGCCATAAGCCAGGGTCTCGCCCAAGTCAATCATGACGCGCAATCAGACGCGGCGGCCACGCACGAAATCCCCAATTGTCCGCAGCATCAGGCTGACGCGCGAGAGTTTCTTGCCGTTCTCGTCAACCGGCCGGTCACGCTCGAACCTGCGCAGGGCGCTTGCGCGCCGCAGCCCGAGATCGGCATAATAGCCGAATTGCGGCCAGCGACGCTTGAGTTTGACGAACACGCGCTTGGCCCAGGCCGAATTCTGCAACATCAACGCCAGACCGGCGGCAAAGACGAAAATGCCGCCTGGCCCCGGGATCGCGCCGACGATCGGCGAAATGACGATGATCACCGCGCCAAGCACCGTCAGCCCGGTGCGTATAGCAGCGCTGCGGGGGCGGATGGGATGGGCGTCGCTCATGACAGTGATGTGGGGCCGGTGTATTGTTTTGACAAGACAGTCTGACTGCGCTTTCCAGATTTAAAAAAGCCGGTATGAACAGAGGATTAGCGGCGCGACGGAGGGGCAATGGTCGCGATTGTTTCGACAGTGGCATATCTAGGGCTGGAAGCGCGCGCGGTGGAAGTGCAGGTGCAGGTCGCACCCGGTGTGCCAGCCTTCAATGTCGTGGGGCTGGCTGACAAGGCGGTGGCCGAAAGCCGCGAGCGGGTCCGCGCCGCCATCGCCGCGCTTGGCCTCGCCCTGCCGCCCAAGCGGATCACCGTGAACCTGTCACCCGCTGACCTCCCCAAGGAGGGATCGCATTACGACTTGCCAATCGCGCTGGGGGTATTGGGGGCGATGGGGGTGATCGATGCCGAGACCCTGGCCGACTATGTCGTGGTTGGCGAACTTGGCCTTGATGCCCGGATCGCAACGTCGCCCGGCGTGCTGCTGGCCGCGCTGCACGCATCGGAGCACCAGAAGGGCCTGGTTTGTGCGGGCAGCGAGGAGCAAATCCGGGCCGATCGTGAATATAACGAGCGACTGAAGCGGGAGCAGGAGGAAGAATACCTCTTAGAGGTTTTGCCGGGGCTTAGGGCTTCCCTAGCCGAAGCGGCTCAGCTTGCCCCACGGGCTGAGGTGGCCACAGCGCTCCACAAGGCCCTCAGGAAACTCAAGGAGCCGTTCGCTGCTCTACGCGATGTAGCCCGAAATGGAGGGCAACTCAGCGTCAATGAAGTCATGCGGGCCACTAGCGGCGGGCCATCCGGAATGCGGACTAGGGGCTCCAGCGTACAAACACGAACGGTCCGGTTTGGCTCGCTAGCTGGGGCGGGTGCCTTCGTCGGGGCGTTCGATCCTTTGAAGGCAATTCAGGAGGTCCGGGCCGCCTTTCAGCCGCTTCAGTGCCACGATGACATTGGTGCCCTAGAGGCTGTAACGAGCATGACGGAAGAGCAACGGGCGGTCGCCTATGCGAGTGTCCAGAAGTCCTACAAGAGACTGGCAGAAGCTCGTGCCAGCTTAGATGGATTTGCCGCCTTCTTCATCGATGCCAACCTAAACCGAGTGAATGACTGGGGACGCCACCCGGACGCGCCCGTGGCCCTCAAGCTGATATTGAGTGCACGGGGGGGTGGGGCTTCCCGCCTGGAATACAATTATCGAAGCGGTGCGAAGACCGACTTTGGCAATATCCCCATTCCCCCCGGCTTCATTTAAGGCGGGGGTCTTTCGTCCATAATTTGCTGATGGTCGGCCCGCCGGGATCGGGCAAATCGCTGATGGCTTCGTGCCTTCCTGGAATTTTGCCGCCTTTGGATTCAAGCGAGGCGCTCGAAGTTTCCATGGTGGCAAGCGTTGCCGGCACGCTGAACGGCGGGCGCCTCACCCGCACGCGGCCCTATCGCAGCCCGCACCATTCCGCATCGATGGCGGCACTCGTGGGCGGCGGGTTGAAGGTGAAGCCGGGCGAAGTCAGCTTGGCGCATCTGGGGGTGCTGTTTCTTGATGAATTGCCCGAGTTTCAGCGCGTGGTGCTTGATTCGCTTCGCCAGCCGCTCGAAACCGGCACGGTCAGCGTGGCGCGCGCCAATGCGCATGTGACTTTCCCCGCCCGCGTGCAGCTGATCGCGGCGATGAACCCGTGCCGCTGCGGCCATATCGGCGATGCAGCGCTCGCCTGTTCGCGCGCGCCGCGCTGTGCGGCGGATTACCAGGCGAAGGTTTCGGGGCCGCTGCTGGACCGGATCGACCTCCATGTCGACGTCGCCGCCGTCAGCGCTGCCGATCTCGTGCTGCCCCCGCCGGCAGAAGGATCGGCCGAGGTCGCCGCCCGCGTCGCTGCCGCCCGCGCGGTGCAAACCGCGCGCTACGCCGATCACGGCGCGCGCACCAATGCAGAGGCCGATGGCCCGGTGCTCGAGGCGGTCGCGACACCCGACGATCCAGGGCGCAAGCTGCTGGCGCAAGCGGCGGAGGCGATGCGGCTGTCGGCGCGGGGATACACCCGGATTTTACGGGTGGCGCGGACGATCGCCGACCTTGGCGGCGCGGAGGGGGTAGGGCGCATCCATATCGCCGAGGCGCTCAGTTATCGGCGGCAGACACCGCGAAGCTAGATGGCGAAAACGATTGGCGGGAATGGCCAAGAGTGGTGGGTAGCGGACGAAACGAACCCGCAGATCAAGGGCATCCCGTGTCGCTGTAGAGAGCATCAACGGTTGCAATCGAGTGGGTCGAATTGACCGTCCAGTTGACACGAACCTGACTGCCGCAAGGAAACCTGTCGTATCTGACGGAGGCTTCCCGCTCCGCGCGATCAACTCGCAAACCTTGCTGTTCAAGATAATGCGCTAGCTTTTGTTCGGCGCTTCCCTCGGGAAAGCGTGTTTGCAAACGGCTACGTATCAACGCCGTGCCTTGTTCATAGTCCGTCCCTGCCACGCCGACGAACAACGGCTTGTCCGGAAGCGCTGATGATCCGCATCCCATGAGAGCGAATGAGAGAATGGTCATCGGCCATAGAGGTTCGAGCTTCATATCGCTCGACAATAGAGGTTCGTGCTGCGTCTGCAATTGGGGCGAAAGCCGAAGTTCAGCTTATTGGCCAAGGCGCTGAATCCGTCCCCTCAATCCCCAGAATTTCAATCGCATCCGCTCGCCCGCCAAAATCCAGCGCCTCGCCCACTTCGCCGCCGATAAGCGCGCGGGCGAGGGGGGCGGTGAAGGGGATTTTGTCGGTTGCAGTATCGGCCTCATCGCTGCCGACAAGCGTGACGCTGCGCAGGGCACCGTTGAGCGTGAACCGCACGCGTGAGCCGAACGCCACCCGGTCGAGCGGCGGCGGTGGCGCGAGTTGCGCGCTCGTCTTTCGGGTGATCCAATAGCGCCATTGCCGCTTGGCATCGGCCAGCACCAATTCTTCGGGCGCGCTGGCGATCAGCGCCTCGACCGTCGCCAGCTTCGCCTCGATGATTGCAAGTCCTGCAGTCGTCACCAGATTGGGGCCGGGCGGGATCGGCAGTTCGAATTTGGGTTCGAGATGTTCCTCGTCGCTCTCGCGGCGAAAGGCGACGCTCATGATGGATTGCTCATCCGGGACTTATGGCCCTTGTCGCGCCTTTAGCGCAACGTGCGTCCAAAGCCTTGCGGTCGCGGGCGGCTTGGGTTAGCGAGCACGGCGTTGCGGGCGTGGTGGAACTGGTAGACGCGCCGGACTCAAAATCCCGTTTTACCTAAAAAAATAAGCCAAAAACCCCGTAAAACCAATGGTTTGAGCAAGGACGAGACCTCCAAAAAGACTTACACATGTCTTACACACTTTGGAGTTCTCGCAATGCCGATCGAAAGCCATCTGCTGATGGATGGGGCGCTGCACGTCTATCGACGTGAGAGGAGCCGCTACTGGCAATGCTCGACATATCTTGGCAGCCGCAACTACCGGCAGACTACAAAGGAAGAGAGCCTTGCCGCTGCCAAGGATTTTGCGCGCGACTGGTATATGGAGCGGTGCGTCGAGGATCGCCAACGCCGACGCGGTGGAGTTCCCTTGCTGGACGGCCCCGTCCAGCCTCTTGCCGCCGGTCCCGGCGCGCCGATCGACGGTCGGCGTAGGCGAACGCCAACGGGTCCGAGCTTCGAGGATGCCGCCAACGCCTTCACCAGCGAGTTCGAGGTCATTACGCTTGGCGAACGCAACGCCGAATATGTGAAACAAAAGTCGGATCACGTCCGCGTTCACCTGCTACCGTTCTTCGGCAAATACGCGCTTGAAGACATCAATGCAGGCACGGTTCAGGAGTATCGGGTTCATCGTCAGACTTCGCGGGTCGATCCGAAAACTGGCAAGCCGAAGAAACCGGCCCGCGCCACCCTTCACGGCGAGGTCGTGACGCTTCGCCAAGTGTTGAAAACCGCCAACCGCAAAGGATGGATCGACGCGCTCCCCGATATGTCCGCCCCCTACAAAACGTCAGGTAAGGTCGAGCATCGCGCGTGGTTCTCGCCCGAAGAATACAAGATACTGTATGAAGCGACCCGCGAGCGGGCGAAGAACCCGCCCAAGCCGCGCTGGCGGGAGGTCTGCGAGAACTTTCACGATTATGTCTTGTTTATGGGCAACACGGGGCTTCGTCCCGACGAGTCCGCGCGGCTCGAACTGCGCGACGTGAAGATCGTGAACGATGAATCGACCGGCGAGCGCATCCTTGAGATTGAGGTTCGCGGCAAGCGTGGGGTCGGCTTCTGCAAGTCGATGCCTGGAGCGATCCTGCCGTTCGAGCGGGTTCGCAAGCGCAAACAGCTAAAGCCGACCGACCGGATTTTCGGGAAGACGCCGCGCGAGCTGATGAACACCGTGCTGGACGAACTCAATCTGAAGTTCGACCGGGATAACCATATCCGGACCTGTTACAGCCTGCGGCATACCTATATCTGCCTTCGTTTGCTCGAAGGCGCGGACATCTACCAGGTCGCCAAGAACTGCCGCACCAGCGTCGAAATGATCGAGAAATTCTACGGTCGTCATCTTAAGAACAATATCGACGCCTCGGCCGTAAACGTCCGCAGGGCGCGGCCCCAGCTGATCACCGTCAAAAAGAAGGCTTTGAAGTCAGCAGCGTGACGTGGTGCACGCGGGTTTGACGTTGCGCCGCAAGCTCGCTGCGCTATAGGCAGTTGCGTCGCGGGCGTGGTGGAACTGGTAGACGCGCTGGATTCAAAATCCAGTTCCGAGAGGAGTGTGGGTTCGATTCCCACCGCCCGCACCATCCAAGATAGCAGGCTCTGTAAAGTCCACCGCACGGGGGACAGGAGCCTGCATCAGCGGATCGCCCAAGGGTCGCACGTCCCGCGCTCCGCTCCGCGAAATGACAATCGAACGGCATTGTCATGCTGGCACTTGGCAGCCCATCCGGGATGCAGCCATCGCCACAAATCGACTACGCGAAGCGACAATGTGCCTGTAATGATTGATTGGCTATCGCTTTATCAATCATAACAAGCCTATATCGTGATTGATAGAAAGGCATCCTATCCATCATGCGCTGGAATTGGCAACTTTCCGATTGGCCTAAATTTCGCTTCGATGTGGAACGAATCCGCGTGTCAGAAGAGCAATTCCTGAAAGGTTCTGGCGTCGTCATTGGTGCGCTCCACCACCTCGACGCCGATGAGCGCGATGGCCTGACCATCGAACTTATCTCCCAAGAGGTTGTCGATAGTTCTGCCATTGAAGGCGAAATCCTCGACCGTGCCAGCGTCCAGTCGTCGCTCGCACGGCATCTGGGCTTTGCCGCCGACCAGCGCCGCGCAAGTGCGGCGGAGGCCGGGGCCGCCGAACTGATGGCCGATGTATATCGTAACCATGCAGCGCCGCTGGACGACCAGACCCTGTTCGCGTGGCACGCCATGCTGATGAACGGGCGTCGCGACATTGCCGATGTCGGGCGCTACCGGACGCACGAAGATGCCATGCAGATCGTTTCGGGCGCACTCCATGCGCCGCGCGTGCATTTCGAGGCACCGCCGTCAGATGCCGTCCCGATGGAAATGTCCCGTTTCATCGCATGGTTCAATGACAGCGCGCCGTCATCACCGAACCCGCTTCCCGCGATCACCCGTGCCGCAATTTCGCACCTGTGGTTCGAGAGCATCCATCCCTTTGAAGACGGCAATGGCCGGATAGGGCGCGCGATTGCTGAAAAGGCATTGGCCCAAAACCTCGCGGCCCCAACGCTGACGGCACTGGCGGAAACGATCCATCGCCACCGTAAAGCCTATTACGCCGCGCTTCAGCTTGGCAGCCAGAGCAACGACATCAACGCCTGGCTGACGTGGTTTGCCGATATTGTCATCGAGGCGCAGGCTCGGACGATCACCCGCATCCGCTTCCTGATCGACAAGACGCGGCTTCTCGATCGTTTGCGTGGTGAGATCAACGAACGTCAGGAAAAGGCCCTGCTTCGCATCTTCCGCGAAGGACCGGACGGTTTTGCTGGCGGGTTGAGCGCCGGAAATTATCGGACGATCACCGGGGCTGGCCTTGCGACAGCGACGCGAGATTTGAACGATCTGATCGAGAAGGGTGCGTTTATCCGTACTGGTGAACGTCGCTACGCGCGCTACCGACTTTTGGTCGCAGAGAGTGTTGATTCCAAGTGAAACGAACGCCCCCATTGTCGATTGCGAGTAATGAACTCAGACGTCTAAAGACGATCAGTGTCAGATAACGATCAAATCGAATCCTTCGTTGCCGAGTGGGCGCTGACCGGCGGTTCCGAACTCGCGAATACGCAAAGCTTTGTGAATGGCCTGTGCGCCCTGATCGGCGTCGATCCGCCCAAGGGCAGCCGCACCGACGATAGCCACAACGATTATGTGTTCGAGCGCCGGGTTTTCCAGAAGGAAGCCGACGGCGCTGAGAGCTTTGGGCGCATCGATGCCTACAAGCGCCATTGCTTCGTGCTTGAAGCCAAGCAGGGAAGCGACGCCGACCGCAAGGCCGCCGAGCAGGGCGAGGCCGACCTCGATATTTTCGGTCAAACCGCCGCTGCCCGTTACAAACGTGGCACGGCCAAGCGCGGCACTCCTACCTGGTCGAAAGCGATGGTCGAAGCTCGTGGGCAAGCCGAACGCTATGCCAAGGCGCTGCCAATCGATCACGGTTGGCCGCCCTTCCTGCTCGTGACAGATGTCGGTCACTGCATAGACGTTTATGCTGATTTCAGCGGCACGGGGAAGCAATACACGCAATTTCCCGATGCCGCACGCTTCCGCATCGCACTGGACGATCTGCGCGACGATGCTGTCCGCTCTCGCCTCGCCACAATTTGGACCGACCCGCTCAGTCTCGATCCCTCTAAAGAAGCTGCGCGCGTAACGCGCGAGATCGCCAGCCACCTCGCCGAACTTTCCAAGCGCCTCGAATCGCGCGAGCAGAATCCCACCCGCGTCGCCGATTTTCTTATGCGCTGCCTGTTCACGATGTTCGCCGAAGACGTGCGGCTGATTCCTGAAGGCAGTTTTACCGACTTCCTCACCAGAATGCAGAAGCGCCCGGAAAACTTCGCGCCAAACCTGTCGTCGCTGTGGCAGGCCATGGATAAGGGCGGACTGGCCGGGGTGCTGGGTGAGGCTGGCGAAACTGTGCTGCGTTTCAACGGCTATCTGTTCAAGGATACCACTGCGATTGCCCTCAAAGCCGACGAGATCGGTCTTTTGATCGAGGCAGCGTCGCACAAGTGGAATCATGTCGAACCCGCGATCTTCGGCACGCTGCTTGAGCGCGCGCTGGACGGGAAGGAGCGTGCCAAACTGGGCGCGCATTACACGCCCCGTGCCTATGTCGAACGGCTAGTCATGCCGACGATCATGGAACCGCTGCGCGCAGATTGGGCCGGGGTCCAGGCCGCCGCCGGTCAGTTGATTGAGTCGGGCAAGGCTAACGAAGCCCATGCCGTGATCGAGCGGTTTCATGCCCAGCTTGCGCAGGTGAAGGTGCTTGACCCTGCCTGCGGCACAGGCAATTTCCTCTATGTCGCGCTCGCCCGAATGAAGGAACTGGAGGGCGAAGTGATCGGGCGGTTGGCCGAACTCGAACCCGATGGCGAAAAGCAAACCGTGGCTGAGCTGAGCGGCCATACGATCACGCCCGAAAACTTCCTCGGAATCGAGATCAATCCGCGCGCGGCGGCGATCGCCCAGCTCGTGCTGTGGATCGGCTATCTCCAATGGCATTTCCGGGTGAATGGCGAAGGCAAGGTGCCGCCCGAACCAGTGTTGCGCGATGTGAAAACGATCGAAAACCGTGACGCCTTGATCGACTGTGAGCAGAAGGTTCTGGAGCGGGATGCGCATGGCAAGCCGCTCACTCGTTGGGATGGTGAAACCAAAAAGAAGCACCCCGTCACGGGCAAGGAAGTTCCCGATCAAGAGGCCCGTGTCGAGGTCTATCGGTATGTGAAGCCTCGGCCAACAAAATGGCCGAAGGCTGATTTCATTGTCGGCAATCCGCCTTTTATCGGCAAAGGAAAGCGTGCTGTTGAGTATCTTGGGCGTCCATATCTGACTGCGCTCAAATCGGCCTCAAAGGTAAAACTCTCGGCTGATTATGTAATGCACTGGTGGGACCGAGCCGCGAACTTGGCCCGGACGAAGCAACTAAGGCGCTTCGGGTTTATCACATCTGCAACGATCACTCAGCAATTTAACACGAAGGTCGTCCGTCCGCATGTAGAAGCATCGAAAGGCGGACTCTCTATATCGTATGCAATAGGCGACCATCCGTGGGTTGATGAAAAAGGCTCGGCCGCAGTCAGGATCGCCATGACCGTCGGCATGGCTGGAAAGGCCGATGGCCGATTGTTGCAAATCGTTGATGAAAGCCATGCTCCCGATAGCATTCAGTTTTCGGAGCAGTCAGGGTCGATCAGCGCAACCTTAAACATCAGCAATGATGTAAAATCGGCGAAGCCGTTGAAGGCAAACGATGGCCTTTGCTCTCCAGGAATTAAGACGTTTGGCGCTGGCTTTATCATCGCCAAGACTCTGGCGGAACGCTGGTTGTCCGAGCTTTCTCCGAAGGAGCTTGTCGTCCTAAGACCTTATTACGGCGGCAAAGACGTGACAGACCGATGGAAGGGAAAATACGTGATCGATGTCGATCACTTGGACGAAGATGCTTTTCGCCAGGACTTTCCGACGTTTTACAGCCATCTATTCAATCACGTTAAACCCGAGCGGGATGAGAACAACGAAGATAGTCGCAGGCTACAATGGTGGAAATTTGGTAGGCGTAACACGGAACTACGCGGCGCGCTCGCCGGATGCGAACGCTTTATCGTCACCACCGAAACAGCCAAGCATCGCTTCTTCATCTTCCTTGCACCGCCGCAATTTCCCGAGGGCGGCTTGGTGGTGGTGGCAAGCGCCGATGCATTCTCGCTCGGCATTCTTTCGAGCAGAATCCATTTGGTATGGATGCAGCGAGCGAAGGGTGCGCTAGAAACGCGGCCCCGATACAACAAGCAAAGGTGTTTCGATCCATTCCCTTTCCCGGCAAACTGCCCCGAACCGCTCAAAGCCCGCATACGTGCCGAGGCCGAGTCGCTCGACGGTTTGCGCAAGCAAGTGCTTGAGCGTCACCACGACCTGACTCTAACCGGGCTATACAACGTGCTGGAGGCGCTGCGCGCCAATGACGGGAAGGGCCGCCCGCTGACCGAAAAGGAACGCGACATCCACGATCGCGGGCTGGTGACGCTGATCCGCCAACATCACGATGCCATCGACGCTACTGTCGCCGAAGCCTATGGCTGGTCCTCCGATTTATCGGACGAAGACATCCTCGCGCGCCTAGTGGCGCTCAACAAGACACGCGCCGCCGAAGAAGCCAAGGGCATGATCCGCTGGCTCCGCCCCGATTTTCAGTCGCCCGGTGCCACTGCCCCCCAAGTCAACGCCACGCTCGACCTGGGCGACGCCCCCGCCGCCGCACCTATGACAATCATCCCCTGGCCTAAGACGCTTGCCGAACAGGTCAGCACGGTTGCCGCAATCCTCGGCGCTTCGCAGGCACCCCAGCATCCCAGCGAAATCGCTCGCGGCATCAAGGGAACCAACGCCAGGGGCGTAACCCCTGTGCTGGATGCGCTTACTGCCATCGGCCAAGCGCGACGGCTCTCAGATGGGCGCTATGCGGCGTGAACGCCGCTATGTGCCTTTGCTGGAGTCGAGAAACACCGGGAAAAAGCTGCGCTGCTTCTTGATTTTGATAATGTCGTTGACCGTGATCGTGTTGGGCTTGCGCCGTTCACCACCATTTTCCGTGATGACTTCAATGTCGGGGTTTTCGATCATTGCAGCGTGAACGTCATCGGCGTGGGCAGGCGTGGCATTGTAGATGCTGGAATAGAAATCACCGATAATCAGCGCATCGCCGGACTCCGACACAAGGCGCGGAATGTCCTCTAGCAACTGCCCTTTCGCCACCACGCGGTCGCTATCTGCAAACAGATAAAGCGACCCCTCCTCATGCGACGGATCATAGGCGAGCATATTCAAACCGGACCGACCAAAATGGGCCTGCGCGCTGCTATTGTCGTGCAGGATGTTGTTATACACTTGGCGCGCGCGATAGCTGTTGGCAAAATGGATCAGCCAATATCGCCAGCCGGAAGGATTGTTGATCGAGAATGGACTGACAAACGGCGCGCAATTTTTGTAAACCTGAAATACCAGCCGCTCAGCTACACCGAGCCATGCTTTGTCGGTCAGGGTGCCTTGAAGCGATAGCAGCGCGGTCTCATCGACTCCGACTGCCCCGAGTTGGCTTGCATA
>NCGD01000042.1 GCA_002281535.1 Sphingomonas sp. 28-63-12
CGTCGGCTATGCCCCGCGCGGCGGCGGGCGCGATCCGCTGCCGATCCAGATCGCGCTCGATCAGTCGCAGCGCAGCTGGAGCCAGGCGCTCGCCGCCACGCCGGTCGCGGTGACGCAAGGTACGGGCCGGCCGCAACTCATCCAGCTCGGCGAACTGGTCGAGGCGAAGGTGCAGCCCGGCGGGCAGAGCATGTTTCGCCGTGACGGGCGCGGCGCGACGATGGTCACCGCCGAACTCGCCGGGCGCTATGAAGCGCCAATCTATGGGATGCTCGCGGTCGATGATGCGGTGATCAAATTCGATTGGAAAGCGCACGGGCTGATCAAGCCCGAGATCCGCCTCAACGGCCAGCCCGAGGATGAGACCAAGCCCAGCCTCCTCTGGGACGGCGAATGGGAGATCACCTGGGTCACCTTTCGCGACATGGGCGCAGCGTTCGGGGTGGCGTTGCTCGCCATCTATGTGCTGGTCGTTGGCCAGTTCCGCAATTTCAAGCTGCCGCTGGTGATCCTGACGCCGATTCCGCTGACGCTTGTCGGTATCGTCATCGGCCATATGCTGTTCGCGGCGCCCTTCACCGCGACCTCGATGATCGGCTTCATCGCGCTCGCGGGCATCATCGTGCGCAATTCGATCCTGCTGGTCGATTTCATCAACCACGCCCGCGCGCCCGATAAGTCGCTGCGCGATACCCTGCTCGAGGCGGGCATGATCCGCTTCAAGCCGATCGCGCTGACCGCGGCGGCGGCAATGATCGGCGCAGGCGTTATCCTCACCGATCCGATCTTCCAGGGTCTCGCTATTTCGCTGCTGTTCGGGCTGGCCTCATCGACCCTGCTGACGGTGCTGGTGATCCCGGCGATCTACATCGTCTTGCGCGATGACGGCCGCCCCGCCACCTTGGGGTCATGAGCTTCACCGGACCCATCGCCGCGCTGCACGACAATGCCGCGCATGGCTCGCCCACCGCGACCGGCTGATCATGTTGTGCCGGATGAGTAATGGGGAGGTCTCGGTTGGCGAGCTGGTCACCTTGACAGGCCTGCCGCAATCCAGTGTGTCGCAGCATCTCGCCGTGCTGCGCGAGGCGGGGACGGTCGGCGTGCGCGCAGATGCACAGTCGCGCTTCTACCGGCTGGTCGACAGCCAGGTCGCAGGCATTATCGCTGCGCTGTGCGACTACAGCACCCGCATCGCCGGAGACCCCGCATGAGCAATGACATCGTCGTCTGCCCGCACTGCCAGGCGCTCAACCGCGTGCCCGAGGCCCGGCTGGGCGACAACCCCAGTTGCGGCACTTGCCACCGCCCCCTGACCACAGGTGCGCCGATCGAGGCCGATCGGACATTGTTCGACAAGATGGTGGCGCGCAGCAGCGGGCCGGTGCTGGTCGATTTCTGGGCAAGCTGGTGCGGCCCCTGCCGCATGATGGCCCCCGCCTTTGCGGCGGCGGCGGCCGATCTTGATCCCAAGGTCCGGTTGCTCAAGGTCGATACCGAGGCTGAGCAGGCGGTTGCCGGGCGCTACGCCATCCGATCCATCCCGACGCTGATTCTGTTCAAGGGTGGGCGCGAGATCGCCCGCCAGGCAGGCGCGATGGATAAGGCGGGAATTTTGCGGTGGGTGGCCAGTGTGAGCGCTCAATAGCGGCGGATGCCATCGGCTTTCACCCGCCCGCCCGAATGGCGCTCTTAGACGACCTGGGTTTCCTGGTTTTCCGGTCGGCAGCAATCGCCCCCAGCAGACGTGGGCCTGCTGGGGGCGACCGGTGACGAGCGGCAATACCAACCCGATCGATCCGCCTTACTGTCCTTATTTGTCCGGCAATGGAGAATTGGCATCACTGGAGGGCAGCTGCGGAATCATGATCTTGGGCTGATCGCCGGTTAACGAATTCAAAAAGGCAACCAGCTGGCCGGTTTCGCCGGCGCTGAGAGTCTGCCCCAGCTGGGCCTTCGCCATGACTTGCACCACCTTGGCGAGATCCTGTTCCGACCCCGTATGGAAATAGGGAGCGGTTAGAACGATGTTTCGTAATGTCGGCACCTTAAAGGCGTAATCGTCGGACGCCAGACCAGTAACCGCACCGCGTCCCTTGTCTTCGATCGGCCGGTATTTTGTATCAGGGGCCTCAACCGCGCCAAACTTGGCATAAATGGCCCCGCCAATATTGACCCCGGCGTGGCAGCCGCTGCAGCCCTTGTCCATGAACAGGGTGAGGCCGGCCTTTTGAGAAGCGTTCAGCGCGGTCGCATCGCCGCGAAGATAGCGATCAAATGGCGCATTCGGGGTGATGAGGGTCGCTTCAAAAGCCGCAATCGCTTTTTGCGCGTTGCCGAGCGAGACAGGATTGGCGTCGCCCGGAAAGGCGCGCGCAAAATCGCCGCGATAGGCTGGCAGCGCCGCCAGTTGTTCAGCGACGTGTTGCTTGGGGGACGCCATCTCGACGGGGTTGACCATCGGACCCCCCGCCTGTTCCTCAAGGTCTTTCGCGCGGCCGTCCCAGAATTGTGCGAAATTGAAGACGGCATTGAACACGGTTGGCGAATTGCGGCCGCCGCGCGTGCCATGGAAGCCCGCCGATGCCGGAGAATTATCCGCCCCGCCCAGGCCGATGCTGTGGCAGGAGGCACAACTGATCGAATGCGTCGCTGACAGCCGCGGATCGAAATAGAGCATCCGCCCCAGCGCGACCTTAGCAGGGGTGGCGGCGTTGCCGGGCAGTTCGGGCGCCGCGAGGGGAATTGGAGCGAACGTGTCCCGCGCACGCAAGATCAGCGGATCCGTCGAGGCCAGCATGGCTGGCTCAGCGGAGATCGTTGCCTGAGCGGGCGCCACCGGCTTGTCCGGTGATTTGCCGCAACCGGTGACCGCCAGGCTGAGTCCAGCTGCCAGCAGGAGCGATCGGGGACGCGCAGGCCAGCGCGCGCTGCTGGAAGAGCGGGCCCGCGCCGCGGCTAGGCGAGACGAATCGGTCATGTCTTTGTCCTCGGCTAAAAAGTAAGTCGACCAATGGGGTCGGCAATCGCGCGTGCGGCTCGCCATGTGGCGATCATTGCGGCCAGCAGATCACGGCAGATGACAATTGCTGTGGTTAGCGCTGACTGGAAATGGCCCGAAGGGCTGCAGCCAACTTAGACGCCGTAATTTGGTCGATGTCCAATCACGATTAAGGTAGCGTGCTTCAACTTTCCTTCTTCGGGCCGCCGGCGCGGCCTTCACCCCATCCGCGCAAACATTGCCGCCCCGCCACCGCTCGCCATTCTTGCCGCGACCGCCTCGCTACGCGGCACCGCGACTGTATCCGCAAAAGCATCGAGCAGCTTGCTCAGTTCGGCGAAACGGGCGTGGTTGATGCGGTAAAATACCTGTTTCGCCTCGCGCCGGGTGAGAACGAGATCGGCCTTGCGCAGGATGCCGAGCTGTTGCGACAGGCCGGGCTGGACGATGCCGGTTGCAGCTTCAAGATCGCTGACGCTGCGCTCGCCGCCGGTCAGCGTACGGAGCAAATCGAGCCGCACAGCGTGCGCGATCGCGCGAAGCAATTCGGCCTGGGCCTCAACATCAAGCGCGCGGAGATCGATACCCATGATCAGCCCTTGTCCGGCACAGGGGCGTAAAGCCAGGCGGTCGCGCTGGGAGCGGCAAAGACGTTCGCGAGCGTCTGGCTCGGCACCGCCAGCAAATCGTCACCCGGCCCCCAATCGGCCGGGACCAGCGCGCCCTGGCCATCGGCGCGCTGGAGCCCGGCCAGCAGCCGCAGCATCTCCTCGACCGAGCGACCGACATTGGCGGGGTAACAGGTCGACGCACGCAGCCGCCCGTCGGGATCGATGAAATAGCTCGTGCGCACCGAGGAGGCATCGAGCGAGTCGGCATCGACCATGCCGTAGGCATGGGCGATTTCGAGCGTCGGATCCTCGATCAGCGGAAACATGACCTTGACGTCAAAGGCCTGGTGGATCGCCTTGATCCAGGCAAAATGCGAAAACAGGCTATCGACCGAGAGCGCCATCAATTGGCAATCAAGGGCCGCAAAGCGATCAGCCGCATGGGCGATGGCGACGAATTCGCTGGTGCAGACCGGGGTGAAATCGGCTGGATGCGAGAAAAGGATCAGCCACTTTCCACGAAAGTCTGTAAGCGACTTGATGCCTTGTGTCGTGCGGGCAGTGAAATTAGGCAACAGGTCGCCGAGCTTTGCCGGCCCGTGGGGCAATAGCCGCTCGCCTTGATCGCTCAATTTCAGCCCCTCCAATCCGTTATTTCCAATATATGCCATGGCAGCGCAATTGACGCAATACGATTACATGATTATATCATAAACGTAAATGTGAAAATATTGGAATTTGTCATGGCCTTGATCTCTGCGGACTTGGTTGTCGATCGGGCGGCGGCGCAGATCAGCCAAAGTCTGATCGGCGCCGCGCCGCGCGCCATGGTGCGCAGTTTTTTCGATGAGGCGACCTTCACCGCCAGTCACGTCGTCCATGATCCGGTGACCCGCGCGGCTGTGATCATCGATTCCGTGCTCAATTTCGATCCCGCGGCGGCGCGGACGGGGCATGGTTCAGCCGATGCGATCATTGCCTATGTCCGCGCAGAGGCATTGACGGTCGAATGGCTGCTCGAAACCCACGCCCATGCCGACCACCTCTCCGCGGCGCCCTATCTGCAGGCGCACCTCGGCGGCAAGATCGCCATCGGTCGGGCGATTACGACCGTGCAGCGGACCTTTGGCACATTGTTTAACGAGGGCAGCGGCTTTGCACTGGATGGATCGCAATTCGACCGGCTGTTCGATGACGGCGATGTCTTCAAAATTGGCGGTATCGAGGCTATCGTTCTCCACGTCCCCGGCCACACCCCCGCCGATCTGGCCTATGCGATTGGCGACGCGGTATTCCCCGGCGATACGATCTTCATGCCCGATTTCGGCACCGCGCGGGCTGATTTTCCGGGCGGCGATGCGGGCCAACTTTTCCGGTCGATCCGGCGGCTGCTGTCGCTGCCCCGCGCCGCGCGCCTGTTTCTGTGCCATGACTACAAAGCACAGGGGCGCGACGATTTCGCCTGGGAAACTACCATCGGGGCGGAGCGCGACGGCAATGTCCACGTCCATGACGGCGTTGGCGAGGATGATTTCGTTGCGATGCGGCAGGCGCGTGATGCGACGCTCGAGATGCCCCGGCTGATCCTGCCAGCGATCCAGATCAATATGCGCGCGGGCCATCTGCCCGAACCCGAAGCGAACGGCACGCGCTACCTCAAAATCCCGCTCGATACGGTCTGACGGCCTGTGTTGGATAGCTTCCACTATGCGTTGGGCGCGCTGTCGGGGGTCCTGGTAGGCTTTACCCTGGGGCTGGTCGGCGGCGGCGGATCAATCCTGGCGGTGCCGCTGATGGTCTATCTGGTCGGCGTGGCGAGCCCGCATGTAGCGATTGGCACAAGCGCGCTGGCCGTCGCGGTCAACGCGGCGACCGGGCTGATCAGCCACGCCCGCGCAGGCACCGTCAAATGGCGCTGCGGGGCGATGTTTGCTGCCGCCGGCATTCTGGGTGCGCTGGCCGGATCAACCGTGGGCAAGGCGATCGACGGCCACAAGCTATTGTTTCTGTTCGCAATCGTGATGATCGTCGTCGGCGTGGTGATGCTGCGGGGGCGCAACGACCAGGGCGATGCGGACGTGGTGTGCGCGCGCGAAAATGCCCCCAAGGTGCTTGGTTTCGGGCTGGGCACGGGCGTCTTTTCGGGCTTTTTCGGGATCGGTGGCGGGTTTCTGATCGTGCCCGGACTGGTCGCCGCCACGGGCATGCCGATCATCAATGCGGTCGGCACCAGTCTGGTCGCGGTTACCGCCTTCGGGCTGACGACGGCGGCGAATTATGCCTGGTCCGGGCTGATCGACTGGCCGCTCGCCGGTGTCTTTATCGCGGGCGGGATAGCGGGCGGGGTTGGTGGCACGCTGCTCTCTAAGCGCCTGTCGGGCAATGGCACGCTGACGACAGTGTTCGCTGGCCTGATCTTTGTCGTTGCCGCCTATATGCTTTGGAAAAGCGCCGCGGCGCTGGGATGATGCCATGACCGCCATGCCTGACAAGGATGAGAAATGCCGTGCCGTCGAGCAGCTGATCGCCGGCGGCAAGGGGGTGTGCGAAAGCTGCCGGATCATCGGCATTTCCGAACGCACCTTGGCGCGCTGGCGCAAGGATCGCCGGCCTGCCACTGCGGATTTGTCTCCAGCGCCGTCCTGAACGGCTTCCAGGTTTCGCGGCCTATCGACCGTCAACGCGGTGGGTGGGGATGATGAAACGCTGGCCGTGCGGGGTCACGCCACCAAAGGTGGCGACGCCGTAGGTTTCGGCGATCAGGTCCGCGGTCAGCACAGCGTCCGGGGAGCCCTGCGCCACCACATGCCCGCCACGCATCAACAGGATCTGGTCGGCAATCCGCGCGGCATGGTTGAGATCGTGCAGCACGACCACCACCCCGGCACCGCCAGCGGCGACCCCGCGGAGGCAATCGAGCCCGTCGAGCTGGTGCGCGGGATCGAGATTGGCGAGCGGCTCATCGGCCAGCAGCCATTCGGGCGTTCCCGCCAGGACCCGCGCCAGCAGCACGCGCGCGCGCTCGCCGCCCGACAGGCTGTTGACGATCCGGGTGGAGAAACGCGCGATATCGGTGGCGGCTATGGCGGCCGAGACGGCAGCGCGATCGGCCGGCGTTTCGCCCCAGCGCCCGCGATGGGCGAACCGGCCCAGCCCGACCAATGTGGCGACATCGATATCCCAGTGGACGTCACCGGTCTGCGGCAGGAAGCCGATCCGCCGCGCGAGATCGCGCCGGTCGATCGTGGTGCGGGCCATGCCGTCCAGCATGACGACGCCGCTGTCCGCCGCCCGCAACCCGGCAAGGCAGGCCAGCAAGGTCGATTTGCCCGCGCCATTGGGGCCAAGCACCGCCGTTACCGCGCCCCGGGCAAAGCTGGCCGTGACACGGTCGAGGATCGTCACGTCGCCAAGAGTCAGCGACAGGCCTTCTGCGGCCAATATCGTCATGCCAGCCCCCGCCGCATGCGCAGCAGCAGCATCAGGAAAAATGGTCCGCCCAGCATCGACATCGCGATGCCGAGCCGCACTTCGCTGACGGTCGGGATCGCGCGGACCGCGCTGTCGGCGAGCAGCAACAGCAGCGCACCGCCGAGGGCCGAGGGCAGCAGCACCGCCGATGGCCGATGGCCGGCAAAAGGCCGCACGAGATGCGGCACGATCAGCCCGACAAAGCCGATCACCCCTGCGGCCGCCACCGATGCGCCAACGCACAGGCCGACGCCGATCACCACCAGCCATTGCAGCCGCAACGGATCGACCCCCATCGATCGCGCCGCCGGCTCGCCCAGCGTCAGCGCATCGAGGGCGCGCGCCGTCATTGCCAGCAACAGCGCACCCACTGCGATGATCGGCAACGCCAGCGCGACGTCATCCCAACTGCGATCGGTCAGCGCCCCCATCAGCCAGGTGACGATCTGCGAGGTGACAAAGGGGGTAGGGGCCAGGCTGATCGCCAGCGCGGTCATCGATCCGGTCACGCTCGACAGGATCACCCCGGCGAGCGTGAAGACGATTAGACTCGCCGATCGCCCGATGAGCAATGCAAGCACCGCCATCGCGGCGGCAGCCCCGGTCAGCGCAAAGGCCGGCAGCAACCAGACCGAAGCGCTATAGCCGAAAAACAACGAGATCACCGAGCCCAGCGCCGCACCCGAGGAGACGCCGAACAGCCCGGGATCAGCAAGCGGATTGCGCAGATAGCCCTGCATTGCAGCCCCTGACAGCCCCAGCCCCGCGCCGACGGCGGCGGCCAGCACCGTGCGTGGCAGTCGCAGCTCCAGCACGATCAGCCAGCGGGGATCGTTGCTGCCCCAGGCATTGAACGGCACCCAGACCTTGCCGGCGACGAGGGAAAATAGCATTGCCGTCATGATCGCGCCGCCGAGCATCAGATTGAACCGGGTGACGCGGCTCATAAGGCACGCCGTACGGCCGCCAGCCGCGCAACTGCATCGATGATCGTCGGCCCGCCGCAATGCAGCAGCCGTTCGGGAAAATCGCGCACCGCGATCCGCTTTTTCAACCGCCCGAGCACCGGGTGCCCAAGCATGCGATCGGAGTGATCGGCGTCGCCCACCGACAGCAGCACGCGCGGGGGCTGCGCGACCAGATATTCCAGAGGCAGCACATCCCATTGCCGCAGCCCATAGCTTGCGCTGAGGTTGCGATAGCCCGAGACGCGCAACAATTCATCGGCCAGCGTGCCGGTGCCCGGCACCAGGCCGCCGCCCTGCCAGATCAGCGCCGGGACGGCGGGGCTGCCCGGATCGCCCGCCGCGCGCACTGCGGCGTCAATCTCGGCAACCAGCCGCGCACCGCGATCGACATGCCCAGCCGCCAAGGCGATCGTGCGGATCTGGTCGTTGCTCTCGGCAATGGTGGCAGGCACGGGCAGCTGGACGAGCCTGATATGCAGCCGCGCGAGGGCGGCGATCGTCGCCGGGGCGACATGGCCGCCAGCGATGACGAGATCCGGGGCCAGCGCCATCACCTCTTCTGCCGTGCCCGATGTCGCTGTGAAGCGGGCGGCTTGCGCCAAGGGGATAGAGGTTGCGCGCGGGTCCTTTGAATAATGGCTGATCCCGGCAATCTGGCCGCGATCGGCAACCTTCATCAGTACCGCATCGACGCAAGGATTTATCGACACGATCCTTGGCAGCACGGTGGGATCGCGCGAGGGGGCCGCAGCCCCGACCGCGCACCCCGCCAGCAGCAGGGCGGGCAACAGCCCCAAAGGCCGGCGGGGCCGACTGATCATGCCGGCCCCCGCCGCAATGTGATGGCGTTAGCCATCAATAATGCAGCCTGATGCCAACATAGGCAGCGCGTCCGGGCGTGCCATATTGAAAGACGGCCTCATAGCGCTCGTCGAACAGGTTTTCGATCCGGCCGTAGAGTTCGGCCCCGTGCGGGAGCGGCACGGATGCGCGGATATCGGTGAGTACATAGCCCTGTACCCTGGTGCGATTGGCCGCATCGTCGAAGCTCGAGCCGACATGGGTCACCGTCGCGCCGGTGTTCAGCCCGAACGGCCAGCGATAATCGATACTGACATTGACAGTCTGGCTCGGTCGGCGCTGGAGCCTTTTGCCGAAATTGATGTCGCCGGCCGCGCGATTTGTCGCCTCGATATAGCTGTAATTGCCCTGCACGGTCAGCGCGTCGACCGGGCGGAGCGCGAGCGTCAGCTCTACCCCTTGCGCCACGGCCCGCGAGACATTGTCATAGGTACCAAAGGGTCTTGCGGCGCAGATTCCGGTCAGTGGCGCCGGGCATGACACGAAGTTGATCAGGTCGCTTGATGTCCGCCGGAAATAGGTCGCGCTCGCCTCGACCATGCCGCTCAGGGCGCGCTGGGTGACGCCGATATCCCAGCCCTTGGCGCGTTCGGGGCGGAGCAGTTGGTTGCCATATTCGCTCTGCAGTTGGTACAAGGACGGGGCCTTGAAGCCCTCGCTATAGCTGGCGCGAAGCGTCGTTGCGCCATGATTTGGTGAATAAACGCCGCTCGCCGCGACACTGGTCGCGCCGCCGAACCGGTCATGATCGTCCTGGCGCACCCCGCCCGTCAGCGTCAGCCCGGCCAGCGGCGTCACGACCAACTGGCCATAGATGCTGTCGAGCCGCGCCCGCCCGATAACCTGCGGCCCGCCAAAGCTTGACGAGACGAATCGCGACTCCTCACGCTCCAGCCCAAAGGTCGCCTGCGCCCCCTTGGTCAGGTCAACCACGCCTTGATATTCATAGCGCTGGTTGCGGCCATTGCCGGCAAAGGTTTCGGCCACAAAGCCATTCGGATCATAACTGTGGCGAACGGTATCGGTATAAGCAAAGCCGATCCGGTTGCGGAATCGCCCGCCAAACAACGCAACATTGCCGCCGACATAGCCGACATATTCTTTTGTCGTGCCAAATTCACGGGTGTCACCAAAGGCGTAGCTGGGCGGGGCAAACCCGTCAAAATCGGTGCGGCCATCGGAATAATAGCCGCGTGCGTCGATCGACACTGCTTCGGTGAGCGTCAAGTTGAGGTTCAGGTTCGCCCCGAAATTGCGATAGCCGTCTCGCTCACGCCCGCCGCGTGCCGCGTTGAACGCTGAAATGCCCTGGGTGGTGAGCCAGCCGCCGCCCGCGCTCGCCGATAGCGGCCCGGCCTTGCCCGCGACATTGGCGACGATCTGGCCGGTGCCGCGATAGCCATATTCGCCGCGCGCGTTGATCGTCAGCGCCTCGCTGGGCGGGGTGGTAATCAGATTGACGACACCGCCAATCGCTTGGCTGCCCCAGATGACCGAGGATGGTCCGCGCAGAACTTCGATCCGGTCGATATTGCCGACGAGCAGATTGCCGAAGTTGAACCCGCCGCCCGGCGATGCCGGATCGTTCAGCTTGACCCCGTCGATGAGCGCCGCCGTCTGGTCGCTCTCGGCGCCGCGAATGAATACCGAAGTCGGATTGCCGATCCCCCCGTTGCGCGCGACCGTGACCCCGGGCAGCGTGCGGAGCAAATCGGCGACAGTGCTGGTCTGGCGTGTTTTCAGCGTGGCGGAGTCGATCACGCTGACGCTTTGGCCGACCCGGGACAAAGGCTCGGCAGTGCGCGTGGCGGTAACGATGATTGGGTCGGACGTATCGGTGGGATCGACCAGTGCTGGAGACGGCGTGTCGGCCAGCGCCGGCAGCGCCGCGATCAGGGTAAGGGCGGAAATCGATAGGCGAATAAGATGAAAGCGCATGATATTTCCCTTGTTCAAACAACAAGGGGTCCGCGCCAATGGCACTATAGCATTGCGACGGAATCGTCCGCGCGTACCCCGACCTGATGTCGTCACGCGAGGAAGAACCTCGATCACGCTGAACACCCCGTCCGCGCAAAGGACCGACTGCGACAGGCAGGTCTCCTGGCTCCCGGGTCACTGCAATCGCCCCGCCTTCCCGGATGCTTACGCCTCCAGTGGCATTTCAGGGCGACCGCTCACCGGTCACAGTTGCGGGGACAGCCGCGGCATACAGGGACTAGCCCTGCTTCCGCGTTCCCTATTATTCCCATCCCTGGGAACCTGACGCATCGCCCCAGTATAAGGGTGCGACAGATCAGGCAAGCCGGATGATCGATCCTGACCCCGGCAGCTCGGCTCGGGCCGCTGCCAAGGCACCAAATCTGGCCGCACGCGCCCATCTCGATTAAAAATGACCCGGGATCGTCATTACCACGCCTTCATATTGCAGCGCAGCATTCACAGTGATCCTTCAGGGGGCGGTCTCAACCCCGGGGGACCATCATGACATCCTATCGTTCGTTTTCCACGGCGCTGCTGCTTTCGAGCACGGTCATCGCCACCGCCGCCCACGCGCAAGCCATCGACTCAAAGGCCTATGCCCTTGCTGATGATCAGGCCAGCGACCCCGATATCCTTGTCACGGCGCAGAAGATCGAACAGCGCGCTGTCGACGTGCCGATCACCATTTCGGTGGCCTCAGGCGCGCGACTGCGCGATCTTGGCGTTTCCGATCTCGACGAGCTTTCCAATTTCGTGCCCGGTCTGAACATTCAGGAGCAAAGCGCGAACAATCCCGGCATCGTCATCCGCGGGATCACGTCGGACAGCGGCTCCGCGCAGCAGGCCGCGCGCGTGACGCTCTATTACAACGGCGTCGATATCTCGCGCTCGCGCGGATCGTATCAGGCGATTTACGACGTTGATCGGATCGAAGTGATCAAGGGCCCGCAGGCGACCTTGTTCGGCACGGCATCGGCGGTTGGCGCGATCAGCATCGTTTCGGCCCGGCCCAAGCCCGGCTTTTCGGGGCAGATCACTGCAGGTTATGGCAATTACGACGCCTATCTTGCCTCGGGCTTTGTCAATGCCGGCAATGACAGGATCGCGCTGCGCATCGCCGGTGAATATAAGAATCGCGACGGCTATGTGACCAATTTGTCGACGCGCCAGCCGAACCGGCTGTATTCGCAGGATCAGCTCGGCCTGCGTGCGTCGCTGCGCTACACACCCACCGATGCGCTGACGGTCGATCTGATCGGTACCTATGATCGTCAGCGCAATGGCGGCACGCCGTTCATCTCTGGCACTTTCCCGACCGAAGCGGGCAGGGCCAATCCCTTTGGCGCGGCCAATCTGTCCGGCTCGCCGGTCTCCGCCGCTGTCCTCGGCGCCCCCAATGTCGGCCTGACCCGCGATGTCTATGATGCCAATCTGACGCTGGCTTATGATTTCGCGCCGGGCTGGACCTTCACGACAGTCAATGGCTATCGCCGTTTTGACAGCCTTGAGGTGTTTGACGCCGATGGGTCGCGCGCCTTTTTCCTGGAATTTGCCGAGAATGCGTTCGGCTATCAGGTCAATCACGAATCGCGCTTTGCCTATAAGGACGATCATTTCCGCGCCGCCTTTGGCTGGAATTTCTTCCACGAAGACAGCCAGCAAGTGGTGCCCTTCTCCAGCAATGAAGCGACCTATTTCACCTGCGCGGTGGCGGCGACGCGGGCCAATTGCGTGCTGCCCAATGGCAGCGTTCCCGCCGAAGCCGGGCCGCTGGTCCTGTATCAGTCGGTGTTCGGCAATATCGGCAAGAATGATGCGTATTCGGTGTTCGGCGATGTCACCTGGCTGGCCACCCCTGAGCTCGAACTGACCGCGGGCGCCCGGGCGCTGATCGAGGAGCGCAATTCGGGCTATTTCGCCACCGTGCCGCGCTCGCGTCTAAACCCGGCGCTGGCGTCGCTGATCCCTGGCCAGGTCGACACCGCCGGTCAGACTTTCTACGCCAAGGGCAGTTTTTCGGCCGTGCTGCCACGTTTCAACGCGCTCTACCGCATCACTGACAACATCAACCTGTTCGCGACCGTATCGAAGGGCCGTCGTTCGCCGACCGTCCAGTTGGGCGCGCGCGCAACCGCCAGCGGGCCGGTGGCCGCATTCACCCCGGTAGCCGAGGAAAATGTCTGGAATTATGAAGGCGGCATCAAGGGCAAGGTGGGCCCGGTGTCGGGATCGCTCGGCGTCTATTACCAGAACTATACCGATTTCCAGGTGAGCGTTATTCAATCCAACGGCACGACGCTGACGCAAAGCGCGGGCAATGCCAATAATCTGGGTGTCGAGGCAGAAGCCAATTGGCGGGTCACCCCCTGGCTGAACATCTTCGGCAATATCGGCTATATCAATGGCGGGATCAGCCGCGACAGCGCCTTCTCGCCCGCCTTTGCCGGCGCGCGTTTCCGCTTGCAGCCCGAAATCCAGACGGCGGCCGGGTTCACCATTGATGCGCCGATCGGCGGTGGGATGCGGCTATTCGCCACCCCGACCATGACCTATCGCAGCCAGATCTTCTTCGAACTGCCGAACAGTCCGCTGATCTCCCAGCCCGGCGTCACGCTCTACAATGCGCGCGCTGGCATCAGCTTTGACCATGATCGGTTCGAACTTGCCGGTTTCATCCGCAATGCCACCAGCGAGCGCTATCTGCTCGATGCCGGCAATACGGGCGGCGCCTTTGGTATCCCGACCTTCATTCCCGGCGAGCCGCGCTTCTACGGCTTCCAGGTTTCAGCGAAGTTCTGATCCGATTGGCAGCGGGCGGGGATATTTCCCTGCCCGCCGCTCTGGTTTGGCGTGCGCCGTGCCGCGCGCCGATTGACCAGCCAAGCCAAGCTGGTAGCGTCGATGCTCGCGCCTCGCCACCGGAGCAGTCCCCATGCACGATCAGTTGCGATCAGCTTCAGGCCTTCTCGCGGGCGATCCCGATGCCGACTGGGGTTTGCCCGGCTGGACTTATCACGACGCCGATTTTCTTGACGCCGAAGTGGCGGCGGTGATCCGCCCGTCGTGGCAGATTGTTTGCCATCAAAGCGATCTGGCCGGTCCCGGCGAGTGGCGCTCGATCGATTATGTCGGCGAAAGCGTGATCGTTGTGCGCGGCGAGGACGGGCAGGTCCGCGGCTTCACCAATGTTTGCCGCCACCGCGCGATGCGGCTGCTGGAAGGGGCGGGCGGATGCACCAAGAAAATCATCTGCCCCTATCACGCCTGGGCCTATGAGCTTGACGGGCGACTGACCGGGGTGCCGTCGAGCGCGGATTACCCGATGCTCGACAAGGCAAAGCAAGGGCTGGCGCCGGTTGGCGTAGAAATCTGGCGCGGCTTCGTCTTTGTTCGGCTGGACGACGATGGCGGGCCGTCGGTCGCCGCGATGATGGCGCCCTATGACCAAGAGATCGAGCCGTATCGGTTCGAGGATCTGCGCACGATCACGCCGGTTTACAGCCGGCCGCGCGCGGTCAACTGGAAGAATATCGGCGACAATTATTCGGACAATCTCCATATCCCGGTAGCGCATCCTGGGCTGACCCGGCTGTTCGGCAAAAGTTATGCGATCGCCGCCGGGCCTTTTGTCGACAAAATGTCAGGCCAGTTGGTCGACAAGCCATCGGCGGATCGGTGGGAACGATTCTACCAGACCCATTTGCCGCGCGCCGATCACCTGCCAGCGGCCAACCAGCGGCTGTGGCTCTATTACAAGCTGTGGCCTAATATCGCCTTCGATATCTATCCCGATCAGGTCGATTTCATGCAGTGGCTGCCGATCAGCCCGACGCAGTCGGTGCTGCGGATGATGGCCTTTGCGCTGCCGGATGACCGGCGCGAGATGAAGTTGGTCCGCTACGCCAATGATCGGATCAACCGGCATGTAAACGCCGAAGACACCTGGCTGATCACCCGCGTGCAGGCCGGCATGGCATCGACAAGCTTCACGGCCGGTCCGCTGGGGCGGAGCGAGGTTTGCCTGCGCAGCTTCGCCGCCAAGATCCGCGCCGCGATTCCCGAAGCCCGCCTGCATCATGCGCCAGCAGCTGGCTGGAGCAAGCGACCGCGCATCGCGCCACGCTGAGGCATCGCCTTACCGCACCGGATGGGCGTCGCGCCAGCTTTTTACCGCTGCGAGCGTCTTATCGACATGCCCGTTGGGGTTGAGGGCACTATAGGCGAGCAGGATCGCGCCATCCGGGGCGATCACATAGGAGGTGCGGTTCGATCGGCCGAGCAGCGGCAGCGAAGCCTTGTAGGACGAGACCAGCTTGCGATCGGCCGAGGCCACTGCGAATTTGCTGCGGCATTCGCTGATCGAGAAGCGGTTGAGCTTTTCGATCGGATCTACCGACACGCCGATCACGGTTGCGCCCATCGCGGCAAAGCGCGCGGTTGCCTCGGCAAAGGCGTGAGCCTCCACGGTGCAACCATCGGTAAAGGCGGCCGGGTAGAAATAGAGCACCACCGGCCCGGTGCGCAGCGCATCGGCGAGGTGGAAGGAAAAGGGATGGCCGCCCAGCGTAGCCGGCGCGGTGAAGTCGGGCGCCTTAGCGCCAACCGGCAGTGCGGCCAGCGTAGGTGCGGCAGTGGCCAGTGCGGCAAGCGCGAGCAAATGGGTCGGTTTGATCATGGTGTACATCCCATCGGTGGCAGGTCGTATCAGCTACGGCTCTCGCATCGCTTTGGCCGCATCCGTCAAGCCCGGACGCGTGATTTAGCTGAGCGCTACCCCTGAAATAGTGATCCGGTGCATCAATCGGCGATGGCCCTGATAATCGTTCATCGCCAGATGCCAGGTTGAACGATTGTCCCACACCGCGACCGAGCCCGGTTGCCAGTTGAGCCGGCACTGAAATTCTGGTCGCATCGCGACAGCATAGAGATATTGCAGCAGCGGCTGGCTTTCCTCGCGCGTCCATCCTTCGAAATGCAGCGTGAAGGCGGGATTCACGTAAAGAATCCGGCGACCGCTCACCGGGTGGCGGATCACGGCCGGATGAACCGCGTTGGCGCGGACATCCTGGCCCTTGAGATCAGCGGCCTGGTCGGTCTTTGCGTAGACGCCGTTGGGGCCATAGATGTGATCGGCGCTGTGCACCGCACGCAGCCCTGCCAGCGTGGCTTTCAGGCCTTCCGACAGCGAATCATAGGCAGCACCGAGATTGGTGAACAGCGTATCGCCGCCCATCGGTGGCAGTTCACGCGCGACCAGGATCGATCCCATCGCCGGTTCGGCATCATAACTGTGATCGGTGTGCCAGCCGCCACCGATATTGACCATCTGGGTCTCGGCCTTGCGGACCTCGGCGATTTCGGGATGGCCGCCATTGGCGGGGAAGTAATTATTGACGTCGATCGCGCCCCAGCGCCGGGCAAAGGCAATGTGATCCTGCGGGCTTAATTGCTGATCGCGCAGCAGGATCACGCCGGTTTCGGTCAGTGCCCGGCTGATCGCCGCAAAGTCGGCCTCGCCCAGATCGCGGACATCGATGCCGGTGATTTCCGCGCCGCATTGCGCGGCCAGCGGCCTGATCTGCATTTCGCCCATGCTGCGTCTCCTTTTGTTGGGGCAGCATGGGCTGATGCCGGTGATTTTACCAGATATGCACGCGCTGTTCGGGCGCGAGGTACAATTTGTCGCCGGGCTTGACGTTGAACGCGGTGTACCATGCATCGACATTGCGGACGATGCCGTTGACCCGGAAGAAGGGCGGGCTGTGCGGATCGGTCAGCGCGCGGGCGCGGGCGGCACCCTCGCGCAGCTTCGACTGCCAGGCCTGGGCATAGGCCAGGAAGAAGCGCTGATCGCCGGTCAGGCCGCCGATCACAGGCGCCTTGCCGTGCTTGGCCTGATAGCGCTGATAGGCGCCATAGGCTGCCTCTACCCCGCCGAGATCGCCGATATTTTCACCCAGCGTCAGCTTGCCATTGACCTTGGTGCCGGGCACCGCCTCATAGCCGTCATATTGCGCGGCAAGCGCGGCGGTACGCGTCTTGAACGCCGCCTTGGCTTCAGGCGTCCACCAATTTTCGAACTTGCCGGTTGGGCCGAACTGGCTGCCCTGATCGTCAAAGCCATGGCCCATTTCGTGGCCGATGATCGCCCCGATCGCCCCGTAATTCACCGCCGGATCTGCATTGGGATCGAAGAAGGGCGGCTGGAGGATCGCGGCCGGGAAAGTAATTTGGTTGGCGAGCGGGTTGTAATAGGCGTTCACCGTCTGCGGGGTCATCGACCACAGGCTGCGATCAACCGGCTTCACGAAGCGTTCCAGCTGGAGCTGGTGCTGGAATTCAGCCGCGCGCATCGCATTGCCAAGCATATCGCCGCGGACGACGGTGAACTTGGTATAATCGACATATTTGTCCGGATGACCGATGCGCGGCTCGAACGCCGCGAGCTTGACGAGCGCTGCCTTGCGGGTCGCGTCATCCATCCACTTCGACGCCGAGATGCGCTCCTGATAGGAGCCGCGCAGATTCTCGATCAATTCGGCCATCTTGGCCTGTGCGGTGGAGGGGAAATATTTGTCGACGTAAAGCTGCCCGACCGCTTCACCCAGGGCCCCGTTGGCCAACTGCACGCCGCGCTTCCAGCGATCGCGCTGGGTCTTCACTTCCGACAAGGTCGTCGAATAGAAATCGAACCGCGCCTGATCGAACGCCTTGGGCAGATAGGCAGCGTTATCGCTGACGAAGTGGAAGGCAAGATAGTCCTTCCAAGTCTGTAGCGGCGTGGCGACCATGATCTTGCCCATCGCCGAGATGGCGGTATTCTGCGTCATCAGCACGGTCGGCGAGGTGTCCACGCCTGCCGTCTTGAGCATCAGCGCCCAATCGAATTCAGGTGCCTTCTTCTCCAGGCCGGCGACGTCTTCCGGATCGTTCAGCTTGGCGATGTCGCGGCTCTGCTCGGGCGACCATTGATCCTTGGCCATCGCGGTTTCGAGCGCCATGATGGCATCGGCCTTGGCCGCGGCATCAGTGATGCCGGCGAGCGTCTGCATCTTTTCGATATAGGCGCGATAGGCCTTGCGATAGCCGTCATATTTCTCGCCCGCGAGCAGGTAATAGTCGCGCGGCATGCCCAGGCCACCCTGGCCGACGGCTGCGGTATATTTCGTCGGGTCGGCGAGATTGGGGATGATGCCGACGCCAACGGGCGATTCATAGCCGACGGTGGCGAACAGCACCTGCAGATCGGTCAAATCCTTCACCGCCGCGATCTTGGCGAGATAGGGATGGAGCGGCGCCGCGCCCTTTGCCTCGATGCCGGCTTCGTCCATCCAGCTGGCGTAAAAATCGCCAACCTGCTTGCCCGTGGCGCCATATTTGGCGGGGTTGGCGGCCATGTCATCAAGGATCAGCCGGACATTGGACTCGGCCTCGTCCGACAGGATATTGCCATAGCCGACTGCTGCCTTGTCGGCCGGAATCTCCGTACGTGCGGCCCAATTGCCATTGGCGAAGGTCCAGAAATCATCGCCCGGCTTCACCGCTGTATCCTTGGCGGTTAGGTCGACGCCAAAGGCGCCATAGCGGGGCGCCGATGGCGCATCTTTCGACAGGGCGGGCACGGCAAGGGCGAGAACGGCCGTTGCCGCCGACAGGCGGGCAAAACGATTGAAGCGCATGAAAACCTCTCTTTTAGTGTATTGCAGCTTTATAGCGGTGCGACAGAAGGGCCGCAAGCACAATGTAAGATGTCCCTTACATCCTTTAGGCCCTATTGAATCCGATGCGTCACCAGATCGTCGACCACTGATGGATCGGCGAGCGTACTGGTGTCGCCAAGCGCCGTGACGTCACCCTCGGCGATCTTGCGCAGGATGCGCCGCATGATCTTGCCGCTGCGCGTCTTGGGCAGGCCGGGGGCAAATTGCAGCGCATCGGGGGTGGCGATCGGACCGATCTCCATCCGCACCCATTTGACGAGCTCGGCGCGCAACGCATCGTCGCCGGTCTCGCCGGCGTTGAGCGTGACATAGGCATAGATACCCTGGCCCTTGATGTCGTGCGGCATGCCGACGACGGCGGCCTCGGCGACCTTAGGGTGCAACACCAGCGCCGATTCGATCTCGGCCGTGCCCATCCGGTGGCCACTGACATTGATCACGTCATCGACCCGGCCAGTAATCCAGTAATAGCCATCGGCATCGCGGCGGCAGCCATCGCCCGTGAAATATTTGCCAGGATAGGTGCTGAAATAGGTCTGGAAGAAACGGGCATGATCGTTCCACACGGTGCGCATCTGGCCTGGCCAGCTGCGCGCGATGACAAGGTTGCCCTCGGTCGTGCCGGGCAGTACCTGGCCTTCGGCATCGACGAGCTGCGGATCGACGCCGGGGAGGGGGCGTGTCGCGCTACCGGGTTTCAGTGCGGTGGCGCCGGGCAGCGGGGCGATCATGGCGCCGCCGGTCTCGGTCTGCCACCAGGTATCGATAATCGGGCAGCGGCTCTCGCCCACTACCTCATGGTACCAGCGCCATGCCTCGGGATTGATCGGCTCGCCGACCGTGCCGAGCAGTTTCAGCGAGGCGCGGCTGGTGGCGGCAACAAAGCCGTCGCCATCCTTCATCAGCGCGCGCAGCGCGGTCGGCGCGGTGAAAATCGTATGGACTTCGTGCCGATCGACAATCTGCCAGATGCGGCTCGCATCGGGCCAGTTGGGGAGGCCTTCATACATCAAGGTCGTCGCACCATTGGCGAGCGGGCCGTAGAGAATATAACTGTGCCCGGTCACCCAGCCGATATCGGCGGCGCACCACCACACGTTGCCGGGCCGGTAATCGAAGCACAGCTCGTGCGTTAGGCTCGCCCAGAGCAGATAACCTGCCGATGAATGCAGCACGCCTTTGGGTTGGCCGGTCGAGCCGCTGGTATAGAGGATGAACAGCGGATCTTCCGCGCTCATCACTTCGACCGGGCAATCGGCCGGAACGGTCGCGGCCACATCGTGATACCAGACATCGCGATCCGGATGCATCGTCACCTCGCCGCCGGTCGCCTTGACGACGATCACCTTTTGCAGCGCCGGCGCGTGGTGCGCGGCGGCGTCGACCGCGGCCTTGAGCGGGACTTTCTTGCCGCCGCGGCGGCCTTCATCTGCCGTCACCACCAGCTTGGAGTCGCAATCGGTGATGCGCCCCGCCAGTGCCTCGGCCGAAAAGCCGCCGAACACCACCGAATGAATGGCGCCGATCCGCGCGCAGGCGAGGATCGCGAACGCCGCTTCCGGGATCATCGGCATGTAGATGGTGATCCGGTCGCCCTTTCGCGCGCCCTGCGCTTTCAGCACATTGGCGAACCGGCACACTTCGGCATGGAGCTGGCGATAGGTAAAGCGGCGCGGTTCCTCGCCTGGTTCGTCGGGCTCCCAGATTAGCGCGATCTGGTCGCCGCGCCTGGCAAGATGCCGGTCGATGCAGTTGGCAGCGACGTTCAACTTGCCGTCGGCAAACCATTGGATGTGGAAATCCTTTTCCTCGAATGACCAGTCGCCGGCGATTTCGGGGCGCTTGACCCAGTCGAGCCGCCGCGCCTGGTCAAGCCAGAAACTGCCCGGGTCCGCCAACGATCGCCCATAAAGCGTCTCATAACCGGTCGCATCGAATCGCGCGGTTTTGGCCCAGTTTTCCGGCACCGGATACAGCGTTTCGGTCATTCTGTTCTCCTGAAGCGCCGATAGTGGCCCACTGCGCGCGCAAGGCCAAGCCAAACCGCTTGGAATCATATCAGTTTCGATATAAAACTTGTTTTCGGACACGCAGGAGGACGGCGATGAGCGGACAGGTCTTGGTCACGGGCGGCAGCGGCTATATCGGCGGCTTCGTCATCCGGCAGCTGATTGGCGAGGGATGGACGGTCAACACGACGATCCGCTCGCTGGCCCGTGAAGCCGCGGTACGCCAGGCGCTGGCGGTGCCCGCAGATAAACTTAATTTCTTCGCCGCCGATCTGCTCGGCGATACTGGCTGGGCGGAGGCGGTGGCCGGTTGCAGCCATGTCGTCCATGTCGCGTCACCCCTGCCGAGCGGCGCTGTGAAACATGAAGACGATCTGATCGTGCCCGCCCGTGAAGGCGCGTTGCGCGCGCTGCGCTTTGCCAGGGCGGCGGGCGTCAGACGGGTGGTGATGACCTCATCGGTCGCCGCCATCGCCTATGGCCATGGCAAGAAGATCGGCACCTACACCGAAGCCGACTGGACCGATGTGAACGGCCCGCAGGTCCATGCCTATGCCAAGTCGAAAACGCTTGCAGAACGCGCCGCGCGAGACTGGATCGCGGCTGCAGGCGGCGAAATGGAATATGTGTCGGTTAATCCCGCCGCCGTGCTCGGGCCGGTGCTGAGCGCCGATTTCTCGAGCTCGGTGCAGATCATCACGCGGCTGCTGTCGGGATCGCTGCCGGGTTTGCCCAATTTCGGCTTTGGGGTCGTCGATGTCCGCGATGTCGCCGATCTTCATGTCCGGGCGCTGGCGGCGGAGGGCATTGATGGCGAGCGTTTCATTGCCTCGGGCCCGTTCATGATGATGAAGGACGTTGCCGCCGTGCTGCGGACGCAGCTGGGGCGCGAAGCGCGCAAAGTCCCGACACGCGGCTTGCCCGATATCCTGTTGCAGCTCACCAGCCTGTTCGATCCGACGGTGCGGATGGTGACGGGCGAACTCGGTAAGCAACGGCTGACGCCATCCGATCACGCTCGCGACGTGCTGAGCTGGGAGCCGCGCCTCGCCGCCGATACGATCATCGACTGCGCGCGCAGTCTGATCGACCGGGGTGTCGTCAAAGTCTGACGCGCAAGACGGTTGCGTTTAGTGCGATTCCTTGGAAAGGGGGCTTACCGTCTTGGGGAGCCCTATGGAAACCATCGTCGACCGTCTTGAAGCAAAGCGAGCTGCGGCTCGGCTGGGTGGTGGCGACAAGCGGATCGCGGCGCAGCACGCCAAAGGCAAGCTCACCGCGCGCGAACGGCTCAATATTTTGCTGGATCAGGGCTCGTTCGAGGAGCTCGACATGTATGTCGAGCATAATTGCGTCGATTTCGGCATGGCCGATCAGATCATCCCGGGCGACGGTGTCGTTACCGGTTCGGGCACGATTAACGGCCGGCTGGTGTTCGTATTCAGCCAGGACTTCACCGTGTTCGGCGGCTCGCTGTCCGAACGCCATGCCCAGAAAATCTGCAAGATCATGGACATGGCGATGAAGGTCGGCGCGCCCGTGATCGGTATCAATGACTCAGGCGGCGCGCGTATTCAGGAAGGCGTCGCGAGTCTTGGCGGCTATGCCGAGGTTTTCCAGCGCAACGTGCTGGCATCGGGCGTCGTCCCGCAGCTCAGCCTGATCATGGGTCCTTGCGCGGGGGGCGCCGTCTACAGCCCCGCCATGACCGACTTCATCTTCATGGTGAAGGATAGCAGCTATATGTTCGTCACCGGCCCCGATGTGGTGAAGACCGTCACTAACGAAGTGGTCTCGCAGGAGGAACTCGGGGGTGCCGTGACGCATACCACGAAGTCGGGG
>NCGD01000004.1 GCA_002281535.1 Sphingomonas sp. 28-63-12
GGTGAACTGGGTCGCCATGAACGGCAGAAAGAATGGATCGGGCGGGGAATCGGTGCGGTGCAGGATCGCCACCATTGGGCCGGCCACCAGCAGGATCGGCACCAGAAAGAACCCGATCCGGCCGACCTTTTTGTGCAAGACGGTGTTGCCCGATCGCACCAGCAGCACCTGACCGACCAGCAGGACCAGCCACAGACTGAAGGCGACAGCGTGCACGTGCGTGTACCAAGCGTAAGTGAACGGGTTCGCGCTCGACACTGTCGCCATGTCATAGCCGAAACCGCCAGCGATCACCGCGAAGATGATTGCTGTGCATAGGACCACGGCCAGCCGATCGATGGTGGAAGGGGACAAAATGGACGGGCTTGATCGCCTTTCTCCCATGGCCGAGACTAGGGGAGATGCCGACCTGCTCGGCTCGTCCCCCCGTTATCAGGACGTTGGGGCATTGGGCAGCGGCAGCCAATGGACAATTTTGAGTCGATCGTTACGGTGCCGTCGGTGGATGCTTCGCTAGCCTGGGATGACGATTTCGACGTGGCGTATCGCTCGGCCGATGCGATTCTGGCGCATCCCCGGTTCGCAGACGCCCGGCTCGCCTATTTCGACCAGCTCGACCGCGTCTATGGCGAGAATCCGTTCCTCAACAAGCTGATGATGCAGGCGGGCCGCATGATGCTGTTCTTCCTGATCATTTGTCTTGAAGCGGGCTACCGCGAGGAGGATCGCGCCAGCTGGCCGACGCTGGCTAATATCTTGCGGATGCTGAAACCGATGGGCGTCGCCAGCGAAGGCCATGTCAGCCAGCTGATCGGGCGGCTGGTGCATGTAGGATTTCTGAGCACGCGGCCGAGCCCCGTTGACGCGCGCGTGCGCCTGCTGGGGCCCACACCGGCAATGCTGGCGCATGATCAGGATTGGCTGATCGCGCATTACGCGCCGCTTGCGACCCTATATGGTTCGGCGAGTTATAGCCTGCCGATGTCCAGGAATGGCGCGTTTCAGATTGCCCAACGCGGCATCGCGGCGCAGGCCTTTGCCAAGCTCGCGGCCCCCCTGCTCGACAACCCGATCATCCTATTCTTCGGCGTGCACGATGCGGCCTTCCTGATCCTGACCACGCTGGCGGGCGACGCCTCGCGCGCCAATAGCGATAGCGCGACGGTGCCCTATGCGGCATTGGCGCGCCGCTTTTCGGTGTCGCGCACGCACGTCCGGCGCATTCTTGCCGAAGCGCAGGCGAACGGATGGGTTCAGCTGGCGGGCGCCCGCGAGCGGAGTGTGGTGTTGCAACCGCCTCTGTTGCAGGCGCTCGACAGGTTCATCGCCGAAGCAATGTCGAACCATGATCGCACAGGTCGTGCGGCCGAGCGCCTGCTGCTGGCTGCGTCTGACCGGGCAACCAATTGACCGTCACACGCTTCAGATTGCCGTCGTCCCGCAGCAGTTATTTGGGCAGGCAACAAATACCCAAAATTGTCCATTCGCTAATGCGCAACTTTATCCCAGACTGCCCCCGAAACGATGTGCAGGGGGTTCAGCCAAATGGCGGACGCAGGGACCAGATTGGAACGGCGTGCTATCACTAAGATCAGCTGGCGCCTACTGCCTCTGCTGGGCGCCTGTTACTTGGTAGCAATAATCGATCGCGGCAACGTATCCTTCGCATCGGTATCGATGAACGCCGAGCTAAAGTTCAGCGAAGCCGTTTATGGGCTGGGTGTCGCGTGCTTCTTCATCAGCTATGCGCTGTTCGAAGTACCGTCGAATTTGCTGCTCAACCGGTTCGGTGCGCGGCGCTGGCTGGCGCGGATCATGGTCACCTGGGGCATCGTTTCGATGGCGATGGTGTTTGTCCGGACGCCTTGGGAGTTTTATGGCCTGCGGTTCCTGCTGGGGATGGCAGAGGCAGGGTTCTTCCCCGGTGTCACGCATTATGTGTCGGAATGGATGCCGGCGCATCAACGAGGGCGGGCGATCAGCCGCTTTTACATCGCCAGCGCCTTGGCCTTGGTGGCGCTTGGAGCCTCGGCGCCGCCGCTGCTCGGCCTGCATGGGCTGGCGGGGCTTTCAGGCTGGCAATGGTTGTTCATCGTTCAGGGCCTTCCCGCCGTGCTGCTCGGCGTCGCCTTGTTGTTTGCGCTTCCGGACCGTTACAGTGAAGCTGCCTGGCTTGAGCCTGAGGAGAAGGCGTGGCTTGACCGCGAGATGGCACTAGGAACCGCTGCGACTGGTGCCGCGCCGATTGGGATCGGCGGCGCGCTGCTCCAGCCGATCGTCCTGGTCGCTGGCACGGCCCTGGCGCTCAACTTCGCCGTGGGCAGCGCCATCGGCTTTTCGCTGCCCAAATTGATGACCGATCAGATGCATTGGTCGATCGCGCAAGCCGGAAAAATGACGGTTGTGTCGGGCGTGCTGGTTGGGGTGGCGATGTTGATCGCCGGGGTCGTCTCCGATCGAATGGCCCGGCCATCCAGGCTTGTCGCGATCCTGATGCTGGTAACGGCCGCTGGGGGCATGATGATTCTGTTTGGTGGCACAACGATGATCGCGGCCGCGGGCGGCGTGATCTTCACGGTGGCCGGTCAAGTGGCAGGACTCGTGATACTCATCACGCTGACCCGCTTTATCCATCCTACCGCCCGGGCGGCCGGAATCGCCATGAGCAACACGCTTGGACAAATCGGCGCGGCAATCGGACCTGCCCTTTGGGGTTTAGCCGCCAGCGCTACGGGCAGCTTCTCGCTCGGGCTCCTCATCGCATCGGTCGTGATGGCTTTTGCCGCGCTGATCGCGTGGTCGATCGAGCTTGTGACGGCACGCAAGGCACCCTCGCCCGTGCTTTCCTCAATCCGGCCAACCGCGCACCAGCATTGAAGGAATTTCAGATGACGGATGCGAGCACCCCACCGAAGCTGAAGCGGGAAATGTCGGGCATTGGCGGCATGATCATTACCCTGACCAATCTTTCGCCGAGCATTGGCGTTTTTATCGTCGCGCCCGTCCTGATCCAGCAGTCAGGCACCTTCGTCATCACCGCGTGCCTGCTGGCGGTCCTGCTCGGCTGCATCGTGGCTGGCATTTATGCTGAGTTGGGGTCCGCCTTTCCCCATGCCGGGGGCGACTATGTGCTGGTAGGTAACACATTGGGCCCAACGGCGCGCTTTGCCAGCCTCGCCGGCATGCTCCTCCTGGTGCCCGTAGCGCTGGCGCTGTCCGCGCTGGGTGTGGCCGATTTCCTGAAGGTGATCGCGCCTTTCGTTCAGCCCATACCCTGTGCCCTTGCCTGCATCATTCTGGTTACGGCGATGGCTGCGCTCAGCATCCGGATGAACGCCTGGATCACGGGTCTCTTTCTGGCAATCGAGATCGCAGCGGTGGTCGCCACGGGGGCGCTCGGCGTCCTACACCCCCACAACGACTTGTTTCAGGCCATCCTCCACCCGGTCATGGCGTCGTCGCAGGGCGGCCTGCAGGCTACACCGGTACTGGCGATGGCACTTGCCGGTAGCGCCGCAATCTTCGCACTCAACGGCTATGGCGGGGCAGTGATCTTCGGTGAAGAGGTCGTGGGCGCACGTCAAAAGCTGGTGTGGATAATTTACGGCGTGCTATTTCTGGGCGCTGCGACGATCATCCCGCCCTTGATGGGCGTGATCATTGGCGCGCCCGACCTCGCGGCGCTGAGCGCGTCGGCCACGCCGTTGCAGGACTTCATCGTCGCGGCAGGCGGTCAACAGGTCGCCAACGTGATCAGCCTCGGCGTCGCAGTTGCGGTGTTCAACGCCATGATCGCGATCGCGCTGATGGGCGGGCGCATCCTCTATGCCGCCGCGCGCGAGAATGCCTTCCATGCCAGCCTGAACGGTATCCTGTCGAAGGTTCATCCAGGATTTGGGTCACCCTGGGTCGCGACGCTGGCGATCGGCTTCGCTGGTCTCCTGCTGTGCTTCGTGCCGCTGTCCGTCCTTGTCATGATCAGCGGCTCCAACGTGGCTATGGGCTACGGCCTTGTCGCCTTGAGCTTGATTGTTGGCCGCAGGACGGGCGCGACGGCGAAGTCCGCGTGGGCCATGCCCCTGCATCCGATCGGGCCGGTCATTGTCATCCTTACCGTGCTCTGGCTGTTGTTCACGGCGCTGAGCGACGAGCAGACAGGCCGCCCCGGCGTTGTGGCGATCCTCGGCATTTTGGCCGTAGGGGCGCTCTATTACCAGCTCGTCGTGCGTCGCGGGGCTGCCTGGGCGCATCATGACCCGGAGGAGGAAGAGGACATCATCGCGTCCCCACTTACAGCGCAGAGCTTGGGGCTTTGAGACCGGGGGAAGCGTCAGGACGCTGGGCCAATCGTCAGCGTTGTCAGGCTGATGTGAGAACCGATTCGCGGGCGTGACATCTCTATGAGTGAAGTCAAATTTCTACGCCATTTTCGAGAAAAGGCTGTGTGGCGGCAAATGCGGCGATTGTCGGCTGATTGAGAACACCCCCTTATACTCCCACCAAGCAACAGAAGTCGCTGGTCAGGCTTCGCCAGCCCGTCAGTTTTCGGGAAGCCCGCCTGCGGCGCGGAATGGCGGCGATTGTGGGGCGCAGCTATCGTCTCGAGGCGCAACAACGAATGCCTGTTTACCTCAATCCGTCGCTCCAAAGCCGCCGGTCCGGTTTCCACCCCAATCGGGCGTCCGCAGTTAAGTCGACGTGCGGTCCTTCGCGGAGGTGGCCTGACGGCGCTGGGAGGCGAACGAGACGCTAGTCGCCCATTCGAGGTCGATCTATTCCAGCCCTTTTGAGCCCATATCCGCGTTGACCAGCGGTCCCCGAATGTGCGAGTGAGCTCTCCATTCAGGATAGAGCTGTAAAACGAAGTGTAAAACGCACCTCGTATAACAGGCTAAGTCCTTGAAATGCGGGTGTAGCTCAATGGCAGAGCAGAAGCTTCCCAAGCTGGCCACAATCACGCATTTTCGCGCCTTTCGCTGTCAATTGGGCGAAAATTCGATCTAATCTAATCAATAGCTTAGTGACCGGGTGTCAACCGTTTCAGGTGCTGCACCCTTCCGATTGGAAGGGTGGCGGCGGTGCCCCGATGGGGACGGCGGGCACGGCGGGTTCGGCGTGATGACAGCAGAGTTGCAGCGCCGCGCCGCGCGCGGACTGACCGATCTGGAATTCGCCGAATTCTATCGGCACCGATTGGTGCGGACAGTTGGCGGGCGGGAGCGATCGGTTGAGATCATGGCAGCCTATGCCAAGTGGGCGGTCTGTCGCGGGGCCGGTGGAATCAGCTTCCGCATGTTGCGGCGGTTTCTCTCTGATCGCGGGCACCGGCCTTTCACTTCGAATGGCGCTTGGTATGCCGATCTGAGAATTGCCGCCGACGGCGAAACTGTTGTCGATCCGGGGCCATCGCGCCCGATGCACGCTGAGTATCTCGACGACCTGGCAGCTCGAATTGATGCAATCTCGGACAGTTTGGAACGGTTGCGTTGTCTAGTCAGTGACGCGATCGAGCATTCCGATTTTTCGTCGGCCTTGCCCGATGTTGCCGCGCAGCATGCGCCTACTGCAAAGCAGGAGGGTGCAAATGGCGAGCATTGATCGCGCCCGCCGCCGCCGCCCGCCTTCGCGTTGGCGCGTCCCTGGACTGTCACCCTTCCACTGTGGAAGGGTCGCGGAAGGGTTGCCGGAAGGGAGAAAGCGCAGAATTGCGCGCGTCTGGAAGGGTTGGAAGGGTTTCCAATATGTTTGCCCGCATGGGCATGCGCAGGCGCGCATGTGTGCGATGAAAAATATACGCAAACGCTTCCAACCCTTCCATATTCTTAGATCAACATTAGAATATATAATTAAACCATTAGGTTATTCACTTTTGGAGCGCGGAAGGGTGGCCTCACCACCCTTCCGCCACCCTTCCAGCGTTGGAAGGGTGGCGCCCGATCCTTGGGGCGGCGCGAGCCGGTTAGTCCTTTGCCGCCAGTGGCGGGCGATAGTGCGTAACCTGCCGTGGCCGATTGCGGGTACGGCAGGTTACGGCGAGTTGCCTTCAACCTGCCGTACCGGGCGTGTCGGTGGCGCTGATCTGCCTGATATTCGGGCAAGTCATGGACGCTCGGGCAATGGTGACGGCGGGTTTAGGGGGTGCGCACGGCGGGTTGAGCGCCAACCTGCCGTCCTGATTTGGCTAGGACTTTGGCGGCTTACGGCAGGTTACGGCGGGTTCGGCAGGTTATCGCGATGTTTCGCCCTTATGCGCGCTAGCGAGCGGGCGCGCGTGAGCATCACACTCCTAACCTGCCGTCCTGCCGTCCTGCCGTGTCGCCGTGTCTCGGTGCCCAGCTCTATCCTCAAATCTCTCAACCAATCTTCAAAAGAAGAATTGAGATTAAGGTTTGCTTTGCGTGTTGAGCGGCGGCGCGGCGCGGCGACAGGGCATGAAACTCAACTGTCCGGCCAACTGTCCGGTGAGGTGTCCGGTGGCCATGCCAGGCAGGTGAAGCGGGTAGCTTCCGAGAGGCAAAAAGGGGGTTTCGGATAGTCTATCGGACGGTTGCCGGACAGTTGTTCGGACAGTTGAGAAGCCCGGATTTGTGCGGGTTTGGCGATGGTCCGGACAGTTGAGCGCAAAGTCCGTCAACCACATGTGCGCACACACGTACTTACCCAACTTAGAAACAACTGTCCGGTGTCGGACCAAGAAAGGGTTAGTGTTGATGAGTTTTGAGAAATTGAAGCGCAGCTCGGTCGCAATGATCGTCAGACCGGGGGGGGTGGTAAAACTCCAAAAGATTGAACCCTCCCAGACCGCTGTCCCTCCCATTCAGGGATTTTTTCCTCGCTGGTCGAATTTTGGGGGGAGGGGCTTGGTCTGTGGGGCGATTTGCGTCGCGCTGGCGGCGAAGTGGCGCGCGGCGATGCCTTTGCGCTGGTTGACGTCCTGCTCAGCGCTGGCGGGCATTGGCTGGGGTGCCGGGGTGGTGGACAGGCTGGCGGCTGATCGGTCGATTTCCGCGCCCATTTATTTCCGCGCGGTGATGCCATGACGATCGGCTCCCTTGCCGACCTGGGCAAGCTGCCCGGCATGCCTTCCCTGCCCAGCCTGCAGCGCTTCATTGCGGCGCGGCCCGACTTCCCGGTGATCGAGCGCGGGCGCTACGGCAAGGCTTATCAGTTTGACCTGGACGCGGCGGCAAAGTTCGTTCGTGAGCATTGGCGCGATGGTCGGTTGCTAGATCCCGATGCTGAGATTTTGCGGCAGTTGCCGCTCCCCATGGAGGCAGGCAATGCCCGATAACGTCGAGAGCGTCGATATGATCGTCACGCACTGCCGCGCCGTCAACGTGCGGGCCGCGAGCATGTACGTCGAACGGGGCGTCGAGCCGATCGACGCGGCGATGGGCAGCGCCCTTGCCACCATCGATATCTTGAGGGCGGCGGGATTGCCGGCAATCGATGCGGTTGAGTGGATACGATCGTTCGCGGATATGATCGAGCGCGACATATTGGCGGAGGGATAAGGTGGCGACGCAATACGAACGCCCTGGCGGCGAAAATCAGTCAGCGTCTTTGGAGGAGATTTTAGAAAGCCCCATGGTGGTGCGCGAATTTGACAATGCCTTGGCTGGGCATCTTACGCGGGCGCAACGTCGCGAATTCTGGCGCGCGCTGCAGGCCGCAAACTTGATCGTTTTTCACGCATGATGCCCCGCGCCGTGATTGGGCCGGTTATGGCAATGGCGCGGCCATCGCGGCCGCCTGCAGAATCTGATCTAGTGCGAAGGGCGGCGGGTGAGTTGAGCGCCGATCTGTCAGCATCGCGCAAGGCTGGCATGATCGCTGCCCGTGTCGCCGAGGCGGTGATTGCCGATGTCGATCGGAGCGATGTAACCCATATCGGCACGATGCTCAAAGCGCTGGTAAATGATCCGGTTGCCCAGCTGGCAATCGACCCTGCAATTGCAACGGCTGAATTGCTCGCAGTGTTTCGTCACGATCGGATGGCCGCGCGGGGCTGGCGATATCCCTCGCCAACCGAGGTATCGACTGACCTTTCCCAAGCGCTGGAATCGCTGACCCTGGCCCTTGCCGCGCGGTATCGCCGATACTTGTGAGAAAGTTGCCGTAAACAGGTGTTTACGGCAATTCGCCCCGTTCATTGGTTCCTGCGAGAATTCGCCTTGAGGAACCTTTTTTATGCGCAACCTTCCGATCTTGCTTGCTGCTGCTGCTGCCCCACGGGCGGTGCGTTCTGTACCGATGGCTAACGGAAATGATCATTCCACGTTGGTGCAACAGATCAATGCCGCCTTTACCGCTTTCAAATCTGATCAGAACGCCCGCATGAGCAAGTTGGAGGCTAGCTTTGATCAGCAGGCCGGGGCGCTGGCAGCGGCGCGCCTTGGCGGCGGCAGCCAACAGCAGCCCCAACGAGTAGGCCTTGCTAGCGAGGTTCGGCGCGAGGTCATGGCACAAATGCTGGGGCTTCCGTCCGCCGCTCGCCAGATGGAAAGCGGGTCTGGTCCCGACGGTGGTTACACGATCCCTGTCCAGATTGATCAAACCATCCTACCCCTGCTCCGCACGCTTTCTCCTCTTCGGCAGTGGGCCACGCTAGCGGCCCTCCCCACTGGTGTCGGTAAATGGCAGAAGATCATCACCAGGATTGGCGGCAAGAGCGCGTGGGCCGGGGAGCTGGACGAACGCGGTGAAACGGATACGCCTGTGTTGGGTGTCATCGAAATCATGCCTGAAGAATTGATGGCTATGCCGGTGCTCACCAATCACATTTTGGAGGATAGCGGCTTCGATTTGGAAGCGTTCATTATGGACGATCTGGCCGCTGAAATGTCGCTTGAGGAAGGCAATGCATTTGTGAACGGCAACGGCGTAAAGAAGCCCCGGGGCTTTCTCACCCTGCCCACGGCAACGACCGGCGACGCTTCTCGGGCATTCGGTACATTGCAGCATGTTGTCACGGCGGGCAGCGGCGTGATTGCCGATACCGATCTGCTCAACCTTCTGACGCCATTGCGCGCCGTCTATCGCGGCGGTGGCAGCGTGGGTTGGATTATGAACAGCACGACAGAAGGATATATCCGGTCGCTGAAGGACGCGCAGGGGCGATTTATCTGGCAGCAGGGGTTGGAAATGGGCGCGCCAAATATGTTGCTTGGCTATCCCGTTGGCATTGATGAAGCCATGCCCGATATTGCCGCGAATTCGCTGCCAATCGCATTCGGTAACTGGCGGCGCGGGTACGCGATCGTTGACAAGATCGGCATCAAACTCATCCGCGACAACGTGACGCGCAAGGGCTGGACGAAGCTCTATTTCTATCGCCGCGTGGGCGGGCATCCGCTCGATACCAACGCGATCAAGCTGCTGAAGATCAAGCCATAAAACGATCATGGCCGCGCCTCCCGAAAGAGGCGCGGCCACACAGCGGCGATGGATAGGGTTCTGACATGACGGTAATTGCAAGCCTGCTAACCCGGCTGGGTCTGGAAAGCTCTTCGTTCGTCACTGGCCTGGACAAGGCGCGGGCGGCGGCGCGGCGCGGTTCCAAGGAGATATCTTCCGATTTTACGAAGATGCAGCGCAATATCGAGAGCGTCACCAAAGTCCTTTCAGGGTCGCTGGCCACGCTGGGCGCGGGCCTTGCGATCGGCGCGATTAAGGGCGGCATAACCAGCGGCCTGGAATATGCGAGCGCGCTGGGCGAGGTGGCGCAGCAGCTTGGCGTTTCCACCCGCGCGCTGCAGGAATACCGCTACGTCGCAACGCAGGTGGGCATCGGGCAGGATCAGCTTGACGCCGGGCTTCAGAAATTGACTCGATCGATCGGGCAGGCTGCCAACGGTGCGAAGGTGCAAACCGCCGCGTTCGATGCGCTGGGTGTGTCGATCCGCGACCAGAACGGCAATCTCAAAAGCACTGACCAGATACTGTCCGAACTGATCGCTGCATTCAGCCGCATTCCTGATCCGGCGCGGCGGGCCGCGCTGGAAACGCAATTGTTCGGCAAGGCGGGGCAGCAGCTCGATACGTTGCTTGCCGGTGGTGTCAGCCAGGTGAATAACTTGCGCGATGCGGCTCACCGGCTGGGCATCGTGCTTAGCTCCGAGCAAATTCAGAAAGCCGATGACGCGGCGGATAAACTGGCGTCGGTCCAACAGGTGATGACCGCCAATATCTCCGCTGTGGTGGCCGATAATGCAGATGCAATCCTTCGCCTCGCGGATTCATTTGCGACGTTGACTGCCAACGTGCTGGGATCGGTGACGGCGTTCGCCAATTACCGAAATGTAAGGGGATTGGCGACGGGCGATATCACCGCCGGACGTGACTTGCTCAAATCGAAATCGGGCCGCGCGGCGCTGGCTGGCTATTACGATCAGCGGCTATCAGCAAACACGGCTGCCCGTCGCCAGCCCGGTTTGAGTGCGGCGGAAGCCAAGCGGCTCGATGGGGAAATCGCTCAGGCCAAAAAGCTGCGGGACTTGGCCATAGCCTATGATGCGCGCAAATCGTCGGCAGAGGCAGCGGTGCCAAAGAGGGTTGGCGGTGGGGGTGGCATCGGCGGCGGTGCCGTTAGAATAGCGGCCCCGCGCCCGTCACGTCTGGGCAGATCAGCGGTAAAAGAGACTGGGCCGGATTTAGGTAAGCAAGCGCAATCCATTATTGATGGTCTATTCCCCAATGAGGCCGAACTGCGGCGATTGCAGCAGGATGCAGCAACGCTAGGCGATGCGCTGGCTAAAAAGGTGATCAGCGTGCCCGCTTTCGAAAAGGCGCGGGAGGCGCTGGCGGCGCAATTGTCACAGACATTGGAGGATATCAAAAACGCCGGCGAAGGCGCGCAACCGCTCGCTTTGATCAGCGGCAATATTGACGGCATCCTGGACCGGGAATTGAAACGCTTTGATAAGGCAGCGGACGAAAGCGCCAAAATCCAGAAAAGCAGCGCCGAATCAATCGCCCAAAGCTATGCCGAAATGGCGCAAAGCGTTGTCGGATCGCTCCAGGGGCTGACATCGTCGATTAAGGGCGGCGACTTCCTCGATATTCTGGGCAGCGTAATCGATGTGATCAGCACGGTTGCCGGGCAAATTGGCGGTGGTGGTGGGCTGTCCGGTTTGTTCGGTCGCGGATCACGGGTGGAGATACCGACAATAGACGGACTCTCGGGATTGGGGGCAAAGAATGCGCCGATCGGCACGCCACCAATTTTTGGCGGGGCGCGGGCCAATGGCGGGCCGGTGCGCCCCGGCATGGCGTATCTGGTGGGTGAACGCGGGCCGGAAATTTTCCGCCCCAGCGCCGGGGGCAGTATCATCCCGAACAATCGGCTGAGTGGCGGCATTGGCGGCGGGATTAGCTTTGATCTGCGCGGTGCCGTGGTGACCACTGAACTGTATCGCGACATGGAGCGGATCGCCAACGACACGTCTGGCCGCATGGTGCGGGCTGCTGCGCCGAGCATCGCGACGGCGGGTGCTGATGGGGCGGCGGCGCGGGCGTTGCGGCAGCAATCGCGGGCGCTGGCATGAATCGGGAACCTCTATCGTTCGACGCAACCGAATTCGTCGAAGCGCAGATGGGGATATATGTCGATCTGGCGATGATTCTGCATAGGGCCGGGATTATCGATGCGCGTGAACTTGTGAAGCGGCTAGACGATCAGGATAACCCGGTTGTGCGGATTACACCCGCCTCTCGTGAGATGGCAGGCTACGCAAGTCGCAAGCTGACGATATCGCTGGACTATGCCGATGCAAAGCAGGCGCTGCACGGTGGCGACGGCGAAACGGTAGGCAGGCCACGCCTGACATTGGTGCGGCCCGATGAATAGACCCGTCTTAGACGGCGCTCTCTTGCAGGGCGATTTCGATCAGGCGGCGCACGGCTTCCGGTCTGGTAGGGACAGGCGCTTGCGCCTCACGCCAGCGATCGAGCGCGGCGAGTTGTTCGGGCACGATTCGAACGGTGATCGGCGTCGATCCGATTGCAGGTCTGCCTCGCGATTTTCTGACATCATTAATTGACATAACCATTTTCCAATGCCAGAAAATACGAGTCGGCGCAAGGATTGCAGTCCCGCGCCGACTCTAACCAACGCTGATCGAGAGGATCAATCATGGGTTTCCAAGCTAAAGCACCACAACCCGATTTTGAAAAGCTTGCGAGCGACTTTTACGATCTAACCGTCAAGATCGAGCGCATTAGAGCCCTTGTTGACGTTGTTGATGTTAGCGGGTTGAACCCGCTCGCCAAAGAGCGTGTCGGTTCGCAATCGGATTATCGGGACTGGTGCAATGCGGCGGCAATTTTGCCGGTGGTGTTGGACGAAGTCGATCAGCTCGCCAAAATGGCGGACGATTATGACACGGCGCTGCATAGCTGTGTGCCGCGCAAGGTCGATCGCGCAACTCTGGAGCGCCTGGGCTTGGAAGTGCCGGGAGCAAAGGCTGGTTGAGGTTGAGTAGCAAGGTGCGTGTTATCCCCCACGCGTCACTTGACAGCGCGACGGCATCGTGGGAGATAACACGCATGATAAACCAAGCCCGCCCCAAATTCACATTTCCGATGTTTCAGCCAAAGGATTTGGAAGCAATTACTGGCCTTTCGCCAGTGGCTATCCGAGATTGGCGACGGCGGAAGTTACTGAATCCCGATTTGGAAAAGCAGGACGGTGCTTTTCACTTTTCATCGGTTGCGGAATTTCTGTTGCTCAGGCGGCTTTCAGATCATGGCATAGGGCCAAAGCAAGTTTTCGGATGGAGCACTAGCGCCTCAATCCATTTGATGCATCACGCCGTCAACGATCGATCAGCTTGGGCGAACGATAATGCTTGGGCACTTTGGTGCGATCGGGAAAAGCGCAACCCTTTGGAGCGGTTTTTCTACCTCGCGCCTGGCATTGTTTCGATGACCAACGATCCGCTTCGAGTTTTGGAGGGGCACGCGCCGGTCGCGACATTTGTCGATTTATTGCAATTGGGCAACGAGTTGCGTGCGGCTATACTTCCTCGCGTCGCTGATGCTTCGATCACAAATTGGCAATATGACGATCATGGCGATTCTGTCGTGGTTACGATTGATGACGACGAAGGCGAGTTGGTCGAGTAATGGCTTCTCGCGCCGCCTATCCAACCGACGCACAGTTGCAACGCGCGATCGGCGCGGCGCGCAAGGTTGGTTTTGACGTGGCGGGCGTGTCGATCAGCCGCGAAGGCGAGATTAAGCTATTCGAAGCAAGGGCGCTCTCTGCCCAGCCGAGCGATGAATTTGAGCGGTTGGAAGCCGCCGGGCTTCTGTGACGCTGCCCGCGATCAAGGGCCTCTACATCACGGGCAACCGCAAGCCCGGCAAGCCGGTGCGCTGGTATGTGTATGCCTGGCGGGGTGGGCCGCTGATCGCCGCCAAGGTTGGCGGTGCCAAGCCGCGCCTCGATGCCGATATCGTTGAGAAATATCACGCCGCGCTGCAATCAACCCGCAAAGTGCGGCCCGAATCCTTCGCCAGTCTGATCGCTGATTATCGCCGATCGCCCGAATGGTCTGCACTGGCAACGAGCACCAGGCGCAACTGGTCGATCATTGTCGATCGGATTGAGGCAAAATGGGGCTCAGTGCCGACCGCGATTTGGAGCGACCCGCGCATGGTGCGCAAGGTGATCGATTGGCGCGATGCTGCGGCAACCCAGCCGCGCAAGGCCGACAACCAAATCACTGTGCTGCGGCACTTGCTCGAATGGGCGCGCCTGCGGGCGCGGGTGAACGTGAACGTGGCGGCCGGGATCCCCAAGCTCTATCACGGCGGCGAGCGCGCGGAAATTATCTGGACAGAGGACGAGCTGACACGGCTTGCCGATCACGCCTCTGCCGATGTGATTGACGGGGTACGCCTCGCCTGCCTTACCGGGTTGCGCCGCGCCGATCTGGTCGCCTTGACCTGGGCAGAAATTGGCGAGCGGGCAATCGTTCGCAAGGCGCTCAAAAGCAGCAAGGGCAAGCGTCGGACAGCGACCGTGCCGATTGTGGGCGAGCTGCGCACGTTGCTCGCTATGCTGCGGACGCGGCCACGATCAGCCGGGGTTGAGACGGTGCTGGTCAACAGCCACGGACAGCCCTGGACAGGGGACGGCTTTGGCAACAGCGTAATTCGGGCGCGCAATGCGGCCGATATCCGGCATGAGGATGGGCGGCTTAAGCACCTTCACGATTGCCGGGGCACCTTTGCCACGAAGCTCATGACCGAGCTTGAATGGACCGATGAAAAGATCGCGGCGGCGCTTGCTTGGGCACCCGATCGCGTCGGGCGAATCCGCTCGGTCTATGTTGACGTTCAGCGTGTCGTGGTGCAGTGGACCGAGCGCAGCGCGGCGGCGGATTGTCAACCAACTGTCAACCGACGCGGCGAAACTCTATGAAAAGCGAGTCTTTTCAAGGTATTGCGGGTGTAGCTCAATGGCAGAGCAGAAGCTTCCCAAGCTTACGACGAGGGTTCGATTCCCTTCACCCGCTCCATAAATAGCCACCCGCGCCCGCTTCCACGCCGGCCCGTCAGCCCTGATTCACCCCCAGCGTCAGCACGACCCGCAGGCCCGGGGCGTTGTCTGCCAGATCGACCGTGCCGTCGTGCAAATGGGCGGTGGCGCCGACCAGGGACAGCCCGAGCCCGGATCCAGCAATGTTGCGTGCGGGATCAAGCCGGCCAAACCGCCGCAGCGCTTCGGCACGGGAGGCGGGATCGATACCCGGGCCGTTATCAGCCACGACCAGCACCAGCCGCCCGCCCGGGCCACGCGCGGCGCTGATCGTGATCGCCGATCCGCCAGCCGCATAGTTGATCGCATTCTCAACGAGATTGCCGATCGCGCGGCTGATGAGTTCCTTGTGCACCCGGGCAGTGATCGGCGACGCGGCGCTGGCGGTGATGGTGAAGCCATGGTCCTCAACCAGCGGCCCATAGATTTCGGCGATGTCGCTGATCAGCGCGGCGATGTCAGTCACAGCAAAGGCCTCGCGACCGATTCCGGCTTCGGCGCGGCTAATCAGCAACGCCGTGGTCAGCATCGCCAACAGGCTGTCGGCTTCGCCGGCAACCCGATCGAGTGCGGCCAGCGCCATCGGGTCTTCGGTATCGATCAGCGCCCGCTCGATCACCGATTTCAACCGCGTGACCGGCGATTTCAGATCATGCGCCAGCCCATCGGTGACCATCCGCAATTCAGCGATCAGCCGTTCGATCCGGTCCAGCATCGCATTGATCGCGCTGCCCAGGGCATCGAACGAATCGCCAGCGCCCTTGATCGGGATGCGCTGGGCAAGATCGCCGCTGGCAAAGCGTTTGGCGGTCGCGGCGATCGAATCGAACTCGGTCGACAATAGCCGGCCGAGCAGCAGCGCGCTGACCAGAATCAGGCCAAGCCCGCCGAGCAGCGCCAGCCCGATCGCGTCCTGGTTGATCTTGGCCAGCCGCATGCTGCCATCGGTGACATGACCGGCCAGCAAGCGCGACCCATCCGGCAACAGCGAGGTGCTGATCCCGAGATGATCGGGGCGGTCGCTGCCTCGGCGATAGAGGCTGATCTCGCGCCAGTCGGTCTTGACGCCAACCGTTGCCGGCCAATCGGCAAGATTGCCGATGATCGGCCGTCCCCGATCGGTCGCGAGCAGGATTACCGCAATGCTGCGCTGGGGGGATTGCAAGCGATCGGCGATCAGCCGTGCCAGGCCGGTACGCCCGTCAAGCTTGTAGGCGTCGAGCAGTTCGTCGCGCAGATCGGTGACCGATTGCCGCTGTTCGCGCACAAGCGCCGCCGCGCTTTGCTGCTGGACGAACACCAGCACCCCGACAGTGATTGTCGCCTGAACCACGAAGCTGAGCAGGACAAAACGCGCAATCGTCGAGCGCGTCGCAAATCGCCATAGCTGCGCGATCAAGGATCGACCCCAAGCCGATAGCCAGCCCCGCGGACGGTGTGCAGCAGCGAGCGTTCGCCGCCCTCGTCAAGCTTGCGCCGCAGCCGGCTGATATGCACGTCGATCACGTTGGTGCCGGGATCGAAATGATAATCCCATACGCCTTCGAGCAACATCGTGCGGGTCACGACCTGATCGGTGTGGCGCAGCAGAAATTCGAGCAGGCGGAACTCGCGCGGCTGGAGCTCGATCGTCCGGCCGCCGCGCTTCACGCGGCGCGACAGCAGATCCATTTCCAGATTACCGCAGGCAACCTTGGTCACTACTGCGGCACCCGCGCCGCGCTTGCGCAGCAACAACCGCACGCGCGCCAGCAACTCGGCAAAGGCAAAGGGTTTGGTCAAATAATCGTCTGCCCCCGCATTCAGGCCCCCGATCCTGTCCTCGGGCGCGCCCAAGGCCGACAAGATGATCACCGGGGTTTCGATCTGGGCGGCACGCAGCGCCTGGAGCACGGCCATGCCGTCCATGCCGGGCAGCATGCGATCGAGGATGATCGCGTCATAGCTGCCATCGCTCGCCAGGAAGAAACCGTCGCGTCCATTATCGGCGCGATCGATGGTGAATCCTTCTTCGCCCAAGCCCTTGGCAATATAGGTCGCAGTGGAATCGTCATCGTCCACCAGCAGCAGCTTATGCCCCATAATCGCCCCTCTTCGCGCGGTTCAACCGGACCAGATATGGCCGGCGATGATGCAGCAGGGTTAGCAGAATGACGGGCTGTTGGTGGCTTTTTAGATAGGCGTTGGCGTCATCAATGGTTTTGACGGGGACGCGATCGATGGCTGTAATGATGTCGCCAACATTGACCGCGGCAGCAGCAGCCTGATCGCCCGAACGGCGGCTGGTCACGATGATGCCGGTATCGGGCGGCGGCGCCGTCTCGATCGTCAGCCCGGGCAACAGATCGACGGCAACGCTGGTCGGCGCGAACCCCCAGCGCGGGTGCTGCACGGCACGGGTCAGAACCAGGCAGCCGGTACCGAGAATCGCCAACAGCCCCACCACCATGACCCCGGAGAATATTCGGCGGGCAGGCAAATGCCCAGGGGCGCGAACGGTCATGGCCCGATGATCGGCTTTTGGAGAGGTGGTCTGGGCATGGCGGTTATCCCCCCGAAGCGTTCGGACGCGGTGGCTACGCCGTCCGAACGCTGGTGCCGGGCTCAGGCTTTGTGGTGGGCCTTTGCGCGACGGGCGGCGGCCTGCTTTTCGTGATGATGCTTGGCCAGTTTGTGCGGGTGGTGCATCGCCGCCGGCATGGTGCGTTCCATGCAGCCGTCGGTGATCGATTTCGAACAGGTCGGCGGGACAGTGGCGGTTGGCGCGGCATTGGCGGCACCGGCGGCAAAGATCGCCACGGCGAGCGCGCCGGTCATCAACAACGTCTTCATGGGAGGGGTCCTTTCGCTGATCACGGGACACGTTTTGACGCAGCCCATGCCCTTGATCCTCTGCCAATGGCCGGCGAATGTCACATTAATGATCGGTCACAAGCCGGCCATTACCAATTAATCCGCAATAGTCTTTAATATTCATCTAGATTTATCGCGTCATATGAAGTCAATATCGGAAACGTCATTCTGAATATTTGACTGTTACCAAATAACATGCGGTGGGCCCGCGGCGCTCCATGAGTCCTGATATAGCCGGGATGACAAAGGACAAACTGTCCGATTGGTAATGCCGCTTCCACCTTTTGGCCGCGCCGGGCTGGCTATCCCGCAGCGATGCATCACCTGCCAGAGTCCCGCAACGCCTGCCCCGACGCACTGATCGCGACAATCACTGGGACGCGGCATGGCCGGCGATGCGTCGGGCGACACGCAATGATCGAAATCGGGGTGCAGACCGGTGGATAGCGCACCACCGCCAGGGGACGATCGAGGCGCAGCGCCAAAACATCCCCACATCCTTAACGCAGCGTCCAATTTGCTGGGGATCGCGCTGGTAATCATCGTCGGGCTGAATGCCGCCGGCGTTACCAAGAAAAGCTGGTCGCATGAGGTGGCCTGGGGCGCAGCGGCGTTGCTTTGCGCAAGCTGCATCCTGTCCTATCTTGCCTTGCGGCATCCGCGGCTCGAACGGCGCTTCGAACGCTGGGCCGATGGCTGTTTTCTAGGCGGGATCTGCACCTTGTTCCTGGCCGTCATCGTGCTGGCGCTGCACATGGCCTGATCGCTGCCAGCACGCACCGCCAGGTTACCGATGCTTCATGCGTCGGCCAGCTTGTCGACCATCGCCCGGTGCCAGAACGATTTCACGGCTTCGAACAAACGGGGTCGGTTCAAGGAGACGTTTCGATGACCCGCCTTTATGCCCTTGCCACCGCGTCGATGCTCGCCGTCAGCTCGCTTGCCTTTGCCGCTGCGCCCGCCAGTGCAGCGCCGTGCCGGGATTCGCACGGCAAATTCATCAAATGCGCCGTGACCGCCCTCCCGGCCAAGCCAGTGCCGACTCGCGCCGCTGTTTGCCATGATGCCCATGGCAAGTTCGCGAAATGCCCGGCGGTCGCCGGCAAGGTTGAAGTCGCAAAGACAGTGATCGTGACGCATCGCGCGGTATCGACCAAGAAGGTCGTGGCAGCCAAAACGATCGCCACCAAGCCGATTGTCAAGCCGGCGGCAAAGCCGATGGCAAAAAGCTGAACGCCAGCGGGAAGAGGACGCCCCGGTTCGCCGGGGCGTTCGACCCCATTCAGTACCCGGGGCTGATCGTCCCGGCGTGATCTTGAGCCGATACCGTCGATAGCCTGTTCAGATGCCGTCGATCACCACGATCCGGCCTTGCGCCTCAAGCCGGGCCGTAATGTCGGCGATACAGCCGTCAATCAGCGGCTGCTCGGTGGCGCGCACCACGAAATTGGCGCCGACCTTGCCTTCGCGAAAAAACGGATAGCTGCCGATCGCCACGCCGGCATGCGCGCGTTCGGCGGCGTGCAGCAGATCGGCGACCTCGCTTTCGGCAACCCAGCAGCCGATCGTTCGCGACAAGACCGGCAAGCCGCCCTCCAGCGTCCCGGTCAGTGCGTCGAGCATCCCGGCTGTAATATGCGGCACGCCCGCCATCACGAAGATATTGCCGATCCGGATACCCGGTGCGCCTGACATCCGGTTTTCGATCAGGTCAGCACCGTCCGGCACGCGCGCCATGCGCTTGCGCGCCTCGGTCAGCCCACCGCGCGATGCGTAATAGCCCTCCAGCACAGCCAGTGCACGCGGATGATGGACCACGGCGACGCCCAATGCGGCGGCGATCGCATCGACCGTGATATCGTCATGCGTCGGCCCGATGCCGCCGGTGGTGAACAGATAATCGTTGCGCGCGCGCAGGATATTGACCGCCTCGACGATCGACTCGGTCTTGTCGGCGACCACCCGCACTTCGGCCAGGCGAATGCCCTGAACGTTGAGCCAGGCGGCAATCTGCGCGACATTCTTGTCCTGGGTGCGGCCCGAGAGGATCTCGTCGCCGATCACGACAAGGGCGGCGGTCCAGATACGGGCGGGGGATGCAGTCATCATGCCAGCCGCATAGCCGAGCATGCCCCCCTCGCAAAGCCCGCACTGCCGCGCTATATGATAGAAATGACCGTCTATGAGCATGTAACCACCCAGGCACCGATGACGCGCACCGGCGCGATCAAGCTTCACGACGCAGCCGGATTTGACGGCATGCGCCGTGCCGGCCGGCTGGCGGCGGAAACCCTCGATATGCTGGTGCCGCATGTCGTGCCCGGCGTCACCACGGGGGAACTCGACGATCTGGTCCGCACCTTCATTGCCGCTGGCGGTGGCGTGCCGGCGACGATCGGCTATCGCGGCTATACCCATAGCTGCTGCATCTCGATCAACCATGTCGTTTGCCACGGGATACCAGGCGACAAGACGCTTAAGGACGGCGACATCGTCAACATCGATGTCACCCCGCTGCTCGACGGCTGGCATGGCGATTCAAGCCGCATGTATCTGGTCGGCGATGTGCCTTTGAAGGCGCGGCGGCTGGTCGACGTCACCTATGAATGCCTGATGCTCGGGATCGAAAAGGCGCGACCGGGCAATACGCTGGGCGATGTTGGCCATGCCATCCAGGCGCATGCCGAGCGCCACCGTTACGGCGTGGTGCGCGATTTCTGCGGGCATGGCGTCGGCCGACTTTTCCACGACGCACCGGAGGTCGTCCATGTCGGCCGGCCAGGCACAGGCCCGGAATTGCGCCCGGGCATGTTTTTCACGATCGAGCCGATGATCAATATCGGCCGCCCCGACGTGAAATTGCTCGACGATGGCTGGACGGCCGTCACCCGCGACCGATCACTATCGGCGCAATTCGAACATTCGATCGGCATTACCGACGATGGCTGCGAGATTTTCACCGCCAGCCCGCTGGGACTGCATCAACCGCCCTATTGATCACGCTGCTGTGCAGCGAGTGCCCCTATGCCGAGCCAGAACCCGATCACAGGGCTCATCGACATACCGACCAGTGGCACGGGAAAATGGCCGATCGCCGGCGCCAGCGCTGTTGCCACCATATAGCCCGCCAAGACTGGCCCGGCCCCGCCGTCTGATCCGACGGCCAAGCGTAAAGGCGCCAATGCCGCCAATGCTAGCGCCACTGCCGCGACGATTGCGACCGCGGGCGCCCGCTGCCCGGCAAGTGACAGGATACCTTCAACCTCTGCAACGCTCGCCAAGGGATCAGGCCGGCACCACGCGAGGGCGCCAAGCATGGCCAGCAACACCGCCTGGGCCAGGGCGAAACGGCTTCGCTTGCCCGTCGCCAGCATGATCACCGCTGCGACGCCAAAGCCGCTTGCCTGCGATGCATCCGGTTGCGCGATCAGCAGCAGCATGATCGCGACCATCGCTACGGGCGCCGATCGGGCCCGGTGCAGCAGTACGAGCGTCACCGGCAGGGCGATCGCAGCGACATTGATCCGCACCGGGCCGATCACGATCCACCGATGCACCGCCTGGAGCCCCGGTTCGGCGAAACCCAATGCCAGCAGCATGATCACCGCCAAGAGCGCGGCCGGACCTGCGCCCGAGTCCGCCAACCGATGCTGAACCCACGGGCCAAACCGCGTGATGGCAACGGCAAGCCCCAGGCCGACGAGCCAAGCCATGACCTGACGCGCCCAAATGGCCGTCGCCACGCCGGAAGCAGCCGCCGTCCAGCACCCGGCCAGAACCGCGATGAGCGAAGCGGTGCCGAAAAAGACGATGACTGACGGACGCGAGGCAACCACCAATGGATCATTCCTGCTGCACATGGCCGCAACCACTGCGGCTGCTGCCGCAAAATAGGGCAGTCGCGCGCTCTTTGCACGGCAGTTGAGCACCCCTGCCACCACCGCATCACCGGCAACCGCCCTTCCCGGCCTCTCGCGCGGCTGGCACGCTTGTTGTAAGGAGGACCGACAGGCAGAGGTTCATCCCTTCAGAATAATCGGGGCATATCGTGAAAAAGATCGAAGCGATCATCAAACCCTTCAAACTTGATGAGGTGAAGGAAGCGCTGCACGAAGTCGGCGTATCGGGCATTACCGTTACTGAGGCCAAGGGTTTTGGTCGCCAGAAGGGCCATACCGAGCTCTATCGCGGCGCCGAATATGTCGTTGATTTCCTGCCCAAGGTGAAGCTCGAGGTGGTCGTGGAAGACGCGATGGCCGACCGCGTTGTCGAGGCGATTGCGGCGGCCGCACAGACCGGCCGGATCGGCGACGGCAAGATCTTCGTCATTCCCGTCGAAACCGTCTTGCGAATCCGCACCGGGGAGCGCGACGAAAACGCGATTTGACGCAGCGCAGCAATATGTGAAAAGTGGCTACCGCGCCGCAACATGATTCTCCGGTTCGCCGGCGAGACTAATATTTTCGAAAGGGCAAGTTCCAATGGCCAACGACGCCGGCAAAATCCTGAAGATGATCAAGGACGACGAGATCGAGTGGGTCGATCTGCGTTTTACCGATCCCAAGGGCAAGTGGCAGCATCTGACGATGGTCTCCTCCGTGATCGGCGAAGACGAGCTGACCGACGGCCTGATGTTCGACGGCTCCTCGATTGAGGGCTGGAAGGCGATCAACGAGAGCGACATGATCCTCAAGCCTGATCTTGATGCGGTCTATGTCGATCCATTCTCGGCCACGCCGATGATGATCCTGTTCTGCGACATCGTCGAGCCGTCAACGGGCGCGCTCTATACCCGCGATCCCCGCTCGACCGCCAAGCGCGCCGAACAATATCTGCAGGCAACCGGCATTGGCGACACTGTCTATGTCGGCCCCGAAGCCGAATTCTTCATGTTCGACGATGTCCGCTTCGAAAACAGCTATTCAACCAGCTATTACAAGATCGACGATATCGAGCTGCCGGGCAACACCGGCCGCGAATATGAAGGTGGCAATCTGGGCCATCGGCCGCGTGCCAAGGGCGGCTATTTTCCGGTCGCCCCGGTCGACAGCGCCGTCGACATTCGCGGCGAGATGGTCTCGACCATGATCGAAATGGGTCTGCCTTGCGACAAGCATCACCACGAAGTCGCCGCCGCGCAGCACGAACTCGGCCTGACCTTTGGCACGCTGGTGACCACGGCCGACCGGATGCAGATCTACAAATATGTCGTGCATCAGGTTGCCCATGCCTATGGCAAAACCGCGACCTTCATGCCCAAGCCGATCAAGGAAGATAACGGATCGGGCATGCACACGCATATCTCGATCTGGGAGAAGGGCCAGCCGCTGTTCGCGGGCAATGGCTATGCCGGCCTGTCCGACATGTGCTTGTACTTCATCGGCGGCGTCATCAAGCACGCCAAGTCGCTGAACGCCTTCACCAATCCTTCAACCAATAGCTACAAGCGGCTGGTGCCGGGTTACGAAGCACCGGTGCTGCTCGCTTATTCGAGCCGCAACCGGTCCGCCTCGTGCCGCATTCCGTACGGCACCGGCAGCAAGGCCAAGCGCGTCGAATTCCGCTTCCCCGACGCGCTCGCCAACCCGTATCTGTGCTATTCGGCGCTGCTGATGGCAGGTCTCGACGGCATCCAGAACCGCATCCATCCGGGCGAGCCGATGGACAAAAACCTCTATGATCTGCCGCCGGCAGAACTGGCCGAAGTGCCGACGGTATGCGGATCGCTCCGCGAAGCGCTCGACTGCCTTGAAGCCGATATGGACTATCTGCTGAAGGGCGATGTCTTCTCGAAGGATCAGATCGAAGCGTATATCGAGATCAAGCGCGCCGACGTCGCCCGCTGGGAAATGACGCCGAGCCCGGTTGAATATGACATGTATTACAGCTCGTAAGCGACCAAGCGTCACGCAAAAATAGGGGTGTCCGGCATCAACCGGACACCCTTTTTTTACGTCCGATCACGCGGCCGAGATGACGCCGCGCCGAGGTGCGAGAATCCGGCATGACGCTTGTGATCGACCGGCTCGGCTGGCCGGGCCAATGTTGCAAATTCTTTCTCGATTATTTCCAGTGTCACACTCAAGCAACGAAAACGTCACCGCCCCGCGTTAACGCCCCCAATGTCGAGTGGACTTGGGGGATTTAAAAATGAACAAACTGCTGAATCGCGCCCTGCATATGGGCGCGAGCCTGACGATTATTGGTGTGGCGTTGGCGTCGACCGCAGCGCACGCGGAAACCCCAGCGCCGGCGACAGAGACAAAGCGTGACGTGCCGGTTCCCGGTATCGCAGAGGGCTCCGACATTGTCGTGACAGCAACCAGAGCCAATGAAATCGCCCCGGTGACGGCATCGCTCCAGACCACCCAGCCCCAATCGATCGTCTCGCGTTCGTTCATCGAAGATTCGCTGCCCAAGACGGCGGACTTCAACCAGATCGCCCTGATCTCGCCCAGCGTTTCCAATTTTGGCGGCACCAACGGTGTCGGCCTGTCGGAAAGCAAGGCGCAGATCCGCGGCTTCCAGGATGCCGAATATAACATCACCTATGACGGCGTGCCCTTTGGCGACACCAATGATCCGTCGCACCATTCGAACACGTTTTTCCCGTCCAACACGATCGAAACACTGATTATCGATCGTGGCCCCGGCAATGCGAGCCAGCTTGGCCAGGCGACCTTTGGCGGCAACTTCAACCTGTTTTCGCGCGAAACGCGCAGCGATCCGGGGATCGAGGCAACGGGTAGCTATGGCAGTTTCAACACCTATCTGGTGCGCGGCCTGGTCCAGAGCGGCGGCCTTGACGCATTGGGCGGCACCCAGATCGTGCTCAGCGGCCAGCATGTGCGCACCGATGGTGCGCGGTCGTTCAGCCCTTACGAAGCAAGCAACATCTTCGGCAAGATCGTTGTGCCAATTACGCCCGATGTGAAGCTGACCGTACTTGGCACCTATAGCTACAACAAGTTCAACCAGCCCGATAATGACGGCGTCACGCTTGCGCAGATCGCGCTGTACGGCAAGGATTTCAGCCTAAACACCAACCCAAATTCGCAGGCGAACAGAGATTATAACCCGGAATCAAAAAAGACCGATTTCGAGATCATCAAGTTTGAAGCGCATCTGTCCGATCGGTTCACCTTCGAAAACCGGCTTTATACCTATGCCTATCAAAATCTAACGACCAGCGGCAACGACGTAACCGTGGTTGGCACTGCCGGTGAAGCGGCGGCCAATGTCGTTCGGCTGACGCCGACCGGCGCGCTGGAATTCGGCGTGCCCGGGTACACCAAGACCAACCAGTACCGTGTCTATGGCGACATCGCGAAGCTGCATGTCGTGCTCACCGATTTCGCCCGGCTGACCGTTGGCGGCTGGATCGAGCAATCAGATACCTATCGGCAGCAGCGCACGATCAATCTTGTCACCGGCGCGCGCAATTACTCGCTCACCAACACGGCAGCGCAGGTCAACACCCCGCGTGACGTGCGCTATGATCAAAATTCGTCCTTTTCCAATGGCGAAGAATTTGTCGAACTTGAAATCGAACCAATTGCGGGCCTCAAGATCACGCCAGGGTTCAAGCATGTCGATTTCACGCGCAAGATCGACGCGCTGTACAACCAGACCACCCGTATCCCGGCGGTATCGACGGCATCCTATAGCGCCGATCTCCCTTTTGTGACGGCAAATTACGCCATCACCGAGCGGCTTTCGACCTATTTCCAATACGCCAAGGGCTTCCTGCCGCCACTGCTCAATACCCAATATGTCGTTAACCCTGGGCTCTCGTCACTCGAACCGCAGAAATCAACCAACTATCAGATTGGCGCGGTTTATCATGGCCCGCATCTGTCGCTTGATTTCGATCTTTATCAGATCGAATTTAGCAACAAGATCACTTCCTTCACCTCATCGGTTCCCGGCCAGGGCGTGATCTTCGTCAATTCCGGCAAGGCGCTGTACAAGGGTATCGAGGGTCAGGTGACCTATGCGTTTGACTTTGGCCTGGCACTGTTCGCCAACGGCTCGCTCAACTATGCACGGACTGCCAACAATCCAGCCGCCCCGGCGACCGACCTATATCTGCCCCGCGCACCGAAATCGACCGCGGCGGCCGGCATCCTGTACAAGGATGGCCCGATCCGCTTTTCGCTGATCGATAAATATACCGGCGTGCAATATGCCGATACGGGCAACACGTTGCGGCTCGAGGGCTACAACACGGCGATCGTGTCGGGCAGCTATGACATTGGCCCGGTCCGTCTCGGCATTCAGGTCACCAACCTGACAGACTCCCGCAAAGTCACCAATATTTCGGGTACTGCCGTCGCCACCCGGCAATATTTCTTCCAGGCACCACGCGAGATTACCGGCACGGCGACGCTGCGCTTTTGATCGCCCGACGGCGCGCGCCACCGGGGTGACCTGATCGCCGCTCATCGGCTGACGGACTGCTCAACCAGAACCACCCGGGAAGAAAACTTCCCGGGTGGTTCTGCGTCGGCTCTTCCCTGCGCCGCTCAAATCGTTACCGGTCAGCCCGCACGATTTCAGGAGCCCCCATGCAATTCGACGACGTCATCCTCGGCCGCCGCAGCATTCGCGGGTATAAGCCCGATCCCGTGCCCCGCGCGCTGATCGAGGAAATCCTGACGATCGCGATGCGCGCACCGTCGTCGATGAACACCCAGCCCTGGAATTTCACCGTCATCACCGGCGAACCGCTCGACCGGATCCGGGCGGGCAATACCGAACGCATGATCGCCGGCGTGCCGCAATCACGCGAATTCCGAACCGGCCAGCCCTTTGCTGGCCCGCATCGCGACCGGCAGATCGGGGTTGCCAAGCAGCTGTTCGCGGCGATGGGTATTGCGCGTGATGATCAGGCAATGCGCCAGGATTGGGTGCTCCGCGGCTTTCGCCAGTTTGATGCGCCGGTCTGCGTGATCATCACTTATGACAAGGTGCTCGACGGCAGCGACGACACGCCATTTGATTGCGGCGCGGTCGCCACCGCGCTCGTCAACGCGGCCTGGTCGCGCGGGCTCGGCGCGGTGATCAACAGCCAGGGCATCATGCAATCCCCAGTGGTACGCGAACATGCCGGCATCGCCGACGATCAGGTAATCATGAAGAGCATCGCGCTGGGCTGGCCCGATGACGATTTCCCGGCCAACGCCGTTGTCTCGACGCGCAAGACCGTTGACGAAGCGGCGGTTTTCGTGGGGTTTGCCGATTAGAAGGCGATGATCGCATCATCGCCCGCTGAATCGGGATCGATCAGCAATGATTGGTAACGAACCAGCGAAACGCGGGCAAACCCATTAGTCTATCAGGATCGTCGTACCAGGCGGCATCGGCCGCCCTTGGCAAAGGAACGATCATGATTTTCTTCACCTCACTGGCTTCGATCGCCATCTTGGCCGCGGCGCCCGCCCTGGCCGCCGACCGGACCCCGGCGGCAACTGCAGCCCCGCGCTGCGCGCCCCACCATTTGCCGATTCCCGACGGCAAGGGCCTGGTCACCACCGTGATGCGGTGCAGCGACCGCGGTACAGCGACCGAAGCCGCTGCGGTGCCGCAGCGCCCGGCGGCAAAGGCTGACGCCAAGGCCGTCCCCGCCGGCTGAGTCGGCGCGCACCGACCTTATCGCGCCCGGGGCGAGCGCCCCTACCCCCTCGCTCGCCCCGGGCCTGCCAAATGCACTTGCCCGGCATCCTGCGCCCCGTTTCACCTTGCAACCTACCGCCCTCGCTGGCATCCCTCGCGACCATAAGGTGATCTCGCAAGATCGCAGGTCCAGATGGAGAGCAAGCCATGCACAGCTACCTGAAGCACTATATCGACGGCGCCTGGATCGAGAGCGACGGCGGCACACGGCATGATGTTATCAATCCAGCAACCGAAGCGCCCTGCACCGAAATCACGCTGGGCACCAAGGCCGATGTCGACAAGGCAGTGACCGCGGCGCGCGCCGCTTTCGAGAGCTGGTCGCAGACCACCGTGGCCGAGCGCGCCGCCATCCTCACCCGGATCATCGAAGAATATAAGGCGCGCATGCCCGATCTTGCCAAAGCGGTGAGCGAGGAGATGGGTGCGCCGATCGGCTTTGCCAGCGCTGCGCAGGTGCCCGCCGGGCTCGGTCATTTCATCTCGACATTGAAGGCGCTGAACGAATTTCCATTCGAGGAACGGCTTGGTCGCGCACGCGTGGTGCATGAGGCGCTGGGTGTTGTCGCCATGATCACGCCGTGGAACTGGCCGCTCAACCAGATCACCGCCAAGGTGGCGCCAGCGCTCGCCGCCGGCGACACGATCATCCTGAAGCCGTCCGAGGAAGCGCCGGGCTGCGCGATGATCCTTGCCGAAATCCTCGACAAGGCCGGCGTACCAGCCGGGGTGTTCAACCTGGTCAATGGCGATGGCCCCGGCGTCGGGGCCGCCCTTTCCAGCCACCGCGACGTCGATATGGTGAGCTTCACCGGGTCGACACGGGCGGGCATTGCGGTCGCGCAGGCGGCGGCGGCCACGGTCAAGCGGGTCCATCAGGAACTGGGCGGCAAGGCGCCCAATCTGGTGCTGGAGGGGGCCGACCTGCAAGCGGTGCTGCCACCGACATTGATGGGTGTGCTCGCCAATTCGGGCCAGAGCTGCATAGCACCGACACGACTGCTGGTGCATAAATCGCAAACTGCGGGTGCGGTCGCGGTCGCCAAGGCGATGTTCGAGGCAACCACGGTTGGCGATCCGGCCGAAATGGGTGCGCATATTGGGCCCGTCGTCAACAAGGCGCAATTCGACAAGATCCAGGGGTTGATCCAGTCAGCCATCGACGAAGGCGCAACGCTGGTCACCGGTGGCACTGGTCGCCCCGATGGCCGCAATTCGGGCTATTATATCAAGCCGACCTTATTTGCCGACGTCACGCCCGGCATGCGGATCGCGCAGGAAGAAACCTTTGGGCCGGTGGCGACAATCACCAGCTATGACACGCTCGAAGAGGGCATCCGCATCGCCAATGATACGCCTTACGGCCTGTCTGCGACGATCTCGGGCGATCCGGCTGCTGCTGCCAAGGTCGCCCCGAAACTGCGCGCCGGGCTGGTGACGATCAACGGCTGGAGCCCGGACGGCAATGCACCGTTCGGCGGCTACAAACAGTCTGGCAATGGCCGCGAGAACGGCAAATACGGGCTGACCGATTTCATGGAAGTGAAAACGATCGTCGGCGAGCCTGCCTGAACCGACGATGCCGGCAATCATCGATATGTTGATGCCGGCATCGGGTGATCCCTATGCCGAGATGGCGGCGGTGACGCTGGCGCCCTATCATGCGGCATTCGCTTCGGCCGGGATGACGATCGTGCCGCGCCCCTGGGATCGGGGGCCTGGTACAGGCGCGACGACGCTGGCGTTGTTTGCCTGGGGCTATCACACCCGCGTCGCCGCCTGGCGGGCAATGCTGGCGGCCTGGCCGGACGATCGCCTGCTGCTCAATCCGGCGGTGCTGCTCGACTGGAATACGCGCAAAACCTATCTGTCGGCGCTGGCGGCGGCGGACGTGAAGATCGTACCGAGCTGGTTCGGCGATGCCGATCAGGCCAGCGTCGATGCCGCGTTCGATCGGTTCGGCGTCAATGAGCTGGTGGTGAAGCCGCAAATCTCCGGCGGCAGCTATTGCACAGCACGGATCGGTCGCGGGGCGACGGTCACGCCGCTGGCCGACGCAATCATCCAGCCACTGCTCGATTCCGTCGGCGGCGAGGGCGAATTGTCGATCATCTTCATCGGCGGTGCATTCAGCCATGCCGCGCGCAAAGTGGCCCAGCCCGGCGAGTTTCGCGTGCAACCGCAATTTGGCGGTGTCTTCACCGCCTGGGCGCCCAGTGACGACGCGATGGCGATCGCCAGGCTGGCATTGGCCGCGCTGCCCGCCGCGCCGCTCTATGCGCGGGTCGACCTGATCCGCCTGGCCGACGGCAGCCTGGCGCTGATGGAGCTGGAGGCGATCGAGCCCGATCTTTATCCCGACATCGATGCCGGCGTCCCGGCACGGCTTGCGTCAGCCGTGCGCGCGATCATTGATCGCGCGCAGCCTCAATAGTCCTTGGAGACCCGGATATTGGCGCTCTGTCGACCGATCGTCGAGATCGTCGACAGGATCGACAGCCAGCGCGTTACCCGGAACTCGATCTGCGTGGCCGAATAACCCGCGCCGTCGCTGATGATTTCCGCATAGAGCTTGCGCGTGATGAATTTCCCCGCTGCGACGGAAGAGCCGGTGCGGCCTACACTGGTATCCGCCGGCAGGATCCGCAGCCGATCCAGCCCGGCGACACGGCGCAGCGCGTTGATCGGATTGAGGCCATTGCCGCCGCCCTGCAGCGCCGCGACCGCTGCGGCCAGCTGCAGCGCTTCGGGGGCCGAGAGGTTGGTGATCGACGTGCCGAACAACAGCCGCGACAATAACTCGTCCTGCGGCAAGGCAGGCACGCTTGAGAAGCTGATCTCCGGGCGGGTCGCGGGTCCGGTCACTTGAATCTTGGCAGACAGGCCCGTGCTGTCGGCATTGGCCGAGATGTCGATGACCGGGTTGGCCGGGGTTTCGCCGCCGAAACGGATCACGCCCCGCTCGATATCAAATTCGCGGCCGGAAAACTCATAGGAGCCGCGAATGATGTCGGCGCGGCCGGTAATGGCCGGATTGTCGGGCGCGCCGCCAATGCGCAGGTCTGCCGTCCATTCGCTGCTCAGCCCCAGCCCGCTGACCCGCAGCCCGTCGCGCGCCTTGGCGTGAATATCGAGCCGCCAGGGGGCAAGCGGGCGATCTTCCTCGACGTTCATATCGTCAGGCAGGTTGATCTCCCGGATGTTGAGCTGCGGTACCGCCGTCGCCGCCACGGCCTGGCCAAGCCGGTAGCGGCTGGCATTGAGCGTGACGTCGCCGGCAATGACCCCGCCCGAGCCGCTGGAATGGATCGTCAGCGGCCCGGTCACCGTGGCGGCAATGTCATCGCGGTTGATCATCACGGCCTTGTCGGCCTGCAGGCGAAGATCGATGCCGAAGCCGTTGACGGCGGCAAAATCAAAGCTGCCGCTGCCCGTCACCCGCCCGCCCTTGCCGGCATCGGCGGCGAAATTTTCAAAGCTCAGTTGCGAACCATTGAAGGTGCCGGCCGCTTCCACCCCGGTCAACACCGTCCCGGTAGTCCCGCTTTCGATCCGCGCGCCCTTTGCCCGCACGACCCCGCGAATGCGCGGATCATTGACCTTGCCGCCCAGATCGGCGCCGATCTGGATCGGGCCGGACAGGTCGAACAGCTCGATCCCGGTCAACCGCCACAATGTATCGGCAGGGCCATCATAGCGGACCTGTGCGAATAACTGCGCATTGGCGAGCCGTGCCTTGAGGCTGCCGGCGCCGAGCGGCGACAGCCGCGCCTGGGCGCGCCCGATCGTCTTGCCGCCACTGACCATCACGGCGCGAAGCGCGGCGTTGTTGGCCTGCAGCACGCCGGCCACGCCAAGATCGATTGGCTTTGACGAGAGCACCAGCCCGGAGCGGCTGAGCCCACGCACCGTCATATCCATCTTGCCGACCGGTGCCGCGCCGCGCCCGTCGCTATAGCTCAGCTGCCCCGAAGCGCTGCCCGTCAGGCCCAGACCGGGATAGACAATATCAAGGATCGTCAGCGGCAGTTGCGCAACAGTGGCGTCGATCGCCGCTGAATCGCTGCTGAAGCGACCGCCGACTTCAGCATTACCGCCCGCAAAGGCAAGCTTTGTCGGCGCGAGAAGCCAGCCATCGCCGACGCGGGTCACGATCGCTGGGGTGAGCAGCTTGACCGGTCGCCGATCAATCGTCCCCCCAGCCGTGATCCGGTAGCGATCGGCAGTGACGTCTGCCTCGCCGCGAATATCGAAGGCGCGGCCGCGCGCGCCGGCAATCGCCCCCTTGATCGTGCCGACCCCGCCACGCAGCGACGCCGTTCCCTCGAACCGGGCAAGGCCGAGCGCGCCGCGCCGCAAGCCGCTGCCCTTGACGCTTGCCTCAACCGACGCCCCTTGCGGATAGAGCATCGTTACCAGATCGAGCCGACCGCGACGCAGCACCGAATCGCCCAGCACCTGCGCGTTGGCCGCATCGAGATGCGCCTCAATCCGCTGCACGCCATTAGCGGGCGCAAAGCCGATCGCCCCGGTCACGCCGCCACCAGTGACGGTGAGCGTGCCATCAAAACCGCCTGCTGCCGCAAGTAATGCGCCATTCGCCTTGATCCCGCCGGCATCGAGCGCCTCGATCACGATCGTGGCGCGCTGGTTCCTGGGCAGCAGCAGCCGGCCATGGCTGACAAAATCCCCGAGGGTGGAGCCGCCATTTGCCGTGAATGCATAACCCTCCGGGGTCGGATCGAGATGCGCGCGCACGGTGCTGAGCCCCAGCGTATCGTTGGGATGGGCCAGCGTGATATCGACCGTCGGCCGTTCGATGCGGCCATCGAGCTTGAGCGTCAGGGGGCCATAAGTGCGCTGCGTGCCGACACCCTCGAAATAGAAGCTGCCATCGCGCCGGTGATAGCCCGCACCGGTGATCCGGATATCAGGCGCGGTCAGCACCAGGCTGCTGAAGTGAAGCACGCCATCGGTCGATTGTTCGAGATTGGCAGCCAACCGGGGCAAGCCGCCGGCCAGCGACCGGAAAAATTCATTATCGAGCCGGATCACCTGCGCGCTGGCGGAGCCAAGGATCCGCGCGCCCTTGCCATTGGGATCGGGCACGACGTGCAGCATCGTAACGACATCGACGATGCCGAGCCCGGGAATAAGATAGCGGCCGAGCCCGCCATCGATGCCGATATCGAAGCGGCCGTTCTTCAGATCGACAAGCACGTTGAAGCTGCCGTTGAGCTTGTCCGATTTGAACTGCAAATTGCTGCCGGTGATCAGCGCGGCGGTGATCTGCAGCTTGCCGTCAAGCGTCAGGTTGCGGAGGATTTCGCCCGCCACTTTGTCGACTCCGGTGACGCTGGCAACGCTGACGTGGAGCGGCACGACGATCGGCTGCTTGCTGAGCCGGCCCTTGCCTGCGGCGACAATATTGTTGAAGCCTTCCTTGCCGAACGACACGAAATCGGCGGTAAGGCGGTATTCGAAAGCCGCTGTGGCGAAGGCACCGTCCAGAATTGCGCGCAATTCCACCTTGCGGCCCACCATCTTGGGCAGCAGCGCCGGCGGCTGGAGCAACTGCGTGCGGATGCGCAGCTTGCGGAAGCCGCTGGCCGCAAGATCAACCCCCCCGCCAACATCAATCGCCAGCGCCGACGACCGCAGCGTCAATTCGCCGTCGAGCTGGCGGTCCACCAGGGTGGCCGCGCCGTTGACCGCGATCCCCGGCAGCGCCATCCTGACCAGCTTGTCGCTCGACATGCCCGACGGTGTCAGTGCCCCGGTCAAGGTGTAGGCCCCGGACCGGTTACCGAGGGCGAGATCGACCACGCGCTTGCCACCGACATCGGCGAGCGCCGTCCCGCGCCAGCGCGACCAGCGCCCGACCCCGGCGATGCGCGCCCTGATCGGCCTGGTCAGCCGGGCGAGCTTGGCTGTGAGGCCATTGGCCGCGCCCTCGGCGCGCAGATCGATGTCGAAGCGATCCCGATCCGGCTCGACATCCAGCTTGAGCAGCAACCTGTCGCTGCCTTCGACCAGCGCGCGCAGATCGATGAGTGCCCGCCCCTTATGGATATCGGCCCGGCCGGCAAGGCTACCGGTGCGCGCCGTACCGGTGACGACGCGATCAATCGCCAGCCGATCGACGCGCAGCATGCCGATCAGGATATCGAAACTTGGCAGCACCGGGCTTGGCTTGCCGGTCCGCACCACTTCGGGGAGCTTGACGAGGCGTGCCTGCGGTATCGTCAGCTGCCTGATTTCGAGCCGGTTCGACAGCCAGGCCAGCGGTGCCCAGCTGAGCGACGCGCGCGGCACGACCAGCACCAGCCCCTTGCGATCGTAGACACGTACATCGTTCAACATTGCATGACCGAATACCGAGCCGTCGATCCGGCCAACGGCATAGCGCAGCCCGTTCGACGGCCGGAGCGCGCCGATCCGATCGGCGATGAAGCGGTGGCCGATGCTCGAATCGAGCAGCAGCAGACCCGCCAGCCCAAGCGCGAGCAGCCCGCCCAGCGCGATGGCGAGTCTGCGCCGCCAGCGAGGCTGGGCAGCAACCGGTGCCGGTATCGGTGCTTCTTCGGTCAAAAAGCCTGCCCCAGCGAGACATAGACGGCAACACGCGGATCGCCCTTTTGCGGGTTAAGCGGGGTACCGACATCGATCCGGATCGGGCCGAAATTCGAATAATAGCGCAGGCCCACCCCAGCCCCATATTGCAAGGCGGTGAATTTCGGCAGGTTCGAGGTATAGATGTTGCCGGCATCGAAGAACGGTACCAGCCCGAACGGGCCAAAGACCTTGACGCGGGCCTCGATCGAAAATTCGGTCAGGCTGCGGCCGCCGATTGGATCGTTATTCGGGTCGCGCGGACCAATATCCTGATAGCCATAGCCGCGCACCGACGCACCACCGCCGGCGTAGAAGCGCCGCGACGGCGCAATCGCATCGCGCGGTGCGCCGACAATGGTGCCGAGCCTGACCCGACCGGCGAGCACGACCCGATCGCCGATCGACTGATAGGCGCTGCCATCGAGCTGAATACGCGCATAGCCAAAGGCCGAGCCTTGCAGCGACAGTTCCGGCGACAGTCGCCCCCCGAGCCGGAACCCCTTGGTCGGGTTGAGCAGATCGTCCGATCCGTCATAATTCAGGCTGGTCGGCAGCGCGGCAATGAAAAAGGTTCGGCGGCGCGGCGCGCCGGTCGACAGGATAACGTCGCGTTCATCGGACGCAACCAGCTCTGCGCCGACCGACCAGCTCCACGCCTTTTGGAAGAAGATCGTCGTCTGACGCTCGAGCGTGCCGCTCAACGAAAATGATGTCGCCTGATAGGCCGCGCGATTGACGTTGGAGGCTGTCGCCTGCCCGGTCAGCACCCGATCGCGCCCTTCGAAATTGTTGCGCCGGAAAATCACCCCGCCCGATTGCTCCTGCGTGCCCGCAACGCCGCGCACCGTCAGCGCGCCTTCGGGCGGAAACAGATTGCGATGCGTCCAGCTCACCGCGGCGCGCACCCCTTCACCGGTGCCATAGCCAAGCTCCCCGGCGATGGTTCGCGGCGGTGCTGGCAGCAGTGCCACATCGATGTCGACCGTCCCCGGCACTTCGCCCTCGATCGGTTTGACCTCGGCCGACGAGACGATGCCCGTCTGGATCAGGGTGCGACGGAGATCGTCGAGCGCGCTTTCGTCAAACGGCTCGCCTGGCTTGAACCGGGCAATTTTCTCGATGTGGTGCGCGTTCATCAGCCGGTTGGGGGCAATGACGACATGACCGAAATTGCGCGCGCCGCCCGGTTCGACCGCCAACTCGAGCGTCGCCGTCTGGGTGGCATGATCAATGACGATTTCGGACTGGCCGATTTTCGCAAAGGGAAACCCCTGCTCGCCGATCCGCGTCCGCAATTCCGCCTCACCGATCGTGATGGCATCGGCATTGACCGGATCATTTGCCGCCACGCCAAATTCCTTGCGCAGCGGTGCCGCCTTGTCGCCCGTCGCCGCCAGCCCCGGCAGCGCCACGCTATCGAAGCGATATTGCGGCCCGGGCACGACGCTCAGCACGACCAGCGGCTCGCCATCCTGGCTTTCGAGGCTGTTGCTGATTTCCGCGTCATAATAGCCCGCGCCGCGCAGTAGCGATTGCAACAGGGCCGCATCCTCGCGCGCGCGCCGTTCAATCTGCGCGGCGTTGGAGGGCTCGCCACGATGCGTCCGCAAGGTCGACAGCGAATCGAACCGCGACCTGAACACCGAATCGGCCACCGCCTCGATACCGTCGACGCGATAATCATAGCGGGTGAGATCGGCGATGTCGGTGGTTGAGGCAGTGGCAGCGACGGCGTCAGGCGTCGTCGTCAGGTCCGGCCAGGCGACACCAAGATCGGGCAACGCCGCCATCGGAGATTCCGGATCTAGCGCGTCGGCCGACGGTGCGGAAGCAGCCGGCGGCGGTGCCGGGCGGGGCGCCTCCTGGGCCGAGGCAGCGAGCGGCGTCGCGCAGGCCATCAATCCGGCCGCCGCACAGCTCACTCCATTTTGTCTTTTGATACGCCACACCATCGCGCCGCTCTAGCGCCCGCCGGCGGCAAGGGACAGCGCTGGCGATCGCCGATCGGGCGAAATCAACGCGGGTGCGGCTCGTCGTACCGCAGCCCGGCGTTAATGGACCGTGCCAACGGCGCGTCCGGTCGACAGCAGCACGATCAACCGCTCGATCTGGCGCCACCGGCAAAAGCCCAGCGCGTTGCCCAGATTCCGGCTGCGTTCGGCCAATGCGGCAGCCTCAAACCCGGCATCGTCGCCAAAACGCGCAATCAAATCGGCGGCGGAATCAACCGCGGCACGATCGTGGAGATAGGGAGTTGGGGGAGCAGCCTCATCGGCTTGATCGTAAAAGGGAAATGCCATGGACGCGGCGATAAGGGCTAATGCTGGCGCGACGATTACGGGCAATGGTAAACGCGACGTCGGTAATTGCCTTTATCGCCGCACTGGCGCGCGGCGCTGTCCCATGGCAGGGCAGCCTGATGAGCGATTCCCCGCCCCGCAACCCCGCCGCCGGCGGATTTCCGATCGCCATTGGTGCCATGATCGGCGCATTTGGCGGTGCCTTTTTCGGCGAATCGACCCGCGGCCTGATCCTTGGCACGACCATCGGCATCGCGCTGGCGATCATTATCTGGCTGCGCGATCGCCGCTGACGCGGCGGCACATCGTTTATTTCAGCATCCGGGTAAGCCGCACGACTCGGCCGACGATATCGATTGCCGCATCGGCGGGCAGCGGCGGAAAGGCAGGGTTGTCGCTGATCACCGCGAGTGTCGCTCCGTGCCAGACCAGGCGCTTCACCGCCAGCCCGTCAGCAAGGCGGATGACATAAATGCCCCCGCGCACGCCGGGACGCGTATCCCCCCGATCGACCAGCATGTCATCGCCATCGGCAATCGTCGGCAGCATCGAATCCCCGCGCGCGGCGATGATCGACAAACTGGCAGGCAAAACGCCCCAGCCGCGCAGGAGCGCCGGGTCGATTGCTTCGCCGCCAGCGGCACGGTCCCCATCGAGCAAGCCGCCCGGCCCGGCTGAAGCGACGGCATCGATTCGCGGGATACGCAACAACGCGGCGGCGGCGGACACCGGCGCGCCCAACACGGCCTCGTCAACGCCAAGATAGGCAGCGAGCAGGCGCCGATCCTGTTCATGCAGCGCGCGCGGCGACCCGCGCGTCACGAATTGCTGGAGATAGGCAGCATTGCGCCCCAGCAGCCGCGACAATGCGGCGAGGCTTTCGCCGCGCGCATGTGCCAAGGCCGCCAAATCGGCGCGAACACGGGCATGATCCATCTCCAAATTCTACGCGTAGGAATTTTCCTAGACAAGTTGGAGGGAATTATATACATGACAAAGCAGAACAATGATGGTACGGGTGCCCCCGACAGGCCGGCGCTAGAGATTGAAATCACCGATGAGATGGTGAAGGCTGGTATAAAGGCGTATCAGGATTTTGAAGACGAGCCTTATCTCGAAAGGCTAGTAGAAGAGATATTTCGTGGGATGACACTTGCGGCAAGCGCGGGTCGTCAAGGGTGATTTCTTGTAGCCTGCCCGCTAAATTTGCGGCCTTGAAAAATAGGCGTTCAAGATCATCTGCCGTAAACTCTTTTTGGACCGGATTTTTATCTTTCACGCCCTGAGCGATGATGGTCACAGCTACATGTTTAGGCTCGATGGCGTCCCCACTTGGGCAATTGATCTGGACCCGAGTCGATAAATAGCCGTGCGCGAGAAGGTTGCGATCACCATAAATGGCTTTTGCTTCGCCAAGGATATTCACGATATAGGCTTGGATTTTCGGCGAAGATGGAAACGCCAATCGCACTTCAGCTTTGAGACGTTTCCGCATCGGTTCAAAGCCGCGCCTAACAACGGTGACGTCGCCTCCATTCGCCTCGACAAACGCAAATAATAGGCGGTTGTGCAGTTCTTCAAATGCGCCCCACTGGACAATGCAGGCCCCTAGCGGAGCAAGGAATTGCTCTGGAAAAGATGGGGCAAGCATCGGAGCTTCCGCGTATCTGCTGGCAAGGCTGACGCTTCTCAGGTGGACTGAAGTTTCATCCCCATTGTCCTCGATGATGACGGGCGTGGGAAAGTGGAATATAGAGGACGGCATGACAAACACCGATCAACAGCAAGAAGATGACGTGCTCAAGCGTATGCTGAGCACGCCACCAAAGCCGCATGATTCCGGTAAGGAGTCAACTAAGCGGGAAGCGCGCCAGCGGCCTAAGCCTTCCGGCGACGCCTCCTAACGCGCCCTACAGGGGCAAGTCCCTTAAACGAGTGCGTTACCAGTCCGCCGATAGGTCAGGCGCTTCCCAGCGATCCCCATAAGGGCGATATCGGCGCGCTGGGCGTCCTCTACGCCGTTCGCTGAACGGTGCGTGTAGCGGAAGTCAAACTCGCGAAGGTAGCGCTGCAAGTGCTGTTCGCCGCAATGCTGATAGACGCCCTTCATTCCGCGCTTGAACACCGAGAAAAAGCCCTCAATCGTATTCGTATGCAGGTGCGGCTTGTCGCGGTTGACGTATTCTTCCTTGCCATGGTTCACGGTGCCGTGGCCCGAGAAATTCCAGCCAAGCCCTTTGTAGATGATATGCTCGTCGGTCATCAGGAAGGCTTCCGGCGAGACATTGGCGGCAAGGATTGGGCCGATGCTGAACTGTGAGACCAAGCCGACGCGAAAGCTGCGAGCGGCGCCAGTGTTGCGATCGACGAGCGAGACAACCTTCATCTTGTGCTGGAAACCGCCACGACCGCGCTCTTTGCCCTTCTTGTTGCCGATGTAGGTTTCGTCGGCCTCCACAACGCCGCCATCACCGCCCATAGGGCCGGTCTGGACGTCTATCATCGCTTCACGAATGCGATGCGCCATGAACCAGGCAGTCTTGTAGGTCACACCGAGCATACGGTGCAGCTGGTGCGCGGAAATACCCTTCTTGCTGGCGACCATCAGGTGATTGGCGAGCAGCCACTTGTGAAGCGGCACCTTGCTGTCCTCGAACACTGTGCCGACCGTCACCGTGAACTGCTTACGGCAATCATTGCACTGGACGAGGCCCTTGCGGATCGCGCCTTCAGGATGCGCCTTTGATGGACGCCCGCGCTGATCAGGCAAACGCTTCGCGTTGAGCGAGCGGCAATGCGGGCAAACCGGACCATGCGGCCAGTGCAGGGCTTCAAGATGCTCGCGGGCTGCATCTGCGTCGGTGAAGCGAGGGGCGGTGATGTTCGTCATGCGGATTATATGCCCGCATCACGGTTGCTTTGTCAAGTATATAATTCCCAAGTTGGAAATGACGGAACAAAAAAGGAACATCATCAAGGACTCGGGAGAATTTCATGTCGGTACTGTGGAAGATCGAGCAGTTCCTGCGCGAATCGGCGATGCCGCCGACCAAATTTGGCCGGCTTGCCGTCAATGACCCGCGACTAGTGGAGGACATGCGTCGTGGCCGCGAGCCGCGCCCGGCCACTGCAGCGCGGATCGAGGCCATCATCGCCGACTTGGCAGACGGGGCAAGGCGATGAGCCGTGGCCCCGATATCGGTACCGCCCTCATCCGCGCGATCGGCCGCCACGCTGGGGATGCGGGGTGCGCGATCGAAATCGTGTCGGCAGACTGGGATCACTGGGCCAGCGCGACCTTTGCCGGTGCCCGGCACCAGATCACGCTTGCCGCCGAAGCATGCCCGGCAATCACGGGCTGGCTTGGCGGGTTGGCCGAGGCCGAGTTCGACATCAGCGGGCATCTCGTCGCCGATTTGGCGGTTACGGCCGTGCGTCGCAGTGGCGGACGGATCGAAGCCGCTCTGGAAGTGCTGACGGTCGAAGTCAGGTAATCAGGCGCGCGTGGCCATCCGCCGCAGCGTGCCCAGCGTTTCCTGCAAGCCGTCGTCGCGCTTGGCCGACGCGCCGGCCGGCATCGGCACGCGATCGGCGCGGTGGGTGACGCCGCGCTCTAAGCGCTCAAGCAACGCGGCAATCGTCGCCTGGGTGTCTCGCGGATCGCGCGGCGGGCGTGGCTGCGGGGCGGGCGCGGGGGCCTCTCCCTGCACCGGGCGCACCATCGGTGTCAGTTCGAATGTTTCGAAACGCTCGGTCGGCTCGAAGATCTGCGGCCTTGGCGATTCGATGCTGGCCGCTGCCGGAACGGGATCGGCCCGTGGCGGGATGGCGCCGGGATCAAAGGCGGATAGTGGCAGGTCAAGATCGATCGGCAGGTCACGCGATTCGCGCGGAGCTGGCGCCGCGGCCGGCGCGTCCCCCGCCGTGAGATGCCGCGCCCTGACCTCGAGAAACGGGGTACCCAGATCGCGATTGGCAAAGACCGGGCGACGCGACGGGGCGTCTGGATGCGCATCGGCGCGGCGCAGCACGGGTGCGCCCTCCTCATCGGTGATCGTGTCAGCAACGGCCTCGTTGCCGACCATGATCGTGCGTGAGCCGACGATCAGAAACAGCGCGAACCAGACGAGCAGCGCAACACTGCCCCCGCCGATCAGGATTAGCACGATCCGCGCGGTCAGCCCAAGCGGGGGTTCAGCGGCGGCGACAACTGCAGCAATGCCGCTGCGCAGGACCAGCCGGCCAAGCATATCCGCCGGCACCAGCGCAAAAATCGCGGCGGTGACGATACCGACCAGCGCCCCGGCAAGCGGGGCAACGGGCAGGATCAGACGTTGACGACTGGGTTTCGCGACCATGGCGCCAATCTATCGGCGGATTCGATTAGCTTTTGGTAAACAGGGCCATAACGCGCGACATTATTTGCCCAGTTGCGCTCTGCCTCGACAAAGGCGCGCCCGCGTTCGCGCCGCGCCGGCCAGCTCTCGCGATCGGCGAACAGGCCTGCGATCGCGCGGGCCATCGCCTTGGGGTCATCTGGGGGAAACAGGGTGCCGGTATCGCGATCCCGGATCAGCTCGCGGTGGCCGCCAACGTCAGACGCCGCGACCAGCCGGCGCTGCGCCATCGCTTCGAGCGGCTTGAGGGGCGTGACCAGATCAGTCAGCCGCATCCGCTTGCGCGGATAAACCAGGACGTCGATCACGCTGTAATAGCGTTCGACCTGTTCGTGGGGCACCCGGCCAATGAAATGGATGTGCGCGGCAACCTCGCTGGCCGCCGCCTGTGCCCGCAGTGCGGCGTCGCACGGACCGCCGCCGACCAGCACCAGCTTCATCCGTGGGCGCGATGCGACCAGCCTGGGCATGGCGGCGATCAGATCATCCAAGCCCTCATAATCGTAAAAGCTGCCGATAAAGCCGATGACTTCGTCACCGACGATGCCGAGTTCCGTTGCCAGCGCCGCGTCAAACGGCAGTGGCTTGCCGAACAAGGTGAGGTCGACGCCATTGGGCGAAATCATGATTCGCTGCGGATTGACGCCACGCGCAACAAGATCGCTACGCAGCCCTTCACAGATCACCGCCACGGCATCGACCTTGCCGACCATCCGGGTTTCCAGCGCCCGCGTTGCCCGATAACGCCATGATCCCTGGGTACCGGTGCCATTGCCGACGGCGGCGTCCTCCCAAAAGGCGCGAATTTCGTAGAGTAGCGGCACATGATAGCGTCGGCTGGCACGGTATGCGGCCATTGCATCGAGCACCGGCGAATGGGCGTGGAGGATATCGGGCTGAAATTGCTTGATGACCTGGCCGATCCGGCGAGCAAAGGCGCCGATCTCGCGCAGTTCACCGAACGGGCTGATCCAGGGCCGGGGCGCGAGGGTGCGGTAGAAATCGATCCCGTCGATCCGTTCATCGCCAAGTGTGCCATCGCCGTGGCGCGGGCCGGTGACCGCCGCGACCTGCCAGCCATGCGCAATCTGCGCCTTTAAAATCGCCCGGCTGCGAAAGGTATAGCCGCTCTGCAGCGGCAGGCCATGATCGAGAAGATGAAGAATGCGCATCGTCCGCATGGCTTGCCACAGCAGTGTTTAACGCCGCGTCAACTGACACGGGCGTATTGCATCGCCTGCGCCACTGCGCACCGTCACAGGCAGGCAAGGCAAAGGGCATGATCGACAATTTCGCGCTCGGGCTGACGCATGGGCTGATGATGCTGGCAGCGCTGCTGCTGTTGCGCCGGCCCGATCTCGATCGCGAGGCCCCCGCCCGGCCGGAGGAGCCGCCGGTTGCGTGATCTCGCCTTCATCGCCTTTCTGCTCGCGCTGTTCGGGTTCGGCTTTCGCCGCCCGTTCCTGTTCGTGCTGACCTATGTCTATATCGACATCGTTTCCCCCCAGCGGCTGACCTATTTGCTGCTCAACAGCGTGCCGATTTCGCTGATCGCGGTGGTTGCAGCGGTCGGGTCATGGATGCTGTTCGACGACAAGCGCGACACGCGAATCGCGCCGCGCCAATTATTGCTGCTGCTGCTGCTCGTCTATTGCGCGATCACGACGCGCTATGCCGATTTCCCAATCGAGGCGCTGGAGAAATGGGATTGGGTCTGGAAGGCGCTCGCCTTTGCGATCTTCCTGCCGCTGACCTTGCGCACCAGGCTTCGGATCGAAGCGCTGCTGCTGTTCATGATCCTGTCGGCGGGTTCGATCATCATCGTCGGCGGGGTCAAGACGCTGGCATCGGGCGGGGGCTATGGCGAGCTCAACCTGATGGTCTCAAACAATAGCGGCCTGTACGAAGGCAGCATCATCTCCACGGTCGCCGTCTGCATCGTGCCACTGGTGCTGTGGTTTGCCGCGCATGGCACGATCTTCAAGCCCGACTGGAAGGTGAAGACCTTCTGCTATGCGCTGGCCTTTTCGTGTCTGCTGATTCCGGTTGGCACCTCGGCCAGGACCGGGCTGGTCTGCATCGGGCTGCTGGCACTGCTGATGCTGCGCAATGCCAAGCGGCGGCTATTGTATCTGGCGCTGATGGCCGCCGTTCCGGTCGTCACGCTGCCCTTCCTGCCCGAATCCTTCCTGGAGCGGATGCAGACGATCCAGAACCACCAGGCCGACACATCGGCTTCCACCCGGGTCGCGGTGTGGAAATGGACGATCGACTATGCCAAAACTCATCCGTTCGGCGGCGGGTTCGAAGCCTATCGCCAGAACCATGTCCGCTTCGAGACGATCAAGGTGGAGGGATCGGGGAACAACACCGCGCTCGTCCGGACGCCCGAGGAAGATCACGCCCGGGCCTATCACAGCAGCTATTTCGAGATGCTGGGCGAACAAGGCTATCCCGGCCTCGCGCTGTGGCTGATCATCAACATCATCGGCATCGTGCGGATGGAAGTGCTCCGCCAGCGATATCGGAAGGCCGGCACCGAACAGGCCTGGGTGATGCCGCTGGCGAGCGCATTGCAAAACGCCCATATCGTCTATCTGCTGGGCGCGGCCTTTGTCGGCATCGCCTTCCAGCCCTTTATCTACATGCTGCTCGGCGCGCAGATCGGACTCGACACTTATCTGGCGCGTCGCCGCAGCGAAGCGGGCTGGAGACCCTTTCGCAAGGCGCCGACTCAACCGCGATCACCGGCGAGCCCGGTCGCTGCCGGTCACCCGGCTCGCTAGGCTGACTCGCTAACCTGTTCGTTGATCGCTTCGATCAATGCCGCATTGAACGCGGGCAGATCATCGGGATTGCGGCTGGTGATCAGATTGCCGTCGATCACCACCGCCGCGTCAACCACCTCGGCACCGGCATTTTCAAGATCGGTGTGCAGGGATGGCCAGCTCGCCAAGCGCCGGCCATCGACGACATCCGCCTCGATCAGCAGCCATGGCGCGTGGCAGATCGCTGCCACCGTCTTGTCGTCGTCGAAAAAGGCCTGGATGATCGCGATCGCTTTGGGCTGCAGGCGCATCGTATCTGGATTGGCGACCCCGCCGGGCAGCACCAGGGCATCATAATCATTGGCGTCGACATCGTGCAGCATCAAATCCGGCGTAATCGTTTCGGCCTTTTCATCGTGCTTCATGCCCTGGATCGGATCGGTGCCGATCGACGCCAGGGTAACATGCGCGCCGGCGTCGATCAGCGCCTCGCGCGGGCTGAACAGTTCGGACTGCTCGAAACCGTCAGTGGCCAGAAAGAGAACGCGGGCGTTGGTGATATCGGACATAAGAACCTCCACTGCATGTCTGCCATCAACCCGTAATCGCCGAAGCTGTTCCGGAACGAAGCGACCAGCCGATCATTGATAAGGCGCCATGAACGCGATACCGACGCCATCCGGTCGCGCCCGCCTCCCCCTTCGGCTGGTCACTGTGCTAGATACCCGGCTAGATACCCGGCTAGGTACCGGGCTAGGTACCGGGCTAGGTACCGGGCTAGGTACCGGGCTAGGTACCGGGCTAAACACCGGCAGATCACGCCGAAACCGGTATCGCCAACCACAAGAAAGTCGCAATGATCCGCATCAGCACCACCACGCCCCCAACGATCCTCAATACCGATCTGAGCACGCAACTGCAGGTGATCGCCGATACCAGCGTCATCTGGTTCCAGGGCCATTGGCTGCAAATCGCGATTGCCGTGTTGGTCGGGGCGCTCATCGTGATCGGGATGCATGCGATACGGCGCTATTTCCGGCGCCACTATCATCGCGACGAGCCAAGCCATAGCTGGGCGGAGATTTTTGCCCACGCCGTCACCCGGACAACCAATTTCTTCATCGCGACAACGGCGGCCAAGATCGTCGACGGTTATGCCCGGGCTCCGATCGAGGTGGCACAGACCGTCAATTTCCTGTTCGTGGTCGCCGCCGGCTTTCAGGTCGCCATCTGGGCGCGTGAAATCATCCTCGGCTTGATCGAGCAGCGCGCCCAAAGCGAGCATTATCGCGGCGAGACCATCGCCAATGCGCTTGGCATCATTCGTCTGCTCGTCACCTTTGCCCTGTTCGGCATCGCGATCATCGTCATCCTGGGTAATCTCGGCGTCAACGTCACCGGATTGGTCGCTGGTCTGGGCGTCGGCGGCATCGCCATTGGTCTCGCCGCGCAAGGGATTTTCGCCGATCTGTTCGCCGCGCTGGCGATCATTTTTGACCGGCCGTTCAGCAAGGGCGACGCCATCGCCTATGACGATACCCAGGGGACGGTCGAGGAAATCGGGCTGAAATCAACCCGGATTCGCAGCATCACCGGCGAAGAACGGATCATCGCCAACAAGCAGTTGCTCGAAAAGGAAATCCAGAACAACAGCCGCCGCGCCGCGCGGCGGATGAAATTCCCGATCGGCGTGACCTATCAGACCCCGCCTGAGGTGGCGCTGGCAATACCGGCGATGCTTGAGGCGATCGTCCAGGATTCCGGCGCGCGATTCGTCAGGGCCGGTTTTGTTGGCTTTGGCGACAGCAGCCTAAATTTCGAGCTCGAGTTCGATTGCGATCCGATTTTCGATGAGGCCTATCTGGTCCGCCACAAGGTAGGGCTCGCCATCCTCAACCGGTTCAATCTGGAAGGGATCGATTTCGCCTATCCGACACAGACCAGCTTCACTGCCGCGCCCGACGGCACGATGACTCTGCCCTATCCCGAGGTGCAGGCCGTGAAGCGGATCGATTTGAAAGACAGCGAGGCCTAGAGGCGTTTTCCTCTTGATGGAATCGTTGTCCCGCGAAAGCGGGAGCCCAGAGTCCCAAGTGCCGTGCCCGGCGGCCCGGGGCCTCAGCTTTCGCTGGGGCAGAAGCGCTGGTTCACGCTAACGGCGATCGACTCCAGGGCACCCTCAAGCCAGGGTGCCCCAAATCAGCCCTCATCCAGGCTCAGCAATGTCGCATTGCCGCCGGCGCTGGTGGTATCGACCGACACCGCACGCTCGGCACAGAAGCGATAGAGATAATGCGGGCCGCCGGCCTTGGGGCCAGTGCCCGACAGGCGCTCGCCGCCAAAGGGCTGACTGCCGACCACCGCGCCGATCATCGACCGGTTGACGTAGAGATTGCCGATCGCCGCCTTCATCTCGACGAGTTCACTCGCCCTTGCGATACGGCTGTGCAGGCCCATCGTCAGGCCATAGCCCTTGGCGTTGACCCGCTCGACTGTCTCGACGAGCTTGCCGGCCGGCCAGGTGGCGACGTGGAGGATCGGGCCGAACCATTCCTCCGTCAGATCGTCGGCCGACTGGAGTTGGATGAGCGTTGGCGGCACGAACAGGCCGGTTGGGGGCACATCGATCGTCTTGACCGTCTGCCCCGTCATTGCGGCACGATAGGCCATCAGCTTGTTATAGGCGGCGCGGTCGATCACGGGACCGACATCGGTCCGCGGATCGCCGGAATCGCCGACGATGAGCAAGTCCATTGCGCCCTGCAGCATCTCGATCACGCCCTCGGCGATCTCTTCCTGAAGCAGCAACAGGCGCAGCGCCGAGCAACGCTGCCCTGCCGAGCGGAAGGCGCTGGTGACGACATCGGCGACGACCTGTTCGGGCAGCGCGGTCGAATCGACGATCATGGTGTTGATGCCCCCGGTTTCGGCGATGAGCGGGACGATGGGGCGGTTGTCGTCTTCGAGCAGCGCGCGCGCGATCTTGCGCGCCGTAGCCGTCGAGCCGGTGAAGGCGACGCCCTGGATACGCGGATCGGTGGTGAGCGCCACGCCAACTTCCGGGCCGCCGGGGACGAGGATCAGCACGTCCTTGGGAATACCGGCCCGATGCGCGAGATCGACCGCGAACGCCGCGATGCGCGGGGTCTGCGGGGCGGGCTTGGCGACCACCGTGTTGCCGGTGACCAGCGCCGCGACGGTTTGCCCCAGGAAGATCGCCAGCGGGAAATTCCACGGCGCGATCGTCGCCCACACGCCGCGTCCATCGAGATGGAGCGTGTTGCGCTCGCCAGTTGGGCCGGGCAGTTCGACCGACTGGAGGTGGTTGCGCGCTTCGGCCGCATAATAGCGGCAGAAATCGACCGCCTCGCGGACTTCGCCGAGTGCGTCGGGGATGGTTTTGAAGGCTTCCGACACGCAGATCGCCATCAGTGCGTCTCGGTTGGCTTCTAGCAGGTCGGCAAGGCGATCGAAGCAGGCGGCGCGCGTATCAACCGGCGTGGCGGACCAGGCCGGGAAGGCAGCGGCGGCGCGGGTGATCACCAATTTAACAAGCCCCTCCCCTTCAGGGGAGGGGTTGGGGTGGGGGGTGTCAATCTCATCGAGATCGACGCGCTTGGGGAGAGCCCCCACCCCCACCCCTCCCCTGAAGGGGAGGGGCTTAGTGACGGTCTTTGCGATCCGGTTGAGTACCTCCCTATCCGCCAGATCCAGCCCGGCAGAATTCCGCCGCCCCGCCCCGAACAAATCCACCGGCAGCGGAATATTCGGGTGCCGCGTTCCCCCGACAGCCAGGATCTTCTCAACCGGATCAGCAAGAATTTCGTCCTCGCTCAGCCGCTGGTCCGCCAGTTGGTGGACGAAGGACGAATTCGCCCCATTCTCCAGCAGTCGCCTGACCAGATAGGCCAGCAAGTCGCGGTGCCCGCCGACCGGCGCATAGATGCGGCAATGATAGCCACGCTCGCGCACCAGCCGCTCGTAGAGGCCGTCGCCCATGCCGTGCAGCCGCTGAAACTCGAAATCGCGGTTGTTCCCCGCCCATTCGACGATCGTCGCAACGGTCAGCGCGTTATGGCTGGCAAAGGCGGGGCGGATATGCGGCGCATCGAGCATGTCGCGCGCGCAGGCGAGGTAGGACACGTCGGTCGCGGCCTTGCGGGTGAAGAGCGGATAATCGCTTAGGCCCTCGACTTGCGTGCGCTTGATCTCGCTGTCCCAATAGGCGCCCTTCACCAGCCGGACGTTCATCGGCCGCCCCAGGGAATCGGCCCAGGCGATCACGGGGCGGGCGCGCTTGCCATACGCCTGCACGGCCATGCCAAACCCATCCCAGCCCTTCAGCGCGGGCAGCGCCGCCACCGCCCCAATGATGTCCAGGCTCATCTCCAGCCGCTCGCTCTCCTCGGCATCCACCGTCAGCGCGATCCCCTTGCCCGCAGCCTGAACGCTCAGCGCCTCGAGCATCTCGGTGAGCGCCGGCACGCAATCATCCCACTGCGCCACTTCATAACGGGCATGCAGCGCGGAGAGCTTGACAGAAATGGAATGCCCCGCCGCCGGATCGGCCCCCACCGCATCGATCGCATCGACATAGGCGCGGAAATAGCGATCGGCGTCAGCACGGGTCCGCGCTGCTTCGCCCAGCATATCGAAGCTGGCGGTGAAGCCCTGGTGCTCGGGCTTTTTCATGCGGCGGGCGGCTTCGTCGATGGTGCGGCCCATCACGAAGATTTCGCCCATCATTCGCATGGCAGCGCCCACCGCCTGCCGCACGAAGGGCTCGCCGGCGCGGCTGATCAGGCGGCGGAGAGCGCTGGGCTGCTCGCCCTCGCCGACCAGCGCGCGCCCGACGACGAGGCCCCAGGTGGCGGAGTTCACCAGCGTCGAATTGGACTTGCCGGTGTGGGCGCGCCAATCCGCATCGCCCAATTTATCGGCGATCAGCAGGTCTGCCGTCTGCGGATCGGGCACGCGCAGGAACGCTTCGGCAAGCGACAGCAGGGCCACGCCTTCAGAAGAATTGAGCCGATATTCCTGCAGGAACTGGTTGACCCAGCCCTTTCCCTGTGCCGCACGCAGGTCCGCGAGCAGCCCGAGCGACTCCGACATGATCCGCTCACGCGAGTCGGGGGTGACAGCGGCGCGCTCCAGCAACGCTTTTAGAACTTCGGGTTCGGGCGCGCGGTGCTGCGCGGCCATGGATTTGCGGGCCGCGGACGCTACGTCAGGTGTCATCTTCCGGTTTCCGGTCTAGCGAGGGTTGGCAAGGGGTGCTCGACACGCCTATTTGAGCCCCGCGCTATGCGATGATTTGACCCGGAGGGAAATGCCGTGACGACAATCACCATTCAGGAAATGGCCATGCGGGTCGGCACCGAGCAGGTCTCCGACTGGGTCGTGGTCAGCCAGGAAATGATCGACAAGTTCGCCGATGCGACTGGCGATCACCAGTTCATCCACGTGAACCCGGCAATGGCGGCGATGACGCCCTTCGGCGGCACGATCGCGCACGGCTTCCTGACGCTGTCGCTGATGCCGCTGCTGTCCTCCAAGATCGCCGACGCCCCCAAGATCGAAGGCGTCAAGATGGGCGTCAATTATGGTGGCAACAAAGTCCGCTTCCTTACCCCGGTCCGCTCGGGCAAGCGCGTCCGCGGCCGCTTCAAGCTGATGGAGCTGATCGAAAAGCGCCCCGGCCAGTGGCAGCAGACCAACGAATTCGCCGTCGAGATCGAGGGCGAGGACAAGCCCGCAATGATCGCGGAATGGATTACCCAGATATTCGTCTAACGATATCAAGCCCCTCTCCTGAAGGGGAGGGGCTTTAGGAAAAAGGTACACCCGATTGACCCGCATCACGCCCCTCGCCAAACCCTTCCCGCCCGAATTCGACGCGCGGATGAAGGCGCTGATGCGCGGGGCCGAACCGCTGGTGCTGTTCACGACGCTTGCGACCAACGAGCGTGCATGGACCAAGTTCAGCGGCGGTTCGCTGCTCGACAAGGGCTCCCCCCTGTCGATGCGCCAGCGCGAGATCGTCATCGACCGAACAACCGCGAAATGTGGCAACGAATATGAATGGGGCGTCCATATCGCCGGCTTTGCGCCGCATGTCGGCATGGACGCAGCGCAGATTTACGCAACCGTCCATGGCGTGGCCGATGACCCCGTCTGGTCGCCTGAAGAAGCCGTCCTGATTGCCACCGTGGACGCGCTGCTCGGCCATAAGAAATTAACCGAGGCCGAATGGTCGGCGCTCAAAGCCCATTATGACGACCCCCAGGCGCTGGAAATCGTCCAGCTTGTCGGCTTTTATCACGGCGTCTCGCTGATCTGCGGCGCGCTCGACCTGCCCCTTGAAACCAACGCGGCGCGATTCCCGGCCGCCAAAGGAGATTAAACCATGCGTTCAGCCGTCATCGTGTCCACCGCCCGCACCCCGATCGGCCGCGCCTATCGCGGCGGGTTCAACAACCTGCCATCGCCCACGCTGTCGAGCCACGCGATCAAGGCAGCCGTCGAGCGCGCCGGCATCGATGGCGCCGAAGTGCAGGACGTCGTGTGGGGTGCCGCGCTCCAACAGGGCGTGCAGGGCGGCAACATTGCGCGCAACGCGCTGCTGCGGTCGGGCCTGCCGATCAGCGTGCCCGGCCAATCGATGGACCGCCAGTGCGCCAGCGGTCTGATGGCGATCGCCACCGCCGCCAAGCAGATCATCGTCGACAATATGGACGTCACGATCGGCGGCGGCTGCGAATCGATTTCGATGGTGCAGACCCCTGAAATGCGCGTCGGTGCCGACAAGGAATTGCTGGCGATGCACCCCGATGTCTATATGTCGATGCTGCAGACCGCCGAGATCGTTGCCAAGCGCTATAACATCAGCCGCGAGGCGATGGACGAATATAGCTTCCAGTCGCAGATGCGCACCGCCGCCGCCCAGGCCGCCGGCAAGTTCGACGACGAGATCGTGCCCGTTACCGCAACGATGGCGATGACCAACAAGGAAACCAAGGAGGTCACGCATCACGACGTGACGGTGACCAAGGATGAAGGCAATCGCGGCGACACCACGCTGATCGGTCTCAGCGGCCTGAAACCGGTACTCGGCCCCGACATGACGATCACGGCGGGCAATGCCAGCCAGCTGTCGGACGGTGCCTCGGCCAGCGTGCTGATGGAGGAAAAGCTCGCTGAGAAGCGCGGCCTGACCCCGCTCGGCCGCTATATCGGCATGGCCGCCGCCGGCACCAAGCCCGACGAGATGGGCATCGGCCCGGTCTATGCCATCCCCAAGCTGCTCGAACGCTTCAACCTGAAGATGGACGATATCGGCCTGTGGGAGCTGAACGAGGCGTTTGCGGTGCAGGTACTTTATTGCCGCGATCATCTGGGCATTCCGAACGAGCTGCTCAACGTGAACGGCGGCGCGATCTCGATCGGCCATCCTTATGGCATGTCGGGCGCGCGGATGACCGGCCACGCCCTGATCGAGGGCAAGCGCCGCGGCGCGAAGTACGTCGTCATCACGATGTGCGTTGGCGGCGGCCAGGGTGCGGCTGGGTTGTTCGAGGTGCTGTAATTGAATTTTATCACCAAAAGTGATATCTAAACAGCGGCGAGGACATCCGCCTTTCTGTGAGCCCCGGTTGTGTCAGCGACCGGGGCTCAAACGTTTGGGGCGCGGCTGTCAGGCCGCGCCCCGCCCGTGTGTCAGCCTTTTCTGGCGACCTCGCTCACCTTGACGACGAGTGTCGCAAACGCAATCAGGATGCCTAAAAACAGACACAGATCGGTCAAGGACATCTTTTGACCTTTCTGTTTCGACGGCACTATTACCGTCGAACGCAGTTTATCAGATCAATCTGTATGACCGGAACAAAAAGTGACCGTCTGGTTCCAGCATAGTCTCTGACAAGCCAAGTCGGTGCTCGTGGCACCTGTCGGCAGGTAAATCACGTTAAGCGGATTCGATCGGATCTCCGATAACATAGCGCGGCCCTGCCCCACGCCTGCCCGCACGGTCGCCGGGATTGTACAGCGCGCACCGCTCCAGCGACAGACACCCGCATCCGATACATCCATCCAGCAACTCGCGTGTCCGGGTCAGCGTCGCGATCCGTTCGTCGATGATCGCGCGGATTCCCGTGCTCATCCGCGTCCAGTCCTTTGCCGTTGGCGTGCGGCCATCGGGCAGCTTGGCGAGTTCCCTGCCGATGGCCTCGATCGACAGCCCGAGCTGCTGCGCGATCAGAATGAACGACAACCGCCGGATATCCGATCGCAGGAAGCGACGCTGGCCGCCCTTGTTACGGAACGGATCAAGCAATCCCCGCGCTTCGTAAAAGCGGATTGCCGAGACGGAAACCCCGGTGCGCGCTGCCAGATCGCCGATCGCGATAACATCGGTCGCCTTCATCCCGCGTCTCCGAAAAATTGCTTGACCTAAACTTAAGTTGAGGTTGCACATACCAAAACGTCAAGTCGAATCCATCTTGGATCGGCGCAATGGGAGGACCCGTGATGACGTTTGCCCGCATCGAACATATCAACCTGAACGTCACCGACCCGGCGCGCGCCGCGGCGATGGCAAATGCCTTGTTCGGCTGGACCGAACGGTGGCGCGGCGCGGCGGCGGATGGCGGGTTGTCGATTCATGTCGGCAGCGAAACCGGCTATATCGCCTATCACGGCATGCCCGGCGGCGGCAGCGCCGCCCGGTTCGAAAAGGGCGTGCCGTTCAACCATGTCGGTGTCGAGGTCGACGATCTAACCGCGGTAGAAGCACGGGTCGTGGCGCACGGCCTGACCCCCTTTGCGCACGGCGAATACGAGCCCGGCAGGCGCTTCTATTTCTTCGACCCCGACGGCATCGAATATGAGATCGTCAGCTATCGCGAGACGGGCACCGCATGAATCCGCTGCGCGTCATCGGTGGACGCTGCGCCATTGTTGGTGGCGCGATGCGGATCGTCGCCGGTTTCATTCCCTACACCCCCGGCTCGGCGTGGCTGGAGGGGTTTTACGGGCTGATCGATATCTGCCTGTTGCTTGGTTTGATCGGCATCTTTGGCACGATGGCCAATCGGCTGTGCCGTCTGGGCCTCGCCGGGCTGGTGGTGGCGGTGATCGGTCAAGCATCGATCATCGGGCCGGACCCGGTGATATTCGAGATCGATTTTTATCTCGCGGGATCGGCGATATTGCTGATCGGGCTGGCGATCCTGTCGATGGCGATGCTGCGATCGGGCCAGATACGGGGGGCCGCGATCGGCTGGCTCACCAGCGTTGGGCTCGCCGTTCTTGCCACGCTAGCAGGTGCCGAACTGCTGATAGCGCCGGCCGGGATCGCCTTTGGGGCGGGCTTTGTGCTGGCCGGGCGGCGGGCACTGACCGGGACATTTCCCGCCAGCGATACGCCGCGCAATCGGACCGGATTGGCGGGTTGATGCCTGCCCGAAGCAACCATCGGCGCCTGCCCACGTTGTCTGTTCATCCCCCATAGGAGAAAGAACATGGCCAATGACAGCACCAGCATCGCCGATTTTTACAAGGCGCTGAAGCATAGCCCCTTCGTGATGATCGGCCTGGATGACACCCCCGATCATGCCGAACCGATGACCGCGCAGATTGAAGACGGCGTGCACGACACGCTCTGGTTCTTCACCAGCAGAGACAATCGCGTGGCGATAGGCGGCGGCGCGATGGCGCAGTTCTCATCAAAGGGCCATGATTTTTTCGCCTGTCTGCACGGCACGCTCAGCGTCAACGCCAACCCCGCGATGATCGACACGCTCTGGTCGAAGCAGGTCGAATCCTGGTTTCCCGGCGGCAAGACCGATCCCAACCTGCTGCTGATGCACTTCGCCATCGACAGCGCGGAAATGTGGCAGGCCGATTTGTCATTGACCGGCATGGTCAAGATGATGTTCGGCGGCAAGATCAGCCCGGACGAGGTGGGCGATCACGCCAAATTGACGCTGCACCCCGCCTGAATGCCCTGACAGCAACAGGCAGTCGATCGCCGCTCACTCAAGCGTGAGCGGTGATCCACGCCTCTACCGCCGGGGCGATGGTGTTGCGCCATTTGCTGCCGTTGAAAATGCCGTAATGGCCAGCCCCTTCGGCCATCAGATATTTCTTCATCGACGGTGAGAGCTTGTTCGCCAGGCTCAGCGCCGCCTTGGTCTGGCCAAGGCCGGAAATATCGTCACGCTCACCCTCGATCGCCAGCAGGGCGATATCGGTGATCGCCGACGGATCAACCGGGCGGCCGCGATGCGTATAGGTGCCATTGGCGATGGCATGCTTCTGAAACACCACCTCGATCGTCTGGAGATAGAATTCCGACGTCATGTCGCAGACCGAGCGATATTCCTCGTAAAAATCCTTGGTCGCATCAGCGCTTTCATCGTCACCCTGGACGAGATGCTTGAACATCTCCCAATGCGAAATCATGTGGTTGCCCAGATTCATCGACATGAAACCGGCAAGCTGCAGGAAGCCCGGATAGACAGTGCGCCCGGCACCGGCATAGGTCATCGGCACGGTGGCGATGACGTTCTGCTCGAACCACGAATGCGGGCGCTCGGTTGCCAGCGTGTTGACGGCGGTGGGGGCTTCGCGCGTGTCGATCGGGCCGCCCATCAGCGTCAACGTCTTGGGCCGGCACGGATGCTTGTCCGCGCTCATCACGCAGGCGGCGGCGTAGCATGGCACCGATGGCTGGCAGACCGCGAGCATATGCACCCCGCCCTGCCCTTCATTGGGGCCGATCGCCTCCAGGAACGCAATGATATAATCGATATAATCGTCAAGATCGAAGGTGCCATCGGACAGAGGCACCAGCTTCGCGTCGCGCCAGTCAGTGATATAGACATCGGCGAATGGCAGCATCCGCTCGACCGTACCACGCAGCAGCGTGGCATAATGGCCCGACATCGGCGCCACGATCAGCAGCTTGGGGCCACCAGTAATGCCTTCGCGGGCGAATCGCTTGAGCTGGCCAAAGGCCTTTCGGGCGACAATCTCTTCATGAACGGCAACGGTCTTGCCGTCGATCACGGTCGAATCGAGGCCGAATTCCGGCTTGCCGCGTGGCGCTGCAGCATGGGCGAACACCTCAAGCGCTGAACCGAGCACCGGCCCGCCGCTGAAATAGGACCAGGGATTGGCAGGATTTTGGAGCATGCCCGCGCCGAAATTGGCCATTGCACTGGCACCGGCGAGCATCGAGCGCTGCATTTCATAGGCATTATAAAGCATGAAGGTCCTTTGCCACCGAAACGGTTACCTTCCCGTCAAGATCGGCGGCAATAGCATGCTGCAGTGCGGCGGCAAAGCGCCTGCGTGCGCTTTCAGCGCAGCCATACCCAAAATTCAGGCGGTGATAGCCGTTGAGAGGCCCGAACCGTCCTGCTAGACGCCTGCCATCATGGTCGATCCCGCCCCCGCTCCCAGCGAGCCCCGCCGCAAGCTTTCCAGTCTGATGATGGTATGGGGCTTTGCGTCCAAATACCCGCTGCAGATCGCGATCGCCGTCCTTGCCCTGCTTTTCGCCGCTGGCGCGACGCTGTACATCCCCGCCACGTTCAAGCTGGTGGTCGATAACGGCTTTAGCGGCAAGGGCGATCCGGCTTCGATCGCGCCCTATTTTCAGGGCCTCGGCGTGGTGGTGATCATCCTCGCCATATCCACCGCAGTCCGCTTCTATTTCGTCTCCTGGCTTGGCGAACGCACCGTTGCCGATGTGCGGGTAGCGGTACACCGCAATCTGCTGCGGCTCGATCCGAAATGGTTCGAGGAAAACCGCCCATCCGAAATCGCCTCGCGATTGACCGCCGATACCGCGATCATCGAACAGATTGTCGGGACTACCGTCTCGGTTGCCTTGCGCAACGCGGTGATCGGTGTGGGCGGCGTGATCTATCTGTTCGCGCTGGCGCCCAAGCTCGCGGCGTCCCTGCTGATCGGCCTGCCCGTGGTGATCCTGCCGATCGTCTTTCTCGGCCGCCGGGTAAGGCAATATTCGCGCTCGAGCCAGGACCGGGTTGCCGATATCGGCTCGATCGCGGTCGAGACGCTGGGCGCAATGAAGATCGTCCAGGCATTCGGCCAGGAGAGCCGCGAGGGCGATCGCTTCGCCGCCGCGGTCGGGCGCAGCTTTGCAACTGCCAAGCGGCGCTTCCGTCTGCGCGCGATCATGACGGCTGCGGTAATTGGCCTGTTGTTCGGCGCGATCGTGCTGATCATGTGGGATGCGGTGCGCGACGTTGCCAATGGCACGCTGACCGGCGGCTCGATCACTGCCTTTGTTCTGACCGGCGGCTTTGTCGCGGGTGCGTTCGGCGCGCTGACCGAGGTCTATGGCGATCTGCTGCGTGCATCCGGCGCAGCCGCCCGGCTCAACGACTTGCTCGCCGAAGAGCCCGAAATCTGTGCGCCTGTGCACCCGGTGGCGCTGCCGGTGCCCGCGATGGGGGGCTTGTCGTTCGACAATGTGACCTTTCGCTATCCGACGCGCCAGGAGGTTTCGGCGCTTGCCAATTTCTCGCTTGACGTCGCGCCGGGCGAAACGGTGGCGATCGTCGGCCCGTCAGGCGCCGGCAAATCGACCTTGTTCCAGCTGATCCAGCGCTTCTACGACCCCGATTCCGGCGTGATCCGGATCGACGGCGTTGCCTTGCCGAGCGCTGACCCCGCCGAAATCCGCAAGCGGATCGCGATGGTGCCGCAGGACACGGTGATCTTCGGCGCCAGCGCGCGCGACAATCTGCGCTACGGTGATTGGGAAGCCAATGACGATGCGCTATGGGCAGCGGCCGAGGCGGCCAATGCCGCCGAATTCCTGCACAAACTGCCCGACCGTCTCGATACCTTTCTTGGCGAAGGCGGCGCGCGGCTGTCGGGAGGCCAGCGCCAGCGTGTCGCGATCGCCCGTGCGCTGCTGCGCAACGCGCCGATCCTGCTGCTCGACGAAGCGACCAGCGCGCTTGATGCCGAAAGCGAGCGTCTGGTCCAGGAAGCCCTTGAACGGCTGATGGAGGATCGCACCACATTGGTCATCGCTCACCGCCTCGCCACCGTGCGCGCGGCCGGGCGGATCATCGTGATGGATGACGGCCGGATCGTCGAAAGCGGCACGCATCAGGCGCTGATCGGGCAGAACGGATTATACGCCAGACTGGCCAGCTTGCAGTTCAGCGAGGCGGCTTGAGGCATTATCCCTCTCCCCCCAGGGAGAGGTACAAGTCAGGAGAGACGATCATGGCACGCGAATTCGACGTCATCGTTTATGGGGCTACCGGTTATACCGGCCGCCTGGTCGCCGAATATCTTGCCCAGGCCTATCCCGGCGCCGACAAGCCGAAATGGGCGATGGCCGGGCGTTCGCTCGCGAAGCTGGAGGAGGTGCGCGATGTGATCGGCGCACCGGCCGATACCCCGCTTGTCACTGCCGATGCCGAAGACCCCGCCAGTGTCCGCGCGATGTGCAATCGCGCCACCGTGATCCTGACGACCGTTGGACCCTATCAGCTTTACGGCAGCGACCTTGTCGCCGCCTGCGCTGAAACCGGCACTGCCTATGTCGATCTGTGCGGCGAGCCCGCGTGGATGCGCGAGATGATCGAGGCGCACCATGCAACCGCCCAGAAGACCGGCGCACGGATCGTCTTTTCCTGTGGTTTCGATTCGATCCCTTTCGATCTGGGCGTGCTGACGCTGCAGGAAGCCGCCATCGCCAAGTTCGGCAAGCCCGCCCCACGCGTCAAATGCCGGGTACGCACGATGAAGGGTACTTTTTCCGGCGGCACTGCCGCGAGCCTGAAGGCGACCATGGCGGCAGCGGCGCGCAACCCGATGCTGATCGGCGTCCTGACCGATCCCTTCGCCCTCACACCGGGATTCAAGGGGCCAAGCCAGCCCAAGGGTATGCTGCCCGAATATGACAAGGCGATCGACAGCTGGGTAGCCCCGTTCGTGATGGCCGCGATCAACACCAAGAATGTCCACCGCACCAATTTCCTGCTGGGCGAGGCCTATGGCGCCGATTTCGTTTATGACGAGATGGTCGTGGCGGGGCTGGGCGAGATGGGCAAGGCCGCTGCCGAAGCGCTGGCCAAGATGAACCCGTTTTCGGGCGACAAGGGCCCCAAGCCCGGCGAAGGCCCGTCAAAAGAAGAGCGCGACGCCGGCCACTACGATATTCTTTTCATTGGCGAGACGGCGGACGGTCAGCGGATCGACGCGGTCGTCACTGGCGATCGCGACCCTGGCTATGGATCGACCAGCAAGATGATCGCCGAAAGCGCGCTGTGCCTGGTCCAGGATGTGGCCGATGCGAAAGGGGGCATCTGGACGCCCGGCGCGATCATGGGCCCGGTATTGCGGCAGCGGCTGATCGACAAGGCGGGGCTGACCTTTACGGCAGGCTGACGGCCTATCGTTCGACGTAAAGGACCATCGCTAGCGCCACCAGCACCAGCGCGAGCAGCACGGCGACGACCATCGACAATCGCCTTCGGCGGCCAATATCCGCATCATAGGCCGCCAGATCGAGGTAGAAGCGATGACGACCGGCGTCACGGATGATGCCGCTCTGGACCATGCGCACGAAAATCTTTTCGTCGGCAGGTGTCGTCGTGCTGAAATAGATGGCGTCCTCTGGCGTCACCGCGCGTTGCGCCATGAACACCTGAGCAAGCCGGCGACGCGTGCGATCAAGCGCTGCGGTTTCGATCGTCACACGCCGGTTGGTCGAGGCGGGCAGGATCGCCATGCTCAGCTGACCAACGCGACGACCGCGCCACCGACCAAGGCCAGCGCTGCCAAGGTCAGGCCGATGCGCTGACGGCGTTGGCCATTGTGTGAATCATAGGTCGGCACATCGATATAATAGCCGCCTTTGGCGACCGGCACGATGACGCCCGCCCGGACATAACGATCGAGCATCCGTCGCTCGATCGCGCGGCGGGGGGTAAAGCCTACCGCGCTGTCGGCGGAGACCGCATTGCAGGACAGGAAGTGCGAGACGACATTGCGTCTGGCGCGGGCGACGACTGCTGCTGCTGCTCCCATCTCATCCTCCCGCGCGATATTGCCGATATTGCCCTGACGATTCTTGCGCGTCTTGGCACAAATGGTAGCATTTCTTTGCTACCCGGCAATGGGGCAAAACACGGTATCAGCGCCGCTTGCCCTGATGGCGAATATTGGCCGGGCGGCCACGATGCTTGATCACCCGCTTCGGCTTGTCGCCCCGTGGCGCACCGTTGCTGCTGCCCTTTCCATCGACCATTTCGAATCGCAACGCGCCCGATACCGGATTGGCCTCGGCCAGCCTTAGTTGCAGCCGCATGCCGCTCGAATAGGTCTCGCCGCTGTGTTCGCCGATCAGCGCCTTGGCGGCCTCGTCATAGCGAAAATATTCGCGGCCAATGTCGCGCACCGGCATCAACCCGTCGCCGCCAATCCCTTCGACCGTGGCGAAGAACCCGAAATTGAGCACGCCGGTGATGCGGGCATCGACCACTTCACCGACGCGTTCGCCGAGATAGGCCGCGACATAGCGATCGATCGTATCGCGTTCCGCCTCCATCGCCCGGCGCTCCAGCATCGAAATGCTCTCGCCGATTTGCTCCATCGATGCGCCCTCAGCATCGGTCAGCCCGCCCGGGCCGAGCTTATAGGCGGCGACCAGCGAGCGGTGGACGATCAGATCGGCATAGCGCCTGATCGGCGAGGTGAAATGCGCGTAACTGCCCAGCGCAAGCCCGAAATGGCCGTGATTGCCGGGCGCATAATAGGCTTGAGTCTGGGTGCGCAGTATCTGCTCCATCACCTGCGGCCGGAAATCGCTGTCGCCGATCCGGTCGATCACATGGTTAAAGGTCGATGGCTTCACCACCTGCCCCAGCGCGAATTCCACCCCGAAAGTCTTGAGATAATCCTTGAGCGCGACCAGCTTCTCACGCGAGGGCGGCTCATGGTCGCGGTACATGACCGGCGCCTTTTTCTTCTCCAGCGCCTTGGCCGCCGCGACATTGGCGGCGATCATATATTCCTCGATCAGCTTGTGCGCATCGAGCCGCTCGCGCGGCGCAACCGACATGATCCGGCCCTTCTCGTCCAGCACCACACGGCGTTCCGGCAGATCGAGATCAAGCGGCGCCCGCTTCGCCCGCGCGGCGGCCAGCGCCCGCCAGCAGGACCAGAGTGGCAGGAGGGCTGACTCCAGCAAACCGGCATCCCAGCGAAAGCTGGGATCTTGCGCCGGCAAGGACCCGCCATCGGCCTGAGGCCCCAGCTTCCGCTGGGGCGACGCTTGTTTGGCAGTGTGTGCATCAATCGCCGCTTGTGCCTCTTCATAAGCGATGTTCGCCGCGATCCGCACCACGGCGCGCGTGAAATGCCAGCTTTTCAGCGCGCCGCCCTTGCTAATCTGCAAATGGCAAACCAGCGCTGCCCGGTCCTCGCCCTGTTTCAGCGAGCACACATCGGCCGACAGCAATTCGGGCAGCATCGGCACCACCCGGTCGGGGAAATAGACGCTGTTCCCGCGCCGCCGCGCTTCCTTGTCGATGGCAGAGCCCGGGCGCACATAAAAGCTGACATCGGCAATCGCGACGATCGCCTTCCACCCGCCCGCATTCTCCGCATCGTCGTCAGGCGTCGCCCACACTGCATCGTCATGGTCACGCGCATCCTCGGGGTCGATCGCGACAATCGGCAGATGCCGCAAATCCTCTCGGGTCTCACCCAGCGCCTGCCGCGCCACCTCGGCTGCTTCCTCGATCGCCTCGGGCGCAAACTCGACCGGAATGCCCAGCTTGTGGATCGCGATCATCGAGAAGCTGCGCGGGGCAAACGGATCGCCCAGCACCTGCGTCACCCGCGCGGTGATACGCGGCGGGCGCCCGGTCTTCTCCGCCAGGACCAGATCGCCCGGATTGGCGCCGCCAGCTTCTGAGACCTGATGTTCGCGCCGCTCGCGCTTATCGACGCCGATCAGCCAAAGCTTGCCGCCCTCCTCGCGCAACACGCCGAGCATCAACTCCTCACCCTTGGCGAGCGATTTCAGCGGATGTGCGATCCAGCCATTGCCGGCCTCCTCGGTCCGCGCGAGAATCCGGTCGCCGATGCCGAGCGCCCCGCGCCGGCTCTTTTCCTTCACGCGCAACCGGGGCGCGGGCGTATCCGCCTGCCAACTCTCAGGCACCGCCCAGCATTGCCCGTCATCGCCGACATCGGTGACGCGCAGCACCGTCACCTTGGGCACACCGCCCATCTGATGGAACGCGCGGCCCGGCGCACTGTCGATCAGCCCCTCATCGGCCATGTCCTTCAACAGGGCCTTGAGCGCGATCTTCTCCGCGCCGTGCAGGCCGAACGCCTTGGCGATCTCGCGCTTACCGACCGAGGTATCGGCCGAGGCAATGAAATCGAGGATCTGCTTGGAGGTGGGCAGGCCGGCGGAGGGCTTGGAAGTGAATTTAGGCATCGCCAAGGGGATAGGCGGTCGCGCGCCAGTTACCAAATTCCTTCTGTGCGAATGGACGCCACCAAGCTATCGGACAGCGGTGACATACGACCTTCTCATCATCGGCGGCGGCATCAACGGCGCGGCGATTGCGCGTGAAGCGGCGCTCAACGGCCTCAGTGTGCTGCTCGTCGAAAAGGGCGATCTTGCTGGCGCGACCTCATCGGCCTCGACCGGGCTGATCCATGGCGGGCTGCGTTACCTGGAATATTATGAGTTTAAGCTGGTGGCGGAGGCGCTGCGTGAGCGCGAGCGGTTGATCCACGCTGCCCCGCACATCATCCGCCCGATGCTGTTCGTGCTGCCGCACGAAAACGCGGTACGGCCGTGGTGGTTGGTGCGGGCCGGCCTGTATCTCTATGATTTTCTCGGCGGCAGGATGTCGCTGCCGCGCTCGCGCGGACTGCGCAAGACCGACACCGCTTTCACCGCGCCACTCAAGGGCGGTAACAAGGGGTTCGTCTATTCGGACGCGCAGGTCGACGATGCCCGGCTGACGGTGCTCAACGCGGTCGATGCCGCCGCCAATGGTGCCGAAATCGCGGTGCGTACCGAACTCCTCTCCGCCCGGCGCGAGGGTCAACTGTGGCGCGCCACGCTCGGCGACGGGCGCGAGGTGGCGGCGCGTGCGCTGGTCAATGCGGCGGGGCCGTGGGTGCATCAGATGCTAGGGAAGCTCGGCGTCAACGCGGCGAGCGGGGTCCGTCTGATCAAGGGCAGCCATATCGTCGTGCCCCGACTCTATGCCGGCGATCACGCCTATATGCTCCAGCAGCCCGACGGCCGGATCGTCTTCGCGATCCCCTATCAGCGCGACTTTACCGAAATCGGCACCACCGACGTGCCCGTCGACCGGCCCGAGGATGCGGTGATCGATGCGGATGAGATCGCCTATCTCTGCGAGGCGGCGAACCGGCATTTCGTCAAGCAGATCAGCCCCACCGACGTCACCTCGACCTGGTCGGGCGTCCGCCCGCTCTATGACGACGGCGCGAGCGAGGCGAAGGCGGTGACGCGCGATTATGTGCTGGAGCTCGACACCAATGGCGCGCCGTTGCTGTCGATTTTCGGCGGCAAGATCACCACCGCGCGGCACTTGGCGGAAGAGGCGATGGGCAAACTCGCCGGACCGATGGGGGTGACGGTGTCGCCGCGAACGCGGACGCGCGTCTTTCCCGGCGGCGCGATCGCCGATTTTACCACCTTCGTCGCCCATGCCGGCGCGACCTGGCCCTTCCTGGGCGAGGCCCGACTCAACCGGATGGCGCGATCCTATGGCACGCTGCTGACCGCAATGCTCGATGGCGTGGCCGACAAAGCGGCGATGGGTGCCGATCTGGGCGGCGGGCTGACTGAGATCGAGGCGCGCTGGATGCACGACCGCGAATGGGCACGGACCGCCGATGATGCGCTGATGCGGCGATCGAAGATCGGGCTGCACCTGACGGCGACCGAACGTGCGACCTTTGCAAGCTGGTGGGCAAAAGCCTATCCCGCCTGACATGTTTACCGTTGCCGCCCTGTATCGCTTTGCCCGTTTCGATGACCCGGCGGCGCTCCGCCCTGCCCTGCTGGCAGCGTGCGAAGCCAGCGGCATCAAGGGCACGATCTTGCTCGCGCGCGAAGGGATCAACGGGACGATCGCCGGGAGCGCAGCGGCGATAGCGACGGTGATCGCGCATGTCCGAAGCTTGCCAGGCTGCGCCGATACCGAGGTGAAATATTCGACTGCCGAGGCGATGCCGTTCCACCGCCTGAAGGTGCGGTTGAAGCGCGAGATCGTGACGATGGGGCAACCCGATATCGATCCGCTGGGCGGTGTCGGCACCTATGTCGCGCCTGCCGACTGGAACGCGCTGATCGATTCCCCCGACACGATCGTGATCGATACCCGCAACGATTACGAGGTGCAGGTGGGCAGCTTCGCCGGGGCGATCGACCCCGCCACCGCCAGCTTCAGCGAATTCCCCGACTGGTTCCGCGCGCACCGGGGCGAACTGGCCGACAAGAAGATCGCGATGTTCTGCACCGGCGGCATCCGCTGCGAAAAGGCCACCGCCTTTCTGAAGGCCGAAGGGCTGGACGAGGTATATCACCTCAAGGGCGGTATCCTGAAATATCTCGAAGAAGTGCCCGCCGACCAGAGCCGCTGGCAGGGCGAATGCTTCGTGTTCGACGAACGCGTCGCGGTTGGCCATGGCCTGACCGCTGGCTCACACGCGCTGTGCCGCGCCTGCCGCATGCCGGTCAGCCCCGAAGCGCGCCAGTCCCCGCATTATGTCGAGGGCGTCAGCTGCCCCGCCTGCCACGACAGCCGCGACGAAGCGCAGCGCGCCGGCTATGCCGAGCGCCACCGCCAGGTAAAGCTCGCCGAAGCGCGCGGCGAGGCGCATGTCGGTGCCGTCGCGCTGCCCGCCGGGCCAAGCGCGTGACCGGCACCGATCGCGCCCAAATCGTGCTGCGCTGGCTGCTGGCAATCGCCTATCTGGTGGTCGGCATCATCCACCTGCGGTCGCCCGGCGGGTTCATCCCGATCGTGCCGGATTGGGTGCCCTATCCGCGCGAGACCGTCCTGCTGACGGGTGTCTGCGAGATCGCCGGCGCGATCGGTTTGATCACGTGCCGTTTCCGTTATGCCGCCGGCGTTGCGCTGGCGGCCTATGCGATTTGCGTTTTCCCGGCCAATATCAAGCATGCGATCGAAGGCGTGACGGTCGGCGGGGTCAAGCTCGGCTGGGCCTATCACGCGCCGCGCCTCGCCTTTCAGCCAGTGATCGTCTGGTGGGCGCTGTTTGCCGGCGGGGTGATACGCTGGCCGTTTGCGGGAAAGGACAAGCAATGACCGATACGCTCGACGACCAGCTGATCGACACGCCCGACGGCCCGATGACCTGGGCCGCCTGGAAGAAGAAGAACCCGGTGCAAACCCCGTCGCGCCGGACCAAGGGCAAGAAGCTGCCTGTCAAGGTAAAGCGCTTCACCGACAAGGCTTGAGATGCAGCGCCCGGCGTCGTTTTCCGGCTGGTAGAATCGTTCTCCCGCGCAACCGCGAGCCCAGAGTCTCCAGCGCCGTGGTCGATGGCCCTGAACCTCGGCTTTCGCTGCGGCACAAGCACGCTCCAGCCTGATGGAAATCGATTCTAGCGTCCGCGCGGCGCCTTTAGGGCCAGGCCGGCGACGGGGCCGCAACGGGCCATCACGCCGTCGATCATGTCGACCAGCCGATCACGCGCCAGGGCGATGCCCGCGACCGCCGATCCGCGTTCCTCGGTCTCGATATTCACATAAGCGAGCCCATGCTGCACCGCATAGTTTGACAGCGATCCGTCGCTGATCGCCACGCGTTCGAACACCAGATTATAATCGGCCGCCGACAGCGCCCGGCCACACGGTGCCGAACTGCGATCGCGGGTCGCGAGATAGGGCACCAGCGCCAGACTATCGTTATCGTCGAACGGCCAGCGGCGATTTTGGGCGGCACGGGGATGATAGCGATCATTGCAGAGCCCGACCGAAATCGCGCCGCGCCCCGGCCGGGCTGAAGGGCAATCCGACAATCGCGGATCGAAATCGGGGGCATTGGTGTGGAGCGCGACGATCAGCCGCGGCGGATCGCCAAGATCGGCCAGCATGTGCGCGACATAAGATGGCCGGGCATCGGAAAAATTGCGGTTGGGATCGATCGGCGTACCGGCAACCTCGCTATTAAAGCGCGCGCCATAGCGGGTATCGACCGGCCCGGTATCGACCACCATCACCACCCCCCCCCAGCTCCTCACCGCAACCAAAGCCGCCGCAAAAGTGGCATTCTCATTATCATGCATCACTTCCCAAAGCGGTCCATCGGGATGGGCAAGATTGATGATGCGCCATAATCGCCAGGTCGCACCGGCTTCGGTAAAGACGATCCGCTCGACCGTCAGATCGCGCCAGGTTTCAGGATCGCGGTTTCGCGCGAAATCATCATCGGCAATGGTGAGCGGATCGACCGTGACGATCGCAGGGGCCGGCGATTGCGCCGCGCCCGTGCCCATCAGCGAGGCCAGGAAAAGGCAGGTCAGCCCTCTCCAGACGCTGCCGGCGCGCGCGCGCTTGATCGATTCGCCCCCGCCCTGCATCGATCGTGGTTAACGCAGCCAATCGCGGCAACATAACGGCGTCTTTGCGCTCAACCGCCAAAACTGCCCAGATTCAGGACGGCGGCTTAATTGGCCCGGCAAATCTCAACGACCTGCGCCGCCGCCGCCAGATTACCATTTTCCAGCATCAACCGGCGGGCCTCGGTACATTTGCCGTCGAGAATCAGTTGCGCGGCATGCGCCGACAATAGCCGTTGCTCGATTTCGGCAATCGACCGGCCATTCTCCTTCGTCGGTGCGGCAAATGTCCGGGCCGAAGTCGCGTCGATTTCATCGGCCCCGTCAGCCCGGTCGGCCTTGTCCGCCTTGTCCGCCTTGTCGCTCCCGCGCTTCGTCGGGCGGTCGCCGGTCAGCTTGGGCTGGGGAAAGCCGACGGCCGTCTGGCGGCCCGAGGGCTCGACAAAGGCGATCTGCTTGACGCCCCAATTGGCGAGCTGAAAGGCGATTTTCTTGAAACAATCGAAGCTGGCGTCGGACCGGGCGATCACGCGGACCGGGGCGCCCGCCGCCCAAATCCGCGCGCGTTCGCGAAATTCGGCGTCGGACAAGGTCTTGTCGGCAAATTGCACGCGGCAGCCGCCCTGTGGTGCGGCCGTGACGACAATGTCGTCCGGCTCGGGCGCCGCTGGTGCCACCTGGGGCAGCAACACGAACAGAGCCAAAATGCCGTTGATCATTGCGGTCTCCCCAATTGACCCCTCAATAGGATCGCCCAACCAGCACGCGCTCGATCGCCGGCGCGCCGGTAAAGAGGCAAACACCGTCGGCCGGCGCGGCATCCATCGGCACATTGCGCAGGGTGAGCTTCAGCGCCTTGAGCTGCTCGACCACCTTGTCGAGCGCTGCTCCGGTTGGCTTGGCCCATTGCACCTCGACAAAGCCCGGGTTCTTTTGCGTTTCGGCAAAAGCGCGCTCAAGCCCGGCAAAGTCGGTAACATCGCGGGCAATATTGGCGTCCAGCCGCGCCTTGGCTTCGGTAAAAAGATTTGCCTGCACGTCGCCGAGCATCGCTGCAGCCGCCGCGGCGAACGCGTCTTGCGCCAGAACTGCGCTGTCGAGCTTGCCATCCTCGCGGTACAGCCGGTCACGGCGAATGACGCTGACATTGCCCCCCGCCATATCACGGCCACCCACCTCGATGATGATCGGCGCGCCCTTTTTTACCCAGCCCCAGCGCTTGCCGGCAGCCTTGGCGGGCTTGAGATCGAGCAGTGCGCGGACCGGCTCGCCAAAGGCCGACAGCGCAGCGAGATCGATCTGGAGAGATTTGCAATAAGCGATCAGATCGGCGTCTTCGGGCTGGTCGCGCAGCATCGGCACGATCACGATCTGCCAAGGGGCGACGCGCGGCGGCACCCGCAGGCCATCGTCATCGCCGTGCACCATGATCAATCCGCCGATCATCCGCGTCGACATCCCCCAGCTCGTCGTCTGGGCGAGTTCGAGCTCGCCATCGCGGTTCTGGAAACGGATGTTCTGGGCGGCCGAAAAATTGGTGCCCAGAAAATGCGACGTCCCCGCCTGCAGCGCCTTGCCATCCTGCATCATCGCTTCGATCGAAAAGGTCGCGACGGCACCCGGAAAGCGCTCATTTTCGGGCTTTTCTCCCGCCACCACGGGCATTGCCACGCACTCCTCGGCAAAAGCGCGATAGACTTCGAGCATCTTCAGTGTCTCTTCGCGCGCCTCGGCCTCTGTCGCGTGCGCGGTATGACCCTCCTGCCAGAGGAACTCGGTGGTGCGCAGGAACATCCGGGTGCGCATTTCCCAGCGCACGACATTGGCCCATTGGTTGATCAGGACGGGCAGGTCGCGCCAGCTCTGCACCCACCGCGCAAAGGCGGTGCCGATCACCGTTTCCGACGTCGGCCGCACCACGAGGGGCTCTTCCAGCTTCGCGCTGGGATCGGGCACCAGCCCCCCCTTGCCGTCCGAAATCAGCCGGTGATGGGTGACGACCGCCATTTCCTTGGCAAAACCATCGACATGCTCGGCTTCCTTTTCGAAATAGGAGAGCGGAATGAACAGCGGGAAATAGCAGTTTTCATGCCCCGTCGCCTTGATCTGATCATCGAGCAGCCGCTGGATGCGCTCCCAGATTCCATAGCCCCACGGCCGGATCACCATGCAGCCACGCACGCCACTCTCCTCGGCCAGATCGGCCTCGGTGATGACGGATTGATACCAGGCCGAGAAATCGGCGTCGCGGGTGACGGAAAGGGCGTGCTTGATCATGGGAGACGCGATTAGCGGCACTTTGCGCCCGCGTCACCCCGGGGTTGTTGTCACGCCGTCTCTTCCGCATAGGCGAATGCGATGACGGCCCCCTCCCCCGATCGCCTGTTGCTTGCGGTAACGCTCCGGCTGATGTCGGTCGCGATGTTTGCCAGCATGAACGCGCTAATCAAATTAAGCGAGGTACGCGGGGCGACTTTAGGGGAAATTTTGTTCTTTCGGCAATTTGGTGCGGCCTGCCTGATGGCTGTCGTGCTTGCGACCGGCCCTGGGCTGGCCTCGGTCAAAACTGATCGCTTTGGCGCGCATGTGCTGCGCACGATCATGGGGCTGACCGCGATGACGTTCACCTTCACCGCCGTGCTGATGCTGCCGCTGGCCGAATCGACGACGATTGGCTTTACGATGCCGATTTTTGCGACAATCCTGGGCGCCGTGATCCTGCGCGAGCCGACCGGCTGGCACCGCTGGGCGGCGGTGGTGACCGGCTTTCTGGGCGTTGTGATCGTCGCGCAGCCCGGCGGCGGCCATTTTCCGATACTCGGCGCGCTGAGCGGGCTGGTCGCGGCGATGATGACGGCGAGCGTCTCGATCCTGCTCCGCCAGATCGCCAAGACCGAAAGCACGCTGACGACGGTGTTCTGGTTTTCGGCGCTGTCGCTGGTGCCCCTGGGCATCGTCTATGCATTGGTCTGGCAACCGCATGCGGCAATCGTCTGGGTATTGCTGATGGGCGTCGGGCTGGTCGGCGGCATCGCGCAGCTGGCCATGACCGGCGCGATCCGCTTCGGCCCGGTGTCGGTTGTCGTGCCGATGGATTATTCGTCGCTGATCTGGGCAACGCTCTATGGCTGGCTGGTGTTCAACATGCTGCCGACGCCCGCCACCTGGATCGGCGCGCCGATCATCATTGCCAGCGGCCTTTATATCGTCTGGCGCGAGCATGTTCGCCGGCAACAGGAAACAATGCAGGCAATCGTCTGAAGATCAGCCCTTGCGATAGACGAGAATCAGGTTGTTGGCGGGCATCTCGATCAGTCGATCAAGGTGAAGCCCCTGCGCATCGGCGGCTTCGGTGACCTGTTCTACCGAGCGCAGGCCCCACGCCGGATCACGCGCGCGCAGCGACTGATCAAAGGCTTCGTTGCTGGGGGCGGTTTCCACGCCCGCGCGGCGATAGGGCCCGTAGAGGATCAGCGGTCCCTGCCGTGGCAGCACCCGCGCAACGCCGGCGAGCAGCCCAAGCGTCGCTGCCCAGGGGCTGATATGGACCATGTTGATGCACAAACCCGCATCGGCAGCATCGATCGGCCAGTCAGGCGCAGCGGCATCGATGGCGAGCGGCGGGCGCACATTGGCCAACCCCGCCGTCCATGCAGCGATCGATTCGCGTGCGCTCGCGTCGGGGTCGCTCGGCTGCCAGTCATGCCCGCACAGCAGCTGCGCGAAATAGCCGCAATGCTCGCCACTGCCGCTGGCGACTTCGAGCACGAGCCCGCGGATCGGCAGCACATCCTCAAGCACCGCTGCGATCGCCTCGCGGTTGCGCAGCGTTGCCGGGGCGTGCTTGCGGACGTCGCCTGTGTCCTCAGCGACGATCCAGGGGGTCGGGTCAGCCATGATATGCCTCGCTTGTGTCCTGGCGGACCGCTAGACTAGCGAAGCTGTATTGCAAGGGGGGACGAATGGCTGAAGTCGATCATGGCGCCGGGGTGATGTGTCCGCCACCGTTCATCTATCTGGGCGTACTTCTGCTTGGGCCGGTGATCGATCGGCTCCTGGGGCTGCCGCCGCTGCCGATACCGGGCGGGTTCAGCATCCTGTTTCTTTTTCCCGGCTTCATCCTGATCGGGATCGCCATCGGCCTTTTTCGGCGCCGCGGCGAGAACCCGAACCCGGCGACAACGACCAGCGGCATCATCGATACCGGAATCTATGCACGCACGCGCAACCCAATGTATCTGGGGATGGCGATTGCCTATCTGGGGCTGGCAATCCTGCTCCACAGCATGCCATCGCTGTTGCTCTGGCCGCTCGCGCTGCTGCTCATCCGCAACCAGGTGATCGCGCGCGAGGAACGCTATCTCACGGCGAAATTCGGCCAGCCCTATCTGGACTATATGGCCCGGGTGAAGCGCTGGTTTTAGGCCCGCGCCGGCCGCACCGCCGCAAGCAGCGCCCGCGCGCGCAAATACATCTCGATGCGCTGCGCCGTGAACAGGCCAAGCGCCATGACAATCAGCATATCGGTCAACACCAGTGCGTTGAGGTGCAGCGGACCACCGCCATTGCCGAGCAACCCCCGCGCGCCAAATCGAATTGCCACGAGGGCCACCAGGAAAATAAGCGCGCCGGCAGAGGCGCGCTGGTTCAGCATATGCGTGTCGGGATCGACCTCGATATGCATCATCTTGCCGCGCTGCCAGCCCAGCGCGCCGCCGACCACCAGCGCCAGCGCGCACAACCCCCATTGCAGCCCCGAGGGCGGGAATTCAACGAGCATCACGCTTGCCAACACCAGATAGAGCGCCGGAAAAATCCATAGCCGCTCAACTTTCAGCGGGCGCGACTGGCTCAGCCGCCGCATCCTGAGCGCCAGCACAAAGGCCACGATCACGGCCGTAACGACATAGCTGATCCATTGATGTGAACCGGCAGCGGCAGTCGGCATATCAGTCCCCCGTCGTGCGCCAGATGGCGCGCGATAACGCGAGATAGAGAAATAGCCCGGCAGGCCCGGCAAGGAAAGTCAGCGTCAGAATCGGTGCCTGCATCACCCTGCCCATCTGGCGTTTGTCGGCGTCCTCGGCGATCCAAAGGCCAGTAAACAGATCGAGTGCCAGATAATGAGTCCAGCCGGTCACCACCCCGCCATCGCTGGCAAAGATGGCGCGAATACCCGCGATGGTTGAAAAATCGGGCGCGGCGCCCCCCTCCTCGCCGAAGCCGACCGTCAGCGCGGTAGCGACGAGCATGACATAGAACAGACTGAGCCCGCCCGCACCCAACAGCCGGAGCCAGCCGATCGTCCCGTGGCGGCGCGGCGCGAGCAGCAAGACCAGCCACAGGCCCAGGGCAGCCGCGTTAACTGCCGAAAAGAGCGTAGCCCAGCTCATCTCATTCAGCGGCTTCGGCGAGCGGGGCTTCCTTCCAGACCAGCACCGGCTTGCGCGCCGCCAGCGTCTCGTCCAGCCGGGCGCGAGGAGCGAAGTGTGGCGCGGATTTGAGGCTCGGGTCGCCCGCCATGGCACGTGCCGCCACCGAGCGCAGCGCGCCAATGAACTGATCGAGCGCGGCCTTGCTTTCGGTCTCGGTCGGCTCGACCAGCATCGCGCCGTGGACGACCAGCGGGAAATAGACTGTCATCGGGTGGAAGCCCTCGTCGATCAGCCCCTTGGCGATGTCGAGCGTCGTGAAGCCATCGGCCATGCCGTGATCGCTGAACAGCGCTTCGTGCATGCACGGCCCGGAGGCCGCAAACGGCGCATCGAGCGAATCCTCGAGACTGCGCAGCACATAATTGGCGTTGAGCACCGCATCCTCGGCAACCTGGCGCAGCCCATCGGCGCCATGGCTCATGATATAGCTCAGCGCGCGGGTGAACATGCCCATCTGGCCGTGAAAGGCGACCATCCGGCCAAAGGTGTGCGGATGATCGTCCCCTGCCGTCTCTTCCTCTACCAGCGTGATATGGCCATCAGCCTGTCGCGCCGTGAACGGCAGCGGCCCAAACGGCGCCAGCGCTTCCGACAGCACGACCGGCCCCGATCCCGGACCACCGCCGCCATGCGGCGTGGAGAATGTCTTGTGGAGATTGATGTGCATCGCATCGACGCCGAGATCGCCCGGGCGCACCCGCCCGACGATCGCATTGAAGTTTGCGCCGTCGCAATAGACGTAGCCGCCAGCGGCGTGGACCGCGTCGGAAATTTCCTTCAAATCGCGCTCGAACAGGCCACAAGTATTGGGGTTGGTAATCATCACCCCTGCGACATCGGGGCCCAGCCGTGCCTTGAGCGCCGCAGTATCGACACGGCCCTCGGGCGTCGCGGGGATATCCTCGACCTGATAGCCAGCGAATGCCGCTGTCGCCGGGTTGGTGCCATGCGCCGATTCGGGCACCAGGATAACGCTGCGATGCCCCTCGCCGCGCGCTTCGAGCGCGGCCTTGATGCACAAGATGCCGCACAGCTCGCCATGGGCGCCGGCCTTGGGGCTCATCGCCACGCCGTACATGCCGGTCAGCTTGATCAGCCACACCGCCAGTTCGTTGATCACGCCGAGCGCGCCCTGCACGGTATCGACCGGCTGGAGGGGATGAATGTCGGCGAAGCCGGGCAGCCGCGCCATCTTCTCGTTGAGGCGCGGGTTATGCTTCATCGTGCAGGACCCAAGCGGGAAGAATCCGAGATCAATCCCGTAATTCTGGCGGCTCAGGCGGGTATAATGTCGCACGGTTTCGGGTTCCGACAGGCCGGGCAGGCCGATCGGGGCGGTGCGGGCGAGCGCGCCGAGCCGGCTGGCCGCCGGTGCCGCATCGGCAATGTCGACCCCCGTCGTCTCAGCGGAGCCGATCTCGAAGATCAGTGCTTCTTCGAGCATCAGGCCCTTGTTGCCGGTAAAGGTCGCCGGACCGGTTTCCCCCGCAGCACCCAGAGTTGGGCGCCAGCCGCTTGCGTTGATCGTCATGCCAGCACCTCTTCGAGCGCAGTTGCAAAGGTTTCGATATCGTCGTGGCTCGTCGTCTCGGTCACCGCGACGACCAGTCCGTTCGCCAGGCTCGCATCGCCAGGATAGAGCCGCCCGAGCGACACGCCCGCCAAAATCTGACGATCGGCCAGCGTCCGCACGATCGGCCGCGCTTCCTTGGGCAGCACCAGCGTGAATTCGTTGAAGAAGCTGTCATTCACGACCGAAACGCCCGGCACCTTTGCCAGCCGCGCTGCTGCCGTCGCGGCGAGCGCGTGGTTGACGCCCGCCAGCTGCCGCAGCCCCTTTTCGCCCAGCAAGGTCATGTGGACCGAGAACGCCAGCGCACAAAGGCCGGAGTTTGTACAGATGTTGGAGGTCGCCTTTTCGCGGCGGATATGCTGCTCGCGGGTGCTGAGCGTGAGCACGAAACCACGCTTACCATTGGCATCCACGGTCTCGCCGCACAGACGGCCGGGCATCTGGCGAAGATATTTCTCCTTGCAGCCGAACAGCCCGACATAAGGGCCGCCAAATTGCAGGCCGACACCGATCGACTGACCTTCGCCAACGACGATATCGGCGTCCATCTCGCCCGGCGATTTGATCGCGCCGAGCGCGACGGGCTCGGTCACGACGGCGATCAGCAGCGCCTTGTTGGCGTGACAGGCATCGGCGAGCGGCTGCAGATCGACAATACGGCCCAAAATATCAGGATATTGCACGACGACGCATGACGTATCGCTATCGATGCTCGCGATCAGCCGATCAATATCGGTCCCGGCGGTGAGCGCCGGGATCGCCGTATCGAGCATGTCGCCGGTATATTTCGCCATCGTCTTGGCAACAGAGACATAATGTGGGTGGAGGCCCGACGACAGGATAGCCTTGCCGCGCTTGGTGATGCGCCGTGCCATGCCGATCGCCTCCCAGCAGGCGGTCGAGCCGTCATACATTGACGCATTGGCGACATCGGTGCCGAGCAACCGCGCAACCTGGCTCTGAAACTCGAACAGCATCTGCAGCATGCCCTGCGCGATTTCGGGCTGGTAGGGCGTATAAGCAGTCAGGAATTCGCCGCGCTGGATCAGATGATCGACGCTGGCCGGGACGTGATGACGATAGGCTCCGCAGCCAAGGAAGAACGGCACTTGCCCCGCCACCATATTCTGCCGCGCAAGTGCTGACATATGGCGTTCGACGGCCATTTCGCTGGCGTGCATCGGCAGGTCATGGATTGGTCCGTCGAGCCGCGCGGCTTCGGGCACATCGATGAACAGATCGTCGATCGTGGCAGCGCCGATCGTCGCGAGCATGGCCTCGCGGTCGGGTTGGGTGAGCGGCAGGTAGCGCATCGGATTATTTCCTAGATTGCGTCACCCCGGCGAAAGCCGGGGTCTCTGCAGCGCGCGCGATGTGCTCGCCACGAGAGATACCAGCATGCGCTGACATGATGCGATTAGCCGAAGATATTCAAAGCTTCGCGACGAACGCCTCGTAAGCGACCTCGTCCATCATTGCCTCGACTTCGCTCGGGTCAGTCAGCGTCAGCTTGAAGAACCAGCCATCGCCTTCCGGATCCTCGTTGACCAGAGCTGGCGTATCGTCGAGCGCGCTGTTGCCCTCGAGCACGGTGCCCGACACCGGCGAATAGACGTCCGACGCCGCCTTGACCGATTCGACCACGGCGGCCTCGTCGCCCTTGGTCAGCTCCTTGCCGTCCTCGGGCACATCGACGAACACGATATCGCCCAACTGTTCCTGCGCATAATTGGTGATACCGACGGTGCCGATATCGCCGTCGACTTCGACCCATTCATGATCTTCGGTGAAATAGCGGCTCATGATGTGACTCCCGAAATTTTAGGCTGACGAACATAGCGGTGGGGAATGAAGGGCATCGCCGTGACAATGCCGGTGTGGATCTTGCCGCGCTGGGACAGCTGGACCGGTGTGCCAGGCGCCGCCAGGGCGAGCGGCAGATAGGCCATCGCAATCGGCGCTCCGACGCTAGGGGCGAAGCCGCCGGACGTAACCTTGCCCACCGTGGTGCCAGAAGAATCGACCACAGTCGCGCCCTCACGAACAGGCTGCTTGCCGTCGATCAGCAAGCCCACGCGCTTCAGCGCCGGGCCATTTTCACGCTCGGCAAGAATGCGGGCCGCGCCGGGGAAATTGGCTTCCTCGCGCCGCCGCTTCGACAGCGCAAAGCCCAAATCGGCCATGACCGGTGTCGTTTCCGGATCGAGATCGTGGCCGTACAGCGGCAACCCCGCTTCAAGCCGCAGCGAATCGCGCGCGCCCAGGCCAATTGGCTTCACTTCGGGTTCGGCGCAGAGCAAGTCGGCAATCATTTCAGCGGATTCGGCGGGAATCGAAATCTCGAAACCGTCTTCGCCGGTATAGCCCGACCGGCTGATCCAGGCGTCTACCCCGGCAATTTCGAACGGGCCACCAAGCATGAAGACCAGCGCGTCGAGCGGCCATTTGCCGGTGGTGTGGCGCTTGAGTACCGCGAATGCCTTCGGCCCCTGCAGCGCCAGCAGCGCGCGATCATCAAGACTGTTGATCGTGATCGCGTCGGGCAAGGATTCCCGCAGATGAGCAATGTCATCATATTTCACCGCGCCGTTCACCACCATGTAGATGCTGTCGGGCCAGCGGGCGAACATCAGATCGTCAAGAATGCCGCCATGCTCGTCGAGCAACAGCGAATAACGCTGCGCGCCGAGCTTCAGGCCCTTCACATCGGCCGGGATCAGCGCCTCGAGCGCGTCGTCCAGCCCCTCGCCCGAAAGCTGGAGCTGCCCCATATGGCTGACATCGAACAGGCCGGCATGCTCACGCGTCCAGAGATGTTCCGCCATGATGCCTTCATACTGGATCGGCATATGGTAATCGGCGAACTCGACCATCCGGGCACCGCGCGCGCGGTGCCACGCGTCGAGCGGCAGGAGTTCGATGGTATCGATGAAGTCGATTTGGTCGCTCATCGCCAGGCCTTCCGTTCATGGGTGACGGCATGCCATGCCCGGTTGCCCGGTCCTGGTCAGCCGCCCCCTCTGTCACGGAACCTGAGAGCTTTCGCCGCGCGCCTTGTGGCGCGTGCCGGCTTACCCCTTCGGTGGGCTCCGCGAACGCCGCGAAGCCGCTTTCCAGAGTGTCGTATCAGGTCAGCGCGGTCCCGATTGCCTGAGAGATTCCGGGGCGGTTGCTCCTTCGGCGGTGGGCTTCCCGTGAAGGATCCCACGCTCTCCCGCGCTTACCCATGACGGTTACCCGCCATCGACAAACAAGCTTTGACGCGCCGCAGCAACCGAGTCAATCGGCCTGGGGTCAGCGCGTCGCGTTATATTTGAGCTGGGCGTCGGTCAGCTGAAAACCGACCAGCGCTTCGAAGGTCGCGCGCAGCACGGCCTGGCGGACTTCCGGGCGCGACAGCGGGTCGACAGCCGCGTCCTCGCCGCCGGCCTTGCGCACACGGGTGAGGGTCTTGCGCATCTCCGGCGACAGCGTCGCGGCAGACCGCAGGACGCTCGCGCTGGCTTGGCCGGTCGTGCTCGACCGCGCCTGTCCGGCATCGAAATGCAGTTCGATTCGGCCGATCCGCTTGGCGACCACCGCCGTGCCGCCCTGCACAACGGTGATGAAATAAGGCAGCACAACATTGCGCGCGGCCTGCGTATCCGTCCTGAGCGCCCGGACATCGAAGGTCACCGCGGTTTGGACATTCTCGCCTACATCGGCGCAGGTCGAGCGCACATTGGTGATCAGCGCCGTCAAATCGAGCGCGTTCTGATCCTGGCTCGATTCGGGGCTGAACAGCGTGACGTCTCCGGTCGCCGCTGGAACGGCAACTGTCGGGCAGGCAGTGCGGATAGCGGTGATACCGCCGAGCGTAATCTCGCCAGTCTTGGCACAGCCTGAGCAGATCAGGGCGAGGGCAACGGAAAGAGCGGTTTTACGGGCTATCACGGGCGAACGCACCTTTTGAACGAGAAGGGGGCCGCCGCCTTCAACACGCGCCAACCCCAGAGCCTGCGCCTAGCATAGGAACCGGCTTTCGCGCACGCAAGCAATCGCGTAGAGATCGGGGTATGAACGCTATGCCGAAGCCACCACTCGACCTGCTGATCGCTGCCCCACGGGGTTTTTGCGCAGGGGTCGACCGCGCCATCCACATCGTCGAGTTGGCGATCGAGAAATATGGCGCGCCGGTCTATGTCCGGCATGAAATCGTGCACAACAAATATGTCGTCGATACGCTGCGGACCAAGGGTGCCGTGTTTGTCGAAGAGCTCGAAGAAGTACCCGATGGCGTGCCCGTGGTGTTTTCCGCGCATGGCGTGCCGAAATCCGTGCCGGCGGCGGCTGAAGATCGCGGGCTCGCTTATCTCGATGCCACCTGCCCGCTGGTGTCCAAGGTTCACCGTCAGGCCGAGCGGCTGGTCGAGTCCGGCCGGCACATCATCTTTGTCGGCCATGCCGGCCACCCCGAGGTGATCGGCACCTTTGGCCAGGTGCCGCCCGGCGCGATGACGCTGATCGAAACGGCCGAGGATGCCGCCACTTTCGTGCCCGTCGATCCGGGCAACCTTGCCTTCCTCACCCAGACGACGCTGTCAGTAGACGATACCGCCGATATCGTCGCCAAGCTGGTCGAACGCTTCCCCGGCATCAAGGCGCCGCGTGGCGAGGACATTTGCTACGCGACCTCGAACCGTCAGGCCGCCGTCAAGGCGATCGCCGAGCAATGCGATGCGATGCTGGTGATCGGCGCGACCAATTCGTCCAACTCGCTGCGCTTGGTCGAAGTTGCCGAACGGCACGGCATCCCCGCCCGGCTGATCCCGCGCGCCGATGATCTGGATTTCGCCTGGCTCGAAGGTGTCAAGACATTGGGGATTACCGCAGGCGCGTCCGCCCCTGAAATCCTGGTGCGCGAACTCGTGTCGCGCCTCGCCGAGGTCTATACGATCACCGAGCGCGAGGAAGAGACGACGCGCGAGACGATCTCATTCAAACTGCCCCGCGGCCTCGTAGTGCCAGCCTGATCCGGTGGCGGTGTACACCCAGGTCTCGTCCGAGGCACTGGCCCAATTTCTGACGCGCTATGATGTCGGCGAGCTGGTCTCCGCCAAAGGCATCGCCGAGGGTGTCGAGAACAGCAATTATCTGGTTGATACGACCAAAGGGCGCTTCATCCTGACGCTATATGAAAAGCGCGTCGATGCTGGCGACTTGCCTTTTTTCATGGCACTGCTCGATCATCTCGACGCCAAGGGGCTGCCGGTGCCGCCGGCGATCAAGGACCGGGCGGGGATCGAGATTCAGCAGCTTGAGGGGCGCCCGGCCTGCCTGATCAAGTTCCTGCCGGGCGTGTCGCTGACGCATCCTACCCCGGCGCAGGCGCAGGCGGCAGGAGACGCACTTGGGCAATTGCACCGCGCCGTTGGCGACTTCGACGGCGTTCGCGAAAACTCGATGGGTCAGGCGAGCTGGCAGGCACTCTATGATCGTTGCGGATCAAGCCTCGATTCGATCGTACCGGGGCTGCACCGAGACCTTGGTTTCGCCATCAGCGATCTGGCAGCCACCTGGGACCGTGATGGACTCGACCGGTGCGCGATCCATGCCGATCTCTTTCCCGACAATGTGCTGATGCTCGGCGATCGGGTGACCGGGCTGATCGATTTCTACTTCGCTTGCAACGACATCCGGCTCTACGATCTCGCGGTGATGCATGCGGCCTGGTCGTTCGATGCGACCGGCGCACATCATGATGAACCGGTCGGAGCAGCGCTAGTCGCGGGCTATGCGCGCCATTTTCCATTAAGCGACGGCGAAGTTTCGGGCTTCAGCGACCTCGCGGTAGGCGCCTGCATCCGCTTCACGCTGTCGCGGGCCTGGGACTGGCTGAACACGCCCACTGACGCACTGGTGACGCGTAAAGACCCGTTGGCCTTTTGGCGCCGCGTGCGGATTTACGATCCCAACCTCGCCAGCCTGTTGCCGACACTGCAATGACCGAACTCCCCAAAGTCGAAATCTTCACCGATGGCGCCTGCAAGGGCAATCCCGGCCCCGGCGGCTGGGGCGCAGTGATGCGCATGGCCGACAAGGAACGTGAAATTTCGGGCGGGGAACCGCTCACCACCAATAACCGCATGGAAATGATGGCGGTGGTCGAAGCGCTCAACGCGCTGAAGCGCCCGTGCCAGGTCACCCTATATACCGACAGTCGCTATGTAATGGACGGGCTGACCAAATGGATTCACGGCTGGCAGAAAAATGGCTGGCGCACTGCCGACAGGAAACCCGTCAAAAATGCGGACATCTGGCAGGCGCTGCTGGCTGCGGCCAAACCACACCGGATCACCTGGCAATGGGTGAAGGGTCATGCCGGCCACCCCGAAAATGAGCGCGCCGATGCACTGGCCAGCGCCGCCGCGATCGCCGCTGGCCGCCCAGCGCGCAGTCGCCCGGCATGACGCGGGCGATCGCTACACCCTTAATTTGAGCAGGTCATAATGGCGATTAAGCGCAAGGAAGCGGGCATGCGCCGCTTGCTGCGACTCTGAATCGGGCTGGGCGCTGTCTGGATGCATCGTCCGGGCGAGTGCCCGGAAACGCTGGCGGAGCGTCCCGCGATCAAGCCGCACGTCGCGATCGAAACCGAAAAACTCCATCGCCCGATCAAATTCCGTCGCTGGCGGCCGCATGACGGGGGGGGCACCCGGCTCGGCCTTGCCGCTGCGGCTGCTGATCCGGGCCATCAGGCCCTCCAGCCGGGCGTTCGCGCGTTCTAGACGCTGGATCATCACGTCGATATCGCGCTGTCGCAACAGGCGGTCGCGGCGGAGCAACCGTTCAATTGCCTCTGCCTTGGCCAGCGCTGCCGATCGAATCCGCGCTTCCGCAGCGCCCCAATGGGGCGGCCAGCGTAGCGCTAAATAATATTGCGCCGCCCAGGTCGCCCGCATCGCCGCATCAAAGGCCAACATTTGCCGGCTGAGCCGATCAGCGATCCGTTCGGCGGTGGCAACATCGACCGGGCGGATTGCCAGCGGGTTGGCGAGGCCCGCCGCAACCTCGGCCAGAAAGCTTTCAAGCGCACCGATTCGAGAGGCCTTGGGCCAGCGCTGGCCAAGGCGGGCGATCCGTTCGAACGTGTCGGCTGCGCCAGCGGCCGCGCGCACAACGGCATAATCCCCCGAACTCAGCCGCGCCTCCAGTGCCGCGGCAACCTTCGGCGCCACCCGATCAAAGGCCGTGCCGATCGCAAAAAGCAGTTCCAGCACCAGGTTGGCGCGATCTATTTCGGCACTGTCCCCGGCCTTGACCCGAGCCGGATCGATCCCAATCGCCCGCAGAAAATCATCCGCGCCGTCAAGCGGGTCCAGTGCCGAATCGACAAAGCGCCAGAGCTGAGCGGGGAAAGGCGCCAGACCGATCCGGTCAAAATGGTCAACCACATCGGCACGCCGTTGCTGAAGATGCGGATGATCGGTCCGCGTGATGGCCGGTAGCGGGGGCATGCCCGATGATCGCCGAGCGGCGCTCACACCATCGACCCCGAAAATCACGCGCGGATCTGCGGTCAGGCGCAGCTGCACGGACACGCGCGGGCGGAACCGGTGGCCGATCCGGATCACCCCCCCACGCAGCTTGCTGCCAATTTCACCCAGATAGGATCGCCCCGCCATTCGCTCATGGCTATCGCACTTATCGACCCGATGCCATCACCCGCTTGATCGACAGCGCGCAACGCGCGACCATAGCGGGACCGTCCGGGAAAAGGAGCCGAGTCGATGACCTACACGCTTTACAAGGACAAGGCCGGCGAGTGGCGCTGGCGGCTGAAGCACAGCAACGGCAATATCCTGGCGACCTCGAGCGAGGGGTATTCGTCAAAAGCGTCCGCTGTGAAATGCATCGAAAATGTAAAGGGCTCCGCCGACGCTGCGGTCGTCGAGGAAGACTGATCAGCCAAACCGCCCCGGCGCGTAGCGATCGGCATCGATACCCGCCGGGACGGCCCCGTTCAGGACCAGAGCCGCGCCCAGCAGGGCGGCGGCCGGGGCCGTTTGAATGCCCACCCCCCCTTGCGCGGCGAACCAGAAAAAGCCCGGCAATCGGATGTCGAAACCAAAGACGGGCAAGCGATCGGGCGTGAAGCTTCTGAGCCCGGCCCATTTTCGCTCGACGGCGACGACCTGCCAATCGGTCACGGTCTCGAACCGATCAATTGCAATCGCCACGTCGATTTCTTCCGGCGCGACGTCGCCCGGCTCGACGGGCGTTTCGTCATGCGGGCAGAGCCAGAGCCGGTTGGGGCCTTCGGGCCGGAAATAATAGCTGCCGGCGATATCGATCACCAGCGGCAGCGTATCGGGCACGTCATCGGTGGCGACCCTGACCTGGACGATTGTCCGCCGTTTCGGCTGGATATCGAGCGGGCGGGCGCCGGCCATTCCCGCCACGCCATCAGCCCAGGCCCCGGCGGCATTGACGATGATCCCCGCCGTCACGTCCCAATCCGCGGCCTGCAGCATCCAATCGGAACCGCGCCGCTCGATCCGGTCAACCCGCCGAGCCGTTACCAGTTCACCGCCTGCGCGGCGAAAAGCGGCCAGCACGCTGGCGTGAAGCCCCGCGACATCGATATCGGCACCGGTCGATTCGAGCAGGCCGCCGACCAATATTGGCCGTGCCCGGGGAACCCAGCCGCGAATCCCGTCATGATCGAGCTGGGTCAGACCGACACCGGTGCCCGCAAAATCCCTTGCCATCTTGTCGAGCAACGGCAGGCCATCCGCTTCGGCCACCTCAAGCGAGGCGCGTGGCGTCAGGAAACCGCCCGCATCGAGCGCACCATAAGAGGCGCGGGTGAGCGGCTGGATCAACGGACCACCTAGTGTTTCATGCCAGAACGCCGCCGACCGACCGGTCGAATGGTAGCCCGGCATGTCTTCCGCCTCGATCAGCAGCACGCGGGCATGCGGGGCGAGCGCGGCCGCCAGGCTCGCGCCGGCAATCCCGGCCCCGATGATGGCAATATCGACGCGCTGGTGACTGGTGCTCACGTCATTCCTGCTGCGCACGCGAGGCCAGGAAGATGTCGATCTCGCCGATCGCGCGATTGCGGACGCTGTCGACCTCACGAAGCACCTCGTGCGCGGCTTCCTTGCCAAAGCGCAGCACTCGGCAATCGGGCAATTTCGCCCCCACCGCAACGGCTGCCCGGGCATCGACCAGCTGGTCGGCCATCGGCACCAGCATCAGCGTGGGTATCCGCATCAATTTCAGTCGCGAATCGGCGCGAAGCTGGCGGGTGGAGGCAAAGGCCTCGATAACCCAGCGCCAGCTTGGCGGGCCGGTGACAATGTCGGGCTTAGCCTCTTGCCACCAAATTTCGTCGGCATAGCGATCCGGATCATGCGTCAGCAACGCCTGCCGCGTGTCCAGCCCGCCGGGCTTCTCGTTGCCTTTCCACGCCTGGCGGCTGGCATTGCCGATCCCGCCGATCAGCCGCGCGATCCGCTCGCCAAGCGCCGCGCCAAAGGCATTGCGCAGCCCCAGCATCGGCGCCACGAGCACCAGTGCATCGGCCCGGACAACTCCTTCCACCGCTGCACGCAGCACCAGATGCCCCCCCATCGAATGGCCCATCAAGATCTTCCGGCCTGCGGCCTGTGCCGACCACACATCATAAAATTCTTTAAAATCAGCAATATATGTCGAAAAACTGTCGATATCGCCGACCTGCGCATTGGCCGTCAGCCGGCCCGATCCGGCCTGGCCGCGCCAGTCGAGCCAGGTCACAGCCCAACCCTGGCTATGCCAATGGGCGAATAGTTCGAGATATTTCTCGAAAATATCCCCCCGTCCCCCTTCGAACAGGATGCTGCCGCGCGGCGTGCCGTCGGCGGGCCAATCGAAGCGCCGAAACGACCAGCCGTCGCTGGCCGTCCAGCGGGTGATTCGGGCGGCGGCGGGAATCGCCCGCCGATATAAAAGAGATGAGGCCATGACCGCTGGTTACTTTTTAGAAAGCCGTTCCGTCTAGGGACAAGCTTGATGAACTGGGGCTATCTCGTCGCTTTGATGCCAGCGTTGCTCGCGCTGATCCTTGTTTCGGCAGGGATAGAGGACGCACGGCTACGCACAATCGCCAATTGGAAAAATGCGCTGATTGCCGTGCTGGCGATGCCGTGGTGGTGGGCAAACGGAATGACCCTGTGGCCCGATATCGCGATGCAGATCGGCGTTGCGACTGTTATCTTTGGATTTTTCGTCGGCGCCTTTGCGCTGGGACAGATGGGCGGTGGCGACGTCAAGCTGATCGGCGCGCTCGCTTTGTGGTTTCCGGTGCAACCGATGATCTGGCTGCTGATCATGATGTCGCTGATCGGCGGCGCGCTCACCTTGCTGATGATGCTCGACCGATGGCGACGGCGGGACAAGGCGCCACTCGAAATTCCCTATGGCGTGGCGATTGCGATCGCCGGGCTTTTGGCGGTCCACGAACCAGTTTTTAACCAATTTACTTGAATGCTTAACGGCGGATCAATCGATCCGCGTCCGAAAAGGCCAGATGCGTCATGGATGGTAGGAAGATCATACTCTTGGTAAGCGCGCTGGTCGTCGCGGCGCTGACGGCGTTCATGGCGCGCAGCCTGATCGCCGGATCAAGCGCACCGACGGCAGGGGCTGCCGCAGTGCAACCCATGCAGCAGGTCGATGGCCCCGAAGTGCTGGTCGCCACCCGGGCGCTGCCTATTGGCACCATCCTTGATGCCACCGCGCTGAAGTTTCAGCCCTGGCCCAAAGAACTCGTCGACAACGCCTATTTCCTGAAAAAGCAGACCAATCTGCAATCGCTCCAGGGCACCGTGGTCCGCAATGCGATCACTGCTGGCCAGCCGGTCACGCAAGGCGCTTTGGTCAAGCCGGGCGATCGCGGTTTTCTTGCCGCCGCGCTCGGCCCTGGGATGCGCGCCGTGACCGTGCCGGTTCAGGCCAACGCGGCGGTTGCTGGTTTCGTGTTTCCGGGTGACCGGATCGATCTGATGCTCACGCAAACCGTGTCCGGTGGCGGCGATGGCCCCCCGCTCAAGGTATCGGAAACGGTGCTGCGCAATCTCCGCGTGCTCGCCACCGACCAGCGCACCGACAATACGGTTGGAGACGATGGCAAAACCGTCGTTCGCACCTTTTCCAGCATCACGGTCGAAGCAACGCCGAAGCTCGCCGAGCAGCTGACCGTTGCACAAACGCTTGGCTCGCTGTCGGTCGCGCTGCGGTCGATCGCCGACAACAACACCGAACTCGAAGAAGCCATCGCCTCGGGCGCGGTTTCCGTTCCCGACGGCAATGATCCCAAGGCCGAAAAGGCGATGATCCTGAAGATCGCGTCCAAGCCATCGGCGGGCGGATCGACCTTTGCCACCGGCGCCGATGTCTCGCGGTTCCAGCGCAGCACAGTGCCGGGCAAGCCGGTCAGCGAGCTGCAAGGCCCCAACGGCACGGTCGCCTTTCCGGGGTCGCAGGGACCGACTGTCCGCGTCGCGCGCGGCAATAATGTGACCGAAGTGCCGGTCGGGGGGAAGAAGTAGGATGCGTAGCCCAGCAAAGTCGATCGGATGGCCATTAGCCGCTGCGATCGCCGCGAGTGCGATCTGCGGCAGCGGGCCGACTGGTGCCCAGACCGTCGCGGCATCGCCGAGTTCCATCGTGGAAGTCGCGATCGGCAGGGGCCGGCTGATTACCTTGCCGCGCGCCATGAGCGACCTTTTCATCGCCGATGACAAGATCGCCGATGTCCAGGTCCGGTCGCCGACCCAGCTCTACATCTTTGGCCGTTCAGGCGGCGAGACCACCGTCTATGCCACCGCCAAGAATGGCGGCGTGGTCTATGCGACCACAGTGCGCGTCGGCACCAACATCGATTCGGTTGGACAGATGCTGTCGCTGGCGATGCCCGATGCCAAAATCGTCGCCACGCCCATGAACGGCCTGATGCTGCTCACCGGCACCGTTTCTCAGCCCGACGATGTGGCGGAAGCCGAGCGGCTGGTGCAGGCCTATGTCGGCGATGCGACCAAAGTGCTCGTCCGCCTGAAAACCGCGACTCCACTGCAGGTCAATCTGCAGGTGAAGTTCGCTGAAGTCAGCCGCAGCTTCATCAAGAATATCGGCGTCAACCTGCAGAATCGCGACAATAGCGGGAATAATTTCCTGTTCGGCATTGCGCAGGGCCGTCAGGGATCGATCGCAACGGCGCCTGGTATTCCCGGCACGCCGGGAGTGGACGCCAATGGCGCCACGCCCGGTCAAACATTGTTCCAGTTCCCCAGTAGTCCGTCGCTCGGCACGGCGCTTGGCTTTGCCGGGCGCTATTTCGGCATGGACCTGCTGACCTCGCTCGATCTGGGCGAGCGCAAGGGGCTGGTCTCAACGCTGGCTAACCCCAATCTGACCGCGCTCTCGGGCGAAACCGGCACATTCCTGGCGGGCGGTGAAATTCCGATCCCGATCAGCCAGGGCCTTGGCGCGGTCTCGGTCGAATATAAGCAATATGGCATCAGCCTGGTCTATACGCCGACGGTGCTGTCGGATGGGCGCATTTCTCTGCGCGTCCGCCCGGAAGTGTCGCAGCTGTCATCAGCCGGCGCTGTCACGATTGGCGGCACGACGATCCCGGCGCTTACCACCCGCCGCGCCGAAACGACGGTAGAGCTTGGCTCGGGCCAGAGTTTCATGATCGCCGGCTTGCTGCAGAACAACCACAACAACTCGATCTCGCAGGCGCCCGGCCTCGGCGACGTGCCAGTGCTCGGCGCGCTGTTCCGCTCGAACGGCTTCCAGCGCGACGAGACCGAACTGGTGATCGTCATCACCCCGTATCTGGTGAAGCCGGTCAACGCGAACGACATCGTGCTGCCGACTGACGGGTATAAATCCGCATCCGATCTTGACCGTGTCTTCATGGGGGCGTTGTCGCGCGGATCGGATAATGAAAGCAGGCCGAAGCCCAGCGTCGCCCCGTCCTCAAGCGAGCCGGCCATCGGCGCGGTCGGGCCTTTGCCGCTCGGCCCGAGCCCGATCCAGCCCGGCCGCGATGACGTGAAAGCCATCGCCCCGCCGCCGCGCAAGGCCGGCACGAGCGCCACACCCGGGTTCAGCCTCAAATGACCGCGCATCGCCGCAGGGAGAAGTTCATGTCTCACCGCCTATTGATCCTCGCCCTCGCTGCGCCGGCTGTGCTGCTGGCAAGCTGCGCGGGCACGGCCACCGAAAATCGCGGCCTCGAATCAGCGCATCAGCCCGTCGTCAGTCGCACCGAATATCTTTTCGACATGACCACCGATTATGGCCGCCCGTCGGCCGGCGAACTGCAACGGCTGTCGGGCTGGTTGGGATCGCTTCGGCTTGGTTATGGTGACAAGGTGGCGCTTGACGACCCCGCCGGCAGCAATAGCCCTGCGCGCAGCGATATTGCCGCCGTCGTGGCCCGTTACGGTCTTTTCCTTGCCGACGCGGTGCCGATTTCGGCGACACCGCCGAGCCCCGGCACGGTGCGTGTGATCATTACCCGCACTACAGCCGCGGTACCAACCTGTCCGGACAATCATGATGCGGGGACCGGCAACTTCAACGCCCATACCTCATCCAACTATGGCTGTTCGATCAATTCGAACCTGGCAGCGATGGTGGCACAACCAGAAGATCTGGTGCGTGGCCAGCCTGGCGCCGTCACGTCCGATCCGGCCACCGGGACGCACGCCATTCAGGCACTCCGCAAGGGCACCGGCTCGGGCGGCACCGGCGGAACGACCGGCGCAGCAGGGGCCAGCGGCGGTGGCGCCAGCACCGGCGGATCAAGCGGCGGGTCTTCAGGCGGCGGATCTTCGAGCGGTGGGGGTGCAGGCTGATGAACGCCCCCTTCAATCCCGGCCGCCACGGTACACGTGAGCCCTTCATCGCTTTTGTCTGCGATGAAACCACAGCGGAATCGTTGCGCCCGATTGCCGTCGAGCTCGGCTGGGCGCCCGAAAAGGTCAACAAGGGCGGCTTGCGCAATGCGGTGCAGACCTTGTCGGTATCGGCCAGCCCGCACATCCTGTTCGTCGACCTGTCCGAAAGCGGCGATCCGCTCAACGATATCAACGCGCTTGCCGAAGTCTGCGAGCCGGGCACGGTGGTGATCGCGGCCGGCCAGGTCAATGATGTCCGTCTCTATCGCGACCTTGTGGCAAGCGGCATTCAGGATTACCTGCTCAAGCCGTTCAACCCGGACATGCTGCGCGATGCCTTTGCGACGGCACAGGCGATGCTCAACGCGCCCAAAGCGCACGAGCTGTCGACCGAACGACCGCATTGTTCGGCCGCGGTGATCGGCACGCGCGGCGGGGTCGGCGCATCGTCGATTGCGACCTCGCTCGCCTGGTGGATCAGCGAAAAGGCAGGCCGGACCACGGCCCTGCTCGATCTGGACGTGCATTTCGGTACGGGTGCGCTGGCACTCGACTTAGAACCAGGCCGCGGCCTGACCGACGCCATTGAAAATCCCAGCCGTATCGACGGGCTGTTCATCGAACGGGCCATGGTCAAATCCAGCGAGAAACTATCGATCCTGTCGGCCGAAGCGCCGATCAGCTCGCCCGTGATCAGCGATGGCTCGGCCTTTTATCAACTGCAGGAAGAAATGCGGGCCGCGTTCGAGTGCACGATTACCGATCTGCCGCGTGCGATGCTGGTCAATCACCCGCACTTGATCAGCGATGTTCAGCTGGCCGTCGTCGTTACCGAATTGACGCTCGCAGCGGCGCGGGATTCGATCAGAATCTTATCATGGCTGAAATCGAACGCGCCGCAGACCCATGTCTTCGTGGTCGCCAACAAGGTCCATCAGACCGGGCAGCTGGAGATCAGTCGGAAGGACTTCGAAGGATCGATCGAACGCAAGATCGATTTCATGATCGGCTTTGACCAAAAAGCGGCAGCGCAGGCGGCCAAGCTGGGCAAGGCGCTGGCGGAAATCGGCAAGGGCTCAAAGGCAATAGCACCGCTGGGCGACCTCGCCGCCCGGCTGCTGGTTGTCGCCGATGGCGCCTATGCCGAATCCAATGGCAAGCTTGGCAAGTCAGCCAAATCGGCATCGGCCGGCAGCTCGCTGATGGGCAAGGTCGGCAATCTTCGGGGCCTGATATCGAAACGGGTGGCAAAGACGAATTGATAACCGACCGATCCTATAAGGGGCGGCAGATGGAAAAGGCGCGCTAAATGGTTTTGCTCCCCCTCATGCTCCTGTGCCTCGGCGCGCTGGTCGTGCTGGGGCTGATCGCGTTTGCCTTTGCCGGGCCATCGCCGGAGCGGGCCAAGGTACGCCGATTGCGGACCCTAACCAACCGCCACAATGGCTCGATCGGCGCTGTCGCCGAAGCACATATGCGCCGGATAACGCAACATCGTTCGAGCAGGATGGATGCGGCGGCGATGCGCTTCCTGCCCAATCCGGCGTTGCTGAAGAAGCGGCTGACGATGACCGGCAAAACCTGGACGGTCGGCCAATATGGCACGGCTACAATTGGCATCATCGTCGTGGTCACCGGCCTGCTGGCGGTTCGCGGTCTGCCGATCCTGCTGGCACTGATGGTCGGCATCATCGTCGGCGCTGGCTTGCCGCACATGGCGGTAGGCTTCTTCATCAAGCGGCGCATTGCGCAGTTCACCGCCAAATTCCCCGACGCCATCGAGCTGCTCGTTCGCGGCCTGCGGTCGGGCTTGCCGATCGGTGAGACGATGGCGGTCGTCGGCGCCGAGGTGGATGGCCCGGTCGGCGTGGAATTCCGATCGATCACCGACAAGATGAAGATCGGCCGGACGATGGACGTGGCGCTCCAGGAAACCGCCGACCGGCTGGGCACGCCGGAATTTCAGTTCTTCGTGATCACCATTGCGATCCAGCGCGAAACCGGCGGCAATTTGGCCGAGACGCTGGCCAACCTGGCAACGGTGCTCCGGATGCGCGGCCAGATGAAGCTTAAGATCAAGGCGATGTCATCCGAATCCAAGGCTTCCGCCTATATCGTGGGCTCGCTGCCGTTCATCGTGTTTGGCATGATCTGGATGATCAACGGCTCGTATATGCAAGGATTCTTCATTGATCAGCGGCTGATGGTCGCCGGCGGCGGCGGGCTGCTGTGGATGGGAATTGGTGCCTTCATCATGGCCAAGATGGTCAATTTCGAAATTTAGCGACGGGAACAATAACGCGTGCAACTGCAGGGTGCCTCTGTCGGACCGACCATTCTCGGGGTTGATGTGATCAGCGTCGCGACGCTGCTTGCCGGCGTCTGTGCTTTCATGGTGCTGGTCGCGATATATGCGGTCACGACCGTACGCGATCCCATGACCAAGCGGGTAAGGGCGCTGAACGATCGCCGCGAGCAGCTCAAGGCCGGGATCACCGCCTCTACCGCCAAGCGGCGCGCCAAGCTGGTCAAACAGAACCTCACCACCGATCGTATCCGCAATTTCCTCCAGTCGCTCAAGGTCCTGCAGGACAGCCAGGTCAAGGCCGCCCAGATCAAGCTGATGCAGGCGGGCATCCGGTCAAAAGAATATGCCGTCGCGGTGATTTTTGCGCGGATGGTGCTGCCGGTCGTGTTCGGCGGGATGATGCTGTACCTTGTTTATGGCACCGACATGTTTTCCGATTGGTCGCCACTCAAGGCCTATGGCCTTGTCGCCTGCAGCTTCATTGGCGCGTACAAGGCCCCCGATCTTTATTTGAACAACAAGATTACCAAACGTTCCGACGCGATCCGAAAGGGGTTGCCCGATGCGCTCGATCTGCTGGTGATTTGCGCCGAAGCGGGCCTGACCGTCGATGCCGCCTTCAACCGAGTCGCGCGCGAACTCGGCCGCGCCTATCCCGAACTGGGTGACGAATTCACGCTGACGGCAATCGAACTCGGCTTCCTGTCTGAACGGCGGCAGGCATTCGAAAACCTGGCCATGCGGGTCAAGCTCGACGCGCTCAAGGGCGTGGTCACGACCATGGTGCAAACCGAGAAATACGGCACGCCACTGGCGTCTGCGCTGCGCGTGCTCTCCGCCGAATTCCGCAATGAGCGGATGATGCGCGCTGAAGAAAAGGCAGCGCGGCTGCCGGCAATCATGACGATTCCGCTCATTCTCTTCATTCTGCCGACCCTGTTCGTCGTCATTTTGGGGCCGGCGGCGTGCTCGATTTCGGATGCCTTCTCGCACGGCGTGTGATCGGCGCACGGCGCTTGATTGCCATCGGTTGAGCAGGCAGACTGGTTAACGACAATCCATGTCGTGAGGCCAATTCATGCTGCCCCATCTGCTCCATTCACCGGCCTTGCTTGCTGCGATGGCCGCCCTGCTCATCGTGGCCTGGGCTTTGGGCTATTTCGGTTCGACTTTTGAGGGCAGATGGCGGCGGCGGTTCAACGACGAGCGGCGTTTCTACGCGCAATATCGCGATGAGACCGATCGCCTGAACATCGAAAAGACCCAGCGTATCGCCGAGCTGGAAGCGCAGAAAAATGTTCTGTCGCAGGAGGTTGTCCGGCTACGCAGCGAGGCAGCGGCAGCAGCCGAAGCAATCGCCGCCCCGATTCCGGCGGCAGCATCCAATGCGGAGGCCGCGCCCGTTGCGGTCCACCAAGCGCCCGTGTCTGCCCCCGCGCCAGCGGCTGAATTACCCATCACGACCGACATGGTAGCGGCCGATTCCGAACCGCTCCCCCATCCGACCGAGCCCGATTCGGGACCGCAGACAGCAGAGGCAATGCTGCCGCCCGCAGCCGCCATCGCCCTACCAGTGGCGGCCGAAATCATGTCGCACCCGAATATTCTGCCCCATGTCGAGACAGTCGCCACGCCCGAACCGTCGCCGACGCATGACGAGGAACAGCTTGAAGCGCTGCTGCCCGAACCCGAAGCGACTGACCATCACCCACCGGAAGCGCACCCGGTTGCCGCCGACGCTGGCGACGGAGCCGCCATCGTCGCCGAGCAGGACCATGCGCCCGCAACAACCGAGGCTGAAGCAGAGGCCGAAGCCGTGGACGATCATGAAGCGGTCACAATCGATTCCGAAACCGCTGAATTGACGCGCATCCGTGGGATCGATGCGAAGATCGCCGCCGGACTCGCCTCATTGGGTGTCCGCAAGATCGAGGATATCGAGAAGCTGAGCGCCGAGGATGAGAAATCGATCGAAATTCACCTCAACCTGAAACCCGGGCAGATCGCTACCGATCAATGGCGGCTGCAGGCAGCGCTGATCGGATCAGGCGAGGACGATCACGCGCTGCCAGAAGCGGTCATGACTCACCACGATTGATCGGATAGCTCGAAGATTGTCACGCATCGCCTGCCGTCATGGCCCGCAGGCGACGCTAATTAGCGACCCGGCAGCTTGACTGGCGACGGGCGGCGTCGATGGCGGTGATCGGCGCGCTGCGATCGATCAGGATGCGGATCAGCGCCACGCCGCGGGTGCCCTGCGGCATGATCGGCTGATAGCCGGCCGGCACCATCTGCCCCCGCCGCACCAGCGCGACATGCAGGGGCGCGTTCGCCGTCTGGCGATTGTTGCGGACAAACGCGACATTGGTGGTGTTATCGAACACCGACAGCGACCAATAAGGGGCGGCAACCGGCATAACGTCGATCAGCACCGGGCCAACCGCCAGATCATAGGGGCAACTGGAATAGAGGAGATCGGGGCTTGGCCGCACGATCGTGCGGGCCTTGGCCGTCACCAGCGGCGCATGCGTCATCTTGTTGATGCCGCCGACACTCGCGACCCGCCGAACCGCGAGCGCCATCAGCGCGCGCGGGATAACGGCCAGCGTGGCGTGCCAGGCAAGCAGGCCGCAAAACACCGCGAACAGGGCCGGGGCGAGCCAGTGCCGGATCATGCGCAGGCCTCCCGCACGATTTGGGGGAGTTGCCGGCGCGTAAAATCTCCCATGCCGCCATCGGCAGGCAAATAGGCGCGCAAAGTAAGATCGAACCGCCCTGCCCCACCGCTCGGCAGCCAGCGGCCCGGCTGCTGATCGGGCGCGACGATCACCGTCCAGCGCGCGGCTTCGGCAACGCCGAGGCTGACGCTGCCGACCGAATAGATGCCCGCCCGGTTCGGCACCAGATAGCCCGCCGGATCGTAGAAGGTGAGGCTCCACCATTTCGCGGGGAGTGCACCGCCGGTGATCCGGTAGCGGCAAGCCCCATCGAGCGGCCGGCCATCATTGTCGGTGGTGGCGGTATAATAACGTGCTTCGCTCGCCGGGAGGGCCAACAGACCGCGCAGCGCGACCACGGCGCGGGTATAGGGGCTGGCCGCTGCCGTGCCGAAATCGCTGCCGGTCATCCACGGACCGATGGCATTTTGCGCGCCGAGCGACCCGGCGCGCACGCTGCCAATCGCGGCCGCGCCGCCGATCAACACCCCCGCAACGCCGCCGATCAGCAAGCGCGCCCAACTCTTCATTCAACCATCCTCTTGCCTAACCGGCGCAAGCCTTGCCGATTATCGCCGGTTTTTCAACGCCGCCTGCGCGGCGGCGAGTCTTGCAATGGGAACGCGGTAAGGCGAGGCCGAGACATAATCGAGCCCGGTGGTCTCGCAAAAGGCGATGCTGGCCGGATCGCCGCCATGCTCGCCGCAAATGCCCAATTTGATGTTGGGGCGCGTTTTGCGGCCGCGTTCGACGGCGATTTCAATCAGCTCGCCGACCCCTTCGATATCCAGGCTGACGAACGGATCGGTCGCGTAGATGCCCTTGTCGACATAGGTCGTCAGGAAGCGGCCCGCATCATCCCGGCTGACGCCCAATGTCGTCTGGGTGAGATCATTGGTGCCGAACGAGAAGAATTCGCCGACCTCGGCGATCTCGGCGGCCTTGAGCGCTGCGCGTGGCAGTTCGATCATCGTGCCGACCAGATAATCGAGCGTCCGCCCCTTTTCGGCGAACACCGCCTTGGCCTGCGCATCGACGACGATCTTCATCAGCTCCAGCTCGCGGCGGGTGCCGACCAGCGGGATCATCACCTCGGGAATCGGCGCGGCGCCCGATTTGTCGGCGACGTCGCACGCAGCCTCGAAGATGGCGCGCGCCTGCATCTCATAGATTTCGGGATAGGTGACGCCGAGGCGGCAGCCGCGATGGCCGAGCATCGGATTGAACTCGTGCAGCTCAGCCGCGCGGCGGCGCAGCGCCTCAACCCCGATTCCGGTCGCTTCCGCCACATCGGCGAATTCGGTTTCCTCATGCGGCAGGAATTCGTGCAGCGGCGGATCGAGCAGCCGGATCGTCACGGGCAAGCCCGCCATCACTTCGAAGATCTGGGTGAAATCGGCACGCTGTTCAGGCAGCAATTTGTCGAGCGCGGCGCGGCGACCGGCTTCGCTGTCGGCCAGGATCATCTGGCGAACCAGGGTGATCCGCTTGGCATCGAAAAACATATGTTCGGTGCGGCACAGCCCGATCCCTTCGGCGCCGAAATCGCGCGCGGTGCGGCAATCGAGCGGGGTTTCGGCGTTGGCGCGCACGCGCAGCCGGCGGACCTTGTCCGCCCAGCCCATCAGCACGCCGAAATCGCCCGCCAGCACTGGCTGGACGGTCGGCACCTCGCCGAGCATCACTTCCCCCGATGCGCCGTCGATCGTGATGATATCGCCTTCCTTCACTTCACGCCCGGCGATGCGCATCACCCGCGCCTTGGCGTCGATCGAGACGGTGCCCGCGCCCGATACGCAGGGACGCCCCATGCCGCGCGCGACGACGGCGGCGTGGCTGGTCATCCCGCCACGCGCCGTCAAAATACCCTTGGCGGCGTGCATGCCGTGGATATCTTCAGGGGAGGTTTCGGTACGGACCAGAATCACCGATTCGCCGAGTTCGGCACGGTTCTGCGCGGTTTCGCTGTCGAACACCGCCGCGCCCGAGGCAGCGCCGGGGCTGGCCGGCAGGCCACGCGTCAGCACGTCGCGCACCGCCGTCGGGTCGAGCGTCGGGTGGAGCAATTGATCAAGCGCGGCAGGATCGACGCGGGCAACCGCCTCTTCCTCGGTAATCAGCCCTTCATTGGCCATGTCGACTGCGATCTTGAGCGCGGCCGACGCCGTCCGCTTGCCCGATCGGGTCTGCAACATCCACAATTTGCCACGTTCGACGGTGAATTCGATATCCTGCATGTCGCGGTAATGCGTCTCCAGCAGGTCGAAAACCTTGGCCAGTTCGGCATAGGTCTCGGGCATTGCCTCTTCCATGCTGAGCGGCTTGGCACCGGCGGCCTCACGCGCGGTGCGCGTCAGATATTGCGGCGTGCGGATGCCGGCGACGACGTCCTCCCCTTGCGCGTTGATCAGGAATTCGCCGTAATAAGCGCGGTCGCCCTTGGCCGGATCACGGGTGAAGGCGACCCCGGTGGCCGAGGTTTCGCCCATATTGCCGAACACCATTGCCTGGACGTTGACCGCCGTGCCCCAGTGATGCGGAATGCCGTTCAAGCGGCGATAGACCTTGGCGCGTTCCGACTGCCATGAGCCGAACACGGCGCCGATCGCGCCCCATAGCTGGTCATGCACGTCCTGCGGAAAGGGCTTGCCCCATAGCTTTTCGACCAGCGCCTTGTAGGTGCCGACCAGGCCCTGCCAATCCGCCGCCGTCATCTCGGTATCGAGGAAATAGCCATTGTCTTCCTTGGCGATCTCCAGCGCTTCCTCGAACCCGTCATGATCGAGTTCGAGCACCACATCCGAATACATCTGGATGAAGCGGCGATAGCTGTCCCACGCAAAGCGCGCATCGCCGCTCGTGGTGGCGAGCCCGGCGACGGTATCGTCGTTGAGCCCGAGGTTGAGGACCGTGTCCATCATGCCCGGCATCGACACGCGCGCGCCGGAGCGGACCGAGACCAACAGGGGATTGGCGGGATCGCCGAACGCCTTGCCGGTGACGCCCTCAATATGCGCCAGACCAGCGGCGACTTCGGCCCTTAAATCGTCCGAAAAGGCCTGACCTTCGTCGAGATAGCGCGTGCACATCTCGGTGCTGATCGTGAAGCCGGGGGGCACGGGCAGGCCGATCGATGCCATGCCATCCAGATTCGCGCCCTTGCCGCCGAGCAGTTCCTTGCTCAACCCATGGCCATCAGAAACACCGCCGCCGAAGCGGTAGACGTACTTGGTCATATCAACCTTCTATCTTCGAAAAATCAGCGACACCATGTACTGCACCCCGGACGCGCGCCAGCAAGGCGAGCCGCGCGGCGCGCTTGGCGGGAACCGGATCATTGACGATCACGGTTTCAAAAAACGCATCGATCGGCGCACGGAGCGACGCGAGCGCCGCCATTGCACCTTCGAAATCTTCGGCGACAACGGCGGCGGTAGCGGCGGGTTCCGCCACGTCGAGCGCCGCGATAAGCGCGGCTTCGGCGGGTTCGGGGGTGTAGGGCAGCGAATTTTCTGCAGCGGCGCCGTGCTCCGGCGCAGGCCGGAGCACGGCGTTGCTGGGGTTGTCGCTCGAACCCAGGGCTCCGGCCTGCGCCGGAGCACTGGCGGCCCAGCCCTCCTTCTTCAAAATATTCGCCGCCCGCTTGTAGCCGGCGAGTAGGTTTGCGCCGTCTGCGGTGCCGATGAACGCCTGCAACGCATGGACGCGGGCGAGCAGGCGGACGAGGTCATCCTCGCCGCCGAGCGCGAACACCGCGTCGATCAGGTCGTGCCGGACCCCTGCCTCGCGTTGCTGGACTTTGAGGCGGTCTACTAGGAAGGTAAGCAGTTCTCCCGCAACAGAGTCTATGTAACTTAAGAAGGTTACACGCGAACCAACCGTCTTCGTACCCCCCCGCGCCGATGCGTTATGCTGCTCGGAAAGCTCCCGGATAGCCGGAATCTGTTCTACCAGATTGGCGGCTTCCCGATAAATATCACCTTGAGATCCACGCAGACCCGTTTGGAAAATTGAAGAAACTCCAATCACTGCGCGTCGCAGGGCAAAGGGGTCTTTGGAGCCGGTTGGCCGCTCGTCCATCGCAAAAAAGCTGGCCAACGTATCCAGCTTATCCGCCAAACTCACCGCCACCGTCACCGGATCGGTCGGCACGGCATCGCCTGCGCCCACCGGCTTGTAGTGATCGCGGATGGCGGCGGCGACGCGGGGGTCTTCGCCTTGGGCGGCGGCGTAATAGCCGCCCATGATGCCCTGCAGCTCGGGGAATTCGCCGACCATGCCGGTGACGAGATCGGCCTTGCAGAGCCGCGCCGCGCGCTCGGCGAAGGTGGCGAGTTCTTTGAGCCCCTCCCCTTCAGGGGAGGCGTTGGGGTGGGGACTGCGAGTCTCACCGAGATCGGGGGTTGTGGGGATAGCCCCCACCCCAACCCCTCCCCTGACGGGGAGGGGCTTTACGATGCCCTCTTCGACCAGCCAACGGGCCAGCTTGGCGACGCGATCGACCTTGTCGGCGACGGTGCCAAGCTTTTCGTGAAACACGATGCGATCTAGCTTTGCCGCCTGCTCCTCGAGCGGCACCTTCAGATCGGTGTCGTAGAAGAATTTCGCATCCGACAGCCGCGCAGCGAGCACCTTGCGGTTGCCGTCGATGATGCGCGTGCCGCCGTCCGCCGCGTCGATATTGGCGGTGCAGATGAAGGCGTTCGCTAATTTCCCCTCCGCATCGGCGCAGACGAAATATTTCTGGTTTACGCGCGCCGTCAGCTGGATCACCTCGGGCGGCACCTGCAGAAACGCTTCATCGAAGCGGCCGAGCAGCGGCACCGGCCATTCGGTGAGCCCGGCATTTTCGATCAGCAGGCCTTCGTCCTTGATCAACTCAAGCCCGGCCTTGCGCGCGGCCATGGTCGCGCCGAGCGCGATGATCTGGGCGCGTTCGGCCTGATCGACGATCACATGGTCGTCACGGAGCTGATCGGCATAGGTTGCCGCGCTCTCGATGCTGATCGGGCCGGCGGCATGGAAGCGGTGGCCCATTGTCGCGCGCCCGCTGGCGATGCCGGCGATTTCGCAGGGGACCACGTCACGCCCGAGCAGCGCAACGATGCCCTGCAGCGGGCGGACCCATTTCAGGCTTTCGGTCGAGCTTGAAGCATCGCCCCAGCGCATCGATTTGGGCCAGGGAAAGGCGCGGATGATGTTGGGGATGGCCTCTGCCAGCACGTCCGCGGTGGCGCGGCCGGGCTTGTCGATGACGGCGAAAAGCACGCCGTCGCGCTCGACGAGTTGCTCACGGGTGAGGCCGGTTTTGCGCAGGAAACCTTCGAGCGCTTGCGGGGGGGCGCTGGTTTTGGGGCCCTTGATCTCCTCCGACACCGCTGCGGTTTCGAGCGGCAGGTTGCGCGCGATGAGGGTCAGGCGGCGCGGGGTGGAGAAGGTTTCGTGCTCGCTGTCAGTGATGCCCGCCGCTGCCAGCGCTGCAACATACAGCCGAGCAAGATCGTCACGCGCCTTGGCCTGCATGCGCGCCGGGATTTCTTCGGAGCGAAGCTCGAGCAGGAAGTCGGTCATGCGGGCACACCGCTAATCATCGTCACCCCAGCGAAAGCTGGGGTCTCGTGCCACGAACCGCGCCCTTGCGGCGCGAGATCCCGGCTTCCGCCGGGATGACGGGGATTGATAGTCATGTCGCGCGCCAATCTGGAAACCGGCTTGCCCAATCGGGCCCGTTCTTCTCCATCCATGCGCCGCACGCGCCCTTCGCAAGATCGCGGACGCGGCCCATATAGGCCTGGCGTTCGGCGACGGAGATGACGCCGCGGGCTTGCAGCAGGTTGAAGACGTGGCTGGCCTTGATGGCTTGTTCATAGGCCGGGATCGGCAGTTTGGCGTCGAGGCAATTCTCGCACTCGGCGGTGTGCTTCCTGAACTGGTCGACCAGCGAATCGGTGTCGGCCACCTCGAAATTCCAGGTGCTCATCTCGCGTTCGTTTTCGAGGAACACATCGCCATAAGTGACGCCGGCGTCGTTATAGGCGAGGTCGTAGATGCTGTCCTTGTTCTGGATATACATCGCGAGGCGCTCGAGCCCATAGGTCAGCTCGCCCGCAACGGGTTTGCAGTCGAAGCCGCCCATTTGCTGGAAATAGGTGAACTGCGTGACCTCCATGCCGTCGCACCAGACTTCCCAGCCGAGGCCCCAGGCGCCCAAGGTCGGGCTTTCCCAATCATCCTCGACGAAGCGGATGTCGTGGGCGAGCATGTCGATGCCGATTGCCTTTAACGAGCCGAGATACAGCTCCTGCAGGTTGGGCGGGCTTGGCTTCAGGATGACCTGATATTGGTAATAATGCTGCAGCCGGTTGGGGTTTTCCCCATAGCGGCCATCGGTCGGGCGGCGGCAGGGCTGGACGAAGGCGGCGTTCCACGGATCGGGGCCAAGCGCGCGCAAGGTGGTGGCGGTGTGGAAGGTGCCCGCGCCCATCTCCATGTCGTATGGCTGGAGAATCAGGCAGCCATGATCGCTCCAATAAGCATGGAGCGTCAGGATCATGCGCTGGAAGCTCATCGCTGAACTGGTCGGCTGGCTGGCCAATGGGAACCCTTCGCACCTGCAATATCGAACGCGCGCACCTTTGGCGCGGGCATCCGGGCGGGTCAATGGCGCAGGCCCCGCCGGGACGACCGCTCACCGCTTGCGCGCGCGACGTTAACCATTACCTATGATGACGACATGGTCCCGAAGCAGGTTGCCCTTCAGCCGCCGCGCGGCAACTGGGTGCGGCATGCAGCCGCGCTGGTCGCCGCGCTGATTCCGCTCTCAGCCCCCGCTGACGCCCGCGAACGGCCACGCCTGGCCTATCCCGGCTTTATCGATGACGATGCGGTCAGCCGGCAGGGGCGCCCGCAATTGCGCTATCCGTCTTTCACGCCCGTTGGGCAGCTGGCACCGGCGGATCTCAGCGACGCCCTGCTCGACGACAATGACGGGCTGAACGATGCCCAAAAGCTGGCACTGCTCGCGCAAAACTATCGCCCGCGCCCGGCGATCTGGCGGATCGGCGACCGCGATACGATCATCTATCTGTTCGGCACCATCCACATACTGCCGCCGGGGTTTGAATGGCGAAGCCCCGCGCTCGACCGGATCGTCGCGCGATCGAGCACCCTGATCCTCGAATCGGTCGATCGGCGCAGTGGCATCGATGGCCTGCAGGAACAGACCGGCCGCGCAGGGCGGCTGCCACCGCTATCGATGCGCGTCGGGGCCGACCACCGCGCCAAGCTTGCCGCCTTTACCGCCAGCCTGCCGCCCCAGGCCGTCACGCTGTTCGATCAGATGCCGAGCTGGATCGCGTCGGTCGCGATTTCGCTGGTGCGCGAGATTCGCAGCGGCGAACTGCCCGGGCCCGGCGCGGATGACTGGCTGGAGGCGCGCTTTGTCGCTGCCAAAAAACCGGTCAGCGCGATCGAAGACAGCCAGCAGGTGATCGCCCGCGTCAATGCCGTGCCTGAGTCCGAACAGCAGCAGATGCTGCACGCCGCGCTCGACGCGCCGATACGCAGCCGCGCCGAGATGCGCGCCGCCACGCATGCCTGGGCAAAGGGCGAGATCGGCCCCGATTCGCCGCTGACCATCGATCTGCGTGTGGCAACCGGGTCCGACGCGCTGGCCGGACCGTTGCTGACCGATCGCAACCGCGCCTGGGCCAGCGAGTTGATCAAACGCCTGCGCCGGCCGGGCACCACCCTGTTTGCCGCCGGGGCCGGGCATTTCATCGGCGCTGGATCGTTGATCGATGCGCTCGAGGCCCGCGGTGTGCGGGTGATGCGGGTGCAATGATCCGGCCAAGCCGATGAATGCTCGTCAGGGTCGGATGACCAATAGTCAGTGTCGCTTGACATTCGTTGATGATTCGGCCATTTAGTCAGTGTTGCTTGACATTGGGTCAGGGAACAATGACTAAGGTTCACGCGCATGTGGACGGGGCTGATGAAGAACAGACTGAAGGTATTGCGCGCCGAGCGCGACTGGAGCCAGGCGGAGCTTGGCGGCCGGTTGGGTGTGTCGCGCCAGGCTGTTAACGCGATCGAAACAGGGAAATATGATCCTTCCTTGCCGCTCGCCTTCAAGATCGGCCGGCTGTTCGACATGGCGATCGAGGAGGTTTTCGATGACGGCGAAAACGGCAATGGCTGATCGGGAGATGGGACCCGGGGAATTGGCGACGCTGGCGCGCAAGCGCTACAAGCAGCGCTTTTTCATTGGCCTGGTGATTTCTGGCGGCCTGATCGGCGGTCTGATCGGCGGGTTTGACCGCCATGAAGGCAGCGGTACGATCTGGGACTTTGCCGCGCTGCAGCTTTCCCCTCTGGTGGCGGTGCCGGCCGCGCTGGCGGTGCTGATCGGGATGGTCGGCGTGCCGCTTTATATGTTCGGGAAGATCGACGAACTGGCGGTGCGGCGCAACCTGCGCGGCATGGCGGCCGGCTGGTTGGCCGTAATGGGCGGCTTTCCGGCCTGGTTCGTGCTGGCGGCCGGCGGCCTGGCACCTGCGCCGACGGCATTCGGGGTCTTCCTGCTCGCTTATGGGGTGACGCTGATCACCTTCCTGATCCTGAAATGGCGCGATTGAAGGGCGCAGTCGAGGAATTCGCGATGACAAAACCAATGATATCGACCGGCGACTGGCAGGCCGAGGCCTCTGCCAGCATCCGCAAACAACGCGCGGCCTGGCTGGGGACGATCGCAACCGGCCTGGTCGGGGGGGCCATGTTCGGCCTGTCGATCAGCATCACCAATCCGATCGCTCATGCCCTGTTCATTGGTGCCGGCGTCTTGCTATCGGCAATCGCGCTGGTGTGGGGCACGCTGATCTATATGAGCGTAATCGACGAACAGGAACGCGATGCCAATCTCTGGGGCACCTATGTCGGGCTCACCGTCTATCTGATTCTCTACAGTGTGAAATTCGGGGCTGATGCAGCCGGGATTGCCATCCCGATCGGCCATGACGGGATTTTCGTGGCAACTATGGCGGCCACGCTGGCCGTGTTTGGATGGAAGCGTTTTGGCTGACCGCCAGACGGCCTTGCTCTTCAACAAAAGGACTTGTGATGACGATGATTTCGAAGCGGCGCCTGTTTGGCAGCCTGGCCCCGCTCGCGCTGCTGCTGGCCGGCCCGGCAATCGCCCAAAATGCTGCGCCGGCCCCCGCCGCAGCGGCGGTGGCGGCACCTGCCGTGGATGCAGACCCCGCTTTATGGGTGGTGAAGGATGACGATACCACCATCTATCTGTTCGGCACCGTCCATGTCCTGAAACCGGGGCTGCGCTGGTTCGACAAAGCCGTGAAGGCCGCATTCGACAAGAGCGATCAGGTCGTGCTGGAAATCCCGCTGCCAAGCGATGCCGAGGCGCAGCAAGTGCTGCTGCCGCGCGTGATCGATCCCGACGGCCCCGCGCTGACCGAAAAACTCCACCCGGAAAAGCGCGCCGCCTATGCCGCTGTGCTGGCCAAGCTGGGCATCCCGCCCACCGCGCTCGACAAGCTCTACCCCTGGTTCGCCGCCGTGACGCTGACCCAGGTCCAGCTGCAGAAGGCCGGCTATAATCCGGCATCAGGCGCCGAACGCGCCATCGATGCCGCCGCCAAGGCAGCGGGCAAGCCCGTGACCGGCCTGGAAACGCTGACGCAACAGATCGGCTATTTTGCCGACCTGCCCGAAGCCGATCAGATCGCCTTCCTCGAAGAGGGCGTGGATGATTTCGACGACGGCATCAAATCTATCGACGAAATGGTCAGCAGTTGGAGCAAGGGCGATCCAGAGACGTTGGGCAAGGTGATGAACCGCGATATCGACAAGCTGCCCTCGCTCTACAAGGTACTTCTCAAGGATCGCAACATTCGCTGGGCCGACTGGATCGGTGCGCGGATGAAACAGCCGGGCACGGTGTTCATCGCGGTTGGTGCCGGGCACCTCGCCGGCAAGGACAGCGTACAGGTTCAGCTTGCCACGCATCATCTGACCGCGACGCGGATCCCCAATTGAGCGATTCGGGCAGATGCGCTGGCGGCTGATCGCGCCCCTTTTGATCGCCGCTCTCGTCGCCCTGCCCGGCTGCAGCCGGCCGCGCCCAGCCCCGGCGCGGCCGGCGCTTTTTGTCGTGCGCGATGCCGACACGGTCATCTGGCTATTCGGCACGATCCACGCGCTGCCCGCCAATATCGCCTGGGAGACGCCAGCGGTGAGACGCGCGATCCAATCGTCGCAGATGCTGGTAACCGAAATTGCGCGCCCCGATTCGGCGGCGATCTCCGCCTTGTTCCTGAAGCTGGCCCGCCGCGATGGCCTGCCGCCCATCATCGCGCGCGTGCCGGCGAATGACCGGGCTGCGCTCGATCACGCCATCGCCAGCGCCGCGGAATCGGCAACCGCACTCAACGAGCTGGAGACGTGGGCCGCCGCAGTGACGCTTGAAAGCAGCCGCGCCCGGGCCGCCGGGGCGACGACGGCCGACGGCGTCGAGACAGTGCTGGCGGCGCGCTTTGCCGGCAAGCCGCAACGCGCGCTCGAAAGCGCCGCCAGCCAGCTTGGCTTGTTCGATGCGCTGAGCGAGCAGGACCAGCGGCGGCTGCTGGCTCGTACTGTCGAGGATGGGGGTGGTTACCCGGCCGCACTTGCTGCCTGGTCAACGGGCGATGTGGCGGCGATGGCGCATAGCAACGCTCAGCTGTTCGCTGGCGCGCCGGAACTCGAAGTCGCGTTGCTAACCGGTCGCAATGCGCGCTGGAGCCGCTGGATTGCCGGACGGATGCGTCAGCCGGGCACGATCATGGTCGCCGTCGGCGCAGGGCATCTGGTCGGGCCGAAATCGGTGGTAGCGATGCTGCGCGCGCGGGGGCTGAAGGTGTCGCGCATCCAGTGATTCGACTCATCACCATGGCTTGCCCTTTGCGCCCCTCTCGCCTATAGCGCCGCGCTTCCGGCCAGGGTCATCCCTGGAGGCTTGGCCGGATTTTGACACCAAGCATAATCGGAGACTGACATGAGCGAACAATTGACGCTCGCAGCCGAGATGCGTGGACAGGTTGGCAAGGGAGCCTCCCGTTCGCTGCGTCGTGAAGGCCGCGTACCCGCCGTTATTTACGGCGACAAGAAAGAACCCGTCTCGATTCACCTCGAAGAAAAAGCGCTGATGCGCGCGCTGATGACCGGGCATTTCATGAATTCCACCGTGGTCCTCGACGTTGCCGGCACGGCATCGCTGACGCTCCCCAAGGATGTCGCGTTCGATCCGGTTTCCGACCGGCCCGTGCATGTCGATTTCCTGCGGATCGGCGAGCATTCGACCGTGACCGTACAGGTTCCCGTGCGCTTCATCGACGAGGACGAATCGGCCGGCATCAAGCGCGGCGGCGTGCTCAACATCGTTCGGCACGAGCTCGAGCTGGTCTGCGACGCGTCGGTTATACCTGATGATGTCGAAATCTCGCTGAAGGGCTTCGATGTCGGCGATTCGATCCATATTTCGAGCGTGACCCTGCCCAAGGGCAGCAAGGTGACGATCGAGGACCGCGATTTCACAATCGCGACGATCGTTGCGCCGTCTGCGCTCAAGTCGAGCGAAGGCGAAGCCGCCGACGCTGCGGAAGCCGAATAACCATCGCCATAAGCCCTCTCCCCCTGACGGGGAGAGGCTGGGAGAGGGGAAGTACCGGGCGCGGCATTGCTTGGCTGCCCCTCACCCAACCAGTTTGGGGTAAACAATACCCCGTATTGTTTAGGCCATGCCAGGTGCATGGCCGCCCACAAACTCCCCAAGGAGAGAGGGCTTAAGCCATGCAACTCTGGGCAGGCCTGGGCAATCCGGGCGCGCAATATGCGCTTCACCGACATAATGCCGGCTTCATGGCGATCGATGCCATTGCCGATTTCCATAATTTCGAAGCGCCCAAGAAGCGCTTCCTGGGCTGGACGATCGAGGCACGGCTTGGCGCTGAAAAGCTGCTGCTGCTGAAACCCGCCACCTTCATGAATGATAGCGGCCAATCGATCGGCGAAGCGATGCGCTTCTACAAGATCGCGCCCGAGGATGTGACGGTGTTTTACGACGAGCTCGATCTTGCCCCGTTCAAGGTGAAAGTGCGCATCGGCGGGGGCACCGCCGGCCATAATGGCATCCGCTCCACTGTTGCGCATATAGGCGAGAATTTTCGCCGCGTCCGGCTTGGCATCGGCCACCCCGGCCACAAGGACAAGGTAACCGGCCATGTGCTGGGCAACTTCGCCAAGGCCGAGATGGACGATCTTGCCGAAATGCTCGGCGCGGTCGCAGCCGAAGCCAAATGGCTGACCGAAGGTGACGATGTGCGGTTCATGAACGACGTGGCGCTGCGGCAGCAACGCTGAACGCGCCATTTCAGCCAAGGAACGAAATGCAGGCGTAACGGTTTTGGCTCGCATGGCACGCGACGACTCCATCCCCATGGCCATCATGGCACAACGCCTTGGCCGGCGATTCGAGCTCAGCCCGGCGGCGACCGACGCGCTGATCGCCCTGCCGCATAGCGTCAGGGACTTCGCGCCAGGCCAGTATCTGGTGCGCGAGGGCACACCCGCCCGGCAATCCTCTTTCCTGATCAGCGGATTCGTCTTTCGCCAGAAGATCGTCGCCGATGGCGGGCGACAGATCGTCGCGATCCACATGACGGGCGATTTTATCGACCTACAGCATATCATGCTCGATCAGGCCGATCATAATATCCAGGCGCTGACGTCGGCAACATTGGCCCAATTTCCGAGCGAAGAACTGCTCGATCTCGCCTTTCGATTTCCGGAAATCGGCAGGGCGCTCTGGCTTGAATCGCTGATCGAGGCGGCGACCTTTCGCGAATGGGTGGTCAATGTAGGCCGACGCGATGCACAGGCGCGAACGGCACATTTGCTGTGCGAACTGGCAACACGGCGAGAGGCGGCCGGACTTGGTCCGCGCTTCAGCTATGAATTGCCGATGTCGCAGGAACAATTGGGTGATGCGCTCGCGCTCACCTCGGCCCATATCAACCGGACACTCAAGCGGCTGGAGGCGGCCGGCCTGATCGAGCGACGCCAGCGATCAGTTACCGTCGCGGATTGGGCGGGATTGCGACGCACGGGCAATTTCGATCCCGCCTATCTCCACCTCGAGGATTTGCCCGATTGACTGGCGTTGCCGCCGATCCGGCGCTATCGCGCGCCATGCCGATCCAATCCCTGTTCGCCACCCGCCTGTACCAGGATGCGCTCAACGACGAGGTGCTCGTCGCCGAACTGGCGCGATCCTGCCTGTCACTGGCGGAGGAGGACCGCGCCGGCCGGGCTTGGTCAAAAGCCAATGGCTATCGCGGCTATACCTCCTATGCCTCGCTCAACGACCTGCCCCGTCGCGATCCGGTGATCGGCGATCTCGTCAAGAAACTAGACCGGTACGTCGCTGCTTTCGCCGAGGATTGCGCGTTCGAGCTGGGCGGGCGCAAGCTCAAGCTCGACAGCCTATGGGTCAATGTCATGAAGCCGGGGGCAACGCATGCGGGGCACATCCACCCCCATTCGGTGGTGTCGGGGACAGTCTATGTCGCCGTGCCGCCGGGATCAGGGGCGCTCAAGCTGGAAGATCCTCGGCTCGGGCTGATGATGGCCGCGCCGCTGCGCCGTGACGATGCGGCCGCCGATTTGCGACCGTTCGTCTATGTCGATCCGGCGCCCGGCACCGTACTGCTGTGGGAAAGCTGGCTGCGCCACGAGGTGATGCCGCATGAAGGCAAGAACGAGCGGATCAGCATCAGCTTCAATTATCGCAGCTAGTCCCGCGGCTAGCCAAGTGCCGGCACATAGGCGATAAAAAGCTGCTCGCGGACCATCAGATCGATCGTCCGCTGCCGTTCCGGCGCCGGGATATGGGCGAAACGTGCGCCGATTTCCTCGGCCGAAAAAGCCGGGCGAGCCAAGGCCCATTCGACGATCGCAAACGCAGTCCCGACCGGGCGGCGACCGCCGGCGGTGACGAGCACCATCCCGGCGGCGGTGGACTGAATGTCCGCCGGGCGATCGGTACGGGCAAAGGAATGCAATTTCGGTCGCATTGGGAGCGTCAGCGTGTGGCGGGGCTTTGCCAGCATCCGCTGCGCATCGATCACCCGATCGCACAACAGCGGGCTGGCGGCGATCGTCGCCAGCTGGGCGGCGAGGTCGGCCAGATGGCGCGACAGGGCGGCGCGATCCTCTGTACGCCCGTCGGGCAAATAGGCACGGAAGCTCGACTGCTCGATCGCCGTCTCCGCCAGCAAGCGAAGCAGCAGCCGGCCGGTGTGCGGCGCAACGGCAAAGGTAACGTGCAGCGATTCGTCGCTGGTCGCGATCGCGTCGTGATAGACGCCGCGCGGCACATAGAGCAGATCGCCCGGCTGCATCAGCACCTCCATCGCCACCGGCCCGCGCGCCTGATCGATCATCTGCTGCACGTCCGCGCCACCGCTTGGCTGGGTCAGCGGATTGTCGGCGCGGTTGCGGTAGAACCGCCATTTCTTGGTGCCATGGCATTGCAGCGCAAACACTTCATGCAGATCGCAATGGGTGGCAAAGGCCTGGATGCCGGCAAAGGAACAATAGATATTCGCGTTGCTGACCGCGCCGAACCGGTCGGCGAGCATGTCGGTAATCACCGCCAGTTCCGGGGCGATGTTTTCGACATCATTGGCGACGAGGCTTGCCCCCATCGCCAGAAAAACCCCGATCTTAGCCGGATCGGCGCGCGACACGGTGCCGTCCAGCGTCTCGATCCTGTCCATATAGAATTCGGGCGAGACCGGGCGGCTGTTGAGGACGAGCTTCAGATTTCCCTCGGTCCAGTGCGGCGCGATCGACAACAGCGCGTTGAGGCGGGGCCAATCGATTAGCAGGGGCTTGCCGGCCGGGGTAGCCGGGATGTGGAGCGGGCTCTGCCCAAAATGGCGCTCGATAAAGTCGCTGGCGGCGACCGGGGCGATAAAATGCGAAAAATCCATGCGCCAATCGCTATCCACCCGTCCGCAGCTTGGCAACGCCAGCGTCGGCAACGGCGGCACGGCGCAATTGCTGCACTGGCATTATGCGTGGCGCTTCTCTATCGGCTCAGCATCAAGAGCGCCTGCAACCGGGCACAGATATTCAGGGACATGAAATGGGATTTCGTTGCGGTATCGTCGGGCTGCCCAATGTCGGCAAGTCCACCCTGTTCAACGCGCTGACCCAGACGGCTGCGGCGCAGGCGGCGAATTATCCTTTTTGCACGATCGAGCCCAATGTCGGCAATGTCGCCGTGCCCGATGCCCGGCTCGACCAGCTGGCCGCCGTCGCCGGCTCGGCCAAGATCATCGAAACCCAGCTCGGCTTTGTCGACATTGCCGGCCTGGTGCGCGGCGCGAGCAAGGGCGAAGGCCTGGGCAACCAGTTCCTCGGCAATATCCGCGAAGTTGACGCGATCGTCCACGTCCTGCGCTGCTTCGAAAATGGGGACGTCACCCATGTCGAAGGCAAGGTCGACCCAATCGCTGATGCCGAGACGGTCGAAACCGAATTGATGCTCGCCGATCTCGAAAGCCTGGAAAAGCGCGTCCCCGCCGCCCAGAAAAAGGCGATGCAGGGCGACAAGGAGGCCAAGATCGCTGCCTCGGTGCTCGGCCAGGCGCTTGAGCTGCTGCGCGAGGGCAAGCCCGCGCGGCTGACCGTACCGCGCGATGAGGACGAAGCGCGCGTGTTCGCCCAGGCGCAGTTGCTGACCTCAAAGCCGGTCCTCTATGTCTGCAATGTCGATGAGGGCGATGCCGCCAACGGCAATGCGCTATCGGCCCGGGTGTTCGACAAGGCCAAGACCGAAGGCGCCCAAGCCGTCGTCGTCTCCGCCGCGATCGAGGCCGAGATTGCGACGATGCCGCCCGAGGATCGCGGCGAATTTCTCGCCGAGCTGGGTTTGCAGGAAACCGGCCTCGCCCGCGTCATCACCGCCGGTTATAAATTGCTCCATCTGCTGACCTTCTTCACCGTCGGCCCCAAGGAAGCCCGCGCCTGGACCGTCGAGGCAGGCGCCAAGGCCCCGCAGGCAGCCGGCGCGATCCACACCGATTTCGAAAAGGGCTTCATCCGCGCCGAGACGATTGCCTTTGCCGATTATGTCGCGCTGAAGGGTGAGAGCGGCGCGCGCGATGCAGGCAAGCTGCGATCGGAAGGCAAAGACTATGTCGTCCATGACGGCGACGTGATGCTGTTCCGGTTCAACGTGTGAGGGCCGCACTGCCCCGTCTCAATTGGCTTTGGATCCGCAGCGCGTTGATATCGACGATGGTCACCAGATCGCCGATCGGCTAATTGAGACGACGATGATGATCCGCATGATCCTGGCCCTGTTGATCGCAGCATTTGCGCTGCCCGGGTCTGCGCCTGCGTGTCATGCGCCAGCGGCGGTGCCAATGACCATGGCAATGCAGTCCAGCGACCACCATTCATCCCGCCATCATCAAACGCCGATGGCGCCGATGAGCGAAGGCCACTGCATCGGCTGTATCCCGCCGACCTCTTGGCAATCCGCGGCTGTGCTGCCTGATCGGATCGTTGCCCGCCTGCCGCGTGCCATCGCCGGGGTGCCGCTGGCCATCGGCATCGGCACGCCGCCCGACCTGCCCCCTCCACGACTGGGTTGAAGTCTACGGCGCGCCGCCGGTTGCGCCGACTCAATCCGTTCGGAGACTATTCAAATGACGACGCTTTCCCTGCTCGCAGCATTGGCTGCGGGCGCGCTGCCCGTATCGGTGGCGGCGCAGTCCATGCCCGGCATGGATCCCCGCATGGACCATAGCCATATGACCATGCCGATGCAGCCCAAGCCGGCGGCAAAGCCCAAACCCAAGCCGGTGGTAAAGGCCCCTGCGCGTGCCAGTGCGCCTGCAGTGGCAAGGCCGGCTGCTCGCGTCCCTGCGCGCGTTCAGGCAAGGCCGCCCGCCGCCCCGGCGATGGACCATTCGACAATGGACCATTCAACAATGGACCATTCGGCGATGGACCATTCGGCGATGGAGATGCCCGCGCAGGCCCCTGCAACGCCCGTACCCACCCCGGCAGAACCGGTCCCCGATATGGAGATGACGGGGATGGACCATAGCCAGCACGGCGACCACGCGGCGACTCCAGCGGTTGCCGGCGACCACGATATGGCGGGCATGGCCGGCATGACGATGGGGCGCGGCGGTGATGCCTATGCCGATGGTTCGGGCACGTCGCGCCTGCCCGCTGCCGAAGGGGCGATGCACGGCCTGCACATCATGTCAGGCGACTGGGCGTTCATGGTCCATGGCTACGCCTGGACGGCGTTAACCGATCAGGGCGGGCCGCGCGGCGACAGCGAGGCGTTTGTGACATCGATGGCGATGCTCACCGCGTCGCGCGACATTGGCAGCGGCGCGCACCTGCAGCTGCGATCAATGCTGAGCCTGGAGCCGTTGATGGGGCCGCGCGGCTACCCCAATTTGTTCGCGACCGGCGAGACGGCAGATGGCATCAACCCGCTGCTCGACCGCCAGCATCCGCATGACCTGTTCATGGAACTCTCCGCCCGGCTGGATATCGATGCCGGTGCGGGCAGCGTGTTTCTATTTGCCGCCCCGGTGGGCGAGCCGGCGCTCGGGCCGTCCGCGTTCATGCACCGCGGATCGGCCAAATATCAGACGCTGTCGCCGATCACCCACCACTGGTTCGATTCGACGCATATCAGCTACGGCGTGGTCACTGCCGGCTATGCCGCGCCGCGCTGGCAGATCGAGGCATCGGCATTTCGCGGGCGCGAGCCCGACCAGCATCGCTGGGATATCGAGGCACCCGCGCTCGATTCGTGGAGCGTGCGCGCGACGTGGAGTCCCTCCCCGCACTGGTCGATCCAGGCGAGCCACGGCTTCCTGAAAAGTCCCGAACAGCTCGAGGCGTTCCGCAACGAGGCGCGCACGACCGCGAGCATCGGCTATGCGACCGGCGGGCTGGCAACAATCGTCGCCTTTTCGGCCAAGAACAAGCTGCCGGGGCGCACGCTGACGGCATGGCTGGCCGAAGCGAACTGGGACATTGACCGGCACCATAGCCTGTTCGGTCGCGCGGAAAACGTCGCCAATGACGAATTGTTTCCCAACCCAGCCGATCCACTCAACGACCAGTCCTTTCGCGTGACCAAAGTCGAGGGCGGCTATGCCTATCGGCCGCCGCTGGTCGGGCCATTCAATCTGGCGCTGGGCGGATCGGTGGCGGGCTATGCCTATCCGGCAGCGCTTGAGGGCGCCTATGGGCGGTCGCCGATCAGTTACACCCTGTTCGCCAAGCTCTCACTGGGGCATTGATCCGGCAACCAAGGGAGGTCCCGTCACATGAATGACCCGAAAGTCCGGCAAAGCGGCCGCATGAAATGGACCTCCCGCCTTGCTGCTGCGGCGATTGCGGCGTTGCTGCAAGCCTGCGCGACCGCGCCGGTCGGTGGCCCGCCGCCGATGCCCACCGCTGCCGCGGCTGTCGAGGCGAAGGCGCCGGTGACAATCCTTGTCTCGATCGATGGCTTCAAGCCCGATTATCTGACGCGGGGCGTGACGCCCAACCTCAACGCGCTGGCCGCCGCTGGCATCAGCGCATCGATGCGGCCGTCCTTCCCGAGCATTACCTTTCCGAACCATTACACGCTCGTTACCGGGCTGCGGCCTGACCGCAGCGGGATTGTCGGCAACCGGATGGAGGATGCCCGCCGCCCGGGCCAGGTCTTCACCATGGCGACTGACGACCCGTTCTGGTGGACCGAATCCGAGCCGATCTGGGTGACAGCGGAAAAGGCCGGCATCCACACCGCAACGATGTTCTGGCCGGGCTCCAATGTCGATTTCGGCGGGGTGCGGCCAACCGACTGGCAGCAATTCGCGCAGGCGGTAACGAGTCGGCAGCGGGTCGACGGCATCATCGATTGGTTGCGGCGCCCCGCTGCCACACGCCCGCAATTCCTGACGCTGTATTTCGACGTGGTCGATAGCGCCGGGCATAAATATGGGCCCGATGATGCCCACACGACGGCAGTGGTGGCAGAGGTCGACGAGCAGATCGGGCGGTTGCGCGCTGGCCTTGTGGCGTTGGGACAGCCGGCCAATCTGGTCATCGTGGCCGATCACGGCATGGCCGCCATCAGCGCAGACCGGGTGATCCGGCTCGACAAGATGCTGCCGCCCGGCAGTTTCGTATCGATCAGCGATGGCCCCTATGTCGGTCTTACCCCGGCAGCGGGGCGTGTGGCCGAGGTTGCCGCCGTCCTGCTCAAGCCACAGGATCATATGACCTGCTGGCCCAAGGCCGCCATCCCCGAGCGCCTGCATTATGGCCAGAACCCGCGCGTGCCCGCGATCGTCTGCCTGGCCGAAACCGGCTGGCTGGCCCTGACGCGCGATCCGCCCGCCGACCATCCGCCGAGCGGCGGCGCGCACGGTTTTGACAATGCCGCGCCGGAAATGGCGGCGCTGTTCATTGCGGCAGGCCCATCGATCCGTGCTGCGGGCCCGCTACCGAGCTTCGACAATGTCGATGTGGCGCCGCTGCTCCGCGACCTGATCGGCCTGCCTGCGGCGACTGGTATTGATGGCGACGATGCGCCGTTTCGCCGCGTGCTGGCGCGTTAAGCGCTTGCCAAGCGGCGAGCGGCGCGGGAAGCTGTCGCCATGATCTATTTTGAAGATATCGAGCCCGGCACAAAAACGCGCTTCGGCAGCTATCACGTCACGCATGAAGAGGTGGTCGAATTCGCCACCAAATATGATCCGCAGCCCTTTCATCTCTCTGACGAGGCAGCAGCGCAAACGCATTTCGGGCGGCTATCCGCCAGCGGCTGGCACACCTGCGCGATGATGATGGCGATGCTGGTCGAGAATATGAAGACGACCCGGCAGGCAGGCCTGGGATCCCCCGGGCAGGAAGAACTGCGCTGGCTGAAACCGGTTTATCCCGGCGATACGCTGTCGGTGCAGACCGAAATCCTCGACAAGCGCCCGTCGCAGAGCCGCCCTGAGATGGGCAGCTATCGCAGCCGCATCACGGTCAGCAACCAGCATGGTGAAGCGGTGATGACGACGATAGCGATTGGCTTGATCAGGACGCGCACCGGCGCCTGGGGCTGAACGGCGGCCTTAGTGGCCGCCAAAGGCGACGAGCGAACGCACCTCGATACCGTCGCCCCGCAACGCATCCGCGCCACCAAGATCGGGCAGATCGACCAGGAACTGCGCCTGCGTGACCACCGCGCCCGCCTTCTTGAGCAAGCGGATGGCGGCACGCGCGGTGCCGCCGGTGGCAATCAGATCATCCACCAGCAAGACCCGCTGGCCCGGCACCAGGGCATCTTCGTGCATGGCGATGCGGTCAGTGCCATATTCGAGCGCATAATCCTCGGCGATCGTCGCGCCTGGCAGCTTGCCGTCCTTGCGGATCAACAGCACGCCGGCGCCCAGCGGCACCGCGATGGCGGCGGCGAACAGAAAGCCGCGTGCCTCGATTCCAGCGATCAGATCGATCGGGCCATCGACGGCCGCGACCATCCGCTCCACAGTCGTTGCGAGCCCCTTGGGGTCGAGCAACAGCGTCGTGATGTCGCGGAACATGATCCCCGGCTTCGGAAAGTCGGGGATCGTGCGGATCATCGCCGCGAGGTCGTCATTGGCGGCCCCGGTCGTGGCGACGTCGGTGCTCAATGCTTCACATTCCGCCAGATCGTCCGATACGATCCATAAGCAAGGCCAGTGCCCACCAGCAGGAAGCCCAGCACCACAAAACCAAGCGCATGGCGCTGTTCAAGCTCAGGTTCTGCCGCCCATTCAAGGAAGGCAGCGATATCCTTGGCCTCCTGATTGAGCGAATTCTTGGTGCCGTCGCTATAGGTCACAGCGCCATCGGCGAGCGGCGCCGGCATCGCAATGTTGAGATTGGAGAAATAGGGATTGTAATAGAGCCCATCGGGCGTCTTGGAATCCGGGAATTTCTTCAGCAGCTCGGCTGGCTGTTCGGCATAGCCAGTCAGCAGCGAATACACATAGGCCGGTCCGTCATGCCGCGCTTTTGTGATCAGCGAGAGATCAGGCGGATTGCCCTGGCCGGGATAATAGACCTTGGGAAAATGATCGGCCGGCAGATTGGGCCGTTCGGTCACGTCACCGGTCTTGGGATCCTTGACCGACGCTTTGGTGCCCCAATCGGCGGCGAACTTCTTCACCTGCGCATCGGAATAACCAAGCTTGGTCAGATCGCGAAACGCGACATGGGTTAGCGAATGGCAAGCCGAGCAGACCTCCTTATAGACTTGGAGGCCGCGCTGAAGCTGTGCCCGATCGAACTTGCCCATCATGCCGTCGCTGGCAAAAGCGACTTCCTTAGGGTGACGGTGGAATTCCTCGATGGCGGTCGCTGGCGTCGGATCGGTGATCACGCCGGAGACGCTGCTGTAGAGCGCGAGCCCCAGCACGAAGACAAAGGCCAAGCCGACCAGGCTGGAGATGATGCGGACCATTGCTTTGATTGCCCCTTATTCGGCCGGAACCGCAGTGCCGATGCCGGCACCCTGCGACGCACCCTGTTTACCGAGCACCGACTCGGTGATCGAATTCGGCAGCGGGCGCGGACGCTCGATCGCCGAGATCAGCGGAAGGATGATGAGGAAATGGGCGAAATAATATGCAGCGCCGATCTGGCTGGCGATCACATAAGTGGGGCTCGCCGGCGAACCGCCACACCAAGCCAGCACCAACACGTCAACGACCAGCACCCAGAAGAAGATGCGGAACACCGGACGATAATTGCCCGAGCGCACTGGCGAGCTGTCTAGCCAGGGCAGGAAGAACAGCAACAGGATCGAGCCGAACATTGCCAGCACGCCCCAGAGCTTGGCCGGCAGGATGAAATCTGCCGTGAACGCGCGCAGGATCGCGTAGAACGGCCAGAAATACCATTCGGGCACGATGTGCGCCGGTGTCGAGAGCGGGTTGGCCGGGATGTAATTGTCCGGGTGGCCAAGCGCGTTCGGGAAGAAGAACATGACGAAGGCGAAAATCGTCAGGAACACGCCGAGCCCGAAGCCGTCCTTGGCCGTGTAATAAGGATGGAACGGCACAGTATCCTGCTCGCCCTTCACCTCAACGCCGGTTGGGTTGTTCGACCCGGGGATGTGCAGCGCCCAGACGTGCAAGATGATCACACCAAGGATCACAAACGGCAGCAGATAATGGAGCGAAAAGAAGCGGTTGAGCGCAGCATCGTCCGGCGCATACCCACCGAGCAGCCAGATCCGGATCGATTCACCAACCACGGGAATGGCCGAGAAGAAGCCGGTGATGACCTGCGCGCCCCAGAAGCTCATCTGACCCCAGGGCAGCACATAGCCCATGAAAGCGGTCGCCATCATCAGCAGGAAGATCACCACGCCGAGCAGCCAGATCATCTCACGCGGGGCCTTGTAGGACCCAAAATAGAGGCCGCGGAAAATGTGGATATAGACCACCACGAAGAACATCGAGGCACCGGTGGCGTGCGCATAACGCAGCATCCAGCCCGCATTCACGTCGCGCATGATATGTTCGACTGAGTCGAAGGCGATCGCGCCGTTGGCGGCGTAATGCATGGCGAGCACGATGCCGGTGACGATTTGGAGGACCAGCGCCACGCCGGCGAGTACGCCGAAATTCCAGAAATAGTTGAGGTTGCGCGGCACCGGATAGCCGCCACCGAGCGAATCATACACCAGGCGCGGCAGCGGCAGGCGCTGATCGATCCATTTGGTGAAGTCAGACTTCGGCTCGTAATGCTTTGCCCAGGGGAAGCTCATGATGCTGACCTCAACCGACCGTTACAGTGGTATCTGACGTGAAATTATAAGGCGGCACCATCAGATTTTTCGGTGCCGGACCTTTGCGGATGCGCGCGGCCGTATCGTAGACCGAGCCATGGCACGGGCAGAAATAGCCGCCAAACTCACCCTTGATCTCGCCTTCACCGGCGCCGAGCGGCACGCAGCCGAGATGGGTGCAGACGCCCATGGTGATCAGCCAGTTCTTATGGCCTTCCTTGGTCCGCTGGGCGAGCGTTTCCGGATCGCGCAGCGTTGCCACCGGCACGGCATCAGCCTCGGCGATTTCGGTTGGCGTCAGGTTGCGCACGAACAGCGGCTGTTTGCGGAACGAGGTCTTGATCGCCTGCCCCGGCAGAATCTGGGCGAGATCGATATCGGTCGACGATTCGGCCAGCACATCGGCCGAAGGGTTCATCTGGTTGACCAGCGGCACCAGGACCGAGACCACGCCCACGCCGCCAAAGGCGAGCGCGCCGATACTCAGAAAATCGCGACGGCGCGGTTCACCGTCATGCGCTGCATCGGGTGCGCCGCCTGCTGGGATCGCCTCGTTTGCCGTTGCCATTCGCTTAGCCCTTGCGCTTCGAAACTGCCTTGGCGCGCGATCGGTACGACCGCTGCCCATGAACCGATGTTTACCACCGACGAATCGCGGTCTGATAGACATAGCGCCACCCATTTGCCAACAGCATTTTATCCGTCTTGAGGGGATATGGCCCAAAGCCCTAAGGCGTCGGAATGCCTTTTCCCCCCACAGCCGACCCCGGTCACCCGTCACGCCCGGCGCTGCGCGTCGCGCTCTATCAACCCGATATCGCCGGCAATGTCGGAACGATCCTGCGCACCGCCGCCTGCCTTGGCATCGGAGTCGACTTGATCGAACCGATGGGGTTTGCCTTCTCCGACCGTGCCTTGGCGCGTGCGGGCATGGATTATATCGGACACGTCCCGGTGACCCGCCATGTGGACTGGACCGCATTTGAAGCGGCGGTCACCGGCAGAATCGTCCTGTTCACCACCGCCGGCGCCTCCCGCTTGCCCGAGGCCCGGTTCGCGGTCGGCGATATCCTGCTATTCGGCGCCGAAAGCACGGGCGTGCCCGCCGATGTCCATGATCGGGCGGATTGCCGCGTACGGATTCCGTTGCGCAGCGGGTTGCGGTCGCTCAACATTGCCGCATCGGCAGCAATCGGGATGGCCGAGGCTTTACGCCAGATCAATGCTTGGCCTGCCTGAGGATGGGGGATGGGAATGGGGGATGGATAAATTCACAGGCCAGCGATTGGAGGATATCGCGTTCAGCAACTGCTCGCTCGCCCGGGCGCGGTTCGACGACGTCAACCTGGCCAATGCCAGCTTCACCAACGTGAATCTCTCGGGCGCACGGCTGGAGAACGTCAATCTCGCGGGGTTGACCGTGGAAAATGCCAACATACAGGGGCTGCGCATCTTCGGTTATGACGTTGACGCGTGGATCCGTGAACAGCTCGCCAAGGACGGTTGCCATCTCGACTGAAACGGCCGCCCGACAACCTCTCTGCCCAACAAATAGGTAACGATATGGCCCCGCTTGACGACCAACAGATGACCGCGCGAACCTGGTTCGAGCAGCTTCGCGACATGATCTGCGCCGAATTCGTGGCGATCGAGCGCGAGGCCGGATCGGATGCCGATTTCGACTATCTCGCCTGGGACCGCACCGATCCTTCGGGCGAGCCGGGCGGCGGCGGCGTGCGCGGGGTGATGAAGGGCAAGGTTTTCGAAAAGGTCGGCGTCAACGTCTCGACTGTGGGCGGCACGTTCGAAGGCGAGTTTGCCAAATCCATCCATGGCGCGGCCGAAAATCCCGGCTTTTTCGCGACCGGCATCAGCCTCGTGGCGCACATGGCCAACCCGCATGTCCCCGCGGTTCACATGAACACGCGATTCCTTGTCACCACCAAGCGCTGGTTCGGCGGCGGGGCCGATCTGAACCCGCCCATTCCCTATGACGAGGATACAGCGGATTTCCACGCGACCCTGAAGGCGCATTGCGACCCGCACGGTGCCGACTATTACGACCGCTACAAAAAATGGGCGGACGAGTATTTCTACATCCCGCACCGCCAATGCCATCGGGGCGTGGGCGGCATCTTCGCCGATCACATCGAGGGCGATTTCGACGCCAATTTCGCGTTTATCCAGGATATTGGCCGCGCCTTTATCGACACTTATCCGCGAATCGTGCGGCGGCGTATGAACACCCCTTTCACCGGTGCAGACACAGCCGAGATGCTGACCTGGCGCGGTCGCTATGCCGAGTTCAACCTGGTCTATGACCGGGGCACGCTGTTCGGCCTCAAAACCGGCGGCAATATCGATGCGATCCTGATGAGCCTGCCGCCGCTCGCCACCTGGGCCTGATCGGCATGGCCGTCATCGCCGTCGATCACGGCCAGCTGGCCGTGATCGTGACGCGGCTGGCGATGACGGCAAGACCGCGCCCGGCCCCGCTGCCGACAGCGCCGCTGCGCCTGGTGCGCTGGGCTGCGCCGTCGCTCGCCAGGTACCGCACGCTGTTCCGGCGCGTCGGCGAGCCCTGGCTATGGTTTTCGCGGCTGGTGCTCGACGACGGCGCGCTAGGCGCGATCATCACCGATCCTGCAGTGGAGATTTATGCCGTCGTCGATCGCGCCGGCGTCGAGGTCGGGATGGTCGAGCTCGATTTTCGGGCCCTGCCCGCCTGCGCAATCGCCTATTTCGCGCTGGTGCCCGAACTGACCGGCCAGCAACTGGGACGCTGGCTGATGGCCGAAGCGCTGATGCGGGCCTGGCGCAAGGGCGTCGATCGGGTATGGCTCCACACCTGCACGCTCGATCACCCCTCGGCGCTGAACTTCTACCGCGCCTGCGGCTTTGTCGCGACCGAGCGCCGGATCGAGACCTTTGCCGATCCGCGCCTGTCAGGCCTGATCAATCGCGCCGCAGCCCCTCAGGTCCCATTGCTCGACGCCAGCTGACGATAGATCGCGATCCGCATCAATATCGTCGCCAAAGCAACCGCGCTGGCCAGTGCCGCCGCGCCACAATCGACGATGGTGATCATCACCGGATTGGCCGCACCGGCCGCCCGCATCGCGATATCGATCGACTGGAAGGGCGCCGGCAAGACCTGCCCCACCAGCAACCCCAGGCCGGTCAACCCGGCGAGCACCAGCCCGTTGCGCCGGGTCAGCGTGATGCTGCGCATGATCGCGGCGGTTGCCGTCAATCCCCGCTCGCTGACCAATGCCGGAGCGACCAGCATCGTCCGCCCAAGAATATAGAGGCCCGGCAGAATGAAGACAAAAACACCCAGCGAGGCCGGCAGCAGGATCAGCAGCGCCGCCGCCATATAACGCGGCAACAGCCTGACCGCGCCCTGGAGCGCGGCGCGCAAATCGGCGCTCTGGCGATCGAGCAGGAACGCGCAGATCGCCAGCGATCCGAACAGCGACGCCAGCGATGCCACCAGGAACCAGCGGGAATTATCCACCAGCCAGTTAGCGAACAGCGCCGCATCCGCCCGAACCTGCGGATCGCCAGCGGTCGAATCGGGCCAGGGTGGCGCTGCGGGCACCAGGAGCAGCAGGGCAAGCGTCGGCACGAAGAGGAACAGGCCGGCAAGCGCAATCAGCACCTCGCTGTTGCCGCGAAACGCGCTCCAGGCGTCGGCAAAGGCGCCCGGCAGGTTGATTTTCATTGGCTGCCGGTTACTTCCTGCGCCCGATCGCGCGCAGCGACGAACAACTTGGCGATGAATGCCGCCTGGAGGACGGCGAAGGCCGTCCCCACCGCACCGACCGCAATCGAGGTGACGACAGCAGCGAAGCTGCCCGGCGCGGTGCCCCCGGCGACCAGCCCCAGCACCCCGCCAAACGCCGCCTTGGCTGCCAGCGCAGCAACACCGCTGACGATCACATAGAGCAGCAACACCCCGACGATCTTCAGCGCCAGCCCACGCGTCAACTGCCACGACCGCGCCAATGCCCCAAAGCCGCGTCGTTCATCGACCAGCGCGGGAAAACCAAGCGAGAATCGCGCGCTGGCCCATATCGAACCGATCACCCACAACAGCGAATAGGCGGCAATTGCCCAGCCAAAGCCGGTCGGCATCGCCGACAGTGTCTGCGCAATCGCTGCCTGATCGTTGCTCGCGAACACTTTCACATCGATTCCAGCGGCGACCAACAGCCCGACCAACGGCAGCAAGCCGATCATCACCAGCGCGACCACCAGGATGGTGATGATGATCGCCATCAGCAATTGCGCCAAGGCACTTCGCGCTGCCTCCGCCGCGGTCCGTCCATGATCGACGGCCATCGCGATAATCGCGAGCTGACCGAACACCGACACGACAGCCAGGAGCAGCCCGGCGACGTTGATACCCGTCTGCATGCCCGGATTGCTCGTGGCCAGCGGCGCGATAGCGTCGTTGATCGAGGCGGGCAGGAAGATCGCGGCAAGCGCGATTGGCGTGACGGCAGCGATATTGTCGCCGAGAAACTCGGTCGCCCGATCCCAGACCGTCCCCATGTTGACCGAGTTCAAGCTCACCGACTCCCACCTAGCGCCACGATAGGGGGCTGTTAGACGATTGCGCCGATGGTTGCCAATATTTGCGGCGCGCGCGCCATTTGCGACCGCCGCCGCCGGACTTGCGCCGCGCGCGCGGCGGGCGCAGGGATCGGCCATGATTGATGCTGTGGAATGGCGGATCGAGTCCGAGCCGGTCGACTATGCGGTTGCCGCCGAATCGATGCAGGCCCGCGCGACCGCGATCGCCGAAGGCACCGCGTCCGAACTCGTCTGGCTGCTCGAACATCCGCCCGTCTATACCGCCGGTACCAGCGCCGACCCGGCGGAATTGATCGATCCGCGCTTTCCCGTTCATGTCACCGGACGCGGGGGGCGCTATACCTATCACGGACCGGGCCAGCGGATCGGCTACGTCATGCTCGATCTCGGCAAGCGCGGCCGCGATGTCCGCCGATTCGTTCATGCGATCGAGGATTGGGTCATCGCTGCGCTCGCCCGCCTCGACATCCCGGCTTTTACCGCTGATGGGCGGGTGGGGATTTGGACGCTCGACGAGGGCGTTGAGGCCAAGATCGGAGCCATCGGGGTTCGCGTCAAACGATGGGTGACGCTCCACGGCTTCGCGATCAATGTGCAACCCGAATTAGGGCACTTTGATGGCATCATTCCTTGCGGTCTGCCCGATTTTGCGGTCACCAGCGTCAAAAAATTGGGAAAAACGCCCGATTTCGCCGCATTAGATACAGCCTTAGCATTTGAATTTGCTGACTTTATGCAAACACTTTCTTTGGCGGGGCAAAACGAGGCTTGAGGGCGGGGCGATATCAGACTAATGTCCACCACGGTTTGGGTATTAAGGGCGTCAAGCCAACCAAATCCACTATCTTAGGGAGCTTCAAATGCGTGCACTCATTTCCAAAGTCGTTGCCGGTTCGATGATCGCCGGTGCGGCACTGATGATTTC
>NCGD01000005.1:0-68208 GCA_002281535.1 Sphingomonas sp. 28-63-12
TTCGATCACCGTCGCGCCCGCGCTGACGCTGACCGACAAGGAATATCAGATCATGCGCAACGCGAGCATCGCGTGCCTGCGCGAGATCGGCGTGGAGACGGGCGGCTCGAACGTGCAGTTCGCGGTCAACCCCGCGGATGGCCGGCTGATCGTCATCGAGATGAACCCGCGCGTGTCGCGCTCCTCAGCGCTGGCGTCTAAGGCCACCGGCTTCCCGATTGCCAAGGTCGCGGCGAAGCTGGCGGTCGGGTACACCCTCGACGAGATCATGAACGACATCACCGGTGCCACGCCCGCGTCGTTCGAACCGACGATCGATTATGTCGTCACCAAAATCCCCCGCTTCGCCTTTGAAAAGTTCAAGGGCGCCGAGCCGCTCCTCAACACCGCGATGAAGTCGGTCGGCGAGGTGATGGCGATCGGCCGCAACATCCATGAATCGATGCAGAAGGCGCTGCGCGGGCTGGAGACGGGCTTAAGTGGCTTCAATCAGGTCGATGCGCTGGTTGGTGCGTCCCGGGAGGAGATCGAGGCGGAACTGGCTCGCCCGACGCCGGATCGTCTTCTGGTCGCCGCGCAGGCGCTGCGCGAGGGTTTTACCGTCGCTGAAGTCCACGCCATCGCCAAATATGATCCGTGGTTCCTTGAACGCATTGCCGAGATCATCGCGGCCGAGGAAGATGTCTGCCGTAACGGCCTGCCGCGCGATGCGCAGGGCATGCGCCGGCTGAAGTCGATGGGCTTTTCCGACAAACGCCTGGCCTATCTTGCACTCAAATCGGCCAATCTGCGGGAGGGCACAGAACGCGGCATCGCGCGTGGCGGCGGGCTGATCCATGATGCCGTCGTCGCGATGACCGGCGGTGTTACCGAAACCGAAGTCCGCGCGCTCCGTCACAAGCTGGGAGTGCGCCCCGTGTTCAAGCGGATCGATACCTGCGCGGCGGAGTTCGACGCCAAGACGCCCTATATGTATTCGAGCTATGAAGCGCCCAGCTTTGGTGCGCCCGAATGCGAAAGCCAGCCGACCAATGCCCGCAAAATCGTTATCCTCGGCGGCGGGCCAAACCGGATCGGGCAGGGGATAGAATTCGATTATTGCTGCTGCCACGCCTGCTTTGCGCTGCATGATGCCGGTTATGAGACGATCATGGTCAACTGCAACCCGGAGACGGTCAGCACCGATTACGACACCTCAGACCGGCTCTATTTCGAACCGCTGACGGCGGAGGATGTGCTGGAAATCCTGCATGTCGAGCAACAGAACGGCACATTGGTGGGCGTCATCGTCCAGTTTGGTGGCCAGACCCCGCTCAATCTCGCCAAGGCACTGGAAAAGGCGGGCATTCCGATTCTCGGCACCAGCCCAGACGCGATCGACTTGGCTGAAGACCGCGAGCGCTTCGCCGCGCTGATCGACAAGCTTGGTCTCCGCCAGCCCGCCAATGGCATCGCGCGCAGCCGGGATGAAGCGATCGCCGTGGCGCAGCGCATCGGTTACCCCGTGCTGATGCGGCCCAGTTACGTGCTTGGCGGCCGCGCAATGGAGATCGTCGACGGGCCCGAACAGCTCGACAACTACATCCAGACCGCGGTCCGCGTCTCGGGCGACTCGCCGGTCCTAATCGATCAGTATCTGCGCGACGCGATCGAGGTCGATGTCGATGCCATCTGCGACGGCACCGATGTGACGGTGGCGGGCGTGCTCCAGCATATCGAGGAAGCCGGCGTCCATTCGGGCGACAGCGCCTGCTCGATCCCGCCTTATTCGCTCTCGCCTGCCGTGATTGTAGAGATCGAGCGCCAGACCACGGTGCTTGGTGCAGCACTATCCGTCAAAGGGTTGATGAATATCCAGTTCGCGGTGAAGGATGGGCTGGTTTACCTGATCGAGGTCAACCCGCGCGCCAGCCGTACCGTGCCCTTTGTCGCCAAGGCGATAGGCGCCCCGATCGCCAAGATCGCTGCGCGGGTGATGGCTGGCGAGATGCTGGCGGACCTGCCGCCGGTCAACCGGCACATCGATTATTATGCGGTGAAGGAAGCGGTTTTCCCCTTCGCGCGATTCCCCGGCGTCGATCCAGTACTCTCACCCGAAATGAAGAGTACGGGCGAAGTCATGGGAATCGATCCCGATTTTACACTGGCTTTCGCCAAGGCTGAGTTAGGTGCCGGGACAATCCTCCCGCGGACGGGAACGGCGTTCGTCAGCGTGAAGGACAGCGACAAGACCGTGATCCTCCCAGCCGCGCGCACGCTTGTCGAGCACGGCTTCAGTCTCGTTGCGACTGGTGGGACGGCGGATTTCCTGATTGGCCACGGGGTGCCGGTCGAGCGGGTCAACAAAGTTGCCCAGGGTCGGCCGCATATTGTCGACCGGATCAAGGACGGCGATATCGCACTGATTTTCAACACCACCGAAGGCTGGCAGTCGCTCAAAGATTCGCAGCCGATCCGCGGTTGCGCGCTAGCCCAGAAGATTCCGTACTTCACGACGGCTTCTGCTGCGGTGGAGGCAGCCAAGGCAATTGCAGCCCTTTCAACACAAAGCCTTGAAGTACGTCCCCTGCAATCCTATTATTCCCATTCGCATAGTTGACCCCCGACATTGATGAATGCGTGCGGGCGGGCCCTGTGGGTCTGCACGGTAACAGGGATTTTTACGAAGGACGCGAGCAATGGCGACGGTAGAAAAGATGCCGATGCTGCAGGAAGGCTATGAAAAGCTTTCCGTAGAATTGAAGCGGCTCAAGGCCGAACGCCCGCTCATCGTCGACGCGATTGAGGAAGCGCGCGCGCATGGCGATTTGTCCGAAAACGCCGAATATCACGCCGCCAAGGAGCGCCAGGGCCAGATCGAGGCCTCGATCAGCGATATCGAGGACAAATTGTCACGCGCCCAGATCATCGATCCGAAGGAAATGTCAGGCGAAAAGGTGGTGTTCGGTGCAACCGTGACGCTGCTCGACGAGGACGAAAAGCCGATCCGTTATCAGATTGTCGGTCAGACCGAAGCCGACGCGAATGTCGGCCGTATCTCCTATAATTCACCGTTGGGCCGCGCGTTGATTGGCCGCAAGGTCGATGATGAGGTCGAAGTGACGGTGCCGTCGGGCGATCGCTATTATCTCGTGTCCAAGGTGGAATTCATCTGACACGCTCGGCGCTTGAGGAGACTCCGGCAACCGTCGTCATCGCCGGGGTGACCATCGCCGTTTCGGTGCTGATCACCCTGTTTGGTGTCGAGGCTTATGCTGCGATTGGTGCCGGATTTATTCCGGCGAGCCTGTCGGTTGCACTCCAAGCGCCGCATGGCATCATATTGCTACCATTCTGGCTGACGCCGCTGACCGCGACATTGGTGCATGGCGGCTTGCTGCATCTTGCCTTCAACATGGTGATGCTGGTCTATTGCGGGCGGATGCTGGAGCGCGCGCTTGGCTGGCAGGCCATGGCGCTGCTTTATGCCATCGGTGCTTATGCCGGCGCGGCGGGCCATTGGGCGTTCGAGCCGCTGTCGGCGGCGCCGATGATCGGAGCGAGCGGCGCCATCTCGGCGATATTGGCGGCTTATGCGATGCTGTTCGCCGAACGGCCAGTGCCGGCGATCGGGCCGATTCCATCGCGTGTGGTGCGCGTGGCATGGCTCGCCGGGGGCTGGATACTCCTCCAGCTGTTGATCGGTTTTGCCTCAGGTGGTGGGCTGCAGCCTGTCGCGATCGGCGCGCATATTGGCGGGTTTATCGCCGGGCTTGCCCTGGCCCGGCCTTTATTGCTCTGGCGATACCGGTCAGCCTGACCGCTGTGACACCTGCCGGTGCCTAGGCGCCGGGGGCGGCGGCGATCAGATCAGGTTGTAACAACCGGTGCAGGTGCACCACGACATATTTCATCTCGGCATCGTCGACTGTGCGCTGGGCGGCGGCGCGCCATGCTTTTTCCGCGCTCTTATAGTCGGCAAAGATACCGACGATGTCGATCGATTCGAGATCGTTGAAATCCAGCGTCATCGGATCGGGCACGCGACCACCAAAGACGAGATGTAACTTGCTCATAGGGACCGGCCTTTGCAGAAAACCCGCGCTTAGCCCCATGCGCGCCGGTTTTGAAGCTTAGTTATCAATCGTACCGGGCTTTGCGGCAGTAGAGGCGGCTTCGCCGGCCGTCTTGACGGCTGTCATCACGCCATCGAGTAGCTTGCCCACCTGGGCGCGGGCAGCGTCGCGGCTGATCCCTGCGGCGACCAGTTCGGCAGTACCAGCATCGCGCGCGGCACGCGCGGCGGCAGCAGCGCCGTCGGTCAGCCGCTTGCCAACTGGCCCAAGTAGCTCAGTCTCGCGCTCGGTTCGTGGCAGCAGGGTGCCCGCGAGCACGCCAACGGCAATGCCGCCCACCAGCACCGACAGCGGATTGCCTTCAATGCTTTCGACCGTTCGGCGCGCGGCGGCCTGGGCAGTGTCTACGACGCTGTCCAGGGCGCTGGTCGCGGCCTGGCTGGCACCGCTGAGCAGGCCCTTGGCATCATGGGGCTGCGGGTTTGGTTGGTCAGTCATTGGATGTCCTTTCCCGGGGCCGGGGCGCCCCATCATGATCGTCAATCTCGGTTGAACGCGGCGAGGGCGCTGCGGTTGCGACCTTACCATGCTCGGCAAAGGCATCGGTAATCCAATCACGCGCAAAGATCGCCACCAATGTCGCACCAATGCCGATCAACGGGCCGGGATTGCGCTGGGCTGCGGCCAGCGCCCCCCGCGCGATCGTGATGCCGGTGTCGCGCAATTCATCGATGGCGTCGCGTGCTAGTGCCCGGGGATTGAGTCGGGCCTGAAGATCGACAAGCGTCGCGGTCAACTGCGCGCGGGCCAGAGCCGCATCGATTTCGGCCTGATCGCGCTCGTTCTCGACGCTGACCATCAGCTCTTGTCCTTAATGTCGGTTGCCCGCCGGATCTTGCCGATGGCGAGCCCGCCCAACAGCGCCGCGATCACCAGTGCGCCAACGACCACGATCGCTGTCGCGCCAACCGCGCCGAGTGGTCGACGCAGGATCACCACCAGGCCGACCAGCAACGCGATTACCGCCGATTGGGCGAGCAACAAGCTCGCCAGCAACATGATGATCGCGCTGCGGGCTTCCGTCAGGCTATTGAACAGATTGGCGCGATAGAGCCTGACTTCGGCGCGAACGAAGCGCTCAGCATCGTCGACCAGCCGTGAAAACAAGGCGGCAATCGAGTCGTCTTTTTCGATCTCGTCCTTCGGCCAGTCGTCGCTCATCCCCCGACCACCGTTGATCAAGCGTCAGGGGATTTGGTCGGCGACGTCACCTGGGCGGTGTCATCGGCCGAATCGAGACCAGCCTTGACGAGGCGTGCAACGACAAAGCCGAGCGCCGCCGCGATGCCGATTGCGACGGCCGGGCTTTTGCGGACGAACGCCGTGGCATCGGCCATCAGATCCTCGATCTCCTTGGCCTTCAGGCTTTCGGAAAAGCCAGCGATCCCTTCGGCGGCGGTGCGGGCATATTGGCCGTATTGCGGGCCGATTTTTTCGTCGACCGCATCGGCAGCGTCTCCCATCAGGCGCGACACTTCGTCAAGCGCACCGCCCGCGCGTGTTTTGCCTTCGGCGACGTAATCACGCGCCTTGTCGGTCGCCTGGCGGGCGAGGTTGGCGGCGCCATCCTTGATCGTCTGGGCGGCGCTGGCGGCTGCAGCCGGTGCGGCGGCATCCGGCTCGGCAATGACGGTGACGCCAGCGCTACCGGGGCCGTCCTTGATCGGGGCTTGCGGCACGGGGCGTTTGCGCACCGGTTTTGGCGTGGCGTCGGTCGTCTCTTTGGCCATGATGAGGAGCCCTTTCCCGTTAAAAATAAAACAACGGTCTTCAGCTGTTTGCGTTCCAGCCATGCAAGCGAATTGCCCCCCGGAAACGAACCGGATAGAGCCCCGCCAACGCTTGCACGTCTGTGCAGCACCAGCATTAGGAGCATCACTTCATGACCGCAATCATCGACATCCATGCCCGCCAGATTGTCGATAGTCGCGGCAACCCTACTGTCGAAGTCGATGTGATGCTTGAGGATGGCAGCTTCGGGCGTGCGGCAGTGCCATCGGGCGCCTCGACGGGCGCCTATGAGGCGGTCGAGCGGCGTGACGACGACATGGGGCGTTGGCTGGGCAAGGGCGTTCAGGGCGCCGTCGATGCCGTCAACGCCGATATCGCCGAAGCAGTGCTTGGTATCGATGCGGAGGACCAGCGCGAGATCGATCAGTTGATGATCGAGCTGGATGGCACTCCCAACAAAGCGCGGCTGGGCGCCAATGCGATTTTGGGCGTCAGCCTGGCGGTCGCCAAGGCGGCGGCGGATGCGCGCGGCATGCCGCTCTATCGCTATGTCGGCGGTGTCTCCGCTCATCTGCTGCCGGCGCCGATGATGAACATCATCAATGGCGGCGAACACGCCGATAACCCAATCGATTTTCAGGAATTCATGATCGTCCCCGTCGGTGCCGATTCGCTGTTCGATGCTGTCCGCTGCGGGTCAGAGATTTTCCACACGCTCAAAAAGCGGTTGCACGAAAAAGGGCTGGCGACGGCGGTTGGCGATGAAGGCGGCTTCGCGCCCAATATCGCCTCGACCACCGATGCGCTCGATTTCATCATGGGGTCGATCGAGGCGGCGGGCTATATACCGGGCGATGATGTGATGCTGGCGCTGGATTGTGCCGCGACCGAATTTTTCCGTGACGGCGCCTATCATATCAGCGGTGAGGGCAAAGTGCTCAATCCGCATGAGATGGCCGGCTACCTGGCCGATCTAGCTGCGCGCTATCCGATCTTCTCGATCGAGGATGGCATGAGCGAGGATGATTTCACTGGCTGGAAAGCGCTGACTGATATGATTGGGGACAAGGTTCAGCTCGTTGGCGATGACCTGTTCGTTACCAACCCGGAACGGCTGAGCATGGGGATCGACAAGGGGCTGGCCAATTCGCTGCTGGTCAAGGTCAACCAGATCGGCACGCTGACCGAAACGCTGGCGGCGGTATCGATGGCCAATCGTGCCGGGTACACTGCCGTGATGTCACACCGTTCGGGTGAGACAGAGGATGCGACGATCGCTGACCTTGCCGTTGCCACCAATTGCGGACAGATCAAGACCGGTAGCCTGGCGCGCAGTGACCGGCTTGCGAAATATAACCAGCTGATCCGGATCGAGGAGGAACTTGGCGACATGGGCCGTTATGCCGGGCGGAGTATTCTGCGGAAAAAATAAAGCTTGAAGGTCGAGTCGGCGTGCGCCAGAATCATCTGATGTCAGGATCTTCGACCCTCAAGATCATTTTGCGTCGCGCCGGCCCACCGGCGTTGGCGCTGATCGTTATGGCGTTTTTTGGCGGGTATGCGGTAGTCGGGCCAAACGGGATCTTCGCGTATGGCGATTATAAGCGGCAGCTGGCGACGCGCGAGGTTGTTTACGCCTCGCTTGATAAGCAGCGCAGCGTTCTCCGCAACCGCGTGGCACTGCTCGATCCCAAGCACACCAATCCCGATATGGCCGAAGAGCTGGTGCGCCGGCAGCTCAAGCTCGCCCATCCTGACGAAGTGATCGTCCCGCTGAACTAAGCGCGCTGTGGTCGCCGCAACGATTGCATGCGGCGGTCGACTGCGCTTATAGCCGCTTCTCCCCAGGAAGAGAGGTCTTGTCGACCGTGGCAAAATCACCCGCGCGCAGCCGCAAGAGCGAACCGGCCACCCCGAATCGTGAGCGCCCTGATGAGCCCTCCCAATTCGACGCCAGCAAGGAACAGCTGCTCGGCTTCTACAAGCAGATGATGCTGATCCGCCGGTTCGAGGAAAAGGCCGGGCAACTATACGGTCTGGGGCTCATCGGCGGGTTCTGCCATCTTTATATCGGCCAGGAAGCTGTTGCGGTTGGCTTGCAATCGGCGTTGTCGGACAAGGACAGCGTGATCACCGGCTATCGCGATCATGGCCATATGCTGCTGTGCGGCATCCCCCCAAAAGACGTGATGGCCGAACTAACTGGGCGGCAGGCGGGTATTTCGAAGGGGAAGGGCGGATCGATGCACATGTTCAGCGTCGATCATAAATTTTATGGCGGGCACGGTATTGTTGGTGCGCAGGTCTCGCTCGGCACGGGGCTTGGCTTTGCCCACAAATATAAGGGCGATGGCGGCGTCTGCCTGGCCTATTTCGGTGATGGCGCGTCGAACCAGGGCCAGGTCTATGAGAGCTTCAACATGGCCGAGCTGTGGAAGCTGCCCGTCATTTATGTGATCGAAAACAACCAATATGCGATGGGGACAAGTGTCAATCGCGCCTCTTCTGAGGACCAGTTATTCCGGCGAGGCGAATCCTTCCGCATCCCCGGCCTGCAAGTCGACGGAATGGATGTGCTCGCCTGTCGCGCCGCTGGCGAGACAGCCTTGGCCTGGGTGCGCGCTGGCAAAGGGCCGATCATCCTTGAGATGAAGACCTATCGCTATCGCGGCCATTCTATGTCCGACCCCGCCAAATATCGCTCGCGTGATGAGGTGCAGGCGGTGCGTGAGAATTCGGACCCGATCGATCACTGCAAGAAGCTGCTTGAAGCGGTCGGCGTGACCGAAGCTGAACTCAAGGCTATCGAGGCTGAAATCCGCAAGACCGTTAACGAAGCCGCTGACTTCGCCGAAAGCGCGCCCGAGCCGGACTCCGGCGAGCTATATACGGATGTGCTGGTGGAGCGTTACTGATGGCCATTGAGATCAAGATGCCGGCGCTCTCTCCGACCATGGAAGAGGGCACGCTTGCCAAATGGCTGGTGAAGGTGGGCGATATCGTCAAGTCAGGCGACATCATGGCCGAGATCGAGACCGACAAGGCGACAATGGAATTCGAGGCTGTCGATGACGGCACGATCGCCACAATTTTGGTCGCCGAGGGCAGCGACAATGTGAAGGTCGGCACAGTGATCGCCACGCTGAAGATGGAGGGCGAGGACGCCACCGATAGCAAACCGGAAAAGTCCTCTGCTGCCGGGCAAGAGGTTGTTGCGGAGGCGCCGCCAAGCAGCACCGCGGCCGCGCCCCCCCCCCACCCTGACCCTGTCGCCGCAGGAGCGGTGGCGCGGAAGGCAGTCACGCGCCTGGAAGATCCGACGATACCCGCCGGCACCGATATGATCAAAACCACCGTGCGCGAAGCGCTTCGGGACGCAATGGCCGAAGAAATGCGCCGCGATGAGCGCGTGTTTGTGATGGGTGAGGAAGTCGCGCAATATCAGGGCGCCTATAAGGTCACACAGGGGCTGCTCGACGAGTTTGGCGACAAGCGCGTCATCGATACGCCGATCACCGAATATGGCTTTGCCGGCATCGGTGCCGGCGCGGCGATGGGAGGCTTGCGGCCGATCGTCGAATTCATGACCTTTAATTTTGCAATGCAGGCGATCGACCACATCATCAATTCGGCCGCCAAGACCAATTATATGTCGGGCGGGCAGATGCGTTGCCCGATCGTGTTCCGTGGCCCCAATGGCGCGGCAAGCCGGGTCGGTGCGCAGCATTCGCAAAATTACGCGCCCTGGTATGCCAGCGTCCCCGGACTGATCGTCATTGCGCCCTATGATGCTGCGGACGCCAAAGGACTACTCAAGGCCGCGATCCGGAGCGAAGACCCGGTCGTCTTCCTTGAAAACGAGCTGCTCTATGGCCGCTCGTTCGAGGTGCCCAAGCTTGATGATCACGTCCTGCCGATCGGCAAGGCGCGGACGATGCGCGGCGGCAGCGATATCACGATCGTCAGCTATTCGATCGGCGTCGGGCTCGCGCTCGAAGCGGCCGAGGCGCTCGCTGGGGAGGGGATCGATGCCGAGGTGATTGATCTGCGCACGCTGCGCCCGCTCGACACTCAGACGGTGCTCGACAGCCTGAAAAAGACCAACCGCATGATCGTCGTTGAGGAAGGCTGGCCGACCTGCTCCATCGCCAGCGAAATCGTCGCGGTGGCGATGGAGCGCGGGTTTGACGATCTCGACGCGCCCGTGCTGCGCGTAACCAATGAAGACGTGCCGATGCCCTATGCCGCCAATCTGGAAAAGCTGGCGCTGGTCGACGTGGCGCGGGTGGTCGCGGCGGCTAAGACAGTTTGCAATCGTTGATTTGTACGAGACAGGGTAGCGTTCTGCGCCGCATCGGTTGGCACTAACAACTCGCCACGGGCGCGCCGTTGCTGTTATAGATATTCGAAAGGTCGCGACGATCGCGCACTGACATCGAGGCGATTTCGGTGAAGCTCGTCGTCGGCGCCAGCGTGCCACCGACCAGCGGCGTATACTCATAATAAACCTCGACAAACATCGTCGCATTGTCGTCTTGTGCGGTCACCTGACGGCCGGTTGGGCCGATTCCGTCGAGGTTGGTGGTCGGCGTCCGATAAGGCGAAACGTGCGTCGTCTTGCCGCCATAACAGCGCGTCCACCCAATTTTATATTTGTTCGTGGTGTTGGGATTGGCAACCGGTTCCAGGTCGATCAGCGTCACGCGTCCCTTGGTGTTGAGGGATAATTCGCCGGACTGGAGGTTCGCACCGACGAACAGATCGTTGATGTCGGTCTCGGTAATTGTCTTGGCCGCCAATTGACTGCCGCTGCCCATGCGCGAGGCATCATCCGCCAAATGCAGCGCGAGCTGGCTGATCCGCATCTTGGTGGTGATATAGTTGGTCAGTTCGGCGCCAGTCAGCGTCATCAGCAACAGGATCGGCAGGGTGAAGGCGAATTCGAGCAACGCCAGACCGCTTCGGTCTTGGCCCAGCCGCGCGCCGAAGCGGGCTGCCCGGTCGATCAGGCGCGCCTTGATTGGGCGACCCGTCATGGACAATGGCCGACGGTTGGCGTGCCATAGCTGCCCTGATCATTATAGGGCTGATTGGCAAGCACCGTTGCGGCGCTGATCCGCGTCGTGTTCGATCCCCCGATAAATCGCCACAGGGGGAAGAATCGTGGATAGCTGACGCTGACAGTATAGAGAGTCTTGTCCTTCGCCCCGCCCTGGCCGCTGTCGCCACCATCAGCGTCCCAGCTGCCGTTGAGGTTGGCGTCCTGGAAAGGCTCATTGTTGTTGCAGGTGCCGTTGCCGTCGGTGTCGGTCCAGGCTTCGGCCTGTGCCGATGCCGCCAGCGAGAAGGTTCGATAATAGCGACGTGTGATGTTGATCGTGGCATTATTGGCGATAGCGCGCACCGATGCGCGAACCTTGGCATCCAGCAGATCTTGCTGATCGGTCGTTGTGTTGGTCTCCAGCGTGGAATCCCGCGCTACCTTTTGCACAATGCCTTGCAGCACCGCTCGCATATAGAGCGAGTGGCCAGTGTCAAACGCGCCGACCAGGACCAGGCATAACGCCGGCGCGACAAAGCCGAATTCGACAACGGACGACCCACGCCGATCGTTCGCGAGGGCGGAGAGCAAGCGCTGCCTCATCGCGTTAGCCTCAGCTGGGATATCTGGTTGGCGATCGACGCGAAAGTGGTCTGGATCGTTGCGGCACTGGTCGCATTGAAATAGCGCCCGGTCGAGGCGCAAGCGGTCATGCGCGTCACGGTATCGGACGACAGCGAGCCGAACGTGATGACCCATAAAGTGATGTTCTTGTTCTTGATCGCTGTGCATAAGGCAGCCGTTCTGGCGTTGACCTGGGCGGTCAACGTGCCGTTCGTTGTGCAGCCGTCGGTCGGCGCTACCGACGAATCGGTCGTGCGCCGGTCATACCAGTTGACGCCATAGGCGGTGTAATTGTTGATCCCGGTGCAGGGATCACCATCGGTCATGAAAATCATGTGCCGCTCGATTTCCCCGCCCTGCGGCGTCAGCGCGTTCTCGGATGCGAAGATGCCGGTTGGTGACATCAATCGTCCACCCCAGATCAGGCCGATATCGTGATAGGTATTACCCTCCGGCTGAAGCTGATCGACATAGGTGTCAAAGTCGTCCGGATTGTCCCAGCTCTGCAGCTTTTTGGCTTCGACCGGGCAGGCATAATAGGAACCATTGGTGTAATCGCTGGTGGTGGTTGATTCACTGAGTGTCCAGGTGCCGCCGTTGCGGGTCTTGATCAGGTCTGGCAGCACCGGCTTCCACTGCGTGGTGACGTCGCCGGCGGTCGGCACCGAATCGAGATCGAGGTCCTTTGCTCCACTTGGAATCGGACTGTAGCTCGATTGGGACACGGTTGCCCGTTCCTCGACACAGCCATCCCAACCAATCGTCGTATTGGTGCCATTGTTACCGATTGGCCATTGGAAATCGTCATTCCAATCGGTGCCGTTTTTCAACAAGCTGATGTTGACCGGCAATCGGGCATAATGCCAACTGCTGAATACGCTCGTCGTGGTCGGGATGCCGATATCGGTACGGGAATAGGTTTTGGTCTGGGTATAGGTCGTCGGACGACGCGAGATTGTGCATGTCTTTTTGCTGTTCTTGTAGGAAACAGAATAGGAATAGGATGTGTATACCGTGTCCGTCTTGTAGGTCGTTGTCTGGACGGGACCAGCGTTGGTGACATTATAGCCGTAGCCTGCACCTTCGTTGCCAGCGGTATAGCTGGTCGTCGCTGGTTTAAGGGCGTTGCAGGCGCTGCTGCTGTTTGCTGAGAGCGTCTGATAGGTCGAATAGCTGCCGGTAGACGTGCCACTGTTGCTGGTGTTGGTGACCGTGGCAGTGCTATTGTTCGGATAAGTATAGACCGTTTGGTTGGTGAACACCGGCTCGCGCGTCTGATAATACCAGGTGTCGGCAAACCAGGCAGTGGGCAGCAATTTGCCGACATTGACATTGGTGGCATAGGGCACAAAGCCGAAGCGGATTTGGGTACTCGTCGAAACGCCCCCGCTGGGGGTGCCGGTGGCGCAAGTCGCATCGGTGTCTAGCCGCGCGACAATCTCGTAAAAGCACTTAACCGCAATCTTCAGGCTTTCAATCTTCGACATGCTGTCGCCGTAAGGGGTGTCGCCCATCGACCCTGTAGTATCGAGTACGAACATCACATCGGTATTCGGCAAGTGCATTTCGGCGTCGCAAGTCACGGCCAGCGTCTGGACGGTCTGGCCGAGCACGCGCATCAGCGTCATCGGTACTGTCGCTGAAACCGTCCCCGTCACCTTGCCGGCATTTTCGGCGAAGCTCCGGGACAGGCTGATGCTGCCATAGGCACCACTTTGAAAATTGGCGTCGAAGAACTGGTTGGCGACGATACCCGGTTTGCCGTTGCTCTGTGACCAGGTGCCGCCACCCATCGCCTTGCGGCCAGCCAGCGCGCCGGCGTCGCAGGCATGTTGCAGGCGGGTCTTGGTAATGTACATGCGGCTCATGTCGATACCGCCACCGACCAACCCGGCCATCGGGATCAGCGCCGCCGCGACGATCGCCATCGTATTGCCGCGGACATCACTGATCAGCGAAGCCAGGAAGCCACGTGGTCCGCGTGGACGAGGATGCCCTTCTACCATGATGAACCCGCCCCGCTCGATAGTCGCCCAATTTCTATCAATGGCTATGCGCAGGGAACGGCTAACCAGCTTTCAATCGATATGGTTAATGGCAAAGTTACCCATAATCTTCATGCCATGCTGACGAGCCCGACAGTGATTGCCGATCCCGAACGGCGGCTCGCGCTGAGTTATGCGCCACGGGCGCGCCGGGCCGGTTTGGCCGCGTTGACCGCACTGGATGAAATGCTCGGCACCATTTTGCGCAGTGGTCGCGAGCCGATCGTCACCCAGATGCGGCTGACCTGGTGGTATGAAGCACTGAGCCGGCTTGATCTGGCCCCGCCGCCGAGTCAGCCAATACTGCAGGCGCTAGCCAGCGATGTCCTGCCACAGGGCGTGTCCGGTTCGGCGCTGGCTGCGATGATCGATGGGTGGGAAATATTGCTCGATCCCGACCCGGTTGAGGAGGTCGCGCTGCTTGGTTATGCAGAGGCGCGCGGGGCGACATTATTTCGTGCGGCAGGTCAGTTGCTTGGCAGTGCCGGGGATCCGCTGGCTGCGGCCGGCCAGGGCTGGGCGCTGGTCGATCTGGCGTGCCATAGCCGCGAGCCGGGACTCGCTGTCCAGGCCATCGCGTTCGCGGTACCACTGCTCGAAGAAGCGTTGACCCCGCGTTGGAGCAAGGCCGGGCGGCCGATCGGTATGCTGGCGCGGCTTGCCCAGGTCGATTGCCATACCGGGCTGGCCATGCCGCGGCAGCAGGGATCGCCGGCGCGCCTTTTTCACATGATCCGGCACGCAATGACTGGACAATAGACTTTCCTGCACCTGATCAATAGGTTATGATTTTGTCGCGCAGATTCATTGGGGGGCGGCAATGGCAATGTGGCGGTATCTGGCGGCGGCAATCGGGGCGGCCCTGCTGGTGGCGGCAGGCTATTCGGTGATGACCGGGCGGGCGGTTTCTCGATCGCCTTTGCCGTCGGCGCCGGGCGCAGCCCGCGCACAGATCGCCGATCTGCCCAATGAGGCGCCTGAAGCCAGCGCCCAGACGCGTGAGCAGCGCCGTTTCGGACGTTATGACAAGGACAAGAACGGGGCAATTACCCGCGCCGAATATCTCGCCGCCCGCCAAAAGGCCTATGCCCGGCTCGATATCAACCAGGACGGCCACTTGTCCTTCGACGAATGGGCGGTCAAGGCGACGACCAAATTCGCCGACGCCGATGCCAACAAGGATGGCGCGATGACGCCGGCTGAATTTGCCACCACCGCTGTGGTACGCAAGCCCAAGCCCAAATGTGCCTGTCCGGCGCCAGCGCCGACCACGGACGATGATAATTAGAGCAGCTTTCCTTTTGACCGAATAGTTCTCCCGCGAACGCCGGAGCCCTGGGTCTCAAGCGCCGTGGTTTTCCGCCATCGACCCCAGCTTTCGCCGAGGTACGCCGTTCGTTCAACCTCACTGAAATCGGCTCTAGGCCGCCATCCATTCGGCAAGGGCCGTGCGGGCGCGGCCCGTGTAGAGTAACTTGCGATCAGCCTTTTTTGTGCGCCCCTCAATCGGCGGAAACAGCCCGAAATTGACGTTCATCGGCTGGTAAGTCGCTGCCTCTGCCGCGCCGGTGATGTGGTGGAGCAGGGCCCCCAACGCGGTTTCGACTGGCGGTGGGGTCAAGGTGCCGCCGGCAAGCTCGGCCGCAGCGAAGCGACCGGCGAGCAGCCCGATCGCGGCACTTTCGATATAACCTTCGCAGCCGGTAATTTGTCCGGCAAAGCGGATATTGGGCTGCGACTTGAGCCGCAACGAGGGATCGAGCAACTCGGGCGAGCGGATGAAGGTGTTGCGGTGCAAGCCGCCGAGCCGCGCAAACTCTGCATTTTCAAGCCCGGGGATGGTGCGGAACAGCTTGACCTGTTCGGCGTGCTTCAACTTGGTCTGGAAGCCGACGATGTTCCACAGCGTGCCGCTCGCATTATCCTGGCGCAGCTGCACCACCGCATAAGGCCAGCGCCCGGTGCGCGGATCATCAAGCCCGACGGGCTTCATCGGCCCATAACGCAACGTGTCGACCCCGCGCGCCGCCATCACCTCGATCGGCATGCAGCCCTCGAAATAGGGCGTATCCTTTTCCCAGTCCTTGAATTCGGTCTTTTCGCCGTCGATCAGGCCAGCGTGAAAGGCGAGATACTGCTCCTTATTCATCGCGCAGTTGATGTAATCCTTGGTCTCGCCCTTGTCCCACCGCGACTGCATCCAGGCCAGGCTCATATCGATGCTGTCGTGATGGACGATCGGGGCGAGCGCGTCGAAAAAGGCAAGCGCGTCCTTGCCGGTTGCCGCACCAATGCTCTCGGCTAGGCCGGCGGCGGTGAGCGGGCCGGTGGCGATAATCGCCGGCTCGTTGCTTGGTAAGCTATCGACGCGTTCGCGGACGATCGTAACGTTTGGATGGGCCGCGAGCGCCGCCGTGACGCCCGCCGAGAAATCGTCACGATCAACCGCCAATGCCGACCCGGCGGGCACCTTGTGCCGATCGCCCTCGCGCAGGATCAGCGATCCAAGCGCGCGCATCTCGGCATGAAGCAGCCCGACCGCGTTGCGCTCGGCATCATCAGAGCGGAAGCTGTTGGAGCAGACGAGCTCGGCCAGGCCATCGGTCTGATGGGCGGGGGTCATCTCGCCGCCATCTTCAAATTTGGCGCCGCGCATTTCGGAGAGCTTGACGCGAAAACCCGCCTCGGCGAGCTGCCAAGCGGCTTCGGAACCGGCAAGCCCGCCGCCGATGATGTGGATGTCATGTGTCATGGCTCCGCCTGATAGCGAGCCGATGCGGCGATGACAAAGGCCGCGAACTCTGCCAGCGATCGGGTGAAGGGGAATGGCGTTGATGACGCGGGGGCGAGCAATGTTTTTCTGGACGGCGCTGCTGGCGGGGGGGACCTATCTTCCTGCGTCGTGGCTGCTGCCGCATGATGCGCTGATCATCGCCTGGAAAGGCGCTGGCGTCGCATTGTTGGCGCTATGGGCGGCGATCCAGGCTCGCTCGCTTGATGGCTGGCTGCTGGTGGCGGTGCTGGCGCTTGGTGCGGCGGGCGATGTGCTGTTGGAGACAGCCGGGCTGACGACCGGTGCGCTGGCATTTCTGGCGGGGCATATTGTCGCGATTTTGTTGTATACGCGCAACTTGCGGCCGCTTAGCTGGGCAGCGGATGCGCCGATCGCAATCGGGCGGCTGTTGTTGATTCCTGCCCTGGCATTCGTGTTTCCGGCCGATCGGGCAGCTGCGCCCGCCATTGCGCTTTATGCAACCGGCCTGGCCGCGATGGCGGCGATAGCGTGGCTCAGTGCTTTTCCGCGTTCGCGTGTTTCGCTCGGGGCATTGCTTTTCGCAGTGAGCGACTTGCTGATCTTTGCGCGGTTGGGGCCGCTACATGGATCGATCCTGCCCGATCTGCTGATCTGGCCGCTCTATTTCTGCGGTCAGGCGCTCATTGCGTTGGGCGTCGTCGGGGTGCTGGGCGGCGGGATGGGGCAGGGGAGCCCTAGGCGCCTTCGGCGATGATCGCGGCGATGTTTTCCCGCAGGCTGTCGCGGGTCTGGTAGAGCCAGTTGCCTGAGCCGCGGCCTTTGGGCTCTTCCCATTTTTCGGTGATCTCGATCGCCAGCGCCTGCGGATCGAGTGATTGACCGGCGGCGCGCTTGCGAGCGATCGCTTCTTCGATTTCGGTGCGCAGAATTTGGTCAATATCCATATCGGTACCGCTCGTTCTCTTCCTCCCGGACTCGGGCAGGCTACCAAGGTTATGAGGACTCTGCGCACATTTGGGAATATGGACGAAGGGCAGTGGAGGAGAGCGCATGACGATTTTCACGATCGGCTATGAAGGCGCAACGATGCCGGCGTTTCTGGCGGCACTCAAGGCTGCAGGGGTCGAACAGCTGATCGATGTACGGATGCTGGCATTGTCGCGCCGACCCGGCTTTTCGAAGACGCCGCTCGCTGCTGCGCTGGCGGAAGCAGGGATTCGCTATGTCCATCTGCAAGCACTCGGCACACCCAAGCCGGGTCGCGATGCGGCGCGCAAGGGCGATCGAGCGACGCTCAAAATGGTCTATGCCGATCAGCTCGAACTCCCCGAAGCGCAGGCGGCAGCGGCTCGGCTGCGCGCGCTTGTCGCCGCGCAGCCGAGCGCGGTGATGTGCTTTTGCGGCGAGGCGGCGACCTGCCATCGCACCTTGTTGCTGGCGGCCGAGGGGTACGGGGCCGAGGTGGTGAATTTGTCTGTCTGACGGTGTTCGCGGTGGCAGGTCAGACGTAGTTGGAGCGGCGGCACAAGGGCTAGACGGCTTGTCCCAACCGGCTCAGCCCGCGACGGGTAAGGTGACCGCGCCGGCATTGTCGCGGGCCAACTCGCCATAGGCCAGCACCGCCGATAGCGGCAGCGGCGCATAGAGATGCGGGAAGAGATGCCCGCCGCGCGAGGGTTCCCATTTCACCGCCGCGCCCAGCGCCTCGAGATCAACCGCCGCAACCCACAGGCCGGTTTGGCCGGCGAAATGCTTGTCGACCGTCTCGGTGAGCTGGGCATGGGTGGACAGATGGATATAGCCATCGGCCAGATCGATCGGCGCGCCCGCAAAGCTTCCCTGATGCTCGAGCGCCGCCATTTGCTCGGCGGTCAGCACTTTATAGGCGACAGGGGTCCTCATGCGTCGGTCGGTGCGTCTGGCGTGTCGGGGGTATCGAGCGCCTCAATCGTGGTGTTGTCGCTGCCTTCGGCCTCGTCGTCATCGCTCTCGGTGATCTTGGCGGCGCTGACCACGAGCTCGTTCTTGCCGACGTCGAACAGCCTCACGCCGGCCGAATTGCGGCCGATGACGCGCATTGAGGTGAGCGGCATGCGGATCAGCTTGGCCTGATCGGTGACGAGCATCAGCTGGTCGCCTTTGGCCGCCGGGAAGCTGGCGACGACGGGGCCGTTGCGGGCGATATTGTCGATATTGGTGATGCCCTGGCCACCGCGCCCGGTGCGGCGATATTCATAGGCGGAGGACAGCTTGCCATAGCCATTGGCGCAGACGGTGAGGATGAATTGCTCGCGCTCGGCGAGTTCCTCGTAGCGCGCCTGGGTCATCGCGATGCTGCCATCCTTCTCGCCCTTCCAGGGGGCGAATTTCAGATAGTCTTCGCGTTCCTCGGGCGATGCGCCGACCTTGTGGAGGATCGACAGCGACATCACTTCGTCGCTCTCGGCGAGGCGGACGCCGCGCACGCCAGTGGAGTTGCGGCTCTGGAATTCGCGCACATCATCGCCCGGGAAGCGGATTGCCTTCCCCGCGCGCGTGGCGAGCAGCACATCGTCTGCTTCGTCGAGCAGCGCGACGCCGATCAGCCGATCGTCCTCATCCTCGCCTTCGAACTTCATCGCAATCTTGCCGTTCGACGGCACATTGGTGAAGGCGTCCATCGAATTGCGCCGCACATTGCCCTTGGCGGTCGCGAACATGACGTGGAGCGCGCCCCATTCGGCCTCATCCTCGGGCAGCGGCAGGACGGTGGAAATCTTCTCGCCTTCGGCAAGCGGCAGCAAGTTGATCATCGGCCGTCCGCGCGTGGCCGGGCCGCCCTCGGGCAGCTTCCACACCTTCATGCGGTAGACCTTGCCATGGGTGGAGAAGAACAGGACGGGCGTGTGCGTGCTGGTGACGAACAGCTCGGTGACGATGTCCTCGTCCTTGGTCGCCATGCCCGCACGGCCCTTGCCGCCGCGCTTCTGCGCGCGGAAGGTGTCAAGCGTGGTGCGCTTGATATAGCCCTGCATGGTGACGGTGACGACCATCTCCTCGCGCTCGATCAGGTCCTCGTCCTCGATCCCGTCGGCAGCGGCGGCGATCTCGGTCTTGCGCGGGGTGGCGAACATCTGGCGCACCTCGACCAGTTCCTCGCGCATCACCGCATAGAGCTTCACCCGGTCGCCCAGGATCGCCAGCAGCTCGGTAATCGATTCGGCGAGCGTCTTGAGCTCGTCGCCGATTTCGTCGCGGCCAAGCGCGGTCAGGCGGTGGAGGCGCAGCTCCAGAATCGCGCGGACCTGCAGGTCGGAGAGCTTGTAGCTGTCGCCCTCCACCTCGGCCTCGACCGCTTCGACCAGCCGGATATAGGGCAGGATCTCCGCCACCGGCCATTCGCGCGCGGCCAGCGAGGCGCGCGCAATGGCGGGGTTGGCGGATGAGCGGATGATGCGCACCACCTCGTCCATATTGGTGACGGCGATCACCAGCCCCAGCAAGATATGCGCGCGCTCGCGGGCCTTGAGCAGCTCGTATTTCGAGCGGCGGGTAATCACTTCCTCGCGGAACTTGACAAAGGCCTCGATGATGTCGCGCAGCGTCAGCGTTTCGGGCCGACCACCGCGGATTGCCAGCATGTTCGCCGGGAAGCTCGACTGCGCGGGCGTGTGCCGCCATAGCTGGTTGAGCACCACTTCGGGGGTCGCATCGCGCTTCAGGTCGATGACGATGCGCACGCCTTCGCGGTTCGATTCGTCGCGAATGTCGCTGATGCCCTCGACGCGTTTGTCCTTGGCGGCCTCCGCAATTTTTTCGACCAGGCCGTTCTTGCCGGTCTGGTAGGGGATTTCCGTAAGCACGATCGAGCGCTTGTCGCCGCGCCCTTCCTCGATCTTGTAGCGTGATCGCACGATGATCGACCCGCGCCCCTCGGCATAGGCATTGCGGCAGCCGGTGCGGCCCAGGATGATCGCGCCGGTCGGGAAATCGGGGCCGGGGACGATCTCCATCAGCTCCTCTATCGTCAGCGGATCGCCGCCCTCGACCGATCGGTCGATCATCGCGAGGCAGGCATCGACAACTTCGCCCAGATTATGCGGCGGGATGTTGGTCGCCATGCCGACGGCGATGCCGCCCGCGCCATTGACGAGAATGTTGGGAAAGCGGGCGGGGAGCACAGTCGGCTCTTCGCGCGATCCGTCATAGTTGGGCGCGAAATCGACGGTGTCCTTGTCGATATCGCCAAGCAGCATCATCGCCGCCTTGGTCAGCCGCGCTTCGGTATAGCGCATCGAGGCGGGCATATCGGGGTCCATCGACCCGAAATTGCCCTGGCCATCCATCAGCATGACCCGCATCGCCCAGTCCTGCGCCAGGCGGGCGAGCGCCATGTAGATCGAGCTGTCGCCGTGCGGGTGATAATTACCCATCACATCGCCGACGATCTTGGCGCATTTGCGGTACGGCTTGCCGGGGACGAAGCCGCCTTCCTGGCTCGCATAAAGGATGCGGCGGTGGACGGGCTTCAGCCCGTCGCGCACATCGGGCAGCGCGCGCGAGACGATGACGCTCATCGCATAATCGAGATAGCTCGACCGCATCTCGTCGACGATGCTGATCGGGGAAATATCTGAAGGGTCGGCGAGCAGTGTCTCGTCGGTCAATTGTTGACGCTTTCGGATGGGTGTTTCGGTTGTGTGACGGTTTAGACCGCCCGTCCGCATTTGTCACGCTTGCGCGAAGCGTTGGGGACTGTCGAGATCGGATATTTTGCTGGTGATCGGGGTATGATGATAACTCCCTGCCGCGTTACACCTGCTTTGTGGTTGCCGTCATTCTGCGGATTCGAGGATTCCCGGAAATGCTGGCCGGGCTGGAGCACGGCCGTCCTTGCGGTCGCTGGTTCTGGCAACCGACGTCGACAGCTGTCAGATCAAGCCCAAGCCCCGCGCTTTCATCGCTGCATCGGTTCGATTTGTTGCACCAAGTGCAGACAAAGCCTGGGCAATATGCACCTTCACCGTTGCTGGAGAAATTTCGAGCGCGCGGGCAATTCCCTTGTTGGTCTCACCGTCGCTGATCAAACGAAGGACATCGATCTGGCGGGGAGAGAGACGGGCGGGCATTGCGTTATGCGGCTGTGCCACACCGGCAAGCTCTCCGATTCGCGGCGGCAGGTACTTCCCGCCCGCCAGCACGAGTTCGATCGCCGCAATGATGACCGCAGTGTTCGCGGATTTCGATACAAAACCTGCCACGCCATCATCGAGCAGCGCGAGCATCATCGCGTCATTGTCGGCCGCAGTGACGATGACGATGCGCGCGTCAGGCGCCAGTCGCCTGACCTGTGCTATGCCGCTGCGCGGTTCCGATCCGGCCATACCCAAATCCATCAGGCACACATCAGGGTGCCGCACCGCCAGCGACCATGCTGACGAATAGTCTGCCGCCTCCCAGATCGTCGCAGTTGGCCAGCGCGCCGCTACCGACATGGAGAGCGCATCTCGAACGAGCGCGTGATCGTCGGCAATCAGGCAGCTTTCCATACGCGCTCCTCAACCGTCACTCGTGCCGCCGGAAGTTGCAGGCGGAAGGCCGCCCCGCGGACCCATCGGCGATCGAGGGTGATTTCGCCGTGCATCAGATCGACCATCCTTCGCGATGATGACAGCCCGATCCCGAATCCGCCAGGAACGGCTCCTTCGCCACTGCCCTGCACATAATCTTCGAACAGCCGCGTCACGTCAGCAGTGCGAATTCCGCGCCCGTCGTCGATTATCCAGATGATAACGATATCGCCTGACCGACGAGCACCTATCAGAACACGCTGTCCGGCCGAATGCCGGATTGCGTTTCCAACGACGTTGATGAGCACCCGCTGCAGCATGGCGGTATCTGCAACCACCCATTTGCTGCTAGGGACGACGGTCAATTGGATATTAGCGGCACGTGCTGACGGCGTTAGCTGGCCAATCACTTCGGCAAAAACCGTTGCCAATGCGACTGGTGCAAGCCGTGCTGTTGCTGCTCCGGCTTCGAAACGTAGATGATCGAGCATCGTTTCGAGTAGCGCGTCGACAGAAGTTAAGGCCCGACGCGCGCCTGCGATGGCTCGTTCGCGGAGGGGGGGGGTGGTTTCTGAGAGGGCATGCTCAAAATAGAGGGCGGCGGCTTGCACGGGCTGTCTTAAATCGTGCGAAGCGGCCGATATGAAGCGGGTTTTGGCGTCTCGCTGGGTGGCGACATCGGCGAGCGCGATTTTGAGGGCGGCGATCGCGCGTTCGGTTTCGGCGCGCGCCGCAATCGCCGCTGCGGTCGATCGATAGGTGAGCCGGTGCAGGCCGACCAGGCTGATCGCCACCGCGCCGAGGACAATAGCGAGCGGCACCGCGAAAGGCAGCCGGTAGACGAGCACAAAGGCGATGGCCGATGCCATCACGCCCAATTGTTCAATCATCAGTGCCGGATGCGCATCCGCGCCCAGGACCATCGCCACAAAGGTGACGTACAGGATCAGCATCAAACATTGGAGCGGCAGGCTGGCGTGCGGCAGCAAGATCCACACGCTTGCCGCGATCAGCATCGATAGCGAAAAGGTCGTGACCCGCGCGATGATCATATAGGGGCGGATCGCCGCTTCGGTGCCCGGCCCGTGGACGGCAAATGCGATGATGAGCATGAACGGCGCCGCAATGACGATCGCCATCGCGGCAAGCCACGGCACCAGCAATGACGGCGCAACGATATGGCGAAAGGTGACGCCAATGAACACGACCGTTCCGGTCAGGGTACAGATGCCCAAAACCGATCGCACGGCCCGGCCGGTAAGCTGCGCGGCATGGGCCCGCCCGGACTCGTCAAAATTGCGCAACAGCCAGCGGTCGAACGCGTCAATCATTGATGAGTCGGACTCCCCCAAATGGCTTATCCATGTGGTTGATAGCGAACGACGAAGATCAACGTCTAGTGTCGTTGTCAATAGAGCGTGGACAAGGATCAGATCATGGCATCTGCGCGGATTCCGGCATCGGCCGACCTGAGCATGGCAATGTCTGAAATCGGCGATTGCCATCATCTCGGCCCGAACACCCTCAAAGCTATCGCTGCCACGATTCAGGATCTGCGCCGGCGGACAAAGGGCAGCGATCGCGCCGATCCGTCGCCGATGCTGATCCATTATGGCGACCATATCATCGCCGGGATCGCCCCGCCGAGCAGCGACCAAGGCCTGGATGGCGCAGCAGGAGTGTCCGGAGGCGTCGTCGCTCGGCGGGGGTCGGGTGCGGGGTCGGGTGCGGGGCCGGGTGCGGGGGCGGCGGTCCACATGGAAGCGCTACCAACCCGGCGCCTATGGGCGAGGCTGGCAGATGCGGCACAGGCGAATGCTGCTGGCCGCCGCGCACAGCGCCGATTGCTGGCGCCGTCCACCCGTTCCTGCGCGATCACCTTGCAAAAGCTTAAGACAAGCCTGGCCGAAGGAAAGCCGTTCGCCTTCCTGTTCATGGAGGATCAGCTTGCCCCGCCGACGTGTCGATCAATGAGCGAATTTTCTGAATCAGGGCCGGATAACCATCATGTCCAGGCCCATGCCGCAACGGCGATTGGTTATGACGATGCCCAACAGGCGTTCATGGTGGTGAAGCAATCCAGCGACATCGATCAGGACCCCAGCGAGACGATCTTTCTGTCCTACGCCTATGTGACCCATCCCGTTTTGTCTCAGGACGTCTGGACGATCTGGAAACCCAAATCGCGGACCTTCAGGGCGAGCACGTTCGGGTAAAGATTGCGCAGAGGCGCACGCACGCCGGTGGCTCGACCCTGCTCGATGGTGCCGGGCGCATTCGGGCCATGCAGTGCGGTGCTTTATCCCTAAAACCACATGGGGAGAGACAAGTCGTGGGGGCCAAAGCCCCTATGGCGTTACCTCGACGCCGTCCCAGGCGAACAGCTTGCCACTATCGGGCGGGCGCAGCCCATCGAGCACATCGAGCAACTGAACCGCTGCGCGCCCGGCATCGAACAGACGCCCAGGTGCGACATTGCCCTGAAATGGCTTCGACAGGGCCGTATCGACGGTGCCAGGGTGGAGCGCGACGACGATCGAGCTCGAATTGCGCCGCCGTTCCTCGATCGCGATGGTGCGAATCAGCTGGTTGAGCGCAGCTTTCGAGGCGCGATAGCCGTGCCAGCCGCCCATCCGATTGTCGGTGATGCTGCCGACCCGCGCCGACAGCGCGGCAAAAACGGCACGGCCTGCCTTGGGCATCAAGGGCAAAAAATGCTTGGCGACGATCGCGGGGCCAATTGCGTTGATTGCATAGACCCGCGCGAGCCAGGCCGGATCGAGCTCCTTCAGCGCCTTTTCCGGCCCCAGTGCATCATCATGCAGCACCCCGGTCGCGACAAAAACCAGGCTGGGGGCGGGGCCAGCGGCGACCAGCGCCGCAGCGGCGGCAATGCTAGCCTCATCAGTGATGTCGATATGGGCAGGACCGCTAGCCGACCGGGCGAAGCGGTGGACCGTGGTGAAGGCACCTTCTTCCTCGAGCGCGTCGGCAACGGCGCCGCCGATCCCACCGCTGGCACCGATGATCACCGCCACGGTCATGCGCGGGTGAAGCGCCAGCGATCGCCCTCGCTGGCGTCCGGTTCGAAGCGATAGCCGTCGCTGTCGAATCCCTTGATTCCATCGATATCCTCGATGCGGTGTTCGCACAGCCAGCGCGCCATCATGCCGCGGGCGCGTTTGGCATTGAAGCTGACGAAACGGGGGCCGATCGGACCGGGTTCCCGGAATTCGGCCTCGATCACGCGCACGCCTTTGGGCAATTTGTCGCCAACGGCATGCCAATATTCCTGACTGGCAAGATTGAGCACCACGCCGGTGCCTTCCTGCGCGACATCGTCAGCAAGCGCCGTTGCGATCCGCTTATCCCAATAGGCATAGAGGCTTTTGCGGCGCGGCGCCCAGCGCGTGCCCATTTCAAGCCGGTAAGGGCGCATCGCATCGAGCGGCCGGAGCAGGCCGTACAGCCCCGACAGCATCCTGACGTGATTCTGGGCGAAATCGATCGCCGGCTGGTCGAGCGTTTTGGCTTCGAACCCGATATAGACATCGCCGGCAAAGGCGAACAGCGCTGGCCGTTCCGGCTGCGTTTCGAACCCGGTGAAGCGCCCGGCATTAAGCGCGGCGAGCTTGTCCGAAATGTCCATCAGCGTAGCGAGGCGTTTCTTGCCCAATTTGGCGGCAGCGGCGGCGAGCCGGGTGGCATCGGCTTCGAAACGCGGCCGGGTGGCATCAAGCGGCGGCAGGGGGCTGGCATAGTCCAGGGTTTTGGCGGGGGATAAGACGGCGATCATCGCCGCCTGCTAGCGGGCAGTGCCGGATCGGTCAAAGCGGTTTGCGCTGGCACCAATTTCGCGGAAGCGCGTTCAATCGTCGTTCAGTCGCGTAGCGCCACGAAACGCACGGGGCTTGCTTGTGCGGGGCCGGGTCGCCCGGTATGGCACGGCGCATCGCAGGCTGAAGACCGCTCGAGGAGAGTTCTGACATGACGACATTTTCAAAGGCGGCTTTTGCTGCAGCACTGATGATCGGCGCAAGCACGGTCATCGCGGTTGCTCCGGCGGAAGCCAAGAAAGAACAGCCGCCCAAGGGCCCGGTGCTGAGCGCCGAGTTCCGCAAGCCCGCGCTTGAGGCGCAGACTGCGTTGAAGGCCAAGGACATGGCTGCCGCGGAACCGGCGGTGATCGCCGCAGAGGCCGCCGCCAAGTCCGACGATGAAATCTATTTTGCGCAGATTTTCCGCCTGCAGCTCGAAAATGATCGCCTGCAGGGCGCGGCCAAGGGCGATCCCGCCGCCTATCGCCGGATGGAAAGCGTGCTGATCAAGCCGCTCAACGCGCTGGTTGCCAATGCGAAGACCGAGCCACGCGATCGTGCCCGCTACACCTTTCGTCTTGGGCTGATCGAATATGATCAGAAGCATTATGCCGAAGCGGCCGCGCTGCTGCAGAAGGCGCGTGATCTGGGTGAAACCGATCCCGATCTGCAGCTGTCGCTTGTCAAGGCGCGGATCGAAGGTGGCGATGTTCTTGGCGGTGCCGGTGACATGCAAAAGGCGATCGACGCCGAAATCGCCGCTGGCCGCAAGCCGCCCGAAACCTGGTATGATTATATCATCCCCCGGCTGGCGCAGGCCGATCGTTTCGATGATTTCATCACCTGGTCGCAGAACAAGCTGAAGCAATATCCCAGCGCGAAGAACTGGCGGACGCTGATTATCTATTACGGCTTTTCGGGCAAGCGCAGCGACACGCTCGACAAGCAGCAGAAGATCGATCTGTTCCGCCTGCTGCGCGCCAATAATGCCCTGGCCGATCTGGCCGATTACAGCCAATATGCGCTGTATCTGAACAGCAGCGGTCTGCCGGTCGAAGCGAAGGCTGTGCTCGATGAAGGCACCAAATCCGGCAAAATGGCGCTGACCCGTGACGACGACAAGGCGCTCTATGCCGCGGCGACCAGCGCGATCAAACTCGATGGCCCGGTATCGGCGCGCGAGGCCAAGGCCAAGGCTGCTGCAACCGGCGTTTCAGCCGCCGCCGCTGGCGACGCTTATCTGGGTGATGGCAATTATGCCAAGGCAGTCGAGCTTTACAAAGTGGCGCTCGGCAAGGGCGTGACGAAGCCCGATGAGGTCAACACCCGGCTGGGAATCGCCTATGCGCTGCTGCACGACATGGATAATGCGCGCGCGGCCTTTGCGCTCGTGAAGTCCAAGCCGCGCGATCAGATTGCGGCCTTCTGGCTCGGCTGGCTCGACTTGGGTGGTACGCCTGCTGCATCGTGAGCAGCATAGCCAACGCCTGACGACACTGAAGGGGCGGCAGCGATGCCGCCCCTTTTTGCTTAGGCGTCGGGAACGACCGGGATGCCGGGCAGCGCCTTGGCGGTGCGGATCGTCAGCGAAGTTTTGACGCTGGCGACATTGGGGGCCGGCGTCAGATGGGTGGTGAGAATTTCCTGAAAGGCTTTAAGATCGGTCGCGACGATTTTCAGGATAAAATCAATCTCGCCATTCAGCATGTGGCATTCGCGAATTTCAGGGATGGTTTCGATATAATCTTCGAACGCAGCCAGATCCTGTTCGGCCTGGCTGCGCAGGCTGACCAGCGCAAAAACAGTGATCGGATACCCCAAAGTCGCGGCGTCAAGACTGGCATGATAGCCCCGGATCGCGCCCTGTTCTTCAAGCGCGCGGACGCGACGCAGACAGGGTGGCGCCGTCAGCCCCACCCGTTCAGCGAGCTCGACATTGGTCATCCGGCCATCGTCTTGAAGCAATTCGAGAATTTGCCGATCGATGCGATCGAATGCCATTGATTGCCTTTCCGAGCATGACGGATTTTTTCAACCCGTGCGACCACGACTCACATAATATAATTGCTGACAAACGCAATTGTCCCACATTGCGACGTGCCGAAAACAGCTGTTCCCTCAACCCCGTCAATGCGGTTAAGAAATCCTTACGGCACGTATTCGCGTGGCGGCAAAAGGCACAGTGAATTTGCGGTTCGACGATAGCCTGGAAACGGTCCTGACGGCCGACATGTCGACCCCGTTCGGCGCCCAGACGGCCTGGCGCCAGCTGGTCGACCTGATCGGTCGCGGGCGTGCGCCTGCCAGCGAAATGGCGATTGCCCGGTTGCGCTCGATTCGCCCGCAAGTGCCATCGCCGATCCGTGCCGCCAGTGCCCGCGCCCTCGCCTTTGCGCGCCCGCCAGCGCCATTGGTGCGCCTGTTCGCCGAAGAGGATCTGGCAATCGCCGCCCCGGTGCTGCGCATGGCCGATCTGCGCGCCGACGAATGGATAGCCATGTTGCCAGCGATGTCGCCGGCGGCGCGATCGGTATTGCGGCATCGCCGCGATCTTCCCGCCGAGGTTGGCCGCGCGCTCGAAACCTATGGGCCGATCGATTTCATCCTGCCCGGCGCGCCGGTTGTTGACGCCGAGCCGACTGCCGGGCCCGCGCCGGCCGCCGATGTCGCTGTGATCGATGCCGCCGCGCCGGACGGCGCCGCTGCCCTGGCGCTGGAACCAGCGGGCGCGACAGCAGGGCAGGGGGACGATTCGATCGTCGGCCCGGTCGCTGATCTGCCGGTTGCCGATCATGTTGATTCGGCGGGGCCGCTGGGCGACGTCATGGTGCATCAGGATGAAGCCCGCGACGCGCTGGCCGAATCACCGCCAGAGTCCTTACCAGCCAGTGGCGACGCACCGGCAGCATTGGCGCGTGCCGATCTGCCCGCCCCGGTCGCCGTCCCCGCCGAGCCGGTTGCGGAAACGCCTGAGTCGCTGCCGCCGCTGACGGCGCCCGTTTCCTGGCTGCTGCCATCGGTGGTGTCCGATATTGCCGCCGCCCCGGCGGCCGACCTGGCTTTGGCCGCGCCTGCGCCGGGCGATGCTGTGGATTTGGCTGATCGTGTCGCGACCGGTGATGCCGAAACCGTTGCCGCCGACGAGGGCGAAACGGTGCCTGTGTCGACCGAAACATCACCGTCACCGCTCGACTTCGCGCCGCTGCCGTTGCCACCGGTTTGGGCTGCACACGCGCCAATCCTGGCGCTGGCGCCGGTGATGGCGGTGCCCGAGGCGAGCCTGGCAGGGGCTGCCACCGACATTCAGGCCGCACAGTCGTCCGCTTCGATTGCACCGGCCGAGCCGACACCTGCCGCTATCGAGACCCCTGCCGCTATCGAAGAGCCGCTGTCGATCGACTGGACGGCGGTGGTTGCCGCGCGTCCCGCCCCGGCACCGATCGTCGCTCGCCCGCTGAAATTGTCCAGCCTGCTGCCGGCCTTCACCCCGCCGGCGCCGGCGGCCCCGCTGCCTGCGCTGCCCGAGTCATCGCCGATCGAGCGGGTGCCGGTGGTGCCGGCCGAACGATCGAATGACTGGTCCTTCGTCTCGATCGCCAGCGTCGCCTTTGGCTTGCCCGTCGTGGTCGAGGCGCTCCGCCAGCAGGATAACCATACGCCGGCGCTGCCCGATGACGTGGCGGATCAGGTGGTCGAATCGCCGGTCGAGGAAGCGGTGGCTGCCGTGCCTGCCCCGATCGTGCCCCATGCTGATCCGGTCCCGGCCAAGCCGGTGCCGGCAGAACCGATTGCGGGGGCGGCGGCGCCGCCCGCTGCTCTGGCGCCGGGCGATGGCGACGGTGTCGCGCCGCGCGGCCCCTTCCAGATTTCCGATCTCGTCGCGCGGATCGATGCTTTTCAGCGCCAGCGTGAAGAGGATACGCGCACCGAGGGCGGGACGCAGATCGCCAATGATGTGGCGAAGGCCCCGCCGCCTCGCGAAGGATTTCGCTTCGAGACCGATGCCGCCGGCACGATTCGCTGGGTGGACGGCGTATCGCGCGCCGCCGTTGTCGGTGTGTCGCTGAATCTTGCCGGCAGCACCACCGAGGCGCAGGTCGACGGGGTCGCGGCGGGCGCCTATCGCCGGCGATCGGCCTTTGCCGATGCCCGGCTGGTGATCGACGGCCAGTCCGATGCTGCCGGCCAATGGCGCATGTCGGGCGTACCTGTGTTCGATCGCGCGACCGGTCGCTTCACTGGCTATCGCGGCACGGCGCGTCGGCCGCGCGCCGATGAGCGCGCAGAGCTCGGCCATGGCGGCCGATCCCCGGCCACCGATTCGCTCCGCCAGCTGGTGCATGAACTGCGCACGCCGACGACCGCGATCGCCGGCTTTGCCGAGATGATCGAGGGCGAGTTGCTTGGTCCGGTGCCCGGCGCCTATCGCGATTATGCGACGACGATCCGCGATCAGGCGATGGGCCTGCTCGGCGCGATCGACGATCTTGATATGGCTGCCCGGATCGAAGCCCAGGCGCTTGATTTGCGGCCAAGTGCCGTCCCGGTCGGGCTGTTGTTGCAGCGGATCGTGCATGACCTCGCGCCGCTGGCAGCGTTGCGCGAGGCGACCGTTCTGCTCGATATCGATGCCGGCGATGTGACCATCAAGGGAGATGATCGCGCGGTTGATCGGCTGTTTGCCCGGCTGATGGCGGCCCTGGTGTCGGCCGGTAGCGCCGGCGAGACGATTTCGGTCCGGCTGGGCCGCGAGGGCGACGAGACCGTTGCCGTCCATATCGGCCGCCCACGCGCACTGGCCGCCTATCCAGGCGATACGCTGCTTTCCATCGATGCCGAAAGCGAATCGGATGCCGAAGGCGCGCCCTTGCTCGGCACCGGCTTTGCGCTGCGGCTTGCCCGAAACCTGGCGGTCGAGCTTGGCGGTAGCCTGACGATCGGCGTTGATCGCTTGACTTTGCGGCTGCCGGCCGCCTTCACTCAGGACGTGGGCCAGGCATCAACCATCTGATCGTGCCGGATCGTGAACCTCCGGCCAATCGTGCGGGCAGCTATCGCCCGCCGGCGCCTGCACCTGCTGACCTGATTGCCTGGCCGGCCGATTTCGGCACGCGCTTTACCGTGTTCGTCGATACCGAAGAGGAATTCGACTGGAACGCCCCGCTGTCGCGCGATTCGCGCGCGACGACGGCCGTGCAGGCCTTGCCGTCCGCTCAGGCGCGCTTTGCGGCGGCAGGGGTGCCGCTGAACTTCATGATCGATCACCCGATCGTCAGCGATCCGGCGGCGGTTGATATTCTGCGCACGATCCTGGCGCAGGGCAATGCAACGATCGGCACGCAGCTCCACCCCTGGGTCAATCCGCCCTTCGACGAGGCAGTGACGCCCTATAACAGCTTTCCGGGCAACCTGCCGCCCGCGCTGGAGGCCGCCAAGCTCGATGTGCTGACAACGGCCATCGCCGGCGCCTTTGGCACGCCGCCGATCGCCTATCGCGCCGGACGCTATGGCATTGGTCCGCAGACGATCGGGTTGCTGGCGGCGCGCGGCTATCGGATCGATAGCTCGATGCGATCGCGCTATGACTATGGAGGGGAGGGTGGCCCCGATTTCGCCGCCATTGGCAATGCGCCTTTCCGCGTCTCCGGGATGATCGAATTGCCGCTCACCACGATTTTCACCGGCTTGCTCCGGCGCGCAGGGCAGCCACTATATGGACGGCTCGGCAAGCTGCCGCGCGGGCGCGGGCTGTTCGCGCGTACTGGCCTGCTGGCGCGCGTCGCGCTGACGCCGGAGGAAATGCCCATCGCTGATGCCCTGGAGGCGGTGCGGATCGCCCTGGGGGAGGGCGCGCCGCTGCTCAATTTCTCCTTTCATTCCCCGTCGCTGGTACCAGGCCACACTCCCTATGTGCGTGACCTGGCCGACCTTGCCGCTTTTGATTGCTGGTGGGACAGGATGTTGGCGTTGCTCGATTCCTGCGGGGCGCGGCCGATCGCGCTCACCGATTTGGTCGCGACGGCGGGCTAGGCTTGCCCTGCGCCCGCTGCCTCCGCTAGGCGTGGCGGCGGTGGGGCCTGTAGCTCAATGGTTAGAGCTGGCCGCTCATAACGGCTAGGTTGCGGGTTCGAGTCCTGCCGGGCCCACCAAATTGCCTGCCCGGGCAGCCAGCGCGCGCCGGTTGTAGCTGGTGGCGCTGCCGAGCAGTTTGCAAATAAGAGACATCCGGCTTGCGCTCCCCCCGGATGCACCCTAGGGCACCCCAGCGTCGGGGAGTGGCGCAGTCTGGTAGCGCGCCTGCTTTGGGAGCAGGATGTCGCAGGTTCGAATCCTGTCTCCCCGACCATCATCACATCATTAGACCCGCGCGCGATCGATCGTGATGCTGTTGTGCTTCTCTGCTGGGGCGCATCGGCACCTATCGCGCTGCCGGTCCGCTCTTCCCGCCTTTGTCCGAAGCCGTTGAGTGGTGACATCCCGACGACAACCAGCGGCCGCCACGATTGTGTCACCACCGCCATTCCACATATTGCATAATTGTATGGCAGGCGTACTGTTATGCCACAAAGCGATTCCAAGAGATCGCACGGGATTGGGAGAAGGGGATGGCGGGGCGCTCCGATCATGGCGATCATGTTTTTGGCATGGTGGCCGACCAGATCGGTTTCCAGTTGCGGCGGCTTGATCTGCTCGCAATGGGGTCGCTCTATGACTTCGTCGCGCCGCTCGGCCTGTCCCCAGCGCGCGCCACCGCCTTGATCTTCATCGGCCTGCACGAAGGGTGCGACCAGGTTGCGCTGGCACGGGCGCTGGGGATCAACCGTGCCAGCGCCATGGCTGCCGTGAATGACCTGGTCGCGCTTGGAGCGGTCAAGCGGCAGGCCGGCCGCGACCGGCGCAGCAACGCGCTGCGTCTTACCGTCGTTGGCGTGACCCTCCGGGCGGAAATCGAAGCCGCCTTTCGTGACCATGAAGCCCAATTTTTCGGATGCCTTTCGCCGGACGAGCGGACGGCCTTTGAGCGCATCATCAACAAATTGCGGACACTCAACGCGCCGGGCGTAGCCGCAGAGACCGATAAAAAACCGGTATCATTGAGGAGGGTAAAATGAGGGTGATGTTATCTGGAAGAAATGCCCGGCTGCTTGCTGGGGTTGCGCTTGCCGCCTTGTCGCCGGTTGCGGCAAAGGCGCAGACGGAAGCGGCATCTGCTGGCCCCCCGGCCGCTGCAGCGACCGCCGAGGGAGATATTCTGGTGACCGCGCGCCGCCAGTCCGAACGATTGCAGGACGTGCCGATTGCCGTCACTGCGTTCAGCGCCGACGCGCTCACCAGCCGCAGCGTCGATACGCTCGACCAAATCGCCAAATATACCCCCAATATCCGCTTTGACGGTGCTGCGGCGCTTTCGGGCGGCAACTACAACGCCACGGTTTTCATCCGCGGCGTTGGCCAGAATGATTTCGCGATCTTCTCCGATCCCGGCGTCGGTTTCTATGTCGATGACGTCTATTATGCCCGGTCGATCGGCAGCGTGCTTGATGCGGTCGATCTTGAAAGCGTGCAGGTGCTGCGCGGTCCGCAGGGTACGTTGTTCGGGAAGAACACGATTGGCGGCGCAGTGCTGATTACCACCGGCCAGCCAGATATCCATGCGTTTTCGGGTAAGGTCGAGGCGATTTACGGCAGCTATAATCGCATCGACGTGAAGGGATATGTCAATATTCCGCTTATCGCCGACGCGGTCGCGCTGCGCATATCGGGCGCGACGATCAACCGGGATGGCTATGTCCGGCGACTGATCGATGGCGGGACCGAGGGAAATCGTAACGCTGATTCGATCCGGGCCAAGCTGCGTATCGAAGCGAGCAGCGACCTGACGATCGATATTGGCGGCGACTATACCCGCGCGCGCGAAAATTCGGCGCCATCCAAGCTGATCGCCGTCGCCAATGCGCCCGGGATCACCGGCACGCCGTTTCTGACCAACTATAACCGCTTTATCGCGCCGGGACTGGGGATCACCGCGCCCAATGGCCTGAAAACCTTGAATGCGTCCTTTATCACCGATGATCCCTTCACCACCTATGCCACCGGGCGTAACCGCAATGATCTTGATTTGTGGGGCGTGCAGGGGGTGATCCGCTATCGGATCGGCAATGCCGAGATCAAATCCGTTACGGCCTATCGTGACCTGACGGCCGGATTCAATCGTGATGGCGACAATACGCCCTTCACCTTTCGCGAAACGGTGAACGACGACAAGCAATGGCAGTTCAGCCAGGAATTGCAGCTGACCGGCAAGGCGATCGACGACCGGCTGACCTATGTGCTGGGGGGCTATTATTTCAAGGAAAAAGCCTCGGACATCGCTCGCGCCGATCTCGCGCTCGGGCTGCAACCACCGGCGGCATTGACCCCGCCCTATACCCCGGCTGTGTTCATCAAGAATTACACCGACAATTACAGCTATGCCTTTTTCGGCCAGGCGAGCTTCGAGATCGTGCCGGGGCTGAATATCGAGGCGGGCGGCCGATATAATCTGGATCACAAGGTGTTCACGTCGATCAACACGCGTCAGCGCGACAATGTCGAGTTCATCAATGTCACCCGTGCAGCGAGCTGGTCATCCTTTACCCCGCACGTCGGGGTAAACTACAAGCCGACGCGCGACGTTCTGTTTTATGCGAGCTATTCCAAGGGGTTCAAGCAAGGAGGTTTCAACGGCCGTCCGCTGGCCAGCCCGGATGAAGTTACAGCCTATGCGCCTGAGACGCTCGACAGCTATGAAATCGGCATCAAGGCCGAATTGCTCGATCATCTGCTGACAGCCAATCTCGCCGGCTTCCATTCGATCTACAAGAATATCCAGCTGACGGTGAACCAGACCCCGCAGAACTTCGTGGCCAACGCGGCATCGGGACGAATCAACGGATTTGAGCTTGAATTGGTGGCGCGGCCTGTATCATGGTTCAGCGCCAATGCGTCGCTGGGCTATCTCGACGCGCGCTATACTGCGATCGGTCAAGGACTTGGGCCGACCCAAGTGCTGCCGATCACGCTGGCCAGCAAGTTCGTCAAGACGCCTGAATTGACGGTTACCGCCGGTGCCGAAGTGAGCCATCAATTCGCAGCCGCCGGCAAGCTTGCCTTGCGCGGGGATGTGACCGTTTATTCCGAAATATATCAGGATGTCGCCAACACGCCGCTGATTACCGAGCCGGGCTATGTGCTGGTCAACGCAAGGCTCAGCTATACCTTGCCCGGCGCGGCGATCCAGCTCTCGGCATTTGTCACCAACCTGACCAATTCGCTCTATCTGGCATCGGGCAATGCCAGCGGCGCCTTTGGGCTGGCTGAGGTGAGCTATGGCCGGCCAAGAGAATGGGGCATCTCCGCCAGCTACCGCTTTTGAGGACGGCGACGGGGCGAGCGCGTGCCCAACGGCCGGCCATGGCGAGCAGACGGCCCGACGGCCTGTGCGTTACTTCCCGTCGCAACGGGGGACCAAGACGAGCGTGCGATTGATGATGTCGTGAGAGGGGGGCGGGCAGCGATGCCCGGCCCCTTTTTGCCGGCGCCTAGCGCTTGCGCTGTTTGCGCGCGGCGTATTTGGCATCGCGGATTGCCTTTTTCTCGGCATCGCTGAGCTCCGGCTTGACCTTGGCGGCTTCGGCTTCTGCCTCGAGCCGCTTGCGTTCGGCCTTTTCGGCAGCTTCCTGTTCGCGCTGCGCCAGCTTAGCGGCGCGCTTTTCTGCATCCGCGGCCTCCTTGGCTGCACGGGCGGCAAGCTTGGCGGCGACAGCGGCTTCATCGATCGGTGGACGCGCCTTCAGCTTGTCGAGCGCGGCCTGCTTGGCCTTGGCGGCGCTGGCGATGCGGTCGTTAAAGCCGGGATCCTTATAAGACATGCGGTGTAGTGCTCCGGAAATTTTTCATTTACCCCGAGATTGGTTCGTCAGGGTGCGGTGGGCGTGCTATGGTGTTTTATCATGCTCCAGTCCATCCCACACAGTTACAGCGTCGCCATCGATCCGATCGACATCGATTTCATGGGGCATGTCAACAATGCCAGCTATCTCAAATGGGTGCAGGCGGCGGTGATCAGCCATTGGGAAAGACTGGCGCCCGCCGACGCGATTGCCTCGCACCTATGGGTCGCGCTGAAGCACGAAATTACCTATCGAAAGCCCGCTTTTCTGGCCGATGACGTTGTGGCGACCGTGCTTTTGGAAAAGGTGCACGGCGCGCGCGCCTTTTATCAGACGATCATCAGGCGTGGCGAGGAAGTGCTGGCCGAGGTGACGTCGAGCTGGTGCTGCGTTGATGCCTCGACGCACCGCCCGGCGCGGCTGGCCGAAAGCGTCATCGAGCGCTTCTTCCGCAAGGGAATCGCCGAGCGCGACTGAGACAAACGAAAAAGGGCGCGCCGGCCGGCACGCCCTTTCCCCGTAGTGACCAGCGGGATTACTGCTTGTTGGCAGCCATCGCATCGGCCTTGTCGGCGGCGTTGCCGGCGGCGTCACGCACATTATCGGCCCTGGCGTTCATCGAATCGGCGGCATTTTCCATCATGTCAGATGCCATGGCATTCGACGTGCTGTCGGCCATCGCGTCCATATTGTCCGCCTTCATTTCCATGTTGTCGGCCATCATGTCGCCGCTGTTTTCGATAGCGGCGCCCTGGTCGGAGCGGCCACAACCGCCCAGCGAGATCAGGCTGACAGCGGCGGCGGCGGCGATGACGAATTTTTTCATGCAGGTTTCCCCTTGTTGCTAAGGTCGCTCCGCATCCGGGCTAGGATGCGACAGGAACATGGGGGATAACACCGGCTGAACCGATCGGTTCCCGACCCCCCATGCGTCGACTTTTGCGCGTTATTTCTTCGGCTTGATCGTCACCGGGCCGATATCTTCGGGCGCATTGGCAACGACGGCCAGCATGGCGGTCCACGCGGCGACATTCTGGCGGAGCTGTTCGGGATCAATCCGCTCCAGCGTATCCTCTGGTGTGTGGTGATAATCGAAATAGCGTTGGCCCGACTGGTTGAGATCAATGCCGGCAACGCCTGCCTTGATCATCGGCGCAATATCCGCGCCGTCGCCCCCCGTCGCCGTGCCCCGCACGATACCCAGCGGCGCGAGCGCGGCGGTGACCCGATCACCGACCGGCTTTGCGCTATCGGGCAGGCTGAACTCGACCCGCCAGACGCGATCAGCGCCGAAATCGGATTCAGCTGCCAGATCATGGCGTTCATTCTTGTGTGCCGCATAATAGGCATCCGAACCAGCGCCACCGGTCTCTTCATCGCCGAACCACACAACGCGAATCGTCCGCCGTGGCGCCGGGCCATCGAGCAGACGCTTGGCGGCGGCGGTGGTGATGGCGATGCCCGCCGCATCGTCGATCGCGCCGGTGCCCAGATCCCAGCTGTCCAGATGGCCGCCGATGACGATCATGCCGGCGGTCGGATCAGTGCCGGGCACTTCGGCGATCACATTGCCGGTGTCGTGCATGCCGGTTTGCCGTGGGGTTAGCACCAGATGCAGCGTGATCGGCTGGCCGCGTGCCACCATGCGCGAGAGATTATCGGCGTCGGATGTGGACAGGGCAGCGGCCGGGATCGGCGTGACGCCCTTGGGGAAATTGGTCTGGCCGGTGTGCGGGCCGCGCCCGTGATCGCTGCCGATCGAGCGGATCACCATGGCGATCGCGCCCTTTTGCGCGGCAATGCCGGGGCCGACAAAGCGCGCCGCACCGAATTGACCATAGCTGGAGCCGTCCTGAGTGGCGACCATTGCGTTGGAGACAAAGGCGATCTTGCCCTTCAGGCTGCCATCGGGCGCGCGCTGGAGATCGGCAAAGCTTGGGAAATAGACGATTTCCGCTGTAATCCCCTCAGGCGGGGTTGCGCCGGAACCGCCAAGCGCGGTCAGCCGCAGTTTCTGCGGGAACGGGCTGACGACCTCTGCCGTCTCCGTTCCGCGCACCCACACCGACATCGGCGCGGTCTCTATCCGGACATTCTTGAACCCCAGCGCCGTCAACTTCCTGGCGCCCCAATCGCGCGCGCGCGCCTCTGCTTCGGTGCCGGCGAGGCGGGGGCCGACTTCGGTCGTCAGCCCGGCGACGATGTCATAAGCGACATCATCCTTGAGTGCCGCATCGCGCAGGCCCGCAACCTCGGCAGACACTGCCGGTGCCGGGGGCGGGGTGGGTCGGCCCTGGGCAAAGGCGGAAATGGGCAGGGTGGAGGCGGCGAGCGCCGCGAGCAGGGCTGTTTTTCTCATCGCTCAATTGGGTAGCGACCCCGGCGGGGTTTGCCAATCTCCCACGCGCCCGCTACATGCCGCGCTCGAAATTCCCACTCTTCATTCGATCATTCAAACGACGGAGCACGTCGGCCATGGCCGTACAATATACCTATGTAATGAAGAGTCTGACCAAGACCTTCCCCGGTGCAGCCAAGCCCGTGCTCAACAATATCAGCCTGCAGTTCATTCCGGGGGCGAAAATCGCCATCATCGGGCCGAACGGATCGGGCAAGTCGACGCTGATGAAGATCATGGGCGGGATCGACACCGACTATACCGGTGAGGCCTGGGCCGCCGACGGGATCAAGGTCGGCTACCTACCGCAGGAGCCGCAGCTCGATACCACCAAGGATGTGATCGGCAATGTCCGCGACGGTGCCGGGCCGATTGCGGCAATGGTCGAGCGGTTCAACGCGATCTCCGCCGAAATGGGCGATCCGCAGGAGGATACCGATTTCGACGCGCTGATGGAGGAAATGGGTGATCTCCAGACCAAGATCGACGCCGCCGATGGCTGGAGCCTCGACAACCAGCTCGAAATCGCGATGGAAGCGCTGCGCTGCCCACCCGGTGATGCCGATGTCTCAACGCTGTCGGGCGGTGAAAAGCGCCGGGTGGCCTTGTGCAAATTGCTGCTCGAAAAGCCCGATATCCTGCTACTCGACGAACCGACCAACCATCTCGATGCCGAAAGCGTTGGCTGGCTGGAGAATTTCCTCAAGGAATATACCGGCAACGTCATCCTCGTGACGCATGATCGCTATTTCCTCGATAACGTCGTGAACTGGGTGCTGGAGCTCGATCGCGGCCGTTACTATATCTATGAGAGCAATTATTCGGGCTATCTTGAAAAGAAGTCCAAGCGGCTCGACCAGGAAGAGCGCGAGGATCAGGGCAAGCAAAAGGCGATTCAGGACGAGCTCGCCTGGATCCGGCAGAGCCCCAAGGCGCGCCAGACCAAGTCAAAGGCCCGCATCAAGGCGTTTGACGAACTGGTCGCCGCGCAGGAAAACCGCACGCCCGGCAAGGCGCAGATCCTGATCCAGATGCCAGAGCGGCTCGGCAACAATGTGATCGAGGCCAAGGGCCTGACCAAGGCTTACGGCGATAAATTGCTGTTCGAGGACTTGAACTTCAACCTGCCACCGGGCGGCATTGTCGGCGTGATCGGCCCGAATGGCGCCGGTAAATCGACCTTGTTCAAGCTGATCACCGGCCAGGAAACGCCCGACGGCGGCGACATCAACGTCGGCCAGACGGTCAAGCTCGGCTATGTCGACCAGAGCCGCGACCATCTCGATGCGGGCAAGACGGTGTGGGAAGAAGTGTCCGACGGCACCGACGTGTTCCGCTTCGGCAAACAGGAAATCGGCACCCGCGCCTATGTCGGCGCGTTCAACTTCAAGGGGCAGGACCAGCAGAAAAAGGTCGGCCAGCTATCGGGCGGTGAACGCAACCGCGTACATCTGGCCAAAATGCTGAAAGAGGGCGGCAACGTGCTGCTGCTCGATGAACCGACCAACGATCTCGACGTGGAAACACTGCGCGCGCTTGAGGAAGCGCTGGAAAGCTTTGCGGGCTGCGCGGTGGTGATCAGCCATGACCGCTTCTTTCTCGATCGGCTGGCAACACATATCCTGGCGTTCGAAGGGAACAGTCACGTCGAGTGGTTCGAGGGGAATTTCGAGAGCTACGAAGAGGACAAGCGCCGCCGGATGGGCGATGCGGCGGATCGGCCAACCAGACTGGCCTATAAGAAACTGACTCGCTGAGCTTGTCTCTCTCCCCATGCTGTGTTGTATAGGCAATACAGTATGGGGAGTTGGCAATGCGCGCAATACTGATCGCGGCGACGGCAATGTTCGTCGGGCTGATGGCAGGAACGACCGCACCTGCCGACGGCCAGACATTGACCGAGATGGCGGCGGCGAAAGCAAAGTCAGGTAGTTTCGTCGACCTTACGCCGGCGATGGTGGCGTTTATCGACACGACCGCCGACCTTGCGGATGCCGACCGAGTCGTCCGCTTCCATGCGGTGTTTGATCCGGTCCTGCCGGGGTATTTCAATGACAAGGGCGATGATCAGGCCAAGATCGACGCATCGATTGCCAAAACCCTTCGCGAGTTCCCGGCGCAGAAAGCAAAATTCCTCGCGACCGCTGCCGCGTTCCGGCGCGCTTTCGATCTCGGGCAGGCGCATTTCCGCAATGCCTTTCCGGATTACCGGCTGACATTGCCGGTCTATCTCGTTCATTCCATGGGGCAGCAGGATGGCGGAACACGGACTGTCGGCGGCCAGTCGATCCTGTTCTTCGGGGCCGATGTGATCGCGCGCATTCATGACGAGACGACCATTGGGCCGTTTCTGGATCACGAGATCTTGCATGCCTATCACAGCCAGTTCTTCCCCGATTGCGATCAATTGTGGTGCAGTGTGTGGCAGGAGGGGCTGGCGACCTATGTGTCGTCGCGTCTCAACCCGGGGCTCGACGATCGTCAGATGATGCTGACGATGCCGCGGCCGATCCGGCCGGAAGTCGAGCCACGGTTGAAGGAGGCGATGTGCGGTCTGGTCGCCAAATTCAAGTCGACCAGCCAAGATGACTATGCGCCGCTATTTTACGGGCGGCCCAGCAAGGGACCATTCCCGCCGCGTTATGGCTATTTCCTGGGATATCTGTTGGTTCAGGCCATCGGCGAGACCATGCCACTCGACGATCTCGTCAAGTTGCCGCCCGCCAAGGTTGAGCCGCTGCTGCTGGCCGGGATCGCGCGCTATGGCCCATGCCCGGCTGACGTTACGCCGTAAATCGCTTGGTAAACCCCTTTGGCATGCGTTCCTCGGCAACTTCGGCGATGACGGTATCGACGCGAGCGAATTCGGAGCCGACCCTGCATTCCTCGGTCAACTCGGTTACCGCCTCTTCGTCGCCGACGGCCAGAATCTCGACGCGACCATCCTTTAAATTGCGGACCCAGCCGGCGATGCCGAGATCATGCGCGCGGCGGATTGCCCAGGCGCGGTAGCCGACGTTGTGGACCTTACCGCTGATAAAAATCCTGCGCATCACGCTCATCAAGCTACTCTTTTTTGCCGTTACTCGGGGGAACCCGGCGGGCTCTAGCATGGAAGTCGCACAGGTGTGCCACATTCCGGCGCAAATGGCGCAGCTTTGGTCGAAAATCACGCGCGGGCGCATTTTCCTGCCGCAGCAATGCCGCCGGTGCGCGCTGCGCCGGCATCAGTCCGGATAGCGGATCGCAAGGACCTCATATTCGCGGGTGCCGGCGGGCAGGGTGACGCGCCGGCTGTCGCCGATACCTGCCCCCCTCAATGCGCGGGCAAGCGGTGCGCTCCAGCCGATCCGGCCCGCGCTGGCATCGGCCTCGTCATCGCCGACCAGGGTGACGGTCCGTTCGGCCTCATCGGCATCGACCAGCGTTACCGTCGCGCCGAAAAAGACCCGGCTGCGGTCAATCTGCGCAGCGGGATCGATCACCCTGGCGGCCTTCATCCGGCGCGACAGCCAGCCGAGCCGCCGGTCGATCTCGCGCAGCCTTTTGCGGCCATAAATATAGTCGCCATTTTCGGAGCGATCGCCATTCCCCGCCGCCCAGGACACGACATCCACGATCCGCGGGCGCTCCTCGCCCAGCAGCTGGTCATATTCCCGGCGCAGGACGGCATAACCGGCGAGGGTGATATAATTGGGTTGGTCCATTGCCGAGCGATCAGGCGCCGCGCCGGCGTGCGGCTACCCGGTTCACGCGCCCGGCCGGCGCCCCAGATACCAGCTCATCCGTGCCGTGCCCTGCGAACGCGACCGCGCTGGGTTGAGGAGATCATAGACTACTGCATTTTCCAGCACGCGCTGGACATAATTCTTGGTCTCGAAGATCGGGATCGCCTCGATCCAGTCGATCATGTCGACCGCGCCGGTGCGCGGATCGCCATTGGCCTTGAGCCATTTGTTCACATTGCCGGGGCCGGCGTTATAGGCAGCGACGGCAAGCGGATAGCTGCCATAATTGTCGAACATCCGCTGAAAATACGTCGATCCCAGCTGAATATTGTAATCGGTATCGCTGGTCAGCGCACTGCCATCATAGGCCAAGCCCAATTTGGTCGCGGTATCGCGCGCCGTGCCCGGCATCAGCTGCATCAGCCCGCGCGCACCGGCCCGGCTGATCGCTGCACGATCAAACTGGCTTTCCTGGCGCGCGATCGCGTGGATCATCGTCCAGGCGCTCGCCTGATTGTCAGGGACCTTGACGCTGGGAAAGCCGGTGACGGCATAATCAGGCAGGCCGTTGGCGAGCGCGCTGCGGCCGACCATCACCCCGAGATCGGGGCGCCCCAGCGTCCGCGAAAGTTCGGTGGCCAGCGCATGGTCGCTATCAGTCGTCGCGTCGAGCGCGATCTGGCGCACAAACGCGGTCTGGTCTTCATGCGCGCCAACCGTGCCGAGATAGCGCGCGGCGCGCACCGTTTCGCGGGCATAAAAGGCGTCTCGCGTGGCCTGATCGACGGGGCGCGCCGCGATATCGGGTGGCGGCGTCAGCGCGCGACCGAGGTTTTCAGCGGCCAGCTGGCCGTAAAATTGGTCACGATAGCCGGCTGCACGCTCAAAATAGTGCGTCGCCACGTCGCGTTTGCCGGCGATCCACGCTGCCCGGCCCGCCCAAAAATAGCCTTTGGACCGGGTCTGCGGGGTCTGCGATCCACCGGCATACCGCTCGAACAGGGCGACGGCGTCGCCCGGTCGTCCAAGCTGGTGCAACGCGGTTTGCCCGGCAAGCCATACAAGGCTGGTATAGTCGTCGCGCTCGCCATAGGGGCGGACGCTGACATCGGTGCCGGCGGGATAGGCATCGTCAACCTGCCGGGCGATATCGTACGCCAGCGTATATTGGCCATCGGCCTGGGCGCTGCGGGCGTTGCTGAGCAGGATTTCATACCATGGCTCAACCTTGCCCGGCCGGCTCGTCAGCACGCGCGGCTGCGCCAGCATCGCGCGCGCACTGCCCCAGGCATTGTTATTCTTCAGCCAGGTCGCACGATCGGCCAGATAGCCGGCGTCATTGGCGTAGCGATCGAGCGGTGCCGTTGCGAGCGCCGAAGCCTCTGCCCCGTTGCTGCGAAAGGCGAGGCGGGCGGCGAACACATCGCGCTTGTCGGCGCTGACATAGGATAATTGGCGCTGTGCCGCGCTTGTCGCCCCGGCCCAGAGCAGGGCATCCATCCGCGCGTCATGATCGGCGGGCGTCAACGCGGCGCTGAACACGCCCAGAATTTTGGCTTCGTCGCTTGCCGGCAATGTGCCTTGCGCCCAGGCGGCACGCGCGGCCGCATTGGCTTCGTCGCGCAGCCCGACCGCAGCGAGCGCCTCGGCATAGCGGACCTGACCGGTGCCGGTCAGCGGCGGGAAACGCCGGAAATAGCTGACAGCAACACCCGGCGACCAGCTGCCGGTATCGAGCGCGCGTTCTGCGGCGCGGCGCAGCCCGGCTTCACCCGGCCAGCCGGGATGCGCCAGCAGGAATTGCGAATAGCTGGTGAACGACAGGCTGTCGGTCTGCTGCAGCTGTTTCCATTGCGCGACGGCGGTTGCCAGCGCAGCGGTTGCCTCGGTCGATACAGGGACCCGTTCCAGCTGCGCTCGATAATTATCAAGCTGATCCTGCGGCACGCCAAGTGCCGCGGCGATTGCGGAGACCCCTGCCATCAGCAGGCTCGATTTGGAGAAGAGCGACAGCATGTGGACATGCTACGTGATTCGCCCCTATCTGTCGCGTCCCAAAATCAAAAAATTGACGCGTTTTGAGACGCGCGAGAACAGAGCAAATCAATGTTTTCCGGTTCGATTCCCGCCCTGGTGACCCCATTTCACGCCGATGGCAGTGTCGACGAGGCCGCGTTTCGCCGCTTTGTCGACTGGCAGATCGACCAGGGATCGGCCGCCCTGGTCCCGTGCGGGACCACCGGGGAGGCGGCGACGCTGTCCGCCGAGGAGCATTTTCGGCTGGTGCATATCTGTGTTGACCAGACGGCCGGGCGCGTGCCGGTGATTGCCGGCGCCGGATCGAACGATACCCAGGTCGCGATGCTCAATATCGATGCCGCCAAGGCTGCCGGTGCCGATGCCGCGCTGATGGTGCCGCCCTATTATAACCGCCCCAGCCAGGAGGGGATTTTCCGCCATTTCGAAGCGGTCGCCACGTCGTGTGACCTGCCGATCATCCTGTATAATGTCCCTGGCCGGACGGTGACCGACATCGCAGTGGAGACGATGGCGCGGATCACCGCCGCCTTTCCCACCGTGGTCGGCGTCAAGGACGCAACCGGCGTGCTCCAAAGGGTCACCGCCCAGCGCGCGGCGTGCGGGGAGGGCTTCTGCCAATTGTCGGGCAATGACGAGACCGCGCTCGCCTTCAACGCGATGGGCGGGGTGGGGTGCATCTCGGTCGCCGCCAATGTCGCGCCGCGCCTGTGCGCCGATTTCCAGGCGGCGTGCGCGGCGGGCGACTATGCCGCGGCGCGGGTGTTCCAGGACCGGCTGTTCCCGCTCTATGTCGCGCTGTTCAGCGATGCCTCGCCCGGCCCGATCAAATACGCGATGAGCCGCGTCCAACCCGATTTCCCCAAGACGCTGCGCCTGCCGATGACCTGGCCGAGCGCGGCGAGCCAGGCGCTGGTCGATGCAGCGCTGGCGCATGCCGGGTTGGTGTAGCGGCGGCGTTAGACGGCGGCGGGCTGCAAGTGACTGATTGCCGGATACCCCCAACCCACCTTCCGCTTCCCTTAAGGCGCCACCGCGCCTACATGCCGCGCTCTTATGGCCCGTCCCAAACCCCCTGTCTTTGAAAAGACCAAGATCGTCGCCGAGAACCGGCGCGCGCGGTACGACTATGCGATCGACACCGTGTACGAGGCCGGAATCGCGCTGACCGGTACCGAGGTGAAGGCATTGCGCGCCGGCACTGGCTCGATCGCCGAGAGCTATGCCGAGGTGAAGGACAATCAGGTCTGGCTGATCAATTCCAACGTGCCCGAATTCAGCCATGGAAACCGCTTCAACCACGAACCCAAGCGGCCGCGCAAATTGCTGTTGCATGAGCGCGAGATCAACAAGATGCACGGTGCGGTGGCACGCGAGGGCATGACTCTCGTGCCGCTGATGATTTATTTCAATTCAAAGGGCCGTGCGAAGGTCGAATTGGCACTCGCCAAGGGCAAAAAGGCCCATGATAAACGCGAAACGATCAAAGAGCGCGATTGGAAGCGCGAACAAGGCAGAATCATGCGTGATCGCGGCTAGAAAAGACATTTAGTTTCAATTGTAACAAATTTGACGGATGGTGTCATTTAAGTAAAACATTGTGTCTCCCCCAGGCACAAGGATGTCCCATGCGGCAGTCGTTTTTCGTTTCCCTGCTTCTCGCTACTGCCGCCATTTCCGCCACTGCCATCGCCAAAAATGCGCCTGAGCCGGCACCGGCACCGGCGCCAGTTCCCATCAGTGACGCCCCCGAAATCGGATCGTTCGGCGTTGACCTGGCCGGGATGGATCGCAGCGCGCGCCCGGGAGACGACTTCAGCAAATTCGCCGGGGGCCTGTGGGAAGCAAAAACCCAAATTCCGGCCGATAAATCGACTTACGGGATGTTCAATGCGCTGGGTGATCGGTCGCTCGAGCAGACCCGGACAATCCTGGAGGCAGCCGCGCAGCGCCCGGGCGACAAGATCGGCGATTTCTACGCCAGCTTCATGGATGAGGCCGCGGTGGACGCGAAGGGTATCGATCCGGTCAAGCCCTGGATCGCCGCGATCCGTGCCGCCGGGGACAAGACGGCGCTGGCGGTGGAGATGGCGCAGCTCCAGCGCGTCGGCGTTGGCGGGCTGTTCCGGATGAATGTTGGCCAGGACGACAAGGCACCGGAAAATTATATCGTCGGCTTCAGCCAATCCGGGATCGGCCTGCCAGACCGCGATTATTATCTGAAAGACGACGCCAAGCTGGCCGACACGCGCGCCAAATATCAGGCGTATCAGGTCCAGATGCTCGGGCTGGTTGGCGTTGACGATGCTGCGGCGCGCGGCGCGGCGGTCTATGCCTTTGAAAAGGCGCTGGCGACAGCACATTGGGACCGGATCGCCGCACGCGATTCAGACAAGACCTATAACAAATGGGCAGCGGCCGATTTTGCGACCAAGGCGCCGGGCTTTCCCTGGGGTGCCTATTTGCAAGCTGCCGGTAGCGCCGACCAGGCCGATTATCTGGTGGCGATGCCAAGCGCGGTGGCGGATGAAGCCGAGGCCTTTGCCGAGGCGCCGGTGCAGGTGGTGCAGGATTTCCTGATTCTGCGGCTGATGCGCAGCTATGCCGGCTATCTCGCCAAACCGATTTATGATGCGAATTTTGCATTTTACGGCACCGTGCTGAGCGGGGCGCCGCAGCAGCAGCTGCGGTGGAAGCGCGCCGTGAGCACCGTCAGCAACGCCATGGGCGAGGCGGTGGGCGAGCAATATGTCGCGCGCTATTTCCCGCCGGCAACCAAGGCGGCTGCCGATCAATTGGTGAAGAATGTCATCGCTGCCATGGCCAGCCGGCTCGACAAGTTGAGCTGGATGGCGCCAGAGACCAAAATCAGGGCGCGGGCCAAGCTCGCCGCGTTCACGCCCAAGATCGGGTATCCGTCAAAGTGGCGCGACTATGGTGCCCTGATGGTCAGACGTGACGATCTGGTTGGCAATGTCGCTGCCGCCAATGCGTTCGAATATCAGCGCGACCTCGCCAAGCTCGGCCAGCCGATCGATCGCACCGAATGGGGCATGACCCCAATGACGGTGAACGCTTACGCTAATCCCCCAATGAACGAGATCGTATTCCCCGCCGCGATTTTGCAGCCGCCCTTTTTCGATGCCAAGGCCGATCCGGCGGTGAATTATGGCGGCATCGGCGTCGTTATTGGCCATGAGCTGAGCCATCATTTCGACGATCAGGGCCGGAAATATGATCCCACCGGCAAGCTCGCCGAATGGTGGACCGCCGAGGACGTCAAGCGGTTCACCGCGATGACTGACCGGCTCGTGAAACAATATGACGCTTATGAACCGCTCCCCGGCTTGCACATCAAGGGCGGGCTTACCCTGGGCGAGAATATGGCTGATTTGGCCGGCCTGGCGGTTGCGTATGACGCCTATCATCGCTCACTTGGCGGCAAGCCTGCGCCGGTGATTGACGGGCTGACCGGGGACCAGCGCTTCTATCTTGGCTATGCGCAGGTGTGGCGGATCAAGTTTCGTGAACCGGCACTACGATCGCAGATTATTTCGAATGAGCATTCGCCCGGCCCGTATCGGACGATGGAGGTTCGCAATGTCGACGCCTGGTACACGGCATTTGGCGTCAAGCCCGGCCAGAAAATGTACCTCACGCCCGGCAAGCGCGTGAAGGTCTGGTAAAGGATCCCGGCAGGTAATGCCGGTTAGCGATATCGTAGCATCAAGGAGAGTCCCATGAAACGTTTGTCGATGTTCGCGCTGGCCTCTGCCGGCGCGCTGGCTGCCGCCCTGGCCGGTGCCGGCTATGCCCATAGCGCCACGCCGGCTGCGGCGCGCGCCGCTGCGGCCAAGCCGGAATATGGCAGTTTTGGTTTTGATACCGCCGGGATGGATGCCGCTGTGCAGCCGGGTGACGATTTCTTTGCATATGCCAATGGCACCTGGGCGAAAAACACACAAATCCCGGCCGACAAGGCAAGCTACAGTTCGTTCGATATCCTGCAGGACGTATCGCAGAAGCGGACACGCGGGTTGCTCGAAGCGGCGATGAAAAACCCGAAATCGAAGATCGGCGCCGCCTATGCGGGCTATCTTGATGCCAAGGCGATCGAGGCGAAAGGGCTCGCCCCGATCCGCCCCTGGCTCAACCAGATCAAGGCCCTCAAGACCAAACGGGGCTATGCCGCCCTGGTGGCGCAGGCCGATCGCAATGGCGTGGGCGTGCCCTTTGCCAGCGGCGTGTCACAGGATGCCAAAAACCCCGATGCCTATACGGTCAATCTGCGCCAGAGCGGGCTCGGCCTGCCCGACCGCGATTATTATCTGAGCGACGACGCCAAGCTGGTCGCTGCGCGTACCGCCTATCAGGCCTATATTGCCCAGATGTTCACCCTGGCCGGCGAGGCCAATGCCGCCGCGCGCGCCAAGGCGGTCGTTGCATTCGAAACCGGGATCGCCCAGGCGCACTGGACCCGGATCGAAAGCCGCGATGCCGACAAGACCTATAACAAGATGGGCGTCGCCGATCTGGAGAAAATGGCGCCCGGCTTTGACTTTGCCGGCTATTTCAAGGGCGTTGGTACGCCCGTCGACACCGTCATCGTCGGCCAGCCGACCGCGATCGCCAAGATGGCGGCACTGATCGAGTCGACGCCGCTTGGCGTGCTCAAGGATCAGCTGTTGATCCGGTCGTTCGATGGCTTTGCCGATGTGCTGCCCAAGAAGTTCGACGATGCCCGCTTTGCCATGTTCGGCACCGTGCTGGGCGGCACGCCCGAGCAGCAGGCGCGCTGGAAGCGGGCCGTGACCTGGACATCGGGCGCGATCACCGATGATGTTTCGAAAATCTATGTTGCACGCTATTTCCCGCCGGCGACCAAGGCGGCCGTCGATCAGCTCGTCAAGAATATCATCGCGGCGATGAACGCGCGGCTCGACAATCTCGAATGGATGTCGGCCGAGACCAAGGTAAAGGCGCATGCCAAGCTCGCTGCCTTTGTGCCGCGGATCGGCTATCCCGATAAATGGCGGGACTATCGGGCGCTGATGATCAAGCCGGGTGACGCCTTCGGGAACAAGCTGCGCGCCAATCAATGGGCGCACGACTATAACAGCAACAAGCTCGGCAAGCCGATCTACCGCTGGGAATGGGGGCTGGCGCCGATGACGGTCAACGCCCAGGCCAATCCGACGCTGGTGGCGATCACTTTTCCGGCGGCGATCCTGCAGCCGCCCTTCTTCGATCCCAAGGCTGATCCGGCGATGAATTATGGCGGCATCGGTGCCGTGATCGGCCATGAAATGAGCCATCATTTCGATGATCAGGGATCCAAATTCGACGCCAAGGGCCGGTTGACCCAGTGGTGGACCGATGCCGATATCGCTGCGTTCAAGGCACGCACCGCCAAGCTTGTCGCACAGTTCGATGCCTATGAGCCGCTGCCGGGCTTTCATGTGAAGGGCGGGCTCACTCTGGGCGAGAATACCGCTGATCTCGCGGGTCTTTCGGCCGCGATCGATGCCTATCACGCCTCGCTGGGCGGCAAGCCTGCGCCGGTGATTGACGGGCTGACCGGGGACCAGCGTTTCTATCTCGGCTACGCTCAGGTGTGGCGCCGCAAGCACCGTGAGGCTGATCTGCGCAATCGCCTGCTCACCGATCCGCACGCACCCGGCGAGCAACGCGCCTGGATCGTGCGCAATCTCGATCCCTGGTACGCCGCCTTTGCCCCAAAGGAAGGCCAGAAGCTGGTGTTGAAGCCCGAAGATCGCGTCCGGATCTGGTAGCCGCTTGACGGTCGCGTGGACGAGGCCAAAAGGGGGCATGGCCAGCCTTCCTGCACCGTCCGCGCCGATCCGCCGCCCCGCCCGTATGGCGGCGCTGGTCGCGTTGGTGTGCGGCCTGCTTGCCGCTGTGCTGATTCTTGCGGTGATCGGTGATCCGGTGATGGCAGCGGGCTTTCTGGCTGCTGCGATCGTCCTGGCCGGCGCCGCGATCGGCATTCGGGCGATGATCGCACCGGCCGCCGCGATCCCGCTCGATACTGACTGGTCGGTCGCCCGCGCCCTGGCGGCGGCGAGCAACGATGCGATCGCGGTGACCGATCGGGCCGGCCGGCTGATTTGCGCCAATGATCGCTATCAGGCCGTCTTTAGCGGCTTCCCAACGCCCCCCAATCTACCGGTCAGCGATACGGTGATCGCCGCGCTGGCCAATGCCGGGCGGGCTGCCTGGCGTGACGGCGCGGCCAGACTGGATCGGCTGATGCTTGAGGCAGGGCCGATGGCGGCGCAGATCGCGCGCGCCGGCGAGGCCGAGGATATGCTCGTCTGGCGCTTTGCCGGCGCGCAGGGGGCCGACCTGGCGGCGACGGTCGAGACGATGATCGGCGGCGCAATCGGCAATCGGATGGCCGCTGCCGGGATCATGACCGCGCTGATTACCGCCGATGGCCGTATCCGCGCCGCCAACCGCGTTTTTCGGCTGCGAGCGATGGGCCATGAAGAGGGGGCGATCGCCGGGCGGGATTTCGCCCGCTTTCTGATCACCGATAGCCAGGGCATGGTTCGCTTTGAGCGCGAGGGGTTGGGCGGCACGCCGCTGCGCGTGGTGCAAATCCCGTTTATCGAGGGCGATGATGCGCCGCTGCTGGTGGCGCTGCTCGATGAAGAAGAATCGACCGGTCCGGCGATCGGCGCCAGCGCCTCCGCCCATGTTCGCAGCCTGGTGTCGCTGATGCCGTTCGGGATCGCGCTGATCGATCGTGAGGGGCGCTTCCTCCAGATGAACGACGCGTTCGTGCGCGCGGCCGATGTCGATCCCGCCGCGCCGCCGCTTTATCCCGGCGATCTGGTTGTCCGCGAAGACAAGGCGGCAGTGGCCGATGCCGTTCGGCGCTTTGCCGGGGGCGCAACCCATAGCGCGGACATGGCGGTGAGGCTGCGCGATCGCCCCGATGAGCCGGTCGCGCTCTCGATTGCCGGTGCGCGCGGGCTGGGCGAGGCAGCCGTGCTGATGAGCCTGAAGGACAATGGCGAGGAAACGAGGCTGAAGCGCGAGGTGGCCCAGGCGACCAAGATGCAGGCGGTGGGGCAGCTCGCCGGCGGTGTCGCGCATGATTTCAACAATATCCTGACGGCGATCATCGGGCATTGCGACCTGATGCTGATGCGTCATTCGCCCGGCGACAGCGATTATGACGACATCCAGCAGATCCGCGCCAATTCGAACCGCGCGGCAAGCCTGACCCGGCAATTGCTGGCCTTTTCCCGCCAGCAGACGCTCCGCCCGCAGATATTGCAGCTGCCCGATGTGATTTCCGAAGTCTCAAACCTGCTCAAGCGGCTGCTTGGCGAGACGGTGACATTGACGGTCAAGCATGGCCGCAATCTTGGGCCGGTTCGCGCCGATCCGGGACAGCTTGAACAGGTTGTGATGAACCTGGCGGTCAATGCCCGCGACGCGATGCTGGCCAAGAGCGGGCAGGGCGGTGGCACCCTGACGATCCAGACCATGGCTGTCCCCGCCGCAGACGTCCGAAAAATGGGGTCCGACATCCTGCCGGTGGCCGATTACACGGCAATCAGGATATCCGATACCGGCACCGGCATCCCGCCCGAGGTGCTGCCCAAGATCTTCGAGCCCTTCTTTACCACCAAGGAGATCGGCAAGGGCACGGGGCTTGGCCTGTCGACCGTCTATGGCATCGTCAAACAATCGGGTGGCTATATCTTTGCCGATTCCAAGCCGGGGCAGGGGGCGGTGTTCACCATCTATCTGCCGGTCCACACCGCGACCGTCGCGCCCAAGCCGGCAAGCCCTGCCCCCAAGGTGAAGCAGGGCGAGCTGTGGGGCAGCGGGACGATCCTGATCGTCGAGGATGAAGACATGGTACGTGCCGTCGCCGAGCGCGCGCTGACGCGGCAGGGCTATACCGTGCTGACTGCCGAACACGGCGAGGCCGCATTGGAATTGCTTGTCACCCATCCGCGTCCCGATCTGCTGATTTCTGACGTGGTGATGCCGATGATGGACGGGCCGACGATGGTGCGTCATGTGAGGCAGCAATATCCCGATCTGCCGATCCTGTTCATGTCGGGCTATGCCGAAGAACAGCTTCGCAAATCGATCGACCTCGACAATGTGGCCTTTATCGCCAAGCCATTTTCTGTGCAGCAACTGGCCGAGGCAGTTCGGGACACGCTGGCCGCGAAATGACGCTTGGCGGCGCGCGCTATCTGGGCTTTAAGCGGTGTAATATGCCCGCCAACACTATTCTCATTGTCGAAGACGAACCGCTGATTGCGATGATGCTCGAGGATTTTCTCGACATCCTCGGCAAAAAAGTGATCGGCCCGGTCGATTGTACCGAAGACGGCCTGGCGGCAATCGCGGCCGGTGGGATTGATGCCGCGATCCTCGACATCAACCTGCGCGGTGGTGAAACCAGCTGGTTGCTGGCGGACGCACTTGCCGAAGCGGGCGTGCCATTCGTCTTTGCGAGCGGCGGCAGCGGCAGTGATATTGCCGATCGGTTTCGCGACCGACCCCTGCTTTCGAAGCCGTTTACGATGGACGCGGTTGAGCTGGCGCTGGCGGCCCTGGCCTGATCAGGCTCCCCTCAGGCCGTTCGTTCAGGGACGGCGGCGGCATCATCGGCCAGCGTTGCCGGCGGTGCCACAGCTTCCCAGGGAAACACGAACCAGTCCTTGGTGATTGAACGGTCGATCGCTTCGGCGCGATACTCGACCTGCTGGCTCGACCGGCAATTGTCGAGCAACGTCGCGAAGCGGATGGTGCCGGCAACCGCGCCCTGATCGGCCAGAATCGCGCGCAGTCGTCCGATCGTGCCGCCGGTATCGTTGATATCATCGACAAACAGCAGCCGATCGCCGCTGCGCGTGCGCGCTGCCAGCTTGGCGAGCGCCGCACCGGCAAATTCCTCCACCTGGCTGGAATAGTCGACCGACAGCATCGGCAGACCAGTGGCGTGGCTGAGAAAGGTTGCCGGCACCAGACCGCCGCGCCCAATCCCGATCAGATAGGATGGCGTCCAGCCATCGGCACCGATCTGTTCGGCAAGCGCCAGGACCTGCGTTACGAAATCTTCGTGGCGGATGGTGGTGAAGACCGGCATCATGCTGCGGCCACAAAGGCATCGAGCCGGGCCAGATGCCCCGCAACCGCATCCAGCGGCAGGAAAGATCCCAGGAAGGAATTGCGGGCGAGCAAGTGAAGGTCTGTGCGTGACAGATTGCGGCCCGTGGCGGCAGCGCGATAATTATCGGCGATATAGCCGCCGAAATACGCCGGATCATCGGAATTGATCGTCGCGCGCAGGCCGGCCTTGAGCATCTGATCGATCGGATGCGCGGCCATGTCCGGTACCACGCACAGTTTCAGGTTAGAGAGCGGACAGACAGTGAGCGTCATCCCTTCGCGCGCCAGCCGTGCGGTCAGCAACGGGTCTTCGAGCGCGCGGTTGCCATGATCGAGGCGGTCGATGCCGAGCAGATCGAGCGCCTGCCAGACATAATCGGGCGGGCCTTCCTCGCCGGCATGGGCGACCCGCTTCAGCCCCAGCGCCCCGGCTGTGGCAAAGACCCGGGCGAATTTCTCAGGTGGGTGGCCGACTTCTGACGAATCGAGACCGACGCCGGCGATTCGGTCTAGCCAGGGATCGGCGGCCTTCAAGGTCGCGATTGCCGCTTCCTCATCGAGATGGCGAAGAAAGCAAAGGATGAGCTGGGCGCTCAGCGCATGCTTGGCCTGGGCGGCGGCCATCCCGGAAAGCAGGCCGTCGGCAACGACCTGAAAGGGGATGCCGCGATCGGTGTGCGTCTGCGGATCGAAGAAGATTTCGGCATGGACGACGCCGTCGGCGGCTGCCCGATCGAAATAGGCAAGCGCGAGATCGTGGAAATCCTGCTCGGTGCGCAGCACGTCGGCACCGGCATAATAAATATCGAGAAAGTCCTGCAGCCGCGCGAAATCATAGGCGGCGCGAATTTCTTCGACCGTCGCGAAGGGGATGCTCACCCGGTTGCGCTGGGCGAGCGCCATCATCAGCTCGGGCTCCAGACTGCCCTCGATATGCAAGTGGAGTTCGGCCTTGGGCAAGCCGGTGATGAAGCTGTCGACATTGATCATGCGGCACCATCGCCAATGTGGCCGTGCAGGGCAAGCCGACGTTGGCCTTAGCGTGTCGATCGCGCGGTGAATCTGATTGTAGCGTTCGCTACATTTGTTTAGGATGCGTGCTGAACCAACAGGAGACTGACCGATGACCCGACTTTCATCGCCCGCCGCTTCCCCCTCGATCACCTGGCGCCAGTTGGCGATCCTGATGGCCTTTGGCGCCCTGTTCTGGTTCATCGCGGCGATGATGTTGCGCGCCCTGGGACCGATGGGGGCGCTTGACGGATCAGCGCGGGCGATCACCTTTGCCCTCGTTATCCCGGGCACTTATCCGTTTGCGTTGCTGATCAGGCGCGCGGCTGGGCTGGTTGGCGATCAGATAATTGTCGGCGTTGGCGCCATCACCCTGGTCGCCAGTTTCCTCGATGGCGTCGCGCTATCCTGGTTTCCGGCGATTTATGGCGATTCGCCGCAACAGCTCGCTGCATCGGGGGCAACGATCCTGTGGGGCGTGTTTGCAGGGCTGGTGATCGCTTTTCCGATGGCCTGGACTGACCGGCGGTAAATTTTTGTTCCCCTCTTGTTCGATGGGAACATTTGCGGTACGAAGCTGTCACGCATTGCCCATCCGGCATGTTCGGTTTAGCGACGGAGGCTTCCAATGGCAGCACAATTGAAGGTCATCGACAGCAAAATGGCGGTATCCACGGACAAGGCAGCAGCAGAGCGGCAAAAAGCGCTCGACGCTGCGCTCGCACAGATTGATCGCGCCTTTGGCAAGGGCTCGGCGATGCGGCTCGGATCAAAGGAGACGATGCAGGTCGAATCGATTTCGACCGGTTCGCTCGGGCTCGATATCGCGCTTGGTGTCGGCGGATTGCCGCGCGGGCGTGTCATCGAGATTTATGGGCCTGAAAGCTCGGGGAAAACCACGCTGGCACTGCACGTCATCGCCGAAGCGCAGAAAAATGGCGGGACGGCGGCGTTTGTCGACGCGGAGCATGCGCTCGATCCGGTCTATGCCAAAAAGCTGGGCGTCAATATTGACGAACTGATCGTGTCGCAGCCCGATACGGGCGAACAGGCGCTCGAGATCGTCGATACGCTGGTACGCTCGAACGCGATCGATGTGCTGGTGATCGATTCGGTCGCGGCGCTGGTGCCGCGCGCCGAAATCGAGGGCGAGATGGGTGACAGCCATGTCGGCCTGCAGGCCCGGCTGATGTCGCAATCCCTGCGCAAGCTGACCGGCTCGATCAGCCGGTCGCGCTGCATGGTGATCTTCATCAACCAGCTGCGCATGAAGATCGGCGTGATGTACGGCAATCCCGAGACGACGACCGGTGGCAATGCGCTCAAATTCTATGCCTCGGTTCGTCTCGACATTCGCCGCACTGGCCAGATCAAGGATCGCGAGGATATTGTCGGCAACACCACCCGGGTGAAGGTCGTCAAGAACAAGGTCGCGCCACCGTTCAAGCAGGTCGAATTCGACATCATGTACGGCCAGGGCATTTCCAAGATCGGCGAGATTCTCGATCTGGGTGTCAAGGCCGGGCTGGTCGAGAAATCTGGCGCCTGGTTCTCCTATGACAGCGTTCGGATCGGGCAGGGGCGCGAAAACGCCAAGACCTATCTGAGCGAGCATGGCGAGATGGCCGATCGGCTTGAAAAGGCGATCCGGACCCGCACCGACAAGGTTGCCGAGGAAATGATGGTTGGCCCCGATGCTGACGCCGATGGCGACGACGAGATGTAATCACGCTCCCCCGCGGCGTCGCCAGCCCCCGCAATCGGCGCCGCAATAACTGGAAAGGCCCGCCCTTGTCGGCGGGCCTTTCATGTTTTGCTGTGGCTGACCCGGCACTGATGGCAAGCCGCGCCGTCGAAGCTTCACCCGGCATGGTCAGCGGCGCAGGTGCGGCGCGGCGCCTTCAAGGATCGCTCGACTTCGACCCGTGATCCGCTAGCCTTGCCCAAAAGCAGGAGCGCCCATGTCCATCATCGTCCATCATCTCGAAAACTCCCGGTCGCAGCGGATTCTGTGGATGCTTGAGGAGCTTGGGCTGCCATATGAGATCAAGCGCTATGCGCGCGACAAGAAGACCATGCTGGCACCGCCCGAACTCAAGCTGGTCCATCCGCTCGGCAAATCGCCGGTGATCGAGGATGATGATGTGGTCGTCGCCGAAACCGGCGCGATCGTCGACTATCTTGTCGAGAAGGCGGACGGCAGGCTCGGCCCCGGCTCGCATCGCGATTCGGTGCTGCGCTACAGGCAGTTCCTGCATTATGCCGAAGGATCGATGATGCCGCCCCTGTTCGCGATGCTGGTCGTTGGCCGTATCCCGCTGTTCGGCAAGACGGCACTGAAGCGGCTGGCCCCGATGTTCGACGTGCATCTGGATTACCTGGAAACGGAGCTCGCCACACGGCCGTGGTTCGCTGGCGACGAGATCAGTGCTGCCGACATCATGATGAGCTTCCCGCTCGAGGCGGCGCGGGCCCGCGCCGGGCTGGGTGCCTCTCGCCCCGCGACTATTGCCTGGCTTGACAAGATCCACGCGCGCCCGGCCTATCAGGCTGCGCTCGCCAAGGGTGGCCCCTATGCCTATGCCTGATCGACGACGGGATCAGGCCGGATTGGCGCGATCCTCGACAGGCTTGTCGTAAACATCGATCTCGGCCGGCCCCGCAGGGGCCAACCCGCCTTCCCATTTCGCCACGACGCTCGCCGCCAGCGCATTGCCGATGACGTTGGTGGCCGAGCGCCCCATGTCGAGAAACTGATCGACGGCGAGGATGAGTAGCAGGCCTGCTTCGGGGATGTTGAACAGCGGCAGGGTAGCGGCGATCACGACCAGGCTGGCGCGCGGAACGCCGGCTATTCCCTTGGACGTGACCATCAGCACCAGCAGCATCGTAATCTGCGCGCTGAGCGGCAGGTCGATGCCATAGGCCTGGGCGATGAACAGCGACGCGAAGGTCATATACATCATCGACCCGTCGAGGTTGAACGAATAGCCGAGCGGCAACACGAAGCTGGCGATGCGCGGCGGCACGCCGAAGCGCTCCAGTGCCTCCAGCGTGCGCGGATAGGCGGCTTCGGACGAGGCGGTCGAAAAAGCCAGGATCAGCGGATCGCGAATATAATAGATCAAGGTACCCATCCGCCGGCCGACGAACAGGAAGCCGATCGCGATCAGGACGATCCAGAGCGTGGCCAGCCCGATATAGAAGCTCAGCATGAAATAGCCGAGCTTCAGGATCACATCGGGGCCATTTTCGACCAGCGCATTGGCGACGGCGGCAAACACCGCGAACGGCGCGCAGAGCATCACATAGTTGGTGATCTGCAGCATCACCGCGGCCAGCCCTTCGGTCGCGCGGATCAGCGGGGCAGCCTTTTCGCCCACTGCGGTGAGCGCCACGCCGACAAACACTGAGAAGACGACGATCTGGATAATCTCGTTCTTGCCCATCGCGTCGATCATTGAGGACGGCACGACGTGGGTCAGGAAATCCTTGATGTTGAAGGCGGCCTTGTCGACACCGCTATCGGCGGTGATCGGCGGGATCGGGATATCGAGGCCGATGCCAGGTTGCAGCAGATTGACGAGCAACAGCCCGAGCGACAGCGAGATCAGGCTGGCACAGACGAACCACAGCAGCGAACGCAGCCCGACCCGGCCGAGCGCGCCGGTATCGCCCATATGGGCAATGCCGACGACCAGGGTGGAAAAGACCAGCGGCGCGATGATCATCTTGATCAGCCGCAGAAACAGGGTGGTGATGATCGGGAAGGTCTGCGCCGCGCCTTTGATATAGCCGGCAGTGTCGGGATCGCTGACCTTGATCGCCTCATGCATCGCCCAGCCAAGGCCAAGTCCGATGATAAGACCGATCATGATGTACAGCGTAAGGCGCTTGGCCATGAAATTCTCCCGACTTGTCCGCCACAGGGAAAGGGGATTGCGCGGCTCCGGTCAAGCGCCCTATCGCTTGGGCGTCGCGTGGTGGGTGTGTGGGGGAATGATGATGCAGCGTCAGACGAGCCATGATGATCGCCGCGGCTTCATGCGCCAGGCCATGCTTGCCGGCATCGCGCTGCCGTTTCTGGGCAGCGCGGGCGTGCTGCGCGCGGCGGCGCCCGACCTGACCGGGCTGGATGACCTGACGAAAGCTGTTGCGCCGATCAGTGCCACCGAGCGCCTGGCGCGGATTACCCGGGCGCAGGCGCTGATGAAGGCCAACGGCATCGGTGCAGTGCTGATCGAGCCGGGTTCTAGCCTGACCTATTTTACCGGCATTAGCTGGTGGCGCAGCGAGCGGCTGACCGCGGCTGTGCTGCCGGTGGAGGGGCCCGCCCTGATCGTCACGCCGTTTTTCGAAGAACCGTCGGTGCGCCAGACGTTGGCCATCACGGCCGAGGTGCGCGTTTGGCAGGAAGATGCGGACCCACTGGCACTGATCGCTGGGTTCTTCAAGGAGCGCAAGCTGGCGGGGCTGCCGATCGGCATTGAGGAAACCGTGCGCTATTTCGCCGTCAACAACCTGCAACGCGCCTTGCCGGATGCGCGGATCGTTTCGGCCAATCCGGTCGTTCGCGGTTGCCGGATGATCAAGACGCCCGCCGAAATCGCACTGATGCAGGCAGCGAGCGATGTGACGATCGCCGCCTATCGCTGGACCTATCCCCGGATCGAAAAAGGCATGACGCCGGCGCAGATCGGCGGGCTGATGAATGCCGCGACCCGGAAGCTGGGCGGCGATCCGGAATTCGCGCTGATCCTGATCGGTGAGGCGGCGGCCTATCCCCATGGCAGCAACGCCCCGCAGATCGTCGCCGACGGGCAAGTGGTGTTGATGGACTGCGGGTGCACGGTGCAGGGCTATCAATCCGATATCTCGCGGACCTTCGTCTATGGCGCTGCCTCTGGCGCGCAGCGAAAGGTCTGGGGACAGGTCGCCCGGGGCCAGCAGGTGGCCCGCGCCGCCGCGCAAATCGGCGCGCCCGCCGGGACCGTGGATGATGCCGTCCGGCGGTACTATGAGGCAGAGGGCTATGGCCCGGGCTATGCTTTGCCCGGCCTCTCGCACCGCACCGGCCACGGTATTGGCATGGACGGCCATGAGCCGGTCAACCTCGTCCATGGCGAGACGACGCCGCTGGCAGCTGGCATGTGCTTTTCCAACGAACCCGGGATTTACATCCCCGGCGCGTTTGGTGTCAGGCTGGAAGATTGCTTCCACATGACTGATGCCGGCCCGGCCTGGTTCAGCGAACCGCCGAAGAGCATCGACACGCCGTTTGGGTGATCAGATCAGCGGCGTCGACAACGCCTCTGCATTGCCCCGCCAATTCCTGGCGGCCATGTCATGATCGCGTGCGGCGGCGTCTGCCTGACCGAGCTTGACGAGGATCATGCCGCGCAGCCCTGTGGCGATGGGATCGAGCGGACGGCGTTTGAGCGCGCCATTCGCCTGCCGAAGCGCCTCAGCAGGGCGCCCCGCCTCCAGCAACGCGGCGGCGAGACTGCGGCGGACGGGATACCACCAAGCCGGTGGATCGGCATAATAGGTCATCACCTTCGATTCCTCGATCTTCGTTGCCTTGGCGAAGGCGGCAATCGCCAGATCGGGGCGGTGCTCCGCCATCGCCGCGCGGCCGAGCAGGACGAGCTGGCCGATCCGCACCATGTTGCGCGCCGCTGTCCAGGCCTTCAGAGAGGTGGCGGGCACGGCCGCTGGCGCGGGCAGCACAATCGCCGCCGCCTCGCGTCGCACCGCAGCGGCATCGCCCAGCCGCGCATAAGCCTCACCACGGGCATAATGCCAATAGGCCTGGATCAGCGGCAGTTTCGGGCCGGGATCGGGCATGGCAAGCACGACATTCGGCGCGGCGAAGCGCCCCTGCGCGGCATAGCCGGTGCCGGCGGCCATTACACCATAGGGCGATTCAGGCGGATGACGGCCCAGCGACGCCAGCATCGCATCGCTCAACGTGAGCGCATCGTCAGCGTCTCCCGAGATCAGCGCGCCGCCGACCCCGAACTGAACATTATGGGCGTGATAATCGAGCCGCCAGATGCTGTCCGGCCCGGTCAGCTTCGCCGCGCGGGCATCGCCCTCGGCCAGGCCGGCTGCGCGGACATTGGCGACTGCCGCATCGTGATAGCGCCCGATCCAGTAAAAGGTGTGCGACGGCATATGGATCAAATGGCTGGCGCCGGGCGCAAGCGCGGGCAGGCGGTTGGCATAGGCTTCGGCACGTTCGGGAAAGCCCATCGTCTCGGTCGCGTGGATGTAGAAATGGATGGCGGGGGTGTAATCCGGGTTCCGTGCCAGCACGGTCTGGAGCAAGTCGAGCGCGCGCGGCAGATTTTCCTTGGTCTCGTTGAGCAGATCCGGAATCATCCAGGCATCGGCGGCGAGCGTCGCGAGCTCGTCGCTATCGGGATGCGCACGCGCGATCGCGTCCATGGCCCGGGCAAAGGCAAGATCGCCGGCGCCCTTGCCGCCGCCCTGTTGGTAGCGCAATTTGAGCGCGGCGATCATCTGCTGTTCAAGCGGCGTCCCAATTGCGGCGAGCCGCTCTGCGGTTTCCACCTTCTTGCTCATCTTGACCATTGTCGCTGTATCGATCGGGAAGTTGATCGTCGGCCCCTGCGACCAGGCATCGCCCCATACGCACATCGCGCAAAGCGGATCGAGCCGCTCGGCCTCGGCAAAGGCGCCGGTGGCGGCGCGATGCGCAAAGCTATGGGCGAGCTGCATCCCGTTGTTGAAAAAGGCCTGCGCCATGGGCTTGGCCGCAATGGCCATACCGCCATCGCCAAAGCCAGGCAGGATATGCTCAACGCTCGGCGCGATGCTGTCGTCACCGCACAGGCTGTGCATTGCCGGCGCAGATGTGGTCGCTGGTGACGGTGTTTTCTCACTGACCGAGCCCGAGGCAATGATCGGCGCCGTCAGCAACAGCAGCGGCATGGTGAGCAGCAGACGCATCATTTGTCCTCTAATTTGCCGATCGGGCGATCGGCCCCGATTTCAATAGCGTGTGACATCCCCAAACGCCCGGTCCAGAAATCATGGGTCAATGGCCGGTCAGTTCCCGCATCCAGCCGAGCCAAAAGGGCTGATAATAGAGCCAGCTTGCCAGGCACTCATTGGCGAGCACCCAGAAAAAGGCGATGATCCAGGCCGGGTGTAGCCGCTGGCGTGAGATCAGATCATAGGCACCAACCGCCAGCATGAGGGTGAGCGTACCGACATAGGTTGCGAGATAATATTGCCAATACCCATCGCCGAGCAGAGCGCTGATCGGGTCTGCAATGACCCGGCTGAATCCGGGTTCGGTGATGGCGATGGTGCCCATCAGCATCAGGCGCTTATGCGTTGCGCCGTCGCCACGGGCCAGAAACCCAGCGATGATCAGCACGCTGGCGCCGAGGACGTTGGTGAATTGCGTGCTCTTGAACGACAGCCATTCGGGCTTGATCACGGCCTTTGCCGTGTTGAGCGAAATCACGACCGCTGGCCCGAGAATGAGCATCATCGGCCACAGTAGCAGTAACAGCATCCCCAGCCGTCGATGCAGCGCAGCCTGACCTGTTCGCATCAGCCAGACTTGTGCGCCGAGCAGGACCAGCCAGCCGCCATAGGCGAGCGCATGGGCATGAACGATCAGCGGATAATTCAGGCTTTTGCCCGCTGCCGTTGTGCGGATCATGTCATAGCCAAAGCCGGTCAGGATCACCGCCCAGATGACGACGACGCAGATTAGGATAGCGCGCCGATCCCCTTGCCGATGTGCCGGAAAGGCGCCGATGCCAACGGTGGTGCTCGCCATGAATTCCCCCCCAAATCCCCGGGGTACTAGATGCAGCTAGCGTGAACCGAGTCAATCGACAGGCAGCAACCAGATCAGGGAAGGGCCGTGCCGGCATGGGCATCGAGCCAGTCAGCCAATGCCCGATAGGACAAGGGAGATGCCAGCCGAAAGCCTGTTTCCCCGTCAAGCGTCCAGCGGGCGAAGCCATGCGTCGCACCGAGTCCATCGATGATGACGACCACCGGTTCGTCCTTGGCAAACAGGTCGGGCGTCTTAACCGCGACGCCGACGATCGATATATTGGCGATCGCGCCCTCGCAGATGCCGCGTCCGCTCATGATACGGACCTGGCCCGGGCGCTCAAATCGTGGCGCGCGTGGATGCCGGCGGCGGATGGACTGGCGTTCCTCGCGCAGCACGGCTTCGATATCGACCGGCAAATCGAACTGAACGCCTGCTTTGCGCTGGCGCGCCCAGCGAACGGTAGCCGGATAGCATTTGTCCGATCGCAGATCGATCTGGACGCGGGCACCCACAGCAGGGACGCGGTTGACCTCGATCATCGCGCCGGTGGCCGAAAGATCGCGCACCACGCAGAGTTGATCCTGCCCCGCATCAACCAGCCGACCGACACGGAACACCGATATCTGACGCACACCGGTCCGTCGCTCGACGAAGCCCCGGCGATTGTCCAAGTCCATCGTTGCGGCAACGGTCATTTCAGCGGGTGATCCCTTTTTCGGTCTGTTGGTTCGTCAGCCGGGCCGGTGTCGACGGTGTTTCCAGGACGCTCCTATTCGACTAAGGTTAAGATATTGCAAAACAGAAGTTTCTTAGCAAGGCACAGGGTTGCGCTCGGTCCAATCATCCAACCGAATATGTTCGATCGGTTGCAGCGCCCTTCCACAAATCAGCGTTTCGCTTGAGCAAGTCGCATTGCCGCCCTAGATCAGCGTCATGACCTCGACCAATGACATCCGCCGCAGCTTCCTCGATTATTTCGCCGGTGAGGGGCATGCCCGTGTGCCGTCCGCCCCGCTGGTACCGCATAATGACCCGACCTTGATGTTCGTCAACGCCGGTATGGTCCCGTTCAAGAATGTTTTCACGGGGCTTGAAACACGGCCCTACGTCACCGCCACCTCATCCCAGAAATGCGTGCGGGCCGGTGGCAAGCATAATGATCTCGACAATGTCGGCTATACGGCGCGGCATCATACCTTCTTTGAAATGCTCGGGAATTTCTCGTTTGGCGATTATTTCAAGGAACGCGCGATCGCGCTCGCCTGGCACCTGATTACGCGCGAATGGGGAATCGACCCCAACCGGTTGACGGTGACGGTCTATCACACCGACGACGAGGCATTCGATCTGTGGCGCCGCATTGCCGGCCTGCCCGAAAGCCGGATCATCCGGATCGCGACCAACGACAATTTCTGGTCAATGGGCGATACCGGGCCGTGCGGGCCGTGCTCTGAAATCTTCTACGATCATGGCGAACACATCCCCGGTGGGCCGCCGGGCAGCCCGGACGAGGACGGCGATCGCTTCGTCGAAATCTGGAACCTGGTCTTCATGCAGTTTGAACAGGCTGCAGGCGGCGATCGCACGCCGTTGCCGCGCCCGTCGATTGACACGGGCATGGGGCTGGAGCGGATCGCCGCTGTTCTCCAGGGCGTTCACGACAATTACGATACCGATACGTTCAAGGCGCTGATCGCGGCATCGAGCGCGCTGACCCATACGCCATCGACCGGCGACACCCAGGCGAGCCATAGGATCATCGCCGATCATCTGCGCACCAGCGGGTTTCTGGTCGCCGATGGTGTGCTGCCGGCGAATGAGGGGCGAGGCTACGTATTGCGCCGGATCATGCGGCGGGCGATGCGGCATGCGCATCTGCTAGGCGCAAAGGACCCGCTGATGTATCGGCTGGTGCCGGCGCTGGTAGCCGAGATGGGCGCTGCTTATCCAGAGCTGTTGCGTGCACAGCCGCTGATCGAAGCGACGCTGGCGCAGGAGGAAACGCGTTTCCGCCAGACGCTGACCAACGGGCTGAAACTGCTGGACGAGGCTACTGCCGGGATGGCGCCGGGTGCGACGCTGGCGGGGGAAACGGCCTTCAAGCTTTATGACACCTTCGGCTTCCCTTATGACCTGACCGAGGATGCGCTGCGGTCGCAGGGCTTTGGCGTGGATCGCACTGGTTTCGATACCGCGATGGCCGAACAGAAGCGTGCCGCACGGGCCGCCTGGAAAGGATCGGGCGAACGTGCCTCCGACGATGTCTGGTTCGACATTGCCGAGGAATCCGGCGGTACCGAGTTTACCGGTTATACCAGCGATATTGGCGACGGCACGGTGATCGCGTTGTTGAAGGACGGCCTGCGGGTCGACCGCGCGGGCCCGGGCGAGGTCGTGATATTGACCAACCAGACCCCGTTTTACGCTGAAAGCGGCGGCCAGATGGGCGATGCCGGCACGATCAGCGACGATACCGGCCTGCGCGCCGTGGTGCGCGATACCAGCAAGGCTGTCGGGCGGCTGCACGCGCATCTAGCATTGATCACGGCCGGCGAGATTGCGCTGGGCGATAATGTGCACCTGGCGATCGATGTTGAGCGGCGCGCCCAGATTCGTGCCAATCATTCGGCGACGCATCTGCTCCACGCCGCCTTGCGCGCGCGGCTCGGCGGTCATGTCACGCAAAAGGGCAGCCTGGTGGCGCCCGATCGCTTCCGATTTGATTTTTCGCACCCCAATGCGCTTAGCCCGGCCGAGATCGCCGATGTCGAGGCAGCGGTGAATCGCCAGATTCGGGGCAATGCGCCGGTCAGCACGCGACTGATGACCCCTGATGACGCGATCGCGGCCGGGGCGATGGCGCTGTTCGGCGAAAAATATGGGGATGAAGTGCGCGTGCTCGCGATGGGGAGCGTGGCGGATTCGCCTTATTCGGTCGAATTGTGTGGCGGAACGCATGTCACGGCGCTGGGCGATATCGCGCTGTTCAAGATTGTTTCGGAAGGCGCGGTCTCCAGCGGCATCCGCCGGATCGAGGCGCTGACCGGCGAAGCCGCTCGGCTGTGGCTGGTCGATCGCGACGAGAAATTGCGCGAGGCGGCGAGCGTTCTGAAAGCGTCGCCCGACGAAGTGCCGGCGCGGGTTATCGCGCTGGTCGAGGATCGCCGCCGGCTCGAACGCGAACTTGCCGAGGCGAAAAAGGCATTGGCACTCGGTGGCGGTGGCGCAGCCGTGGTTGGCCCTGAACAGGTCGGCGGGGTTAATTTCGTCGGGCAAGTCGTCGATGGCCTCGATCCCAAAGGGTTGCGAGGCGCGGTTGACGACGTCAAGACGCGGATTGGTTCGGGCATCGTCATGATCGTTGCGGTCAATGACGGCCGGGCGTCGGTGGCGGTCGGCATCAGCGAAGATCTGGCGGGCGGCCATAATGCTGTGGAACTGCTGCGCGTTGCGGTCGCCGTTTTGGGCGGTCAGGGCGGTGGCGGGCGCCCCGATATGGCGCAAGGCGGTGGCCCCGAGGGCGAACGCGCTGGCGATGCGGTGGCGGCGGTGCGTGCCGCACTGATGGCGGCAACGGCGACGGCCTGATGGGTGGATTGATTGGCGTGCAGGCTATCGCCCCGCCCAGACCAATGTCGCGATGCGCCATGCGCCGTCCAATCGGCGCAGCGTGGTGATGACCATGCCCTGTTGGGATACGAGTTCGTTGCCGCGCGCCGATGCCATGATTGCGGGGCTGACAACATAGCCATGGTCGCCAGCAATGTTGAGCCGTGAGGGCGCACGAAGCGTCGTCTGCCCCACCGAAATGTCATTGGAGTCGCAAAAGGCCCAAAGACTGTCGACCCATCGGTTAAAGCTGTTGGCCCCGGCCCAATGGAAAGGCGCAAAAGCATCGATCACGATCAGGTCCGACGCCACCAACGTGCTGGCTGTGACCGTGTCGCGGGCATCCATTGCGCGCCAGAACCGCTCGATTACATCAATGATTTCGCGCTGGCCGACTTCGATTTTCATTGGAAACTGTATCGCCGGGGTTTCTTGACGTTCGGTAAAGGGCGATCAGTGGCGCGGCCGCATGGTTCGGTTCAGCGCGCAAAGATAGACGTGGCTGCCGAATCGCCCAGCCAGTGGAAGAAACGCAGCAGGCTGGCGATTGTCGCCGCGCTGTAGTTGCCGCCGGTAACGACATAGTCGGTCGCCACCAGAATCAGCGTGAAGACGGCAAGAGCCTTGATCATCATGCCTGGAAAATGCAGCGCGTCGGTTAACCCGCGTTGGTCAGGCGTACTGAATCCCGCGCGCACCATGATTTTTTAGCGCGACGTCGGCCGGTCGCTGTCACGAAGCCGACGGAAGCGCGGCTCGCGGGACAGGCCGGCTGCCCCTTTTATTTCCTTGCGCAATGCATCGCGTTTTTCGTGAATCGACGCGATGACCGGGCCGACGGCAACACCGAGATCGGTCAACACAGCTTCCGACAGCTGCAGCGAACTTTCCAGCGTTTCGGGCACTGCATCGGTCACCCCGGCGCTGTAGAGTTCGGCGGCATGATCGACATCGCGGGCGCGGGCGACGATCGTCAGATTGGGCACCCAGTTGCGAACCCGCTTGGTGAGCCGAACGGTTAGCACGGGATCGTCCATCGTGAGGATCAGCGCCCTAGCGCTGCCAAGACTGAGTCGATCGACCAGCTCCGATCGGGCGACGTCACCAAAGATCATCGGATAGCCCTCCGCCCGCGCGGCGATGACCGTATCGATATCGGCATCGACTGCGACAAAGGGCTGATCGTGGACGCGCAGCATATCCGCCACCATCCGCCCCACCCGGCCAAAACCGATAATGACGGTGCCTGGTCCTTCGGGCGGGATCGCAATACCCAGCGGCGCACCGTCGATCCGGCGTTCAATTCGCCGGGCGACGAGGCGCCCGGTCCAGGCCAGCAACGGCGTCAGCGTGAGGCCGATTGCCGTGACGGTTTGCCAGAAATTCGCGGTCTCCGGCAGGATGAGCTGCGCCTGGGATGCGGCGCCGAGCACGATCAGCGTCGTTTCGGACGGGCTGCCCATCAGCAGGCCTGTTTCCGCCGCGATGCCGCCACGAATGCCAGCCCATCGCAACAGGCCGAACGTCACGACCGCCTTGATCGACACCACCGCGACGATGGCGGATAGCAAGGCGGGCCAGCCAGCCAGGATTGTTCGCAGGTCGATACTCATCCCGACGGTGATCAGAAACACCCCCAGCGCGAGGCCGTTGAACGGGGCGGTCATCACCTCCACCTCGCTGCGATAATCGGTCTCTGCGATCAGCAAACCGGCGAGCAAGGCGCCCACGATCGGCGACAGGCCGACGGCGGTGGTGGCGAGGCTGGCGATGATGACGACAAGCAGCGACGCGGCGAGAAACAGCTCGGGGCTTTTGGTCCGCGCGGCCTGGGCAAAGAGCCGGGGGAGGACGATCCGCCCGCCGACAAACATGATCCCGATCGTGGCCAGGCCGAGACCCAGCACCCAGACAATCGCCCAGGGATCGTCAGAACCATTCGGTGCCAGCGCCGACAGTGCGAAGATGATCGGCACCAGCGCCAGATCTTCGAACAACAGCATCGAAAACGCGGCGCGGCCGACACCGCTCGTCATGCCGGCGATCGGCAGGACCAAGGCGGTCGAGGAAAGCGACAGGGCGATGCCGAGCGCGAGCGCGCTGGCCCAGGGAACACCGAACAGATGCGCGCCGACGCCGATGATCACGCCTGACCCCAGCAGTTCCGCAGCACCCGTGCCGAATACTAATTGGCGCATCATCCAGAGCCGCTTCAGCGACAGTTCGAGTCCGATCGAGAACAGCAACAGCGTGATGCCGAATTCGGCGAACGGTTTGATCGCCCCGCTATTGGAGATCGTTATGTGCGATAGCCACGGCACGTGGCCGACCAAGGAGCCCAGCCCGAATGGACCGACAAGGACGCCGACCAGAATGAAGCCGATGACCGGGCTGACCTTGGCGCGCGCAAACGCCGGAATAACGAGCCCCGCTGCGCCAAGGATCACCAGCGCGTCGGAAAAGCCGTGATTGTCGAGACCGATGGACATGACCGCATCTAGCCTGCCCGCAAGCGCTTTGTCAGCTTAATCGGCGCAACCGAGCATGATCAGGCGATTTCCCATCGGCGGGCGGCCTATGGGGTGGTCAATCGGCAGCAGCGAACAAGGCATCGACCGAGCCGCCATTGCGCGCCAAGATGCTCGCGACGCGGCGTCGACCGAGATAATAAGCAAGCGCCGGGTGCGCGATATGCCCGGAAATCAGCCGTGCAGCATCGGCATCGTTGAGACTCCCGCCGCCCGCTACATAATCGCAATAGCCCTCTACCTTCCAGGCAGGGGCAGCCCGGGCCTTGGCCAGGCCGAAATGCCGACGGAGCAGCC
>NCGD01000005.1:68248-230780 GCA_002281535.1 Sphingomonas sp. 28-63-12
GCGCCATTTCATGCGCAATTACCTGCGATAGCGGCCGGACCCCGCCAATCGGTCTGCCGTTAAAGACGCGATCCAATCCAGTGTCGCTGCGATTGACGATCAGCACCTCTGAATACGGGCGCGAGATGGCAAAGGCGCTGACGCTCGGCCCCGCGAGGACGCGCCATCGCCAGCCGCCATTTGTCAGAAATATTCGGCTGCCCATGCCGGTTAGGGTGATCGCCGACATTTGGACCCGCTGGTCGGCCCGGGCGAGGATATCGACGATCGCCGGCGTAATCGGCGCCTCGGCAAACACATGGTGGCTGCCTATCTGCCGGCTGTAGGGAAAGTTCAGCTGTTCGGGTGCGTGCACGGCGCTGGCGCTCGCGACCGGCGCTGCCAAAGCGAGCAGCAAGCCGGTGCGCGCGCCCAGCACGATCACACACCCATCGCAGTTTCCAGATTGACCCGGACTTGTTCGAAAAACTGCTCGGTCGTCATCCAAGGCTGGTTGGGGCCGATCAGCAGGGCAAGATCCTTGGTCATATGCCCGTTTTCAACGGTTTCGATGCAGATTCTTTCGAGCGTTTCGGCGAAGGCCGTCACTTCGGGGGTGTCGTCGAACTTGCCGCGATATTTGAGGCCGCCGGTCCAGGCGAAGATCGAGGCGATCGGGTTGGTCGACGTTGCCTTGCCCTGCTCATGCTGACGGAAATGGCGGGTAACGGTGCCGTGCGCAGCTTCCGCCTCGACAGTCTTGCCATCCGGGGTGAGCAGCACCGACGTCATCAGCCCGAGCGAGCCGAAGCCCTGGGCAACCTGATCCGATTGGACGTCGCCATCGTAATTCTTGCAGGCCCAGACGAATTCGCCATGCCATTTGAGCGCGCTGGCGACCATGTCGTCGATCAGACGATGCTCATAGACAATGCCTGCCTCCTTGAATTTGTCCTTGAATTCGCTTTCGAAAACCTCGGCAAACAAATCCTTGAAGCGCCCGTCATAGGCTTTCAGAATCGTGTTCTTGGTCGACAGATAAACCGGCCATTTCAGGTTCAGGCCATAATGCATCGACGCGCGGGCGAAATCGCGGATCGAATCGTCGAGATTGTACATCGCCAGCGCAACACCCGGCGACGGATACTGGAAAACTTCGCGATCGATCACGGTGCCGTCGTCGCCTTCGAACACCATGCGCAGCTTGCCGGGGCCAGGGACGAGGAAATCAGTGGCGCGATACTGATCGCCAAAGGCGTGGCGACCGACGACAATCGGGTGGGTCCAGCTTGGGATCAGCCGGGGCACATTCTTGATGACGATCGGTTCACGGAAAATGGTGCCGCCCAGGATGTTGCGGATCGTGCCGTTGGGCGATTTCCACATTTTCTTGAGGCCGAATTCCTTCACCCGGTCCTCATCGGGCGTGATGGTCGCGCATTTCACGCCCACGCCATATTTCTGGATGGCACGGGCCGATTCGACCGTGATCTTGTCGTCGGTCTCGTCGCGTTTCTCCACGCCCAGATCATAATAATCGAGATCGATGTCGAGATAGGGAAGAATGAGCCGCTCACGGATCCACTGCCAGATGATCCGGGTCATCTCGTCGCCGTCGATTTCGACAACGGGTGTCTTCACCTTGATTTTCGCCATCGATTGCTCGCTTGTCCTTGGGGGAGGGGATATCAGGGCCGTCTAGGATGAAGGCCCGCGCCAATCAACCTCTCCAAGCCGCGTAACGCGCCGTGACCGTCGGCAATTGGTGCCGACGCATTGAATTGCTGCACTGCGCAAGGTACAACCCCACCATGCCATTGCCAGAAAAGCCGCCGATCGGCGGCGCCAGCGTCACGTGGCGCTTTCCTGATGTGCACCCGGAAGGGCGCAAATATGTGCTGATTGCCGGTGCGGTCGCGCTGCTGTCGCTGTTTGTGTGGGATATCATGACCTGGCCGCTGATCGGCCTGACGATCTGGGTGGCGGCGTTTTTCCGCGACCCCGTGCGGGTGACGCCGCAGGGCGATGATCTGATCACAGCGCCGGCGGATGGCCTGATCACCATGATCGAGCGGATGCCGGTTCCCCCCGAACTCGCCGGCGACAATTGTCTGGGGACGGCGCCGCTGGTGCGGGTGTCGATTTTCATGAGCGTGTTCGACGTCCATATCAATCGCACACCGATTGCCGGCACGATCCGCCAGGTAATTTATATTTCAGGCAAATTCCTCAATGCCGATCTCGACAAGGCCAGCGAGGAAAATGAGCGTCAGCATATTCTGGTCGAAGGCCGAAACGGTCGCAAGATCGGCTTTACCCAGATTGCCGGACTGGTCGCCCGGCGCATCGTGGGTTTCGTCAAGGCAGGCGACATGGTGGCATCTGGCCAGCGAATCGGTTTGATCCGCTTCGGCAGCCGGGTCGATGTCTATCTGCCCGACGATATCGCATGCCAGGTTGTGCTTGGTCAGCGCAGCGTGGCCGGCGAGACGATCATCGGCCGCGCGCATGCAACCACCCCGATCGGGATAGCGCAGTGATCATAGCCGGTCGGCGGACAGGGCAGATCGCGGTCCAGCAATGAGGCGGCCAACCCCGCGCCCGGTCCGTGGCCTCCCGCTGCGGGCGGTGGCACCCAATGCGGTGACCGCATTGGCGCTGTGTTCCGGCCTGACCGGCATCCGCTTTGCGATTGCGGCGGAGTGGCAGCTGGCGGTGACGATGATCATGATCGCTGGGGTGCTGGACGGACTCGATGGCAGGATCGCCCGGATGGTCCGTGGCGAAAGCCGGTTTGGCGCCGAGCTCGATTCGCTTTCCGACGCCATTTCCTTTGGTGTGTCGCCCGCGTTGATTCTGTATCTCTGGTCGCTCGAGGCGTTTCCGAAAATCGGTTGGCTCTGTGCGCTGGTCTTCGCGGTGTTCTGTGCGCTGCGTCTGGCGCGGTTCAACGCGGCGATCGATGTGGCCGACCAGCCGCACAAGCTGGCGGGATTCCTTACCGGCATCCCTGCACCCGCCGGCGCCGGCCTGGCGATGCTGCCACTTTATTTATGGTTCTGGACCGGTGAGGCTGTGTTTCGGTCACCCTGGCTGGTGGCGCCCTGGATCGCGATTGTCGCGGTCATGATGGTGTCGAGCATGGCGACCTATAGCTGGTCCTCGCTCAAACTACGCAGCTCGATCCGCTTCGAGGCGATCGCCGTTGTCGTGCTGCTCGGCGCGGCGCTGGTGTCTGCGCCTTGGCATACGCTGACATTTATTTGCATCGCCTATCTATTGTCGATGCCGTTCAGCATTCGGGGCTATGCCCGGATCAGGCGGCTGCGCGCAAAGCCTGCGGCCGTGCCGCTGCCATGACCGGCCGCCGCCACACCACCGGACGTGCCGATACGCTGCGGACCGCTGGTTGACTGGTCACGAACAAGGCGACGATCCGGGGCATGGCGGGGACAAGCGTTGTCGCCATCACCGCAAATACGGTGACAAGGGCGATCGAGAATAGCGTCAGGCTCAACAGTACCATCATTGTTCAATCCTCCGTATCCGTCCGAAATGTCCCGATCGCCCTGACGAGCAGCGATGACATTTGTTCCATGTACGCTCTACGAACCCTATATGTTCCGTTCATGTTCCAACTGTCAACCCTTGATTCGATTGGCTGCGTCGGCTAAGCGCCGCGCCTCAACCCCGCATGGGAAGCGCACATCACCGGTGTCCAGCAAGGCGAAGCCTTGTCGGATATTTGCTTCCCAGAGGACAAACCGGAAAGGAATTATCTATGGCGGCACCAGTCGTCACCATGCAGCAATTGCTCGAAACAGGCGCGCATTTCGGCCACCAGACCCACCGCTGGAACCCGAAGATGAAGCCCTATATCTTTGGCGACCGCAACGGCGTCCACATCCTCGATCTGTCGCAGACCGTGCCGCTGTTCGCGCGCGCGCTCGAATTCGTCGCGGCATCGACTGCGTCGGGCGGGAAGGTGCTGTTCGTCGGCACCAAGCGCCAGGCACAGGAGCCTGTGGCCGACGCGGCGCGCCGTTCGGGCCAGCATTTCGTCAACCATCGCTGGCTGGGCGGCATGCTCACCAACTGGAAGACGATTTCGGGCTCGATCAAGCGGCTCAAGACGCTTGAAGAGCAGCTCTCGGGCGACACGACGGGACTTACCAAGAAGGAAGTCCTCCAGCTCACCCGTGAGAAGGACAAGCTTGACCTGTCGCTGGGCGGCATTCGCGACATGGGTGGCATTCCGGACGTGATGTTCGTGATCGACGCCAACAAGGAAGAACTGGCGATCAAGGAAGCCAACACGCTGGGTATTCCCGTCGTTGCGATCCTTGATTCGAATGTTTCGCCTGACGGGATCGCTTTCCCGGTTCCCGCGAATGACGACGCCAGCCGCGCGATCCGCCTGTATTGTGAGGCGATTGCGATTGCCGCAACGCGTGGTGGCCAGCAGCAGCAGGCCGCCAGCGGTCGTGATCTGGGCGCAATGGATGAGCCCCCGGCTGAAGAAGCACTGGCAGCACCGGCCGTGGAAGTTGCAGCAGCGCCTGCTGCGACCGCACCAGCCGCCGCCGAGCCGGAAATGGTTGCTGCGGCATCCATGCCTGAAACCGCCGTTGCAGGTGAGCAGCAGCTCGACGCCTAAAGGCGTCGCTGAACTGAAATATGGACGGGGTAGGGCGCAAGCCTTCCCCCGTCCGTACCCATATTTGACGAAGATAAGGATTGAGACATGGCCGAGATCACAGCCGCCGCCGTCAAGGATCTGCGCGAAAAGAGCGGCGCGGGCATGATGGATTGCAAAAAGGCACTCACAGAAGCGAATGGCGACATGGATGCCGCCATGGATTGGTTGCGCACCAAGGGGCTTGCTTCGGCTGCCAAAAAATCGAGCCGTACCGCCGCAGAGGGCCTGGTTGGCGTCGAAGTTTCGGGCACCAAGGGTGCCGTCGTCGAGGTCAATTCCGAGACCGATTTCGTGGCCAAGAACGAGCAGTTCCAGACGTTCGTGCGCGACGTGACCTCGGTTGCGCTTGAGCTGGGTGATTCGATCGAAACCATCAAGGCAGCGCATCTCGGCGGCAAGACCGTTGATGAAGTGCTGACCAACAACATCGCGACGATCGGCGAAAATCAGAATCTGCGTCGCGCCAAGCGGCTCGAAGTCAGCAGCGGCGCGATCGTGCCCTATGTCCACAATGCGGCGGCCCCTGGGCTTGGCAAGATCGGCGTGCTGGTTGCGCTTGAGAGTGATGCCGATGCCGATGTGCTGTTGCCGCTTGGCAAGCAGATTGCGATGCATATTGCAGCCGCTTTCCCGCTGGCGCTCAACGAAGAGGATCTTGATCCCGAGATCGTCGCCCGCGAGCGTGCGATTGCGACCGAGAAGGCAGCCGAAAGCGGCAAGCCGGCCGAGATCGTCGCCAAGATGGTCGACGGCGCGATCGCCAAATATCGCAAGGAAAACGCCCTGGTTAGCCAGCTGCTGGTGATGGACGGCAAGACCAAGATCTCAGACGTTGTTGCCAATGCTGCCAAGGCGGCCGGCAAGGCGATCCTGCTCAAGGACTATGTCCGCTTCCAGTTGGGCGAGGGCATTGAGCGCGAAACCAGCGATTTCGCGGCTGAAGTTGCCGCCGCTGCCGGCGTCAACTGATCACATAAGGGGTGGACCGGCACGGGCCGGCCCACCCCGATTTGGTAACGCGATGATGCGGTGCGTGGCCCGCATGAATCGTACCGGCATGGACCGGCGATGGTGCGATCGTCACCGGTATCAGTGCTTGGCACGGTGAAGGGGGCCTACTAAGGTCGCGCCGCTGCCCTGCCCAAGCGCAAGTTGGATCGATGACCATACCCAAATTCAAGCGTATCCTGCTCAAGCTGTCCGGAGAGGCAGCGATGGGCGATCAAACCTTCGGGATCGACCCGGCGACCGTGGCGCGTGTCGCGGGCGAAGTGAAACAAGCCAAAGACGCTGGCTATCAGCTGTGCCTGGTGATCGGCGGGGGCAACATCTTCCGCGGCATGGCTGGTGCGGCCAAGGGCATGGACCGGGCGACCGCCGATTATATGGGCATGCTGGCCACGGTGATGAACGCGCTGGCTATGCAGGACGCGCTCGAGCGGCTCGGCGTTGAAACCCGCGTGCAATCGGCAATCCCGATGGCGAGTGTGTGTGAACCCTATATTCGGCGCCGGGCAGAACGGCATCTCGAGAAGAACCGCGTGGTGATCTTCGCGGCCGGCACCGGCAGTCCCTATTTCACGACGGATTCGGGTGCTGCGTTACGTGCGGCCGAAATGCGCTGCGACGCGCTGCTGAAAGGTACCAGCGTCGACGGGGTGTATAATGCCGATCCCAAGATTGACCCTGATGCCGTGCGCTATCAGCAATTGACCTTCAGCCGGGTGCTGTCCGACGACCTAAAGGTGATGGATGCCAGCGCGGTTGCGCTCTGCCGCGATAACGATATTCCGATTGTCGTCTTCAATATCCGCGAAACCGGGAACCTTGCTCGGGTGTTGCGCGGTGAAGGGACCTCGACAATCGTCAACAACCAGACGGAGAACTGACATGGCCGCTTATGACAAGGCCGATCTCGAACGGCGCATGGCCGGCAGCGTTGAAGCGCTGAAAGGCGATCTGGTCGGTCTGCGGACAGGCCGTGCCAGCACCTCGCTGCTCGATCCGATCACCGTTGAAGTCTATGGGTCGCAGATGCCGCTTAATCAGGTTGCGACGGTGTCGGTCCCCGAATCGCGGCTTATTTCGGTGCAGGTTTGGGACAAGGGTAATGTCGGCCCCTGCGACAAGGCAATCCGATCGGCGGGGCTGGGGCTCAACCCGATCGTCGATGGCACCACATTGCGTATTCCGATCCCCGACCTGACCGAAGAGCGCCGCAAGGAGCTTGCCAAACTGGCCGGGCAATATGCCGAAAAGGCCCGGATTGCCGCGCGCAACGTAAGACGCGATGGCATGGAAAGCCTGAAGCTGGACGAAAAGAAGAATGTTTTTGGCGAAGATGAACGCAAGCGCCTCGAAACCGAGGTGCAGAAGCTGACCGACGCGACGATCGCCGACATCGACGCTGCTGCCAGCGCCAAGGAAAAAGAAATTCTCGGCAAGTGATCCCGCAGCCCGCCAATGTGCCGCAAACGGCGGGAGAAGAAGGCGCATTGCCGCGCCATGTTGCCATCATCATGGACGGCAATGGGCGATGGGCGAAGCAACGCCATCTGCCGCGGCTGGCCGGACATCGCAAAGGCGTGGAAGCCGCAAGGCGCATCACTCGCGCCGCACGGGCGCTGGGGATTGAGGCGCTGACGCTCTATGCCTTTTCGTCGGAGAACTGGCGCCGGCCCGAAGAAGAGGTCGGTGACCTAATGGGCCTGTTGCGGCTGTTCATTCGCAGCGATCTTGACGAAATGGTGCGCGAAAACGTGCGGTTGCGCGTGATCGGCGATTATAGCCGTTTTTCGCCCGATATTGTCGCACTGGTCGACGATGCGCTGGCACGCACCGCCGCCAATGACGGCCCGATCCTGGTGATTGCCCTCAATTACGGTGCGCGCGCTGAGCTGGCCGCTGCCGCGCGGGCGCTCGCCCGGCAGGTGCGCGACGGCACAATCGAGATTGATGCGATCGACGAGGCGGCGATTGAACGCCATCTCGATACCAATGATCTGCCGCCGCTCGATCTGCTGATCCGGACGTCGGGGGAGCATCGGCTGTCCAATTTCCTGCTCTGGCAGTCTGCCTATACCGAGCTGCTGTTCGTCGACACGCTATGGCCCGATTTCGACGAAGCAGCATTGCGCGACGCTGTGGCATCATTTGGCCGGCGTCAGCGGCGCTTTGGCGGCTTGTGAGCACGCCCGATCAGACACTGAAGCGCACCGAGCTTGTGACGCGGACCGTGGCGGGTCTGGCGATGGCTGGCTTCACGCTGACAATGCTGTGGCTGGGCGGCATCGCCTTTTGGCTGACGACCGTTTTGCTCGGCCTTGGCGTGATCGTCGAATGGGCCAATCTCGCCAAGGCGGATGCGGCGACAAAGCGCCTGATGTTGTTCACCCTGTCGGTGCCGCTGGCGATCATGTGTCCGTTGGCGGCCGGGCCCAATTTCTTCGCGCTCGGGCTGATCTTTGCCGCCGCGATCTTTACCCTGGCGACGACGCGGCGGCCGGATCTGGCCGCGGGGATGCTCTATACCGGGTTGCCGGTGCTCGCGCTGTTGCTGATCCGCAAGCAGCCCGATGGGCTGATGATGACGATTTGGGCGATGGCGCTGGTCTGGGTTTGCGATGTCGGCGCGTTCTTCGTCGGTCGGGCGATCGGCGGCGTGCGGCTGGCGCCGATGATCAGCCCCAACAAGACCTGGGCTGGCTTTGTCGGCGGCATGGTCGCGGCGGCGGCATTCGGCGCCGTCATGCATATCGGCTGGGGTCTGCCATGGCGATTGACGCTGGCCACGCCGGCGCTGGCGATTGTGGCGCAGGCAGGCGATCTTTATGAAAGCTGGTTGAAGCGCCGGGCAGGCGTGAAAGACAGTGGCACGTTGCTGCCGGGGCATGGCGGTCTGATGGATCGGGTGGATGGCCTGATCCCGGTCGCGCCGATCGCTGCTTTCCTGGTGATGCTGCCCGAAATAGAAGAATTGCTGATGGAATTGCTGCGGGGACTTTGGGCATGAAGAGCGTAACGATATTGGGGGCAACGGGGTCGATCGGCACTTCGACGCTCGACCTCATCGAGCGCGAGCCTGACAATTTCCAGGTGCTGGCGCTAACCGCCAATGGCGATGTCGCCAAGCTTGCCGCTGCCGCGATCCGAACCAATGCGCGCCGCGCCGTTGTCGCTGACGAACGCTACCTGTCCGATTTGCGCGCGGCGCTGGCCGGCACCGGCATCGAGACAGCAGGTGGCGCCCTGGCCTTGTGCGAAGCCGCGGCGATGGGCGCGGACGTAACGATGGCCGCGATCGTCGGCTGTGCCGGACTCGAACCCGTGCTGGCGGCGATCGGGCAGGGCGGGACGATCATCCTGGCGAACAAGGAGCCGCTGGTTTCGGCAGGCGATGTCATCCTTGCAGCGGCGGCGGCGGCGGGCGCGACCTTGTTGCCGGCCGATTCGGAACACAATGCCATTTTTCAATGCTTCGATGCTGCACGCCCCCATCGGGTGCGGCGGATCATCCTGACGGCGAGCGGCGGTCCGTTCCGCGACAAGTCATTGGCGGAAATGCGGCACATGACCCTGGAACAGGCGGTTGCGCATCCGAACTGGTCGATGGGGGCCAAGATATCAGTCGATTCGGCGACGTTGATGAACAAGGGGCTCGAACTGATCGAGGCCGCCCGGCTGTTTCCGGTCGCGAATCACCAGATCGAGATTATCGTCCACCGCCAATCGGTTATCCATTCGATGGTCGAATATGTCGATGGCTCAGTCCTGGCCCAGCTCGGGCCGCCCGACATGCGCACCCCGATTGCCTATTGCCTGGCCTGGCCGGATCGGATGGCCGCGCCGATGGCACCGCTCGATCTGGTCGCGATCGGCCGGCTCGATTTCGAAGCGCCCGATCCGGTGCGCTTTCCCGCGCTGCGGCTGGCGCGTGAGGCGCTCGAGGCAGGCGGTGCGCGGCCAGCGATCCTGAACGCTGCGAATGAGGTTGCGGTTGCGGCTTTTCTGGAAAGACGGATTGGCTTCCTCGAAATTGCCGCAATCGTCGAAGATACGCTGAGTGGCTATGACCCGGCTGCCCCGGAAGCGCTTGAAGCGGTGCTGGCGGTTGATGCCGAAGCGCGCAGGTTTGCGGGCGAGCGTGTAAAGGATTGCGTCGTTTGATCCAGACCCCAGGCTTTCTCTACACGGCCATGGCCTTCATCCTGGTAATCGGGCCGTTGGTGTTCGTGCACGAGCTTGGCCATTATCTGGCCGGCCGGCTGTTTGGCGTGAAGGCCGACGAGTTTTCGATCGGGTTCGGCCGGGAGGTTTTCGGCGTTACCGACAAGCGCGGGACGCGCTGGAAGTTCGGCTGGATTCCGCTGGGCGGCTATGTGAAATTTGCCGGCGACATGGATGCATCGAGCAAACCTGATCCCGACTGGCTCGCACTGCCCGCCGAGGAACGTTTCCGCACCTTTCAAGCGAAGCCGATCTGGCAGCGTGCGATCATCGTCGCCGCAGGCCCGATCACCAACTTTCTGGTCGCGATCGCTATTTTGATGGGCTTTGCGATCAGCTTCGGGGAATTGCGCACGCCGGCGGTGGTTGGTTCGGTTCTGCCGAATAGCCCGGCGCAGCTGGCCGGCCTTCACCCAGGGGACCGGATCACGGCGCTGGGCGGGCGCAGTGTCGACACGTTTGAGGATATGGTCCGTTTCGTCCAGATCCGGCCCGGTCAGGCCGTGCGAGTCGATTTCGTGCGCGGTGCCGATACCCAGACGATCAACCTGACCATCGGCACCCGGATCGAGCGCGACCGTTTTGGTAACGAACCGAAGATCGGCCGCATCGGTATTGGTCGATCGGCAGCGACGCTGCTGCCGGTGAGCCTGATCGAGGCGCCGGCGGTAGCGGTCCGGCAGACCGGCAGCATCTTGAGCATGATGGGCGATGTGATCGGACAGATTATTTCCGGTCGGCGATCTGTGAAGGAACTTGGTGGCCCGTTGAGCATTGCCAAAGTGTCCGGCGAACAGCTGGCGCTTGGCACGTCATCCTTCGTTTTCCTGATCGCGCTGGTTTCCATTAATCTGGGATTCATTAACCTTTTGCCAGTGCCGGTACTGGATGGTGGGCATTTGCTTTTCTACGCGATCGAGGCAATCCGTCGTCGGCCGCTGGAGGCGCATGTGCAGGAATGGGCTTTCCGTGGCGGCTTGGCGGCGGTGCTGGCGTTGATGGTGCTGGTGACCTTCAACGATTTGGGCGCCTTGGGACTTTGGAATCGGCTAGCTGGGTTGATCGGTTGATCGGCTTCGGGCAGGGCGGCACGCGCCGTGCAATGCTTACATATCCGTTTGGGGTGAAATAGTGACAGCGACCAAGGTTTCCAAATTCGGTTCGCGCGCGGTCGCGGTTCTGCTGGCCGGCACGATGCTCTCTGGCCTGTCCGGAACGGCGATGGCGCAGAGCAATGCCCCCAGGGTGCTGGCGCCGTTGCCGGCGGCGGTGCCGGATGCGCCGGTCAGGGTCATCAAGACGCTGCGCGTCGACGGCGCGCAGCGCATCGAATCCGATACCGTGCTGTCCTATACCAAGCTACGGATCGGGCAGGCCTTTACCAATGAGTCGCTCGATCAGGCGATCAAGGACTTGTATAACAGCGACCTGTTTGCCGACGTGACGATCAGTGGCGCTCAGACCGGCGACATCATCCTCAAGGTTCGCGAAAACCCGATCATCAACCGGGTGCTGATCGAAGGCAACAAGCGGCTGAAGAGCGACAAGATCCAGAAGGAAATCAAGCTCGCCCCGCGGCAGATTTTCACGCGATCGGCCGTGCGGTCCGACGTGTCACGCATCATCGAGCTGTATCGGCGCCAGGGCCGTTTTGCGGCATCGGTAAGCCCCAAGATGGTCGCGCTTGATCAGAACCGCGTCGACATCATCTTCGAAGTGTCGGAAGGGCCGAAATCCAAGGTTCGCCAGATCAATATCATCGGCAACGAGCAGTTTTCCGACGGCCGGCTGCGTGGTGAAATGGCGACCAAGCAGGCCCGGCTGACGTCACTGCTCAGTTCCAACACCAGCTATGATCAGGACCGGCTGGCCTATGACCAGCAGAAGATGCGGCAATTTTATCTGACCGAGGGCTATGCCGATTTCAAAATCACCTCGGCGGTGGCCGAGCTGACGCCGGACAAGCGCGATTTCATCATCACTTATGTGGTGCAGGAAGGAAAGCGCTACCGATTCAGTGACGTGACCGTCGACAGCGACATTCGCGACTTCGACAACAAGAAACTTGCCGAGACGCTGACCGCCAAGAAAGGCGATTGGTACAACGCTAAGAAGGTCGAAGATTCGGTCGACGCGATCAACCAGGCCGCCGGCCTGTTCGGCTATGCCTTTGTCGAAGTAAATCCGGAATTCTCGCCCGATCGCGACGCGCTGACAATGGCGATCAACTTCCACATCTCCGAAGCCAAGCGGACATATGTCGAGCGGATCGACATCAACGGCAATACGGTGACGCAGGATCAGGTGGTCCGTCGCGAAATGCGGCTGGCCGAGGGCGATCCGTTCAACAGCTTCTTGGTCAAGCGTTCACAGGATCGGATCAACTCGCTCGGCTTCTTCCAGGAGAAGCTGGAAGTCACCCAGAAGCCCGGTTCGACACCGGACCGGGTTGTCCTCGAGGTGAATGCCGAGGAAAAATCAACTGGCGAGCTGAACCTGTCTGCCGGTTTCTCCAGCCTGGAGCGGTTCATTCTCCAGGCATCGATCAAGCAGCGCAATTTCCGCGGCAAGGGCCAGGAACTGCGCGCCAGCGTGAGCTATTCGACCTATTCAAAGTCGGTCGAGCTGGGGTTCACCGAGCCTTATCTGTTCGGGCGGACGATCGCGGTTGGCGGCGACATCTTCCGTCGCGATTATAACTCGTTCAATTATAGCGGCACGCAGCGCCAGACGACCTACTCCCAGCTGTCGAGCGGTTTCCAAATCCGTGCTGGCGTGCCGATCACTGAATATCTGTCGCTGTCGGGCCGTTATGGTTTGACCTATGATCAGGTCGGTCTCGATCAGGCGACCTATTATACGAACGGCGTCTGCGACCCGCTCAAGGCCGGCCGCTATCTGTGCGATTCGACCGGCAACCGGGTGACCTCATCGATCGGCTATTCGCTGGTCTATGACAGCCTGAACAGCCGGGTCCGGCCAAGCGCCGGGCACCGCATTATCTTCAGCCAGGATCTGGCCGGGCTGGGCGGCGACGTTCGTTATATCCGGACCAAGTTCGATTCCGATAAATATTGGAACGTCGGCAGCGGCTTCATCTTTTCGGTCGGACTTGAGGGCGGGTACATTCTGCCGCTGGAGAAGGGCCGTGGCCCCGGCATCGACGGCGTTCGCATCAACGATCGTTATTATCTTGGCGAACCGCAGTTCCGCGGTTTCGACATTCGCGGCGTCGGCCCGCGCATCCAGCGAATTTCGTATAGCGATGGCACGGTCAACCAGACGCTGCTCGACGGACGCAACCAGTTTGTCGACGATGCGCTGGGTGGCCGGGCCTATTATCTGGGCCATGCCGAGCTTGAGATTCCGCTGGGTGCCGGCGCGCGCGAGCTGGGCCTGCGGCCGTCGATCTTTATGGATTTCGGCGCGCTTTTTGGCGTGACCCGGCCATTGCCCACCGCGACTTTCCCGACGCTCACAGACCCAACCACCGGCAAAACCTATGTTGGATCGATCTTCACTCCGGTGTCGGGTTTCTATACTTATAATGCCGGTACGGTGGATGCACCGCTCACGTCGACGACGACCTGCGCAGCCGGTATTCCCGATGCCAATGGACTTTGCGTCGGCACGACCCCGAACCCGGGTCTACTGTCCGAACAGACACCATTCATCGAACGCTTCCTTGGCAACTCGGCGTCGCCGCGCTTGACGATTGGTGTGGGCGTCAACTGGAATTCTCCATTCGGGCCGCTTCGCATCAACGTTGCCAAGGCATTGCTCAAGCAGCCGGGCGATGACGCCAAACTCATTACTTTCAACGTAGGGACGAGTTTCTAATGAACAATATTCTTAAAGGCGCCGGTCTGGCGCTCGCACTTTCGGCTGGCATGGCAATCGCGCCAACGGCTGCGTCGGCACAGACTCTCACCGTTGACGTCGATCAGGTCTATAAGGACAGCCTGGGCGGCAAGAACGGTGGCGACCAGCTCGAAGCAAAATATGGCCCCCGGCTGAAGGCGGCGCAGGAAAAGCTGCAGACGTCGATCACCGGCTGGAACACCCAGCTTGAAGCGGCCAAGAAGGTCGTCAAGCCCGACGGCACGTTGCCGCCGGCCAATCAGACCGCGATCGATCAAGCTCGCCAGTCGCTCAACGAGTCCAAGACGGCGTTTGACGAGCTTCGGCAGGAAATTCAGTATGCCGACCAATATGTAAAATATCAGATCCTGGAAAAGCTCGTCCCGGTGACCGAGAAGATCCGCAAGGATCGCAAGGCCGGTCTGGTCGTTCCCCGTGCGTCGGTGCTGGCTTTCGATCCGGTCAACGACATCACCCCGGTTGCGCTGCAGCAGCTCAATACGACGCTAACGACAGTGTCGATCACGCCGCCGCAGCAGAATCAGGCTGCTCCCGCCCAGGGCACCGCACCAGCACAGCCTGCCAAGCAGCAGCCACAGAGCCGGTGAATGATGTAGTAACGGCAGCGACGCCCTATGCGCTCGAGATCGGGCGTGTGATGGCGGCGCTGCCGCATCGTTATCCGATGTTGCTGGTCGATCGGGTCGAGGCACTTGTTCTCGACCGGTCGATCACGGCGATCAAGGCGGTGACATTTAACGAGAGCTTCTTCCAGGGGCATTTCCCCGGTCGCCCGATCATGCCCGGCGTGCTGATCGTCGAGGCGATGGCTCAGGCCGCCGGCGTCCTTGCGGTTGAGAGCCTTGGCCTCGCGGGTTCGGGTAAGCTCGTCTACTTCATGGCGATTGAGGGCGCGAAATTCCGCAAACCCGTAGAACCGGGCGTGTTGCTGAAACTCGAGGTCGAGTTCGTGCAGAAGCGCTCAAGTGTGTGCAAATTTGCCGGCAGGGCGCTGGTCGATGGTGTGCTGGTCGCCGAGGCCAACTTCACCGCGATGATCGCCGATCCGCCAAAGGCCTAGGCTGCGGTTTGGCCTGGCCGGGCACGGGTGCACGGCTCAATTCCTTCAGACGCGTCTGCGATGCGGCACGACGGTCCTGGCGATATCACCGAAATGGCGGTTCGTTGAACGCGCGCAGCTTTCGACTATGCAGCTTGGCACCTTCGCGCCGCAATTGTTCGCAGGCTTCGATACCGATTTTCATATGTTCTGCGATTGCGCGTTCGTAAAAGCGATTGGCCTGGCCCGGGAGCTTGAGTTCGCCGTGCAAGGGCTTGTCCGACACGCACAGCAATGTGCCATAGGGCACGCGGAACCGATAACCTTGCGCGGCAATCGTCGCTGATTCCATGTCGATGCCGACCGCCCGCGAGAGCGAAAAGCGCAGTGCTGATTTCGAATAGCGCAACTCCCAGTTGCGGTCGTCCGTCGTCACGATCGTGCCGGTCCGCAGCCGACGCTTGAGTTCCTCGCCCGACTGGCCCGACACCGTTTCGGCTGCGCGGGCCAGCGCCTGCTGGACTTCGGCAATCGCCGGCACAGGAATTTCCGGCGGCAATACATCATCAAGCACGTGATCGTCGCGCAGATAGGCATGGGCGAGAACATAATCGCCGATCCGCTGGCTCGGGCGCAGGCCGCCGCAATGGCCAATCATCAGCCAGACTTCTGGGCGGACGACGGCAAGGTGATCGCAGATCGTCTTGGCGTTGGACGGCCCAACTCCGATATTGACGAGGGTGATGCCGGTGCGGTCGTCGGCCATCAGGTGATAGGCGGGCATCTGGTGCCGCCGCCAGGCGCTGGTATCGGCGAGCACCGCCTCGATATCGTCGCCCGCCTCGAACAGCACGCCGCCGGCGCCCGACAATGCGGTGAACCGGCTGGGATTGCCCTGCTCATCGGGGCCGAGCTGGGCTGCCGCCCAGCGCACGAACTCATCGACATAACGGTGATAATTGGTGAACAGCACATAGCGCTGGACATGTTCGGGCGGGGTGCCGGTATAGTGCCGCAGCCGTGCCAGCGAGAAATCGGTGCGCAGCGCATCGAACAGCGCCAGCGGGCGGACGCCGTCATGGCTTTCGAGCAAGCCGTCGGCGGTTTCATCGCCGATAAAGGCCAATTCGGTCGCGGGGAAATGGCGCGACAATTCGGTCGCCGAGACTTCATCAAGGCCAAGCGCCGCACCGGCATCGAGCACATAGGGAAAAGGGATTTCCTGCCGACCGGCGCCGGCCTCGACCGAGACATCATAATCCTCGATCAGCAGACCGAGCTGTTCGGTCAAATAGCCGGCAAATTGCGCCGGCTTGGTGACGCTGATCCGGTACTCGCCAGGTGTGACCAGGCGACCGAACGATCGCAGCGGCGTTGGCCGTTCGTCGGCGCCGCGATAGGTCAACCGAATTTCCGGATAAGCAAACGAGCCATCGTGGCGCATCGTGGCTGGCGGAATCGTGCCATCGTGCAGATAGGCGGACAACGCGGTGCGAAGCCGATTGACAGAGGCGGTGTAGAGCCGATCCAGCTCGGCGACGATTTCAGCAGCTTTGTCCATGCACTGGCGCTAATCGAGCCGTGCGACGGTGGCAAGACGGCGCGAGGTGACGCGCGCGATCGGTGCCAATGGTCGCGGGGCGCGTCGCTATCGCCGCGCCCCGCCAACCGGCTATTTTGAGTCGGCGGCTGGTTTGTCGCCGTCATCCAGCAGCTTGCTGACGCCGTAAGCCGCCCCGGCGGCGGCCACGACAACGCCACCTGCAATCGCTGCAGCGGCAAGCGGATTTTCCTTCACCGCCTCGACCGTTGATTCGACTGCGTCTTCAATCGCTTCCTGCGCACGCTCGAGGAAAGATTTGGCTTCCGCCTTTGCGTCGGCAATCGACGGAAGCGCAGCCGCAAGATCGTCGCCGGCCGTCTTGATCGCGTCCTGAATGGTCTCATCGCTCATTGCCTGGATCCTTCAGCTTAAAAAATCGGGTGTCCACCGTCAACGCCGGCAACCGGTCGAGGTTCCGGCAGACCGGGGATTTTCATTGGCATCGCGGCGATGCCCGGTCGATCACATCGTATCGAGCATATGCTCCGCTGAGCTGACCTTGAATTCGCCGGGACCTTCGACGTTGAGCTGGGTAACGACGCCATCGTCGACGAGCATCGAAAAACGCTGGCCGCGCGTGCCCATGCCGAATCGTGAACTGTCCGATGTCAGGCCCACCGCTGCGGCAAAGGCGGCATTGCCGTCGGCGAGCATCGTCACCTTGCCATCGGCAGCGTTGGTCTTGCTCCAGGCGCCCAGGACGAATGCGTCATTCACGGCGGTGCAGGCAATCTCGTCAACACCCTTCGCCTTGAAGGCATCGGCCTTGTCGATGAAGCCGGGCAGGTGCTTGGCCGAGCAGGTTGGCGTGAACGCCCCGGGGACGGAGAACAGGGCGATTTTGCGGCCGGCGAAGTAGGCGGCAGAATCGACAGCTTCGGGACCGTGATCGGTCGCCTTGATAAAGGTTGCCTGCGGGAGCTTATCGCCTACCTTGATCGTCATGCTGCACTTCCTTCGCGCCAATATTTACGGGCACCATCTAGGCGCGCCAGGGCAATGATTGAAGCGTCTTTGGTCAGATTTCGCGATTAAATCGCGCACGGGCCGCCAGCACCGGGCGGGCAAGGCCGGGCAGAGCGAGCATGACCGGCAGGGCGAAATACCATTTGATCGACCGCCGCCAGGGTTCGCCCTCGCGCAGACGATCGAGCCCGGCGCGTCCGTGCCCGGCAAGCACCAGCGCTTCGCCCTCGACACAGGCGAGCTGGCGTTCGATCAAATGCTGCATCTCGCGCGCCACGGCGGCCTCTGGCCGGTCGCCGAGCCGATGAGCGGCCTTGTCATACACCAGCGCCACATACCGCAGCAGCGTGGCCGTCTGGCTGGATAGCGAACCCGCCCGCCGGCGGTAGCGCGAGAGCGGCGCGTTGACATAAGCGGCGCGCCATCCGCCTTCGATGAGCCTGATCCAGAGGTCGAAATCCTCAGCCGAGCGCAATGCCGGATCAAACCCGCCCACGGCATCAAACGCCGCGCGGCGGATCACGCTCGTGATGAACACGTTGAATTCACGCCGCAGGATTCGTTCCAGCGAGATAGGGTCGATCTGCGGTACATGCTGGGAGAATAGCTGTCCGTTGCGCGAGGCCCCGAAATAGATGGCGTTGCAGGTGACGAAACCCAGCCCCGGATCGGCCGTGATCGCCGCCAGCATCGTTTCCAGATAGGTCGGTTCATACAGATCGTCACCATCGAGCAGGGCGATGAAGGCACCGCGCGCGGTAGCGATCGCCCGGTTGCGCGCAGTAGCCAGCCCGGCATTGTCGGTCTTCAGCAAGCGAATCCGCGGATCATGCGCAAATCTGCCGAGCGCGCCCTCGACATCGTCGGGCGCACCATCATCGACGACGATTGCTTCCCAATCCGGGTAGGATTGCGCGACGACTGAGTCGAGCGTTTCGCCGACAAGGTGGGCCAGGCCATAGGCAGGTACGATGATCGATATCGTCGGCACCGATGCGGAGGCGGCAGATTCAATCGAAGGATGGGACAGAGGAGGCTTTGGACCAGACATTGGCTGGCCTATAAGCGGAAATGATGAACGGACCGTCCTATCTCACCGGGCAATTCCTGCTCGCGCTGCCCGGTATGGGGGATGCCCGATTCGATCATGCGGTGATCGCGATGTGCGCGCATGATTCGCAAGGGGCAATGGGGGTTGGCATCGGTGCCCGCATCGATGACCTGGGGCTGCACGAAATTCTCGAACAATTCGACATCGACGTCGGCGAGGCACCGAATGCGCCTGTACATTTCGGCGGACCGGTCGAGCCGGGCAGGGGGTTTGTGCTGCACAGCAACGATTGGGGCGGCCAGGACACGATCGGGGTGGCCGGGCGCTGGTCGCTGTCGGGGACGATCGATATTCTCCGCGCGATCGCCCAAGGCCGGGGCCCGACGCGCTGGGTCGTCGCGCTTGGCTATGCCGGCTGGGGCGAGGGCCAGCTCGATCGCGAACTGACCCGGCATGGCTGGTTCAGCGTCGAGGGCGATTCGGGGCTGATCTTCGATACGCCTGCCGAAACGCGGTGGCAGCGTGCCTTTGAAAGGGCCGGCATCGATCCCCGTCTGCTCGCGAGCAGCACCGGCCAGGCGTGAACCGCGCGGGCCGTGCGGACTCGGACAGTTCCAAGCGGATGTTTAACGGATCGCACTGCGCGCGCGGTACCGAAGACGACCATGGCCGATCCCGCTGCCCTGAAATCGTTGCTCGCCAGATGTTCGGGCCGTTCATCATCGTTCTTTGTGTAATGACGGCATTCGAGTTGCTGTTGCCGCGCGAGCGTCAGTCGCTGCGGGACGGCTGGCGGGGATCGCCTTTTGGCTGGTCTATCTGCCCGCGACTGCGATCGTCTGCGCGATCACCACCGCTGCCTGGCGGGCTGTCGGCATCCCGCCGCTGCTGATCCTGCCGCTTGATTTCGCCTGGGCGGGGCCGCTGTCGATCATGCTGGCGCCGATTGTCGGAGCAATGGCCTATGATCTCGGCTTTTAGCGGTTCCACCGCGCCCAGCACCGCTGGCTGTGGCGCTATCATGCGGTGCATCATTCGATCGAGGAATTAAACGCGGTCAATTCCTATCACCATATCAGCGAGCCGCTGCTGCAATGGATCGGCATCGGCTTGCCGGCGAGCCTGATTGTCAGCGATTCCGGGGTGACGGTGCCGATCATCGCGGTGATCATCCACCTGAATGCCTCCTTTATCCATTTGCCGATGCGGGTTTCGTTCGGCCCGCTGCGCGCCGTCTTTTGCGATAACCGGTTTCACTGGATTCATCACAGCCTTGAGACGCGCCATTTCGACGGGAATTTCGGCGCATTCACAACCCTTTGGGATCGATTTTTCAGCACGGCTTGGTTTCCGATCGACGCGGAGTGGCCCGACATCGGCCTGGCCGGGGTCGGGTAGCCAAAGACGATCGCGCAATGGCTGATGCTGCCGGCCCAACTGCGGAAGGCGGTTCCAGACGAGCCCCGTCTGAATCGCGACGCTGTCCTTCACGCCAAATGAATCGGCATGGCGTGCGACGAGTGATATAAAGACATCTTTATATTTGATTTGGGCGGCGCCACTGGTTATGGCGCAGGCAGGCGGCCGCAGGGGCGGCCCGACATTCAGTCCCAGGAGATTTCTAGTGGCCACCGTTATCGAGCGTCCCGATTATGTCGTCGCCGACATCACCCTTGCCGATTTCGGCCGCAAGGAAATCAACATCGCCGAAACTGAAATGCCCGGCCTGATGGCGCTGCGCGAAGAATTCGGTGCGACCAAGCCGCTCAAGGGCGCGCGGATCACCGGATCGCTGCACATGACGATCCAGACCGCCGTGCTGATCGAAACGCTGACCGCGCTGGGTGCACAGGTCCGTTGGGCAACCTGCAACATCTATTCGACGCAGGACCATGCGGCTGCTGCGATCGCCGCGACCGGCGTGCCGGTGTTCGCGATCAAGGGCGAGAGCCTGGCGGACTATTGGGACTATGTCGGTGACATCTTCAATTGGGGTGACGAAACCGCCAACATGATCCTCGACGATGGCGGCGACGCGACAATGTTCGCGCTGTGGGGCGCCAAGCTCGAAGCCGGGCACTCGTTCCCCGAGCCGGAGAATGAGGAAGAAGTCGAGATGCAGCGCGCGGTGAAGGCGTTCATCGCCAAGAAGCCCGGCTACCTGACCGAGAGCGTCAAGGCCATCAAGGGCGTGTCGGAAGAAACGACCACCGGCGTCCACCGCCTCTACGCCATCGCCAAGAAGGGCGAGCTGCCGTTTCCTGCGATCAACGTCAACGACAGCGTGACCAAGTCGAAGTTCGATAATCTTTATGGCTGCAAGGAATCGCTGGTCGATGCGATCCGTCGCGGCACCGACGTGATGCTGGCCGGCAAGGTCGCGACCGTCGCCGGCTTTGGCGATGTCGGCAAGGGCTCGGCCCAGTCGCTGCGCAATGGCGGCGCGCGCGTGCTGGTGACCGAAATTGACCCGATCTGTGCACTGCAGGCGGCGATGGAGGGCTTTGAAGTCGTGACGATGGAAGAAGCCGTCACGCGCTCGGACATTTTCGTGACCGCCACCGGCAATGCCGACGTGATCACCGCCGATCACATGAAGAACATGAAGAACATGGCGATCGTCTGCAACATCGGCCATTTCGACAGCGAAATCCAGATTGCGGCGCTGTCCAACTACAAATGGACCGAAGTGAAGCCGCAGGTCGACCTGGTCGAATTCCCGGATGGCAAGCAGATCATCATCCTGTCGAAGGGTCGCCTGGTGAATTTGGGCAATGCGACCGGCCACCCGTCGTTCGTGATGTCGGCAAGCTTCACCAACCAGACGCTCGCGCAGATCGAACTGTTCACCAATCCTGGCCAGTATGAAAACGACGTCTATGTTCTGCCCAAGCATCTCGACGAAAAGGTCGCGGCGCTTCACCTCGAAAAGCTGGGCGTTAAGATGACCCAGCTGACCAAGAAGCAGGCAGAATATATCGGTGTGCCGGTCGAAGGCCCATTCAAGCCAGACCACTACCGCTACTAAGAGGTCAGACCCAACCGGGTTGACAGCAGGGGGTCGCGTTCGGCAACGGGCGCGGCCCTTTTGGCATGCATCGAGCGCCGCCACTTTGCGTGATGCGTCGCTTCCCCTTGGCCACGCCGCGTTCTAAGGGATTTGCCATGAACCAGCTGTATTTGCCGGCGTCGGACTCGGCGCGATGATGGGTCAGTCGGCACTTGGCCAGACACTTGGCCCAACACTGGGGCCGATCATGGCCGGCGTGACGCTGGCGCTGCTCATCGCGGTTGCCGGTTGGGCGCTCTATTCCGGCTTGCGTGCGCGCGCTGAAGCCGCGGCTAGTGCGGCGGAAAATGCCCGGCTGCAAGCGTTGCTGGCGTCATCCCCTGCCTTATCGATGATTGTGCGCCCCGATGGCCGGGTAAGCCTGCCCGATCGCCTGGCCGACTGGCTTTCACTTTCACCGCCGCCGCGCGACCTGGCTGATTTCAGCCGCGCCGAATCCGGGCTGACCCCAGTCGATCTCGCCGGACTGCTGGAGGACGTCGACGCAGCCCAGAAATCGGCGCGGCCATTTAGCCGGTCGGCCCGCGTGCTGGGCAGCACCAAGGTCTTGATGTTCAAGGGGCAGCGCGCGCCGAACGGCCTTCATGCGGGGGGCAGCGTCGTGGTCTGGGCATTCGACGCTACCGAGAGTGAGGCGGAGATTGCGCGACTGGGCAACGAGGAGCTGCGGGTTCGCACCGCTTTCGAGGCGCTGACCGGCCTGATCGAGGCGGCGCCAATGCCGATGTGGTATCGCGGTGCTGATCTGCGGCTGGTGATGGTCAACTCCGCCTATGTTGAGGCGGTGGAGGGCCGGGATGCCGAGGATGTTGTCACGCGCGGGCTTGAACTGATCGAGGAATCCGGCGGTGGCGGCCCGCTTGCCAGCGCCGTTGTCGCCCGCGACAGCCAGCGCCCGCAGACCCAGGCGGTTCCGGCGACGATCCAGGGCGCGCGGCGCATGCTGCGGGTGTTCGATGTGCCACTGCCCACCGGCGGCATCGCCGGCTTTGCGGTCGATATCGAGGAACTGGAACAGGCGCATTCGGGGATCAAGCGCTTTGCCGAGGCACAGCGGGCAATGCTCGACCGATTGTCGGCGGGCGTTGTCCAATTTGCTGCAGACCGGACACTGGCATTTTGCAACCAGCCGTTTCGCCGCCTGTTTGCGATGCGCAACGAATGGCTGGTCGACCGCCCCGAATTCGATCGCGTGCTGGAAAGGATGCGCGAGGCCAATCGCCTGCCCGAAGTGCGGGATTTCCCGGGCTGGAAGGCGGAGCGGCGCGACTGGTTCGCGGCAGCCGACAGCCAGCTCGAAGAAAACTGGCTGCTGCCCGGCGGAGTCCATTTGCGCGTGGTCGCCCAGCCGCTGCCCGATGGCGGTCTATTGCTGATCTTTGAGGATCGCACCGAACAGATCCAGCTGGCCAGCGCGCGCGACACTTTGCTCCGCGTGCGTACCGCGACATTCGACAATCTGTTCGAGGCGCTGGGCGTGTTTGCGGCCGATGGTCGGCTGCAGCTGTGGAACAACCGTTTCCGGGTGACGCTTGGATTTGACGAGGCGTTTCTCGCCGAGCACCCCCGGGTGGATGTGCTGGCCAAGGCAGCGGCGCCCAAGCTCGCCAGCGCCGGCAAGGCGGTGCTGATCAGCGATCTGGTCCGATCGGCCACGGTCGAGCGGCTGCAGCGTGGCGGCAATCTTGCCTTTGCCGATGGCCGCCACTTCGAATTCGCGGCCGTGCCGCTGCCCGACGGCAATGCGTTGTTCACGATGCTGGACATCACCGACAGCCACAAGATCGAGATCGCGCTGCGCGACCGCAATGAAGCGCTTGAAGCAGCCGATCGGGTCAAGACAAATTTCGTCGCAAATATGAGCTATGAACTGCGTACGCCGCTGACCTCAATCAGCGGTTTTGCGGAAATGCTGCAAGGCGGTTATGCCGGGGCATTGCCAGAGACCGCGACCGATTATGTCAAGGCGATCATGGAATCGGTCGAGCGGCTGAGCGGCCTGGTCGACGATGTGCTCGACCTGACCAAGAATGATGATGGCGCCGCGCCGCAACTGCAGGCTGAGGTCGACCTCGACACGCTGGCGCGCGGGGTGGCGGCCAAGCTCGACGGCGCGGTCAGCGCGCGCAAGCTGGATTTTGCGATCGATATCGCACCCTCCGTCGGCCGCGTGACGGGCGATCCCCGCCGGCTCGCACAGGTGATTGACAATTTGCTGCGCCACGCGATCTCAGGCACGCCAGAGGGCGGGCGCGTGCTGCTGCATGCCGATGGCACGGCGGCATCCGCCCGAATCGTTGTTTCGGACAATGGCCGGGGGATGAGCGAAAAGGCGATTGCCCGGGCGTTTGATCGCTTTGCCGAACCCGGCATTACGCGCAGCGGCGAACGGGCGCTGGGGCTTGGCCTGCCGCTCGCCAAGCAGTTTGTAGAGGCGCATGGCGGCACAATCGCCCTGGTATCGGAGCGCGGGCAGGGGACGTTGATTACCGTCGAGCTGCCGCGCAGGGCCGGCACTAAAGGATGACATTTGCGACAGCCCCGCTGCTCCTGACTGATCCGGCGGCAAGCGATCGTTTTGGCGCAGCGCTGGCGGCGCTGGTCATGCCGGGCGACGTAATCACGCTGGCGGGGCCGCTGGGGGCAGGCAAGACCAGCATCGCGCGCGGCCTGCTGGCGGCGCTGGGGCTCGTCGGGGAGGCGCCGTCGCCGAGCTTTGCGATCGTTCAACCCTATGCCCCGCCAGATACGCGGCTGCCGGTGCTGCATGTCGATCTTTATCGTATCGACGATCCCGCCGAGATCAACGAACTGGGGTTGGACGAATCGGTCGAGGAACAGCTGTTGATCGTCGAATGGCCAGAGCGTGCGCCACCCGATTACTGGCCCCATGCCCTGGCGATTTCGCTGTCGATGGCGCCTGATGGCGGTCGCCGCTTGACAGTGGAGGTCCCATTGCCATGGAGGGCGCGATGGTCCCGGATATGACACCCCCGCCTGCCGCACGCGGCTTTCTGACACTGCATGGATGGGGCGAGGCGTCGATCCTGCCATTGGCTGGCGATGCATCGTTCCGGCGTTATTTCCGGATCGTGGCGCCCGGGCGCAGCGCGGTGTTGATGGATGCACCGCCGCCGCATGAAGATCCCCGGCCCTTTGTCGATATCGCCCGATGGCTGCACCAGCGCGGTTTTGCGGCGCCCGCCATTCATGCCTTGGACCTGGTCGCCGGGCTCGTGCTAATCGAGGATTTTGGCGATGATCGCATGCGCGAGGCAATCGATGCCGATCCGGCGCGCGCTGTGCCGCTTTATGAATCGGCGGTCGATATTCTGATCGGGCTGCATCAGCAGCCACAGGGGCCGCTCGCCCCTTATGACAGGGCGGTCCTGCAGCGCGAGGCCGATCTGCTGACCGAATGGTATTGCCCCGCCGTGGGGATCGATCCCGATCAGGCGGGCTATGCACAGGCATGGGATCAGGTGTTCGATCTTGCGCTGGCCGATGTGCCGGTGACGGTATTGCGGGATTATCACGCCGAAAATTTGATGTTGAAACAGGGCGGTGGGCTTGGCCTGCTCGATTTTCAGGACGCACTGGCGGGGCATCCCGCTTATGATCTGGTGTCGCTGCTGCAGGATGCACGCCGGGACGTCGAACCCGAGATCGAACTGGCAATGCTCGCCCGCTACAAGGCAGCAACCGGCGCGGGCGACGCCTTCGACGCGGCCTATCATGTGCTGGGCGCACAGCGGAACGCCAAGATCATCGGCATTTTCACCCGGTTGTGGCAGCGTGACGGCAAGCTGCGGTATCCGACCCTTTGCCCGCGCGTCTGGCGCTATCTGGAACAGGATCTCGCGCACCCGGCGCTTGGGCCGGTGGCGGCCTGGTTCGAGGCACGACTTCCGCCCGACCGGCGTGGCGACCCGATCGTGATCGCCGGCCGATGAGCACCGTCCGCACCCTGGCGATCCGCCCCGATCCCGGTGGCGTGGTGCCAGAAACGGCGATGGTGATGGCGGCGGGGCTCGGCAAACGGATGCGTCCGCTTACCGCCACGCGCCCCAAGCCGCTGGTGCAGGTGGCAGGCCAAACCCTGCTCGATCATGCACTCGATCGGCTGCGCGCTGCCGGTATCAAGCGGACGATCATCAATGTTCATTATCTGGCGGATGCGCTCGAGGCACATTTGCGGCGTCGCGATCAGGGCATGGAGATTGTGATCTCCGATGAACGCGCGCAATTGATGGAGACTGGGGGCGGACTGGTACAGGCGCGCGCGCTGATTGGCGACAAGCCGTTCGTGACGGTCAACAGCGACAATTTGTGGGTCGATGGCCCGATCGATTCGATCCGCGCGCTGGCTGCCGGCTGGGACGATGCGCGGATGGATGCGCTGTTGCTGCTGGTGCCGTTGGCGCGCGCCAATTGCCATGGCGGCAGTGGCGATTTCCATCTCGATCCATATGGTCGGATTACAGGGCGACGGCGACGGGGGCGACTTGCCCCCTTCGTCTGGACCGGGGTGCAGATATTGTCACCGCGCGTGATCGCCGATTGGCCGGCGGGCCCGTTTTCGACCAACTTGTTCTGGGATCGCGCAATTGCGGCAGGCCGCGCTTTCGGCATCAGCTATCAAGGGTTGTGGTTCGATGTCGGCACGCCGGGCGCGATCGCCAAGACCGAAGCGATCCTGGCGGATGGCTAATTGCCGGGCCCGATCGTGATGCCGGATCGGGCTGGCCCCCAGCTGTTCAGCATCCCGGCGCATCGGGCCTTTGCCGATGCACTGGCGGCCGGGCTGATCCGGCGTTTTGGCAAGGACAAGCTGGCGCTGGCCCGCGGCATCGTGCTGCTGCCCAATAATCGCGCCAAGCGCACGATCACCGATGCCTTTGTGCGGGCGAGCGGAGGCGGGCTGCTGCTGCCTCGACTGGTGGCGATCGGCGATGCGGACGGAAGTGAGGCCGCCGATGTCGCAATCGATCCAGCCGGTGATGCCGATCCGGTGCCGCCGGCGATTGCGCCGCTTGCACGGCAAATGATCCTGGCGCGCCTGGTCAGCGAGGAACGCGCGCGGGCGGGCACGCCGATCGATGCGGCTGAAGCGGTCCGGCTGGCCGGCGAGCTGGCGCGGACGCTCGATCAGATGCTGGTCGAGGAAGTCGCCCCAGCGCGGCTGCGCCATCTGGAGATCGCCGAGGAATTGTCCGACCATTGGCAGCGTGCGCTGGCGATGTTCGGCGTGGTGCTCGATCGCTGGCCGCGAGAGCTGGCGCGGCTCGGCCGGATCGATCTTGCCGATCGCCGGGCGCGGCTGCTCCACCGGCTTGGCGCGCGCTGGAGCGAATTGCCTCCGCCGGGTTTTGTCTGCGCCGCCGGGATTACGACGGCCGCCCCCGCTATTGCCCGGCTGTTGCGGGTGGTGAGCGAGATGCCGCAGGGGCTGGTGGTCTTTCCCGGCCTCGCGACCGAAATGGACGAGGCCGAATGGCAGGCGCTCGGGCCGCATGCGCCCGATCCGGCGACCGGCGCACGGCGGCGATCGATCGAAACACACCCGCAATTCCAGTTGAAATTGCTGCTCGACCGGATGGGCGTCAATCGTGGCGAGGTCGTCACCTGGCGCGAGGGTGGCGGCCATGATGCGAGCGCCGGGCGTGGCCGGGCGATCGCCAATGCGCTGGCCCCGGCCGATTATACCGGCAAATGGACGATGCTGCCGGCGGACGAGCGGCGGCTGGGTGATGTGAGCGCCGCGATCCTCGCCACACCGGCGGAAGAGGCCCAGGCAATCGCGCTCGCGCTGCGCGAGGCTCTGGAGACGTCGGATAAGACCGCCGCCCTGGTGACCCCCGATCGTGCGCTGGCGCGACGGGTGGCGGCGCATTGCGCGCGCTGGGGCGTGGCGATCGACGACAGCGCCGGCCGGCCGCTCTCGATCCTGCCCTCAGGCACGATGTTGACGGTGCTGGCCGAAGCGGCCGCACAGCAATTCGCTCCGCTGGCGTTGCTGGCGCTGCTCAAACATCCGCTGGTCCGATTCGGCGACCAGCGACTCGCTTGGCTGGAGGGCGTGCGGCGGCTCGATTTGGCGCTGCGGGGGCCGCGTCCGGCGCCGGGGCTGGACGGCATTGCCGCCTATCTGGCCGAAGGCGACCGGCGCGCGCAGATCATCCGTCGCCCGGCGGCGGCGTGGTGGCCCCAGGCGCAAGCCGTGCTCGAACCGATCGCCGCCTTGTTCGCGGCCGGGCCGCAACCGCTCGACCGGCTGATCGCCGGGGTGCGCGAAACCGCGCAGGCGCTGTGCGGCGATGCGCTCTGGTCCGGTGTTGCCGGGCGGGCAGCGGCCGAGTTGCTTGCAGCGATAGAGGCAGAGGCGACGGCAGGCCCGGCGCTGATTGAGCCGCACAGCCTGGCACCGCTGCTGCGGACGCTGATGGAGGACATGGCGGTGCGGCCGCCACAGGGCGGGCATCCGCGGCTTGCCATCTATGGATTGATCGAGGCGCGGTTGCAGACCGCCGACCTGATGATCCTGGGTGGGCTCAACGAAGGTGTATGGCCGGGCCAGCCTGCGCCTGATCCGTGGCTTGCGCCACGCATCCGGATCGAGCTTGGCCTGCCCGCGCTGGATCGCCGGGTCGGGCTGGCTGCACATGATCTTGCCGCCGCGCTGGGCGCGCCCGAGGTGTTGCTGACCCGGGCGCGGCGAGATGCACGATCGCCCGCAATTGCCTCGCGCTTCTGGTTGCGGCTTGAGGCCATGTCGGGCGGGCTGGTCCGTGCTGCAGCCCTGGAGCAGTGGGCGCGAACGATCGATCGGCCCGATCGCCATGCGCCGGCTGACCGACCGGCGCCGATGGTGCCGATCGAACTGCGCCCCAAGCGGATATCGGTTACGGAGGTGGATCGCCTGAAGGCCGACCCCTTCGCCTTTTACGCGCGACGGGTGCTGGGGCTCGGGCCGCTCGATCCAGTCGATGCCGATCCGAGCGCGGCGTGGCGGGGCACCGCTGTCCATGCGATATTGGAGGCATGGGCCAAGGACGATAACTGCGCGCCCGAGAAGCTGCGCGATCGGGCACAGGCAATGCTCAACGACGCGCGCACCCACCCGATGATGCGGGCGCTCTGGCAACCGCGGCTGATCGAAGCGATCGACTGGATTGCCCGCGAAATGGACAAGCAGGTCGATCAGGGGCGGCAGGTCCTGGCCGCCGAACGAACCGGGGAGATCGTCATCGCCGGGGTTACCTTGCGCGGCACGGCCGACCGGATCGACCGATCGGCAAGCGGCGGGCTGGCGATTATTGATTACAAGACCGGCAAGGCCCCATCGGCGGCTGCGGTACGCGCTGGCTACAGCCTGCAATTGGGGCTGCTCGGGCTGATCGCCGAGCGCGGCGGCTTTGCCGATATCGCCGGCATCGCGGATGGTTTCGAATATTGGTCACTCGCCAAAGCCGGTGACAGCTTCGGTAAAATCACCTCGCCGGTCGATCCGGCGGGCAAGCGTGACCTGATTCCAACCGCCGATTTCACAACCTTGGCTGCGCATAACTTCATCGCGGCGGCAGAAAACTGGCTCACTGGTGACGCGCCTTTTACCGCCAAGCTCGCGCCTGATTTTGCGCCCTATGCCGATTATGACCAGCTGATGCGGCGCGACGAATGGTATGGCCGTGACCAAGGATAAGGCCGAAGACCGCGTCGCCAATTTGCCGCATCTGCTCGGCAATCAGGCCCGGGCGAGCGCGCCCGATTCCCATGTCTGGTTGTCCGCATCGGCGGGCACGGGCAAGACCCAGGTGCTGGCGGCGCGCGTGTTCCGGTTGCTGTTGCGCGGCACCGATCCGGCGGCGATCCTGTGCCTGACCTTTACCAAGGCCGGGGCGGCCGAAATGGCCGGGCGGATCAGCAGCCGGCTTGCTGCCTGGGTGCGTATGCCCCTGCCGGCGCTGCGCAAGGACTTGTTCGCGCTGGGCGAGGCGCATCTCGATTCCGCCGTGGTGGCGCGGGCGCGGACCTTGTTCGCCAAATTGCTCGATTCGCCGGGTGGCGGGATTCGCATCCAGACGATTCACGGTTTTGCGCAAGGGTTGCTGGCCAGCTTTCCGGTCGAGGCAGGGCTGGCGCCGGGGTTCCGGCCGATCGAACCGCGCGAGGAAGCCATCTTGCTCCGTGAGACGCTGGCCGAGCTTTTGGTCGATGCGGAGCGCGACGGGCGGGCCGGGCTGGTCGAGGCGATCGGCGCGCTCAGCCTACGGTTGGGCGAGGGCGGGGCGACTGAATTCCTGCATGCCTGCGCGCGCGCGCCGGCGGCGATGGCGGCGCTGCCTAGGGGGATCGGCCCCTATATCCGCCGCGCCCTTGGGCTGCCGGCGGGGGATGTTGCCGATATCCTTGCCGACAGCTGCCACGACGACGAGTTTAATGTCGATGCCGTTCGTCGCATCGCTGCGGCCAACCGCGCCTGGGACACCAAGACCGGGCATAATCACGCCGACATCGCCGAATGCTGGGTCGAGGCGGCCCCCGCTGAACGCTCGACGATGCTCGAGGATCTGCGCGGCGTGGTGTTTACCAGGGAGGGTGAACCGCGGAAATATCAAAAGAAGTTGCTCGATGCCGATTTCGATTATCCCGAGTTGGCAATGGCGATCGGCAACCGTTGCACCGAACTGCTCGGCATGGCGACGCGGGCGGCCTATGGGGACCTGCTGGCGGCGGGGCTGGGCGTCGGGCGCGATTATGCCGAAGCCTATGTCCGCGCCAAGGGTCGGATCGGCGCGGTCGATTTCGACGATCTGATTCGCCATGTCGTCGCGCTGCTGGAACAGCCGGGGATGGGGGACTGGGTACGCTACAAGCTCGATCAAACCACCGAACATATTCTGGTCGACGAGGCACAGGACACGAATTTGCGCCAGTGGCAGATCGTCGAGGCAATGGCAGGTGAGTTCTTCACCGGGCTGGGGGCGCATGGCGAGCGGACCCGGACGCTGTTTGTCGTCGGCGATTACAAACAGGCAATCTTCGGCTTTCAGGGCACCGACCCGCTTTTTTTTGCCGCCGCCGAACAGTCGTTCCAGCGCAAGGCCGAAGCACTGTTCGAGGACCGGTCGGCCGAGGCGACGGCATTCAATCAGCTTTCGCTGACCCACAGCTTTCGGTCGACCAAACCAATCCTGGAATTTGTCGATGCGGCGATCAGCGCGGTCGAGGCTCCCGGGCTGGGCCTAGTCGGCGCGATCGAGGCGCATGCCAGCGAAGTGGCCGGCCCCGGATTCGTTTCGCTCTGGCCGCCGACGATCGCCGGCGGCAGCGAGGTTGATGAGGAAGAATGGATCGACGACGCAACCCGAGCGCTGGCCAAGCAGATCGCACGCCAGCTCAGGGCCTGGCTCGATCCCGCCAACCCGTTGATGCTGGAGAGCAAGGGCAGGGTGCTGCGGCCCGAAGACGTGATGATATTGGTGAAGCGGCGCGGCGAGCTTGCGTCGCTGATCGTGGCGCGGCTTTATGCCGAAGGAGTGCCGGTTGCCGGGGTTGACCGGCTGCGGCTCAACGCACCGCTGGCCGTGCAGGATCTGCTGGCGGTAATCCGGTTTGCGCTCCAGCCCGATGATGATCTGTCGCTCGCCAATCTGCTGGTATCGCCGTTGATCGGGTGGACTCAGGACGACCTGCTTGCCGCCGCCGTGCCACGATCCGAGGGCAGCCTGTGGCGGCAACTGCGGGCGTCTTGCAGCGATGAGGCGCTCCAACCGCTGTTCGATCTGCTGGCGCGTGCCGATATCGCCACGCCCTATCAATTGCTTGAGGAGCTGCTGTCGGGCCCGCTCGACGGGCGGCGCAAGCTGATCCGCCGGCTTGGGCAGGAAGCGCGAGACCCGATCGAGGAAGTGCTGAGCGCAGCGCTTGATTTCGAAACACTCGGCACGCCATCGTTGCAGGGGTTTCTCGACTGGTTCGATCGCGGCGATATCGAGATCGTCCGCGATCCCTCGGCGCCGCTCGACGCGGTGCGGGTGATGACGGTACATGGCGCCAAGGGGCTACAGGCGCCGCTCGTGATTCTGGGCGATGCAACAATCGACCCGGGGCTGACGCCGCGATCGATCCTTAAATGGGCGCCCGAATCGGGCGACGAGGCCTTCCCGATCTTCCGTCCGCGTAGCGGCGAGCGCGGCGGGCCATTGGGCGCCGTGATTGAGACGGTACAGGCGCGCGAGCTGGAGGAGCATTGGCGGCTTTTCTATGTCGCCGCGACCCGCGCCGAGGAAAGGCTGGTGATCGCCGGGGCATTGGGCCCGCGCGCACAGGGCGTGCCCCCGCCGGCGAGCTGGTATGCTGCGGCCGAGCGTGCGCTGGCGACGCTTGGGGTCGATGCGGAGGAGGGCGTGCGGCATTTTAGAGGTGTTGCCCCGCAGCGGCCCGTCGAGGGGCGCACGGCACCGGCGGCAATGGCGTCGGCTGATGCTGGCCTTCCGGACTGGACGCGCCGCGCCGCACCGGTGGAGGCGCGCCCGCCGCGCCCTTTGGCACCTTCAGCGCTTGGGCTCGATATGGTCGCCGATCCCCCGCCGAGCAGCGCGCTGCGGGCAGCGGCCGAGCGCGGCCGGCTGATCCACGCGCTGTTCGAGCGCCTGCCGGCGGTGGCGCCCGCCGACCGCCGAGCCGCTGCCGATCATTGGCTGGCGAAGACTGGCGGGGTTGATGACCCGGCGGCGCGCGCGGAAATTGCCGATCAGGTTGCTGTCGTGCTGGATGATCCGCGCTTTGCCGATCTGTTCGGCCCCGAGGCGTTAGCCGAAGCACCGATCGCGGCAGTGATCGAGGGTGGTTTTGTGGTATCCGGGACGGTCGATCGACTGCTGGTGACCGATACGACGGTGATGGTGGTGGATTTCAAGACCGGACGGCGCCCGCCCGCCGATCTTGCCGCTATCCCAACCTATCATCTTCGGCAGATGGCCGCTTATGTCGAGGCGCTGGCAGTGATCTTCCCCGGCCGCGTCATCGAGGCGGCGTTGGTCTATACGGCGGCCCCGATACTGTTTGTGCTGCCGGAAGCGTTGCTGGGTGCGCACAAGCAGCGCTTTGGTGCCAATCAGCAAAGCTTGGGTCCAGACGCTTGAGACGATGCCGCACCGCACCTACCTACTGCCCATCAGGAGATAATGATCATGGCGACCACGAAGATTAACGATGCGAGCTTCGAGAACGACGTTTTGAAGGCCGACAAGCCCGTGCTCGTCGATTTCTGGGCCGAATGGTGCGGCCCGTGCAAAGTGATCGGACCGAGCCTTGAGGAAATTTCAGACGAACTGGCCGATCAGGTGACGATCACCAAGGCCAATCTTGACGATGCGCCAGAAGCGGCCACGCGCTTTGGCATTCGCACGATTCCGAACCTCGTGCTGTTCAAGGGCGGTGAAGAGGTCGCTCGTTTCAGCCGGGCTGCCCCCAAGAGCCAGCTCAAGGCATGGCTCGAAGGCGCACTGGCGTAAGACTGCGGCGGTTAGGGTGCCACATCGCCGCGCCGTAGCGCGGTGATGCGGGGCTCACCCTCCCTCAAGCCGCCGTCAGGATCTGCCCGATCCGCGGGAAATGAACGGCGACGGTGCCGACCCGGGGATCGTCGCGCAGCAGCACGATGTCGCGCGCTGTGCAGCGCAGCAAGGTGCCGGAGACAATGTCGGCCCCCGGGTCTTCGGTGCGGATCGCCACCGCCTGACCTGCGGCAAAGCGGCAATCGGAATCGATCTGGGCGATCGCCTTGGGCGTGGCGGCCTTGGCGATATCCAACGCTTCCTGCGCCGTCATGTCGATCGGCTGGCCCAACCCAAGAGCGTCGCAGCGCGCGATCCAGCGCGTAAGATGGGGAAAGGGCGCCAGCCGCGCCTCTTTCAGCCCGAATTGGCCCTGAAACCAGATGTTCATCCCCACCGCGCAATCGGCATAGCCAGGGATATTGCCGCCGAGAAAAGCGCGACCATCGGCAAGCGCATCGTCCAGCTTCGCGAGCCAGCCGATAAATTGCGCGGTCAAATGGGGCGCGGTTTTCTTGATCCGATCGCGGTCTGTGCCGAACAATTTCTTGCGATCATCGAAAAAGGCATCGTCGATCTGATCTGCAACCACCGCCATGGCTGATCCGACTGCATGGCCGAAGGTGGTGCCACCCGCCTGCAGCGCGATCAGCGCGCCCAGCCGGCCAAGCGGCGCGGGAAACAGCGTCGGCAAGGGCTGAAATGCCTCGATTGCCTCGATGGCAATAGCTGTATCGCAATAGACATCGGCGCCAATCTGCAGCACCGGCGTCTTGCGATAGCCACCGGTGAGCGGGGTCAGCTCGGGCTTTGGCGCCATGTTGGGGATCATAACCGATCGCCAGTGCGCGCCCTTTATCCCCAGTGCGCGGCGGACCAGCTCAGCATAGGGCGAGCGTGGATAATGATGCAGGATCAGATCGGTCATGGCATTTCCTGAGTGTTGCTGTGAACGTCCTTCACGTCAGCGGGATCATTACCTGGCGCGCAAAGCCCGGTCGCGCGCATAATCGCGCATACCAGTCGGCAAGTGCATCGAGCCGGGGGCGATCGATATCCAAGGTAAACCACGTATAGGCATAGACACCCATCGGTACGTCGCCCAGCCCAAATACTGCGCCGGACAACCATGGCGCGCCGGCCAGATGATCGTTCAGGATCGCCATCAGCTGAGCGCAGGCCGCAACCGAGCAAGCGACCGCATCGGCGTCCCGCTTTTCGGGCGGCCGGCGCACCAGATTGATGAAGGCATCGCGCTGGGCATCTGCATAGCCGAATTGCCAGTCCATCCAGCGGTCTGCCAGCGCGCGGGATGCGGGGTCGATGGGCCACAGGGCCGGGGCGTAGCGTGCGGCGAGGTAGCGCAGGATCGCATTGGATTCCCACAGGATAAAACCGTCATCGTCGATCGTGGGAATCAGCCCGTTTGGGTTGAGCGCGCGATAGGCAGCGTTCATCCCAAAGGCGCCACCGACATCGTGGCGGACATAGTCGAGCGCGATCTCATCTGCGAGCCAGGCGATTTTCTTGACATTGTGCGAATTGAGCCGTCCCCAGATCGTCAGCATGGCGCTCAGCTCCGGTAATCGGCATTTATGCTGATATAGCCATGCGTCAGATCACAGGTCCAAACGATAGCCCTGCCTTCGCCAATGCCCAGATCGACGCCGATATCAATGTCTTGCCCCTTGAGATGGGCGGCGACTGGCGTCTCATCATACCCCGCAACGGCGAGGCCATTGGCGGCGACCTGCGTGGTGCCGAAGCGAATTGATAGCAGGTCGCGATCGGCCGGCTCGCCCGCCTTGCCGACCGCCATCACGACGCGGCCCCAATTGGCGTCCTCACCCGCAATCGCGGTTTTTACGAGCGGGGAATTGGCGATCGACAGCGCGATGCGATGGGCGCTGGCGTCTGACTGCGCCCCTGTAACAGCGATGGTGATGAACTTGCTCGCACCCTCGCCATCGCGCACGACGAGGTGGGCAAGTTGTTGGCAGAGATCATCCAGCGCCGCGCGAAACGCATCGGCGCCGGGCGAGTCGGCTGAGTCGAGCGGCGCATTGCCGGCTTTGCCGGTGGCAAAGGCAAGCACGGTGTCGCTGGTCGAGGTATCGCTATCAACCGTGATGCACGAAAAACTGCGTCGGTTGGCGTCGGCCAGCGCGGTTTGCAAAAAGCCTGGCGTGGTGGCGGCGTCAGTGAAGATGAAGCCGAGCATCGTTGCCATATCGGGCGCGATCATGCCCGATCCCTTGATGATCCCGACTAAGGTAACGGTGCGGCCGTCAACGATCGCGGTCGTCATCGCGCCCTTGGGGAAGGTGTCGGTGGTGCCGATCGTCAACGCGGCATCCTGCCAGCCGCAGGGCTGGGCGGCAAAGGCGGCGTCGAGCCCGGCTTCGGCCTTGGGGATGGGCAGGGCGGTGCCGATCACCCCGGTGGAGGCGACGAAGACATCGGAGGGTTGGCAGCCGAGATGAGCCGAGACCCGCGCCGTGATCGCCTCGACTGCCACGCGGCCGCGATGGCCGGTAAAGGCATTGGCGTTGCCGGCATTGACCACCAGCGCGCGGGCCTGACCAAGCGCCAGCGCCGAGCGGCACCATTCAACCTCGGGCGAGGGGCAGCGGCTCTGGGTAGTTACTCCCGCCACTTGGGTGCCCGGATCGAGGATCGCCAGCGTCAGGTCGCAGCGGCCCCAATCCTTGTAGCCAGCGCGCGCGACGTGCAGCGAAACCCCGGCAATAGCGGGCAGGTCGGGAAAGCGATCTGGGGCGAGCGGCGAGCGGGATGACATGGGGCGAGTCTCGGCCTAAGGGGGATGAGCTGTTGCAGGGGGTGTTAGAGTGCGTAGTGTTGAAGGCAAGATGACAATTCCGGTGGCCGCTATTGCTCTGGCGATGCTGGTCGCGTGCGTGGCGCCGGCGATCGCCCAGACCCATAAGGTCGCAGCGCCTGCCGTGCCACCGGCGATGACTGGGGGCGGAGCCGGGGCCGGGGCCGGGGCCGGGGCCGGGGGCGCCGGCATGGCGACTGGCGCGATGCCGATCGGCAACCCCGGTGAATGGTTTCCGCCCGAATCCTATCCACCCGAAGCTAAGGCTGCCTCGCAGGAGGGCCGGACCGAATTCTCGCTCGATATCGATGCCGCCGGGCGGATCACCGGGTGCAACATCGTCCAGTCCAGCGGCTCGGAGCTGCTCGATTCGACGACGTGCAGCCAGCTGATCTCCAACGGGCGCTTCAAGCCCGCGCTCGATCATCAGGGCAAGCCGATGCGCAGCAACTGGACATCGGCGATGCGCTGGCAATTGACCGAGGCGAAGGTCGAGGCTGAAGAATGAACCGGCCGGGCCGATTGGTGACGCAGCTTTTTTGAGTGATGGACGTTGCGCTTGTGACTGCCTATGTGCTTGGCGGCTGCCGCTGAGGCAGGTTGACTGGACGATTTGATTGGAACTGCTGCTCATCCTCTCTGCGCTGCTGAGCGCGCTGACGGGCGTTTCCGTTGGCACACGCACGCCAGAAGTGCGTCTGCATCAGTCGGCTGCGCCGGCCGCTTTGGCGGCAGCTGCAGCGCAATCTGCCAGCCGCCGGATAGCGGCACGTATCGCTCAGCCTCAGCAGACGCTGGCGATCCTGGCGGCCGCGCCGGCGTTTGCAGCGTTTGCGCTGCGTGCTGCCGCCCCGCTCTATCAGTCGCGGCGTCGCGAATAGCGCGCAGGCGCCATCCGGACCCCGTCCGGTCGTGATCCGGTGATGCCGGTTCTCCTATGCCATAATTGATGCGCCCCGGCACTGTCCGGCAGGCGCTCTGCTCTTAGATACAGGAAATCCCCATGCTCGGTGGCCTTGCCAAAACCATTTTCGGATCGTCGAACGACCGCTACGTCAAGTCGCTCGGATCGATCGTTGCCAAGATCAATGCGTTCGAACCGCAGATCGCTGCGCTCGATGACGCGGCGCTCAGCGCACAAACGATGCGGTTTCGCGAGCGGCTGGCAAATGGCGAAAAGCTCGACAGCCTGCTGCCGGAAGCGTTTGCGACGGTGCGCGAAGCCGCCAAGCGAACGCTTGGCCAGCGGCACTATGACGTCCAGATGGTCGGCGGCATCGTGCTGCATCGCGGCGAGATTGCCGAGATGCGCACCGGTGAAGGCAAGACGCTGGTGGCGACGCTGGCTTGCTATCTCAATGCGCTGCCGGGCACCGGTGTCCACGTCGTGACCGTCAATGATTACCTCGCCGCGCGCGATGCCGAGTGGATGAGCAACGTCTATCGCTTTCTGGGCATGACGACCGGCGTGATCGTGCCAAACCTAACCGACCAGCAGCGTCGCGACGCCTATAATGCTGACATCACCTATGCCACCAACAACGAGCTCGGCTTCGATTATCTGCGCGACAATATGAAATATGAGCGCGAATCGATGGTGCAGCGCAAGTTCAACTTCGCCATCGTCGATGAGGTTGATTCGATCCTGATCGATGAAGCGCGGACTCCGCTAATCATTTCGGGACCAACTGACGACAAGACTGATCTGTACCTGCGCGTCGACGCGATCGTGAAGCAGCTTGACGCCGATACCTATGAGCTCGACGAGAAGCAGAAATCAATCATCCTGACTGAAGCCGGGACGGAAACGGCGGAGCGGATGCTTGAAGATGCAGGGTTGCTTGAAGGCACCAACCTGTATGACTTCGAAAATACCCAGGTGGTCCATCACCTGAATCAGGCGCTGCGGGCGAACAAGATGTTCAAGCGTGACACCGATTATATCGTCAAAGACGACAAGGTGATCATCATCGATGAATTTACCGGCCGGATGATGGATGGCCGGCGCTGGTCTGACGGTCTGCATCAGGCAGTCGAAGCCAAAGAGGGTGTGGCGATCGAGCCTGAGAACCAGACCATGGCATCAATCACCTTCCAGAATTATTTCCGCATGTACCCCAAGCTGTCGGGCATGACCGGTACGGCGGCGACCGAAGCGGCCGAATTTTTTGACATCTACAAGATGAATGTCGTCACCATCCCGACAAACGTGCCGGTCAAGCGCGTTGATGAGGAGGACGAGTTCTACAAGAATACCCAGGACAAGTTTCAGGCGATCGCCAAAAAGATCAAGCATCATGCCGAGCTTGGCCAGCCGGTGCTGGTCGGTACCGTGTCGATCGAGAAATCCGAGCTGCTCAGCGAATTTCTGATCAAGGAGGGCGTCGTTCACGAGGTGCTCAACGCGCGCCAGCATGAGCGCGAAGCACATATCGTTGCACAGGCCGGGCGCAAGAGTGTGGTGACGATCGCGACCAACATGGCCGGTCGCGGCACCGACATCCAGCTGGGCGGGAACGTCGAATTCCGGGTGAATGACGAACTGAACGGCCTGGCCGAAGGGCCTGAGCGCGACGCGGCGATCGAGCGGATCAAGGCCGAGGTCGCGGCGGAAAAGGCTGAAGTTCTGGCGGCGGGCGGCTTGTTCGTGCTGGGCACCGAGCGGCATGAGAGCCGCCGGATCGATAATCAGCTACGCGGTCGCTCGGGTCGCCAGGGCGATCCTGGCCTCAGCCGATTCTATCTGTCGCTCGATGACGATCTGCTGCGCATCTTTGGACCGGATACGATGTTCGCCAAGATGATGCGCTCCAACATTGGCGATGGCGAGGCGATCGGCTCGAAATGGTTGAGCAAGGCGATCGAAACCGCACAGCGCAAGGTCGAGGCCCGCAACTATGATACGCGCAAACAGGTTGTCGAATATGATGACGTGATGAACGACCAGCGCAAGGTTATCTACGAGCAGCGGAGCGACATCATGGACGCCGATACGGTCGGCGACGTTGTGACCGATATGCGGACCGAGACCGTTAATACGCTGGTTGGCACCGCCTGTCCGCCGAACAGCTATCCCGAGCAATGGGATATCGCCGGGCTGCGCGAGAATGTGCAGGATATGCTCGGCATCAACCCGCCGTTCGAGGCGTGGCTGGCCGAGGAAGCGATCGATCCCGAGCTGGTCGAGGAGCGGGTGCGCGAGGCCGCCGATGCCCATATCGCCGCCAAGGCCGCGTCGCTTGAGCCGGAGACCTGGACCCAGGTGGAAAAATCGATTTTGCTCCAGAATCTCGATCATCATTGGAAGGAGCATCTTTCGACGCTCGATGCGTTGCGTCAGGTGGTCCATCTGCGCGCCTACGCCCAAAAGACGCCGATCAATGAATATAAGGCAGAGGCGTTCGCGCTGTTTGAGCGGATGCTGGGTACGATTCGCGAAGACGTGACAAAGACGATCGCGCACGCGCAATTCCAGCTCGAGCAGCCGATGGGCCTGCCTGATCTGCCCGATTTCATCACATCGCATTTCGACCCGTTCGCGGGCGAAGATGACGGCCGTGATTCGAGCGGCAATGCCCTTGGCCTGGTGACGACGCGGATTGCGCCGCTTGCTGCTGCCGCTGCGGGCGGCGATGGCGGTGAATTCGGCAATGATCCGGCGCAATGGGAGGGCAGGGTGAGCCGAAATGCACCGTGCCCGTGCGGTTCGGGCAAGAAATACAAGCAATGCCACGGCGCGCTGTAACCTCCCTGCTTGCCCCGGCTGCCAGCACTGCTATAGACGCTCGCCGACTGGCGGTGTCTTGACGGTGGCCGGGCGGGCGTGGCGGAACTGGTAGACGCAGCAGGTTTAGGTCCTGCCATCGCAAGATGTGGGGGTTCGAGTCCCTTCGCCCGCACCAACATCGCCGCTCCGTGCGGTGGTGCCGTTTCAAAGAATTAGCTGACGAAAAGAGCCAAAATGCAAACTGTTGAGACGTTGAACGAAGGCCTCAAGCGCGCCTACTCGCTCAAGATCACCGCCAAGGATATCGAAGCCCGTGTGGATGCGGAGATCAAAAAGGTCGCCCCGCAAATCCGTATGCCCGGCTTCCGCCCCGGCAAGGTGCCCGCGAATCTGGTGCGCAAGATGCACGGCCCGGCGATCACGCAGGATGCACTCAACACGTCGATTCAGGACGGCATTCAGCAACTGATCAGCGAAAAGCAGCTGCGCCCCGCGATGCAGCCTTCCGTGGCGCTCGAAGATGGCTATGAAATCGGCAAAGATGCCGAGATCACCGTCACGCTCGAAGTGCTGCCCGATGTGCCCACGCCGGCAATCGACACGCTTGTGCTCGAACGGCTGGTCGTTCCGGTCGATGAGGCCGCTGTCGAGGCGCAGTTGCAGCGCTTTGCCGATCAGCAAAAGCGTTTCGATGATGCGCCCAAGACGCATAAGGCAAAGACCGGCGACCTTGTCGTGATGGACTTTGTCGGCAAGGTAGATGGCGTAGCGTTCGAGGGCGGCACCGGTGAGGACATGTCGGTCGAGATCGGTTCGGGCCGATTGATCCCGGGCTTTGAAGACCAGATCATCGGCGTCAAAAAGGGCGCCGAGCTGACCATCAATGTCACTTTCCCTGACGATTATGCTGCTGAAAACCTGAAGGGCGCCGCTGCGACCTTCGATCTGGTGATCAAGGATGTCCGCGTCGCCAAGGAAGCGGCGATCGACGAAGAGCTCGCCACCTCGCTTGGGCTCGAAAGCCTCGAGCAGCTGCGCGGTTTGCTGAAAGGGCAGATCGAGCAGGAGCATAACGGCCTGACCCGCACCCATATGAAGCGCAAGCTGCTCGATCAGCTGGCGGTTGGCCATGATTTCGAAGTGCCGCCGTCGATGGTCGAAGCCGAATTCCAGCAGATCTGGGCACAGCTGCAGCATGAGGCGAGCCATGAGGCTGATCCGACCGCCGCACTGGCCGAGATGGAGGCCGAGCGCGCCGACTACCTCGCCATTGCCGAGCGTCGCGTCCGGCTTGGGCTGTTGCTGTCCGAGATCGGGCAGAAGAACGGCGTGGACGTCAGCCAGCAGGAAATGAACCGGCTGATCGCGCAGGCCGCGCAGCAATATAGCCCGGAAGAGCGCACCCGCTTTATCGAATATGTTCGCCAGGAGCCAATGGCCGCTGCCCAGCTGCGCGCGCCATTATATGAGGACAAGGTAGTCGACTGGCTGTTCGAGCAGGCAACGATCACCGATCGCGAAGTCACGCGGGAAGAGATCGAAGCCGCAATCGAAAGCGAAGACAGCCATGTCCATGGCCCTGGCTGTGGCCATGATCATGATCATGATCATAAGCCGGTGGCAAAGGCCAAAAAGGCAGCCCCGAAAAAGGCCAAGGCTGACGATGCAGCTGAGCCGGCGGCGGAAGAGGCTCCCAAGCCCGCCGCAAAGAAAGCCAAGAAGCCGGCGGAATCCGAATCGGCGTCAGCTGCCGAACCGGATACCGAAGCAAAGCCTGCCAAAAAGCCGGCCGCCAAAAAGGCGCCTGCAAAGAAGAGCGAGGCCTGATCACCACTTGTTCGTCTTTCCCGCCTATGCTCCGGTACTCGTGATTGGAGTGGGCGGGAATGAACGAGCGGGTGTCAGGGACAATGCTGCGTGATGCCGGACGTGCGGCCGTCAGGGCGGTTGACCTGGCGATGAGCGATACCCCTGTCATCGCCGTGCTGCTGCCGTGCTATAATGAGGAAGTGGCGATCGCGCAGACGATCGGCGGATTTCGGGCCGTACTGCCCGATGCGATCATTTATGTGTACGACAATAACAGCGCTGATCGCACGGTCGCCGAGGCGGCTGCGGCAGGGGCAGTCGTTCGTTCCGAGCGGATGCAGGGCAAGGGCAATGTCGTGCGGCGCATGTTCGCCGACATTGATGCCGATATCTATATCATGGCGGACGGCGATGCGACCTATGACGCAGCCTCTGCGCCCGCGTTGGTGCAGCGCATGATTGACGAGCAGCTCGACATGGTGGTCGGATCGCGTGTGACGCAGGCGCAGGCAGCGTACCGCGCCGGGCATCAGCTGGGCAACGCTGTGCTGACGGGCATGCTGGCGCGCCTGTTCGGGCGAAGCTTCAGCGATATCCTGTCGGGCTATCGGGTGTTTTCAAGGCGATTCGTAAAAAGTTTTCCGGTGTTGTCGGGCGGATTTGAAATTGAGACCGAAATCAGCGTCCATGCGCTGGAGCTGAAAATGCCGGTCGCTGAAATCGCCACGCCCTATTTTGCCCGGCCCGAGGGATCGGTATCGAAACTGAGCACTTATCGCGACGGCTGGCGGATTCTGCGGATGATCGTCACGCTCTACCGGATCGAACGGCCCATGCTGTTTTTCGGTGCAATTGGCGCGATGCTGGGCCTGGCTGCGGTCATTCTGAGCGTGCCGCTGATCGTAACCTATATGCACACCGGGCTGGTGCCGCGCCTGCCGACGGCGGTGCTGGTGACAGGACTAACGATCCTGGCAGCGCTGTGTGGTTTCACCGGCCTGATCCTCGATACAGTGGTGCGCGGGCGGCGCGAAGTGCGGCGGCTGAGCTATCTATCCTTCACGGCACCGGGCCTTCCCTGGGGCAAGAGGGCTTGAACTCGCTTTCGCCAAGGCCGATGTAGGCACTCTTAGGGAATAAGGACCAGCGAGACTCCCATGCAGAACCCATTTGAAACCGGCACCTTCACCAACCCCGAGACGGGCGGCCTGGTCCCCATCGTCATCGAGCAATCGAATCGCGGCGAGCGCAGCTTTGACATTTATTCGCGGCTGCTGCGCGAGCGCATCATCTTCGTGACGGGCCAGGTCGAGGATCATATGGCCTCGGTGATCACCGCCCAGCTGCTATTCCTCGAGTCGGAAAATCCGAAAAAGGACATCTACATGTACATCAACTCGCCGGGCGGTGTCGTCACGGCGGGCATGGCGATCCATGACACGATGCAATATATCCGGCCTCGGGTCGGCACTTTCTGCATTGGCCAAGCCGCATCGATGGGCAGCTTCCTGCTCTCGGCCGGCGAGCCGGGGATGCGTGTTGCGCTGACCAATGCGCGAATCATGATCCATCAGCCATCGGGCGGGGCGCAGGGCATGGCGACCGATATCGAGATCCAGGCGCGCGAGATTTTGCGCATCCGGCATCGGTTGAACGAGCTTTATGCAAAATATACCGGCCAGCCGCTCGATGCGATCGAGCACGCGATGGACCGCGACAAGTTTCTTAGCGCCGACGAAGCCAAGACTTTCGGCCTGATTGATGAAGTGATTGAAAAGCGGCCTATGCCGACCGAAGATGCGTCAACGGTTGCTGCTTGAATTAGCCGGATCGTAACGCGATTTTGGTGATTGTACGATTGAAGCGGGGCGGTCTACTATGATCGCCCCAAGCATGCGCGCGTATCAGTGCGAAGGATGGATTGAATGACGAAGCTTAGCGGCAGCGACTCGAAGAGTACGCTCTATTGCTCGTTCTGCGGTAAGTCGCAGCACGAGGTGCGCAAGCTGATCGCCGGCCCCACGGTGTTCATCTGCGATGAATGCGTGGAATTGTGCAACGACATCATCCGCGAAGAAACCAAGTCAGCATTGGTCAGCAAGAAGGACGGCGGCGTGCCGACGCCGCAGGAAATCTGCGACGTGCTTGATGATTATGTGATCGGCCAGAAGCGCGCCAAGCGCGTGCTGTCGGTGGCGGTACACAATCATTACAAGCGCTTGAATCACGGCCAGAAGGGCGCGGATGTCGAACTGGCCAAGTCGAACATTCTGCTGGTTGGGCCAACCGGTTGTGGCAAAACCTTGCTCGCGCAGACATTGGCGCGAATCCTCGATGTGCCCTTCACCATGGCCGATGCGACGACACTGACCGAGGCAGGGTATGTCGGTGAGGATGTCGAGAACATCATCCTGAAGCTGCTTCAGGCCTCCGATTACAATGTCGAGCGGGCGCAGCGCGGGATCGTTTATATCGACGAGATCGACAAGATTTCACGGAAAGCCGAAAATCCCTCGATCACGCGCGACGTGAGCGGTGAGGGGGTGCAGCAGGCGCTGCTCAAGCTGATGGAGGGCACGACCGCAAGCGTGCCGCCACAGGGCGGGCGCAAGCATCCGCAGCAGGAATTCCTGCAGGTCGATACGACGAATATCCTTTTCATCTGCGGCGGCGCGTTTTCGGGCCTGGAAAAGATCATCGGCGATCGCCTGCAGGGCAAGTCGATCGGCTTTGGGGCTTATGTCGCTGCATCTGAAGAACGCCGCACGGGCGAGGTGCTGAAGTCGGTTGAACCCGAGGATCTGCTGAAGTTCGGGTTGATCCCCGAATTCGTCGGTCGTCTTCCCGTGATTGCGACGCTCGAGGATCTCGATGTCCCCGCGCTCGTCACGATCCTGACCGAACCGAAGAACGCGCTGGTGAAGCAATATCAGAAGCTGTTCGACATGGAGAATGTCCAGCTGGACTTCACCGAAGATGCGCTGGTGACGGTGGCGCGCAAGGCGATCGATCGCAAGACCGGCGCGCGCGGACTGCGATCGATCCTCGAAAGCATTTTGCTCGACACGATGTTCGACCTGCCCGGGATGGACGGTGTCGACGAAGTGATGATCGACAAGGACGTGATCGAGGGGCGCAAGGAGCCGATCAGGGTCTATACCAAGAAGGAAAAGACCGGCGACGCGGCTTAGCTCGTCCCAGTGATCGCGAACGACGGATGATGATCGGCGGAAGGCCTGCAAGGCAATGAGCGTCAACATCGCCCGCCAGGATCAGCGCCGCACCATTGCCGCGATGCTGTCCCGGGCGTTTTTCGACGATCCGGCGATTCGCTGGATCTTCCCCAGCCCGGCGGACCGATCAAAGCGCCTGCCGAAACTGTTCGCTTTGCTGTTCGATACCGATGCCGATCGCGGCATGCGTCTGGTGACCGCCAAGGCCGAGGCGGCGACCTTGTGGCGTGCACCGGGCCAGGCGCAGACCGGCCTGGGAGAAATGCTCGCCAGCCTGTTGCCGATGATCGGGGCTTTCGGCCCGGCGATCGGGCGCGCGGTGGCGGTCAGCAAGGCGATCGACGCACATATGCCTGACGGCGATTATTGGTACCTCCACATCGCCGGTTGCGATCCCATGTACCAGGGAAAGGGCATTGGCGGCTCGATCGTTCGCGACGGGCTCCAGCGCGCGGTGGACGGGCGGTTCCCCGCCTATCTGGAGACGCCGCTGGAACGCAATATCAGCTTTTATCGTGGTCTGGGCTTTGCCGTGACCAGCGAATGGGTGGTGCCCAAGGGCGGGCCACGTTTCTGGTCGATGTGGCGGCCGGCCTAGGCGGCTACAGAGTCGCCTCAATCGCACGGGCCGCGAGATCGGGGTCGGTAGCTTGGGTGATGGGTCGGCCAATCACCAGCACCGAGGCGCCGGCATCCAGCGCGGCGCGCGGCGTCACCACGCGCTTCTGATCGCCCGCGGCACCGTCGGCGGGCCGCAGGCCGGGAACGACCAGATATCCCCTTGGCCATAATTTGTGGGCAGCGGCCACCTCTGCGCCCGAGCAGACAATGCCATCGACGCCGGCGGCCATTGCCAGCTCGGTCAGCCGCATTACCTGATCGTGGGGATCACTGCTGACGCCGATCGAGCGAAGATCGGTCCCGTCGAGGCTGGTCAGCGTCGTCACCGCGACGACTTTGGTGTGGAGCGGCGCGGCTGCCTTGGCATCTTCGAGCATCGCCCGGCCGCCAGCAGCGTGGACTGTCAGGATCGCTGGCTCGAGATCGCCCAGTGCCTGGATCGCCTTGGCGACGGTATTGGGAATATCGTGCAGCTTGAGATCGAGGAAGATCGGCAGGCCGATATCCGCCATCTCGCGCACCCCGGCCCGGCCATTCGCCAGGAAAAATTCAAGGCCAAGCTTGATACCGCCGATATGGTGGCGGACCCTGAGCGCCATTGCGCGCGCCTTGGCGAGATCGGGCGTGTCGAGCGCAACAAAAACTTTCGTTGTCATGCGACGCCCGGCGGCACGGCGGTGGGCACGGCTGCCGGCGGGATCGTCATTGCCTCGGGCGGTTCGGCTGCGGGCTGGGCATGGGCCGCAACTGCGCCACGCAGATCGGTGATCGCGCGTTCCGCGGTCGACAGTTTTTGCCCGAGCCGCCACTTCACGGCGTGGTGGTAGAGCAGCACGGGAAACAGCCCCGCCAGGAAGGTGAGGACCAGCAGCAGCGGCAGGTTCACTTCGGCGATGAGCCCGGCCCAGAGCCGGATCGGCACCGTTGTCCAGTTGCCGATCGAAAACACCGCGACGATCAGCGCGAGCAGGAACCAGAAAAGCGTCTTCAAAAACTGCATGGCATGCTCCGTCCGATCTTGGCCGAGCTTAGGGCGCTCATAGAATTTTTGCCAGCCTCAGCCAATTTCGCGCCGCAGCGAGCTGATCAGCGGGCTGATCTGGAGCAGTTTTGGTTCTTCTTCGTCAAGAATGGCGAAAAAAGCGTCGCGCTTGATCGCCGCAATCCGCCCCGGTTTCATCTGCATCGACGCGGGCAGGGTGGAGACGATGATGTCGATCAGCCGTTCGGCGCCGTGGAGCCGGCCCCAGAGATAGTCGTTTTCGCGGTAAGCCCTGCTGAAAAAGGCGCCGAAGCTGTTGAACTGAATGCCTTTCAGTGTTGCCGGGGCCCCGCCAGCACGGATTGACGTCGCATCGTCGGGAGCGATACGATCGACCTTGATCGCATCGAATTCGTCGAGGCCCTCGCCCTGGAGCAGCGGGAGCGTCGCCACATCGAAATAGGGAAAACCGAGATAGGCGAGCAGCATCGGCCGCCGGACGTCGCGCGAAGCCTGACCAAGCGCCGTGGACAGGCGCAGCTCGGTTTCGTCGTCAAGCGGCTTAAGGTTGAGCGACTCGGCGAGCCGTTCGAGCAACGGGCCGGCATTGCTGCGCAGCGCCCGCACATCGCGTTGCAGTGACAGATGCGTCTCGGTCCGCTTGCAATCGAGATAGGCGGCCAGCGATGCGTAGACGGCGTCCCTCACCAACGCGATATCGGCTTCGTCAAAGCCGCTTTCCAGATCGCTCAGCCGCCGGGCCATCATCCGCAAGCGGCGGATGCGAAAGCCGAGATCATAGGAGCGCAGAAACGCGATCGTGGCAGGGTTGGTGCCGCCCGAAAATGTCGGCCCCATATCGTCCATGCCCTGCGACCGGACGGTCGCCGCGACCTGGTGACGGATATGATCGAGCCGGGCCTGACCCAGCTCGCCGCCGACGCTCCAGAGCAATTGCGCCATTTGCTCGATCACCCCGGCGAGCTTCAAATGGCCATAAGCGGCATAGCCATAGCCGGCCTTGCTCGCGGCCGCAGTCTGCGCACGACGGCGCCAGGTTGCCAGCCGCGCTACCGTCGGGCGATCGAGAAACAGGGTGTAGCCAAACAGACTCTCGACCTGTTTCTCCACCTCGGGCCGGATGCCCGCGATAATTTCCGCCATTCGCTCGATGCGGTGCGACCGTTCGGCAATCGCTTCGAGATTGTCGCGGATTGGCTGTTGGCGGGGCAATTCGGATATCGCCCCGATAATTGTCTGGAAAAAGCCGGGGACGCCGCCTTTCTTGCCCCCGAAATCGAGCTTCGCGCCGGGATGCGGATCGATATAGACGAAACGCCGATCGACCTGCCGGCGCGCGGGTCGCTCGCGCAGCGCCTCGATCGCGGGACGGAATGGGGCGTTGGCCAGCACCGATCCATCGATCAACACGGTACAGTCGGCGGCGTTGGCCGCGTACTGGCGCGGCAAATTGCGCTTCAGAAACGCTTCGCGTTCGGGCCATGGCAGGTTGCGACCTGCGAGCACTGCATCGATTTCCTTGACCGTGCAGGGTGGGAAGGCACCGGGAAAGCTGGAGGTTGCGCGTGCGGCGAAGGTTAACTCGCCGGGGTGGGCCAGCGTGACGCTTGCCTGGCCGTGATCGGTAAAGGAAAAGATCAGCCGGTGTTCGGTTTCGATCACCTCGGCGGGTGAATTGAGGGCCAGTTTTTCGGGGTGGCCGGCAAAATCGGTGACGGTGACGAACAGATCGAGTGGCTGATCGACCGGCAGGAGCCGGGGACCGGCGGGCGCGGCGGCCATTGCATCGAAGGCGTCGAGCATTAAATTGCTGAAGCGCGCGCCGCCAAAGGGTGGCTCGAACCAGCGGGACCGGACGAATTTGGACAGCTTGGCGCGAACTTCGTTGCGCGCGCCGGCCTCGACCAGTTCATCGATGCGGTCCCCCGACCGGCGCTGCGCCATCCAGGCCAACGGCAGCGCCCAGATTTTCGACAGCCGGTGCCGAGGGCCCTGATCGGGATCGATCAAGGCTTCGACATCGGCACTGTCGAGCCACAGATCGGTCAGCGGCTCAAGCGACTGGCCGGTCGAGATCGCCTGGCCAAGAAATACACCGTTGATGCCGCCCGCGCTCGCCCCGGCAATGATATCGACCAGCACGCGCAGCTTGAGCTTGTGATCATGTTCAATTTCCGCGAGCAGCGCGCGATAGACACCCTGGCTGCCGCCGGTTGGCGCATCGCCATCCAGAAAGGCGCAGCTCGCCCGCGCCAGCCGCCAGATCTCCTTTGAGATGCCGTGCATATAGACCGCCAGGCTGATGCCGCCGTAGCAAACCAGGGCCAGTCGAAGTTCCTTTTCACGGCTCATCGCACACCCTCTATCCGCGCCCAGATCGGCAAATGATCGGAGGCGACACTGGCCAGCCGGCTCGCTTGCACCCCGCATTCGATCAGTTTCAGGTCGCGCGACATCATGATCCGGTCAAGCCGGGCGATCGGCCGGCGCGCGTGAAAGCTGGGGCCGGTATCGGCGATCCGGTAATGGCGTGCAAATTCGTGCAGGCAGCCGGTGGTGGCGCTCCATTCGTTCATGTCGCCCATCAGAATTGTCGGTATCTGATGGGGTTTGACGTGCAAATGGGCGATGATTGCCTTGGCCTGGCGCCGGCGCCAGAGCCCCGACAGATCGAGATGCATGCCGATTATGCGCACCTGCCCGCCGGTACTGCTCCGCAGATCGGCGCAGACGGCGCCGCGCGGCTCCAGGGTTGGCAAGTGGATCGCTTCGCTGCTGGTCATGACCATCCCCTGGCGGATCAGGATCATGTTGCCGTGCCATCCCATGCTGGCCGCGCGAGCGCCGAAGGTGACCGGGTGCCAGCCCGCCTGCTCGATGAGTTTGAGCGGCAGCACGCTGGCGCGCGCGCCGAATCGGCGGTCGGCCTCTTGCAACGCGACAATATCGGCGTTGATCTCCGCCAGCACGTCCAGAATGCGCTCCGGCCGCCTTTGCCGATCGGTCCCGACAGCCTTGTGAATATTGTAGCTCGCAACCGTGATCATGGCCCCTTATCGGCGGGGCGGCACGGGCTCTGCAAGGAGAATAGGACGCGCGCTTGAGGGGATGGTGCCGGTTGCAGGAATCGAACCCGCGACCTTCGGTTTACAAAACCGCTGCTCTACCAGCTGAGCTAAACCGGCATCCGACAAGCCCCATGCGTCAGACAACGCCGAAGGTCCAGCCCTCGGTTCGGGCAATTTGCGGGGTGAGGGCGGATGGCGCCCATAAATCATGGTCATGGGCGCGTGATCGCAACCAGGCTGCACTCAAAATGGCATCGGTGGCATGATCGTTATAACGGTCCAACGGTAAGTGCGGCTGGCTGGTGATGGCCGGATGGGCAAGCGCGGCATCGAGGGCGGCCGGTCCGCGCATCTTGCTGATGCCCTTGCGCATGCCAGCCGCGCGGGCGGCGATGGTCGTATAGATCTCCACCACCAGCGCGCCTCGGCTTGGCACCGGATCAAAGGGCCAGACCGGCACCGCAGGCGCGAGATGGTGGAGTAGCCGCATGCCGGCAAAGCTGGCCTTGGCGACCTGTGCCGCGCCGATGGCGTCGTAAACGGTGGAGGGCTTGCCGCCGCCGTTCGCGTTGAAATGGGCCTCACATCGGCGGAAATGCATGAAATCGGCCTTGCGGCCGTCGCTGGCGCCAAAATAGAAATGGGTGCCGCGCCGTTTTTCCAGGAAGGAGGCAGCTCCAAGATCATCGTCATCGCTTTGGGCATCGACATGCGCCCAGAAGGGGCGGGCTGAATCGGGAGTGACCTCGCCAGGGAGATAGGCACCGCGCTCGATCAGCGGTGGAGCGAAGCTGAAATCAAAGCCGACCAGCAACGGCGCGTTGGCGTGATCCTGCACCCACGCCAAAACGGCGCTGCGCGACCAGATGCCGCCCGGCGGGACGACGAGTTGTGGCGCGGCATCACCGGCATGGCACAGGGCAACGGCAATGCCGCGATGGCGTTTGCCCCTGGCGCCTGACCAGTCGATGGCAGCGAATTGCTGAAAATGCGTCACTTTCTCGCGCGAGGCCGAGATTTTGGCCGGGCAGCGGTCCAGTCACGTGACCGTTCGATCATTGCGCGCACCCGCTCGGGATCGGGGCTGTCATAGTTGACCAGTACCGCTTGCCAGCCTGCATAATGCGGGGTTTGCCAGAAGCTCGCCGGATCGGTTGCCATCAGGAGATCGATCGTGTCGAGATCAATGGCGAGGGCAAAGGAGGTTGCAGCTTCGCGGCCGGGATAGACAAAGGCGCGGCCATTGCTGCTGACCTTGACCGCTGGCGCGCCATAGCTGGTCGACAATTCGGTATCGGGCAGGGTGCATGCAAAGGCGGCGACTTCGGCCCAGCTATTCATAGCGATCACTCTGTGCGCTCATTTTGCGCGATCACGCAGGGCGATCATTCTTCAACCTCTCCCAATAATCGAGGCGTTCGGCGATGCGCTTTTCGTGACCGCGATCGGTGGGCCGATAAAATGTCTCCGGTGCCATTTCCGGTGGCCAGTAATTGGCGCCGGAAAACCCGGTGTCACTGTCATGATCATAGGCATAATCCTTGCCATAGCCGATGTCCTTCATGAGCTTGGTTGGCGCATTGAGGATATTTTGCGGCGGCATCAGCGATCCGGTGTCGCGCGCCGACTTCCAGGCAGCCTTTTGCGCCTTGTAGGCGGCGTTCGATTTCGGCGCGGTGGCGCAATAAAGGCAGGCCTGCGCGATCGCGAGTTCGCCTTCCGGGCTGCCGAGAAAGTCATAGGCGTCTTTAGCGGCGAGGCACTGAACCAGTGCCTGCGGGTCGGCCAGCCCGATATCCTCGCTGGCGAATCGGGTGAGGCGACGCAGCACATAGAGCGGCTCCTCGCCCGCGGTCAGCATCCGGGCCAGATAGTAGAGCGACGCTTGCGGATCGGAGCCGCGCATCGATTTGTGGAGCGCGGAGATCAGGTTGTAGTGCCCCTCGCGATCCTTATCATAGACGGCTACGCGGCGCTGCAGAAACGCGCCCAGCCCTTCGGGATCGAGCGGTTCGGGGAGCTCAACCGAATATAGTGTCTCGGCCTGGTTGAGCAGGAAGCGCCCGTCGCCGTCTGCGCTCGCAATCAGGGCGGCGCGGGCATCGGTGGTCAGCGGTAGGGGCCTGTCCTCGATCGCCTCTGCACGGTCGAGCAGCAGGCCAAGTGCAGCCGCATCGAGCCGGTGGAGGATCAGGACCTGCGCGCGGCTGAGCAGCGCGGCGTTGAGCTCGAATGAGGGGTTTTCGGTGGTGGCACCGATGAGGGTGACGGTGCCATCCTCGACATAGGGCAGGAAACCATCCTGCTGGGCGCGATTGAAGCGGTGGATTTCGTCAACGAACAACAGGGTGCGCTTGCCGATCCGGGCGTGGTCGCGTGCCTCGGCAAAGACCTTCTTCAGATCCGCGACGCCGGAGAAGACTGCCGAGATGGCGGCGAAGCGCAAGCCGACGGCGTCAGCGAGCAGACGCGCAATCGTCGTCTTGCCGGTGCCGGGCGGCCCCCACAGGATTATCGACGAAAGGCGCCGGGCTGCAACCATGCGGCCGATCGCGCCTTCCGCGCCGGTCAGATGATTCTGTCCGACAACTTCATCCAACTGCTTTGGGCGCAGGCGATCGGCTAAAGGGCCAGTCTCCAGCACTGGCGCACTGGGGAGATCGTCGGGAGCGAAGAGATCGGCCATGCCTCCAAGATAGGCGCATCGAAATATTTTACAGCCACTCTTGATCATGTGTTTCTAAGATATATCTTAGACCCATCACGATGAGTCAAAAAAGGAATTGAGATGTTTCATCTTCACGGCAATCGCCACTGTGGGCCACGCGGATCACGCCGTTGGGGTCCATTCGCCTTCACCTTTGAGGTCGATCAGCCGGGTATGCATGGCGGCCCACGCGGACGACGCGGCCGCATGTTCGATGGCAGCGAGCTTCGTCTCGTACTGCTCAAGCTGATCGCCGACCAACCGCGCCATGGCTATGACCTGATCCGCGAGATCGAGGACCTGACCGGCGGCGCCTATGCGCCAAGCCCAGGGGTCGTCTACCCGACGATCACCTTGCTGGATGATATGGGCCTGATCGATGAACAAAAGGCCGAGGGTGCGAAGAAGTTGTTCGCAGTGACCGAGGCGGGCACGGCCCATCTCGCCGAACGGGCGGACGCGGTCGCAGCGTTGATGGCGCGGCTGACGGATCTGGGCGCCGAGCGCCAGCGCGGCGACAGTGCGTCGGTGCGGCGCGCGATGGGCAATCTCCGCTCGGTGTTGATGCATCGCTTCAGCCAGGGCGAGGTCGATACTGACACGTTGCACCAGATCGTCGCACTGATCGACGAGACCGCGCAGAAAATCGAACGGCTGGACTAAACGGGGCGAGCGCGCGACGGGCTATTTGCCCCGTCGCGCCTCAACCTCAAGATATTTGGCAAGCATTTTCGCGTTGACCGCGTCCCAGCTATAGGCGCGGCTGCGCGCTTCGCCTGCCAGCCCGTCGCTATCGGCGAGGTCGCGATCCTCGCAATAGGCCTGCAGCGCATCGGCAAAGCCGCTGATGTCGTCGGGCGGCACCAACCGACCAGTGACGCCGTGCTCTACCAGGCTTGAGCTGCCGGTGGCGATCGCGGCTACGACGGGTACCGCGCAGGCCATCGCCTCCAGGGTGACATTGCCGAAGGTTTCGGTGACGCTGGGGTTGAAAAGCATATCCATCGACGCAACAGCGCGGCCGAGATCGGCACCCGCCTGAAACCCGGCGAATACTGCCCCGGGGACTTGTTCGGCAAACCAGTCCTGTGCTGGTCCCTTGCCGACGATCAGCACGCGGTGCGGCACCCCGCGCTGGCTGAGTTCATTGAGCGCGGCGGCGAAGACGTCGAGCCCCTTTTCGAGCACCAGCCGGCCGAGAAAGCCGATCGCCATCTCGTCATCGCGGATTCCGTGGTCGCGGCGCCATGTGGTGCTGCGGGCGGCGGGCGTAAAAATATCGGTGTCGATCCCACGCGACCAGATGCCGATATCGTGGTTCATGCGCTGGTCACTGAGCAGATCGGCCATGGATTGCGAGGGTGGCATGATCGCGTCGCATCGCCGGTAGAAGCGCCGGAGGAGAGCAAGCGCGCCGGGTTCCAGAAAGCCCAGATTATAATATTTGAGATAGGTCTCAAACCGGGTGTGGACCGACGCGACCACCGGGATATCATGGCGCCGCGCATAGCCAACGGCGCAATGGCCCAGGATATCGGGGGCCGATACATGCACCAGATTGGGGGCAAAGGCATCGAGATCGCGCCGCACCGAGGCCGGCAGGCCACGCGCGACGAGATATTCCTTGCGCGTCGGGATCGAGAATGCCGGCACGGACACCAAATCACCGGTCGGGGCGAAAGCCGGCACCGGCAGCGTTGGCGAATAAACACGCACCTGGCAGCCCTGCGACAATAAATAGCCGACAAGCTTGTTGAGCGCCGGATTGGCGCCGTCACGAGTGTAGTTATAATTGCCGCTGAACAGGGCGATGCGGAGGTCTGTCGCTTTCATTGCGCGAATCCATAGCGCGATGGACGTGGCATGACTATCTCCCTAGCGAACGCGATTTCAGGAGGATGCCTTGGCCGATCTGTCTGCTTTCCCGATCACCGCACGCTGGGCCGCCCAACACCCCGATAGGCTGCAGCTGTATGCATTCCCCACGCCCAACGGCGTGAAGGTATCGATCATGCTCGAAGAGACAGGATTGGCGTATGAGCCGCACCTGATCCGGATCATGGCCAATGAGAGCCATGATCCGGCGTTCCTCTCGCTCAATCCCAATGGCAAAATCCCCGCGATCCTCGATCCCGATGGCCCGGGTGGACAGCCCTTCGCGCTGTTCGAGAGTGGCGCAATTCTGCTCTATCTCGCCAACAAGTCCGGCCTTTTCCTGTCGACCGACCCGGCACAGCGCTTTCAGACCATCCAGTGGCTGATGTTCCAGATGGGTGGCGTTGGACCGATGTTCGGCCAGATGGGATTCTTCGTGAAATTTGCGGGCAGCCAGTGGGACGACAAACGTCCGCAGGAGCGGTTTGTGAGCGAAGTGAAGCGCATCCTCGGCGTCATGGACAGCGCGCTTGAGGGACGAACCTGGTTCATGGGCGACGATTATACGATCGCCGATATCTCGATGATCGGTTGGGTGCGCGCGATCGACGCTTTTTACGGCGCGGGGGATTTGGTTGGAATGGCCGAGTTCGCCAACGTCAACGCGTGGCTGGCAAGAGCGCTCGCACGGCCGGCCGTGCAGCGGGGGCTGGCAATTCCTGCTATGGGGTAATCTGTCTTCACGCCGAGTCCGCTTCCCCGGCTCTGGAGGGGGGAAGGATTTTGTTCCCCTCCCGTTCCCTTGCTGCTAACCGGTGCCAATGGCCAAGCCCCAGAAACGTTATGTCTGCCAATCCTGCGGGTCCGTCTCGCATCGCTGGGCGGGACAATGCGCCGATTGCAGCGAATGGAACACGCTGGTTGAGGAGTCGACCGGACCGGTCACGCCCTTTGCCGCCAAGCATAATTTGCAAGGCGGCGGGCGGTCGCTCCGATTGGTTGGTCTCGACAGCGAGATTGCGTTGCCCGAGCGACTGCCGACGGGCATTGCCGAACTCGATCGCGCATTGGGGGGCGGATTCGTCGAAGGCAGCGCAACGCTGATCGGCGGCGATCCCGGCATCGGCAAGTCGACGCTGCTGCTCCAGGCCGCTGCCAAACTGGCGCTGGCCGGGCATTCGGTGGCCTATGTCTCGGGCGAGGAAGCGGCGGATCAGGTGCGGTTGCGGGCGCGGCGGCTAGGGCTGGGGACGGCACCAGTGATGCTGGCGGCAGCGACATCGGTGCGCGATATCCTGACCACGCTGTCGCAAGCGACCCCACCGGCGCTGGTGGTGATCGATTCGATCCAGACGATGCATTCTGACCTGATCGAGGGCGCGCCGGGTACGGTTAGCCAGGTCCGTGCCTCGGCGCAGGAATTGATCCGTTTTGCCAAGGAGCGCGGCACCGCTGTGGTATTGGTTGGTCATGTCACCAAGGACGGCAGCATCGCCGGCCCGCGTGTGCTCGAACATATGGTCGATACAGTGCTGAGCTTCGAAGGCGAGCGCAGTCACCAATACCGCATCCTGCGGGCGATCAAGAACCGCTTTGGCGGCACCGATGAGATTGGCGTGTTCGCGATGGTCGAGGAAGGGCTGGCCGAGGTGTCAAACCCTTCGGCGCTGTTCCTGACCCAGCGCGACGAAGGCGTGACCGGGACGGTGGTGTTTCCCGCGCTGGAGGGCACACGGCCGGTGCTGGTTGAGATCCAGGCACTTGTTGTCCGCCTCGCGAGCGGGGCAACGCCACGCCGCGCCGTGGTTGGCTGGGATTCGGGGCGGCTGGCGATGATCCTGGCCGTGCTGGAGGCGAGATGCGGGCTGAGTTTTTCGAGCTCGGAAGTCTATCTCAACATTGCCGGCGGCTATCGGGTGCAGGACCCGGCGGCCGACCTCGCGGTGGCCGCCGCGCTGATCTCCGCGCTGAGCGAGCGGCCGGTGGCGATCGATTCGGTCGCGTTCGGCGAAGTCGCGCTGTCGGGGGAGATCAGGCCGGTCGCGCATGGCGCGTTGCGGCTTAAGGAAGCGGGCAAATTGGGGTTTGAGCGCGCGCTGGTGCCGGCGGCGCTCGTCGGCGAAAAGCAGCCGCTCAAACTGTCGGGTTTCAAGAACCTTGGCAGTTTCGTTGACCATATGCTCGGGCGTGGCTAGCGATCGGTCGATTGGCACACCATCTTCCCCACGGGGAACAAGGATAGGCACATGGGACTGACCGCGCTTGATATCGTCGTGCTGCTGCTGGTCGGCGGCGGTGCCGTGCTGGGGCTGATGCGGGGCTTCGTCACCGAGGTGCTGTCGCTGATGGTGTGGATATTTATCGTGTTCGGGCTGAAACTGCTCCACGGTCCGGTTGCCACGATGCTGACCGGTGTGGTCGGGACATCTGCGGGCGCGGCTGTGCTGTCGTTTGCGATCGTGGCCGGCGCGATCTATTTCGGCGGACGGCTGGTCGCCAACATGATCGGCGCGCGGACGCGGACGTCGATCCTGGGGCCGCTCGACCGCGCGCTGGGCTTTGGCTTTGGCGGCCTGAAAGGGCTGATCCTGGCGAGCCTGGGCTTTTTGCTGATCGTGCTGGTAACCGATACGATCGGCGGCGGGCCAAACCGGCGGCCGACCTGGATAACCAAATCGCGGACCTATCCCGTGCTCAGCCAGACCAGCAAGGGAATCTCCGAATTTGTCGATCGCCGGCGACGCGGCGACAACGCGTTTGGCCCGGATACCAATAGCGCGTCCCCTGCCAATGCCAGCGACGCCAGCAAATGAACGCCCCGCTCTATAATAACGCCATTCTCAGGCTCGCGGCGTCGGTGCCACATAACGAGCGGCTGCCGGACCCAATGGCGAGCGTGGAGAAGCGATCGCCAGTGTGCGGCAGCCGGGTGACGGTCGACATCAATGTCGATGTCGAGGGGCGCGTGTCGGGCATCGGCCTGCTGGTCCGGGCCTGCGCGCTTGGCCAGGCCTCATCGTCACTGATGGCGGCGCACGCGATCGGCAAGCGAGCGGATGAGTTCGCCGCTGCCCGCGATGCGCTTGGCGCGTGGCTGGCAGGGGAGGGACCGGTGCCAGACTGGCCCGGCCTTGATATCTTCGAGCCTGCCCGGCCACATAGCGCTCGCCATGCCTCGATCAGGCTGGCGTTCGAAGCAGCGGCCGAAGCCGCCGAGCGGGCTGGCACAGCGAGCGAGCCGACCGCATGATCGGCTCGACGTTACGCGATGGCGTGATCCTGCTGGGCTTTGCGCTTGCTTTTGTTCTGCTTTTCCGGAAGCTTGGTCTCGGCGCCACGCTGGGGTTTCTGATCGCGGGTGCCGTGGTCGGGCCGCAAGTGATGGGGCTGGTCGGTGATGCCGAACAGAAAATGGGGATTGCCGAGCTCGGCATTACCCTGCTGCTGTTCCTCGTCGGCCTCGAGCTCAACCCGGCGCGGTTGTGGCGGCTCAAGAAGGATATATTCGCGCTCGGGCTGCTTCAGGTCAGTTTGTGCGGGGCGGCGGTGGCAGCGATTGTCTGGCTGATCGCGGGATTCTCACCCGCCGCCGCGCTCGCCGTCGGCCTGCCGCTTGCCTTGTCATCGACCGCGCAGGTACTGCCGATGCTGCAATCGGCTGGACGGCTGAAGACTCCCTTTGGTGAACGTGCCTTTTCAATCCTGCTGTTCCAGGATTTGTCGATCGTGCCGATGATCACGATCGTTGCGGCGCTGTCACGCGCACCGGCTGTGCCGAATGCCCCGCCGGGCTGGCTGCTGGGAGTCTATACCGTATTGGCAATCATCGGGCTGGTAGCGGCGGGGCGCTTCCTGTTGCGGCCGCTGTTCCGACTGATCGGCAGCCTTGGCGAGCGCGAGATGTTCGTCTTCGCGGCGTTGTTCACGGTGATCGCCAGCTCGGCGGTGATGGAGGCATTGGGCCTGTCGACCGCGCTCGGGGCGTTCATCGCCGGCGTGATGCTCGCAGATAGTCCCTATCGTCATGAACTGGAAGCCGATGTCGACCCGTTCCGATCGATTCTGCTCGGCCTGTTCTTCCTGAGCGTGGGCATGATGCTCGACCTGCATGCCATCGCCGAGCGGCCGATGTTCGTGATTGGCATGGCCATGATGCTGATCGCCGCCAAGACCGGGATCATGATGGCGATTGGTCTTGCCTTCAAAATGAACTGGCGGCCGGCGCTCGCGCTCGGTTTGCTGCTCAGCCAAGGCGGTGAATTTGGCTTTGTGCTGTTCGCCCAGGCCAAGGATGCCCTGTTGATCGAGCCTCAGGCCGCCAGCCTGTTTGGCGCGGTCGTAACGCTGTCGATGGCGACGACGCCTTTTTTGATGATGTTCACCCGCAAAATCCGGGCCGCGCCAGTGGTCTCCGGCGATGGGCTGGATGCACCGAGGATCGATGGCGCCAGCGCACTGGTGATTGGATATGGACGCTTTGGGCAGACCGTCGCGCAGATGCTGATCGGGCAAGGCATCTCGGTATCGCTAATCGACCGCGATCCTGAGATGATTGCGACAGCGGGCAGTTTTGGCGCCAAAGTCTATTATGGCGACGGCACCCGGCTCGATCTGCTGCGCCAGGCCGGCGCCGGCGAGGTGCAACTGCTGTTGTTTTGTGTCGACGAAGATCAGGTCGATGCCCCGTTGCTCCACGCGGTCAAAGAGGCGTTTCCAAAGGCAGCGACCTTTGTACGCGCCTATGACCGCCGCAGCCTTGTGAAGCTCAAGGGCGCGCCAATGGCCGGATCGGTGCGCGAAGTGATGGAATCAGCGGTAGTGATGGCGCGGCAGGCGCTTGCCGAGGTCGGAGTCGACAATGACGAGGTCTCGCGTACCGAAGCCGGTTATCGCGCGCGCGATCTCGATCGATTGCGGGCACAGGCTGTCGATGGCGATATGCATGCCGGGGATGCGCATCTGATTCGTGGCCCGTTGAACCCGATTGGGGATGCAGGATGAACTGGCTGATGGGGATTGCCGCACTATCCGGCGCAGTGGCGGTGGGAGCAGGCGCGTTCGGTGCGCACGGCGCATCGGGGGCAGCGGTCGACTGGTTGAAGACCGGCGCGCATTACCAGCTTGTCCATGCGCTGGCTGCCCTGATCGCGTCGCAGATCGGCGCCCGCGGCGCCGGGTGGCTGTTCGTCAGCGGGGGCGCAATTTTTGCGGGCTCGCTCTACCTGATGGCGATCGGCCTGCCGCGCTGGTTGGGCGCGATCACCCCGATCGGCGGCGCGTTGCTGATCGCAGGCTGGCTATGGCTGGCTTGGATCGTTCTCCACACACCGCGCTAAAGGTTCAGGCGGCGATTGCCGCCAGTTCCCGTTCCAGCAACCCGCCCAGATCCGCCAGCCGAGCGCGATCCTCGGCGCTGAATTCGCGTGGCCGGTCGTCAAGGATGCACAGAGTGCCGATCGCATGTCCGCTCGGCAGCACCAGCGGCGTGCCCGCATAGAAGCGTACATTGGGCGGACCGATCACGGTTGGGTTGTCGCCGAAGCGCGAATCGGTGAGCGCATCGTTGACGACCATCACGTCAGGATGGTGGATCGCGTGCGCGCAGAACGAGACGTCACGCGGAGTCTGTTCAATCTCGGTGCCGTGCTTTGCTTTGAACCATTGCCGATCCTCATCGATGATCGACACCAGCGCATAGGGCACTTTGAACAGTGCGGCCGCGATCCGCGTGTAGCGATCAAACTGCTCGTCACCGCTTGATTCGACCAGATTGAGCGCGCGCAGCGCCTGCATCCGCTCGGTCTCGTCTTCGGGCATGCTCGCGCGCAGCCAGCGAAAAGCGCCGCGCATCGTCCATGTGCGAATCCGCGATCGTGCATATTCGACCGAAAACGGTGCGCGTAGCCATTCGACATGCTCGCCGAAATTGCCAAGTTCGGCGGCGGTGCCGCCGAGAAACAGGATCGGCACGGTTTCCATATCGGGCTTTGCCCGCAGCGCGGTGGCCATCGCGATCGCGCCGGACGCGAGATCGCCATCGATCAGTACCAGACCGGGGGGCGGTGCCGCTTCGTTGATACTGGCCAGATCCGGCACAGCGAGCAGCAACACCGGCTCGTCGGCCACGGCTTGCTTCATCTTGGTGCGCAACGCTTCGTCGCGCGTGACCAGCAGCGCGACCGCTTCGCGAGTGCCGACCGCCTGGTCCATCAGCGCCGCATCGCCATCACTCAGGCTTTCGCGATTGCCGCGGTAATCAAGGATCATCCCCTCGGCAGCGCCGAAAACATGGATCGGGGCCGCCGGCCCCAGCGACGTGCGCAAGTCGCCGATCAGCGCGTCGATCGCATCATCGGTACGCATCGGATCATGATGGGTGATTGCCAGCTGCTTCACGCCGGCGGTCTTGCAGACCTGCAGCGAATATTCGACCGTGCTGTGCCCCCAGCCGATCTTGCCGGGATATTCGGCGGCCAGATATTGCGCATCATGGATGACGAGATCAGCGTCGCGAAGGAATTCAGCATGGGCGAGATCCTGCCCATCAAGCGCACCGATCCCGTCGGCTGCTTCGCGCGAATGCGGTTCATGATCGCAGGCATAGACGACCACGGCACCATCGACTTCGATCCGGAACGCGATCGTCAGCGCGGGATGATTGAGATAGCGGGTGCGGATGACGATATCGTCGATCCGAAACACGCCCTCGGACAGATTATTGTAATTCAGTTCAGCACCGAAGGCCTCGGGCGTGATCGGGAAATAGGTATATTCCATTTGCCCGGCCAGCGTTTCGCGGAGCGATTCGCCGAACCCTTTTGGCGCATAGAAATCCCATTTGTTGCCCGGCACGAAGAAGGGCGCAAAAAACGGGATGCCCTGAATATGATCCCAATGGGTATGGCTGATCAGCACATGGCCGCGGGTTGGCTTCGGCCCCTCTTTGAGCAGCATCTGGCCAAGCCCATGCGCACCGGTGCCGCAATCGATGATCAGCAGCGTGCCTGACGCTGATGTGATCTGCACGCACGATGTATTGCCGCCATATCGAACCGTATCGGGACCAGGCTTTGCCATCGACCCGCGGGTTCCCCAGAACCGCACTTGCATATTTGCCCCCTACCCATCGACTCGCGCCTGGGCGCGTTCTGTTATGGCTATATCACCATCTTTGCCCGGGAACGCCCGGCAGGTCTATCCAGGCTTCGGCGAAAAGCGACAAAGCGCCGCGCCCCTCAAATCGATGCGAATCGCGATCGCCGCTTTCAGCTGCCTGCCTGACGGCATCGGGCTGAACAATAGACGACATTATCCCAGTCGCGCGCCCATTTCTTGCGCCACGAAAAAGGGCGCAGACAGACCGGGCAGAGCTTGGTCGGCAAATCGCGCTTGGCGACCCCGGTTGGCACTAGCGCGGCTGGCGATCGAGGAAATGTGCCACATCTGCAAGGTCGACCAATCCGTCCAGATAGGTCGCCCCAATCCCGTGACTTAGCAGAAAGGGCAGGGTGCCGGCCGCCATCTTCTTGTCATGACGCATGTGATCGACCAGCGTGTCGCCCGTGGCGGTGATTCCGGCCGCGGCAAGGCCATCGGGCAGGCCGACAGCGCGGAGATGCGCCGCGACGCGGGCGGCATCGGCCGCCGGACATAGCCCGCGATCAGCGGAATAGGCATAGGCCAGAGCCATCCCGGCAGCGACTCCTTCACCGTGCAGGAGCGCATCCGAAAAGCCGGTTTCGGCCTCGAGTGCATGGCCAAAAGTATGCCCCAGATTGAGCAGCGCGCGCTTGCCGGTCGTCTCGCGCTCGTCTTCAGCGACGATTCGCGCCTTGGCGGCGATGCTGTGGGCGATCGCGGCGGTGCGAAGCGCGATATCGCCGGCAATCAGCGCAGCACCGTTGCTTTCGCACCAGCCGAAAAAATCGGCATCATCGATCAGGCCGTATTTGACGACTTCGGCATAGCCCGCACGGAGCTCGCGAACGGGCAGCGTGGCGAGCGTCTCGGGATCAATCAGCACCAGCGCCGGCTGATGAAAGGCACCGATCAGATTCTTGCCGGCGCGCGTGTTGATCGCCGTCTTGCCGCCCACTGAACTGTCGACCTGGGCCAGCAGCGTGGTTGGAATCTGCACGAAGTGGCAACCCCGCTTGAGGATCGAACAAGCAAAGCCGACCAAGTCGCCGATCACGCCGCCGCCGAGCGCGATGACATGGTCGCTGCGCTCGATGCCGAGATCGAGCAGCTGGTCGGTCAGGGATTCGAGCGTTGCCCAGCTCTTGCTCCCCTCACCGGGCGTCAGCTCGATCGCCGCCGTCGCGATTCCCCCGTCGGCGAGTGCCGCCTCGAGCCTGTGGCGGTGATGCGACAAGTTCGAATCGCTGACGATCACCTGGCGCCGGCCGCGCGCCAGCGGCTTTAACCACTCAGCGGCGCGCCCCAAAACGCCGGCTTCGATGACAACCTGATAGCCGCGTGAACCTAGCTCAACATTGATGGTGGTCACGGTTCGATCGCCTCGTTGGCCAACGCTTTCAGGATGGCTGCCACGGTGGTTTCGTGGGGTGCCTGCTGGCTGGAAATATGGATAGGCGCCAGCGCATAGATGGGATTGCGAACGCGCGCGAGTTCCGTGAGGACTTCGGCCGGATCGCGATTGCGCAGCAGCGGCCGCGTATCGCGGCGGCGGACGCGCTCGGCGAGAATATGTGGGCTGGCGTCGAGCCATACCGCCAGTGCCTGCTCCAGGATCAGCGCGCGCGTATCGGCATTGATGAAGGCGCCACCACCGGTCGCGATCACTTTTGGCGTGCCGTCGATCAGCCGGGCGATCACGCGCCTCTCGCCATCGCGAAAATAGGCTTCGCCGAATCGCTCGAAAATGTCGGCAATCGCCATATCGGCGGCGGCCTCGATCTCGCTGTCGGCATCGACAAAGGGCAGCGCGAGCCGGGCCGCGAGCCGCCGGCCGACGGTCGATTTGCCGACGCCCATCAGCCCAATCAGCACGATCGGCCGGCCTTGCCAATTTTTGAGGGGAAGGTGGTTTTGCAACATTATCCCGAGGGCTATACAGCGAGCCTGCCGCTCGGGCAAAAGGCCCGTCATTGCTGTTACTCCGACTGCCAAGGTGTTTGCCATGTCCCGCCTGCTTATCGTCATCGCCATACTGGTTATCGCCCTGGGGGGCGGGCTGGTCGTGCTCGCTGGCCGTAATGGCGAAAGGCCGTTGACGCATGTTGAAAAGGTCGTCCCGCTTGCGTCTCTCCAGAAATAAGGTTGGGGCCGGAGCCCTTGCGCTCGGCCTGATCGCAGCCGGCTTGCCGGCGCTTGGTCAGGACAAACCCGAATCGATCCTGCCTCCAGGGTTCAACGAACCCGTGCCGACGCCTGCCGCTACGCCGACGCCGACGCGAGTTACCCCGGCGGCGGGCGGGGACAGGCCGGGGCCATCGGCCGGTGACCCATTGCCTCCGACGCTATTGGCGCCAGCTGATGCCGGCCTGACCGTTTCTGACACGGCGGGAACGCCGCAGCAGGTAGATCCGAGCCTCCTCGCTGCCTATGATATCCCCGGCTATGCCCGACGCTCGCCAGCGATGGCCGGCGTTGTCGGTGTGGCCGAGGGTGGGCTTGGACCACGCGCCTTTGGCACTGCCAATGGCCGGTTTCTCGAAACGCTGATGCGCAAGATGAATGCGCCGATTCCGTCGCGCTGGGTGTCGATCGGCCTACGGCAGGCGCTGGCGTCCAAGGTTGCGGCTCCGCCGGGCGTCAATGGCGCGGACTTTGCTGCCGAGCGCGCCTGGCTGCTCGTCCGGATGGGCGAATCGGTCGTGGCGCGCGCGATGGTCGAAAGCATCGATCCCGATCGCTACACGCCGAAAATGTATCAGGTGGCCATGCAGGCGGCGCTCGCGACGGGCGACCCTGCGGCAGTTTGCCCGGTTGTCGACAAGGCGCTTGCTGTTTCCAGCGAACGTGCCTGGGTGTTGGCAAAGGCGATGTGTGCGGCGCTGTCTGGCGCGCCCAAGCAGGCCGGCACGCTGCTCAAGGCTGCGCAGCGGTCCGGCGCGGCGCGCGGCATCGATTTGTTGCTCGCCGAAAAAATCGTCGGATCCGGTTCAAAAGGGCAGGGGGCCGTCACCATTGAATGGGACGGCGTCGATCGGCTGACGATCTGGCGCTATGGTCTGGCGATGGCGACCGGGGACACCATTCCCGCCGCGCTGTTCAGCACCGTTGCATCGCAGGTTCAATACTGGCGTGCTCAGGCACCGCGGCTGACCGAAGTGGCGCGAGCGCCCGCTGCGGAGCTCGCGGCGGCCCAGGGTGTGTTGTCCAACGCGGCGATTGTCGATCTTTATGGCAAGGTTGAGAGCGGTGATGAGCAGGGCGCGGCCGAACTAGGTATCGCGCGCGATTTGCGCGTTGCCTATGCCGACCCTGATCGCGATGTCCGGTTAACCGCCATGCGGACTTTGTGGGACGAGCCCAAGCAGCCGCGGGCGCAATATGCTCGGCTGGTGCTGACCGCACGGGCGGCGACATCGATCGTGCCTTACAAGGATGCACCCGATGCCGACCGCTTGATCGCGTCGATGTTGAGCGCGGGGCTCGAGGCACCTGCTTTGCGCTGGCAGGGCAATATCCTGCGCGGGAGCAATGGGTGGGGCATGCTCGCTCTGGTCGAGACTGGCGGCATGGTCACGAGGGGCGATGTCGATACCTATCGCAGCCGCGCAACCGATGTCAGCGGCAGCAGGGTCAAGATGCTCGTCGCTGGACTGGCCGGCCTTGGCCGCTTGAGCGGGAATGATACTGCGAGCTTGACCAAGGGCCTTTCGATCGATCTGACGAGCACCAATAGCTGGACGCGGGCGCTGCACCGGGCGGCTGAGCGCCGCCAGCCCGCTACGGTGATGCTGTTGGCGGCGGTGGGCATGCAGACGCCCAACTGGCACGGGGTTTCCCCCGAAGCGCTCTATCATATCGTCTCGGCGTTGCAGCGGGTCGGGCTCGAAGGCCAGGCGCGGATGATTGCGGTCGAGGCGCTGGCGCGGCTTTGAGCGTGCCGGGTCAACCGTCGGGCCAGCTGCTTGACGATCTGGCGCTGATCGATCGCTTTTTGGAGATGATGGCGGCCGAAAGCGGGGCGGCTGCCAACACGCTCGCGGCCTATCGCAGCGACCTGCGGCTTGCTTCCGATTTCCTGGCGCGACGGCTCGCTTCAGCGGCGCCGGATGATCTCGCGCGGCTTGGCACAGACTGGGCGCCGCTGGCGCGTGCCACCGTCGCGCGCAAGGCGGCCGCCCTGCGACGTTTTTATGCCTTTCTGGCCGAAGAAGGCCATAGGGATGACGATCCTGGGGCCGGCTTGCCGAGGCCCGGTGCCGCTCGGCGTTTGCCCAAATCGCTGGCGCATGGCGATGTGGACCGGTTGTTTGAGGTGATCGCCGCGCGAATCGCACGCATCCCTGCCAATCCACTCGACCTGCGGCTCGCGGCGCTGGTCGAGCTGCTTTATGGATCGGGCCTGCGCGCAAGCGAGCTGGTGTCGATCCCGCGCAACGGGGTCTCGCCCGATCGCCCCTTCCTGATCCTGCGCGGCAAGGGCGGGCGCGAACGGCTGGTGCCCATATCGGATCGGGCCCGGGCGGCAGTGGCGCTTTGGCGCGATTCGCTCGATGTGGGCTCAGCCTGGCTTTTTCCGGGCGGGAAATCGCATCTGTCGCGAATCAGGCTGTATCAACTGCTTAAGGAACTCGCGATGCAAGCCGGCATTCCTCCCGAACGCGTCAGCCCGCATGTGCTACGGCATGCCTTTGCGACTCATTTGCTTGAGGGCGGCGCCGATCTGCGGGCGCTGCAGCTGATGCTGGGCCATGCCGATATCGCCACTACCGAAATTTATACCCATGTCGACAGCAGCAGGCTGGTTGCTTTGGTCAACGCCCGTCACCCGCTCGTTGACCTTCCCCGCCGGCGAGCCTAACCGACGCGACCACATGGCAAGCTTTCTCGATTTTGAAAAACCGATCGCCGAGCTTCAGGCTCGCATCGACGAACTGCGCGAAACGGCCGCCGGCGGCGCCGTGGATATCGACGCTGACGTCGCCCGTCTTCAGGTCAAATCTGACAGATTGCTGCGCGATACCTATGCGCGGTTGACGCCCTGGCAAAAGACCCAGGTCGCCCGCCACGGCGATCGCCCGCATTTCAAGCATTATGTGGCCGGCCTTTTTGACGATTTCATGCCGCTGGCGGGCGATCGCGCCTTTGGTGACGATCAGGCGATCCAGGGCGGCCTTGCGCGGTTCCGCGGGCATGGCGTGGTGGTGATCGGCCATGAAAAGGGTGACGACACCGCCAGCCGCCTCCGGCATAATTTTGGCATGGGCAAGCCGGAGGGCTATCGCAAGGCGATCCGGTTGATGGATTTGGCCGACCGGTTCGGCCTGCCGGTGATCACCCTGGTCGATACCTCTGGCGCCTTTCCGGGGATTCAAGCCGAAGAACGCGGCCAGGCCGAGGCGATAGCGCGCAGTACAGCGCGTTGCCTGTCGCTTGGGGTGCCGATTGTCAGCGCGATCGTCGGTGAGGGGGGCTCGGGTGGTGCCGTCGCACTGGCAACCGGCAACCGTGTGCTGATGTTCGAGCATGCGGTTTATTCTGTGATCTCACCAGAAGGCTGCGCCTCGATCCTCTGGCGGACTTCTGACCGGGCTGCCGATGCGGCCGAGGCAATGAAGGTGACGGCGCAGGACCTCAAAGCACTTGGTGTGATCGATACGATTGTGCCGGAGCCGCTAGGCGGCGCGCAGCGCGATCCCAAGCGGGCCATCGGCGCGCTGGGCGACGCTATAGCGAAAGCCCTAAGTGAGATCGACAAAGCCGGGCGGGCGACATTGCTGGCCGAACGGCGACAGAAATTTCTGGCGATCGGTCGCCTTTAGCCCCTGACCCGCAAAAGACGACGGCGGTGCCATTGCGCAGAGGTTGGCAAACGAAAAGGGGCGACAGGCTGATGCCTGCCGCCCCGGTCACGTAAGCAGCTGGGAGAAGCTTACGAAGCCTTCATGTTCGACGTAACGTTCGAGAACGTGGTCTTCAGCTGGTTGCCCAGGCCCTGCATCGCTGCAATGGCGGCAACGGCGATAAGGGCTGCGATCAGGCCATATTCGATAGCCGTCGCGCCCTTGTTGTTCTTGATGAACTTGCGGATGGTCTGCATTTTCCGGTCTCCAGTGTTGGTTGAGCTTCAGTACCCGGCTGACCGGGTTTCCGGCCTGCACCAACAGATTTAGGACGGTGAGGTTGACAAAGGTTTAAGCTGGCACCGATCCCTGCAAAGAATTTCAGCGGCCGTTGCGGGCATCGTCCATCTTGTTGTTCACATTGCCCCAAATGCTCGTCGTCGTGTTGCCGAGCTGGACCATGGACGCGATCAGCGAGACGACGATGATCGTGGCGATCAGGCCATATTCGATCGCCGTGCCGCCCTTGCGGTCTGTCATCAGCTTGTGCAGCAGCTTCAACATGCGCTTTCGAAACTCTATCGTGCTTCCAGAACGATGAGGGATAAACAATGAGGGTTAACGAATGACGAAGGCGGTAAATTCGGGGCCGTTGGCATCCGTCAGCCTTTTTCCTGTGGTGGCCGCAGCACTTGTCGACAACGACGGCCGAGTCCTGTTGCAGCAGCGGCCCCTGGGTAAGGAAATGGCGGGATTGTGGGAGTTTCCGGGCGGTAAGATTGAGCCGGGCGAGTCCCCGGAGGCTGCCCTGATCCGCGAACTGGCGGAGGAGCTTGGGATCAGCGTGTCATTGGCATGCCTTGCACCGGCGACCTTTGCGAGCGCGTCGCTTGGCGAGCGCCATTTGCTTTTGCTGTTGTTCATATGTCGGAAATGGCAGGGCATCCCGCGTGCGATCGAGGCGACGGCGCTCAAATGGGTTCGGCCTGTCGAGATGCACGCTCTGCCGATGCCGCCCGCCGACCGGCCATTGATTGCCCTGATCGAAGCACTAATCTGACTTGGGACGAGGCGGGCGTAAGGCGTCGGCCAATGACTGGGTCCCGCTGCCGCGACGCGCCGGTTGTGGCTGCGAGGGGGCAGGGGCCCAGCCGGTCATGAACACGATCTCAAAGCGTTCTGTGGTTCGTCCGTCGGCATCGGCGCGCTCGTTGTACAAAGCGGCGGCCCGGTCGAGCACGTCGCGGCGCAGCGGCGATCGGCCGGGCATCGCGTTGCTGGCACCCATCCCACGCAAGTCGCGCAGGAGCGACAACAGGCTAGCATAGCGGACGGTAACCGTCTCCGTATCGGCGACAGGCAGCGCAAAGCCGGCGCGCATCAGCAGATCCCCGGCGGCACGAACATCGACCTGGGGGTGGATCCGCGCGGCTGGTCGGTCAGCTTCTGCCTCCAACAGCGTCGAGCGCAGGGTCCCAAGGCTGCCGGCGCCCACAAAGGCCGCCAGGAACAGCCCGTCAGGCCGAAGCACGCGCCGGGCAAGCGTCAGCGCCCCGGGCAGGTCGCCAACGCTGTCGAGCGTGCCGGCTGCCAGGACGAGATCAAAGACCGCATCGCCAAAGGGTAGACGGTCTTCATCGCCCTGCACCCCATGGGCGGCGGCGGCAAAGCCAAAGCCCGAATCAAGCCGCGCGATGCGGCTACCGACCGGCGGCACGAACGCCGCGTCAAAACAACCGAGGTCGAGGATATCGCCAAATTGCCGCGAGATGCTGTCGAGTCGGCCGGCAATCCCCTCCAGCATGAACTGTCGCAGAAATTCTGCCTTCGCAAAGCCGGGCTGCGCGCGATCGCGGCGGCGCCGGCGCACGGTGCGATCGAAGATGTCAGGGCTGTCCACGCGGGCGCTTGTGCCGTCGCCAGCGGCGCGCGACAAGGGCGGTGATGCGCTTGCTCGCTCCTTTGCGGTCGATTGCCGGCCTGGCGCTGCCGCCGCGGTGCCCGGGCTGCGGGGCGGTGACCAGTGAGGATCATCGCTTTTGCGCTGCCTGCTGGGGGCAAATGCGCTTTCTGGCCCCGCCCTGGTGCGCTGCGTGCAACTTGCCCTTTGCTTTTGACCGGGGAGAGGGAGCACGCTGCGCCGATTGCCTGGCAGTGCCCCCACGGCATAGCGGTATCCGCGCAGCGGTGGCCTATGGCGATATAGCCCGTTCGCTGGTGCTCCGGTTGAAATATGGCGGACGGACGGGCTTGGCCGAGACGGCGGCGCGGCACATGGGGCGGTTGATGCCTTACGGAAGTGATCTGATCGTGTCGGTCCCGTTGCACCGCTGGCGCCTCTGATCGCGCGGCTTCAACCAGGCGGCGCTGCTGGCAAAGGCGCTGGCGCGCGAAACCGGCATTGCCTGCGATGTCGATCTGCTTACCCGGCCGCGCGCGACCCCGGTGTTGCGCGGTCTTGGCCGCCGCGCCCGCGCCAGCGCGGTGCAAGGAGCTTTTGCGATGGCGCCGCAGGCCCGGGCACGGCTGCGTGGCAAATCCGTCGTGCTGGTCGATGACGTCCATACCAGCGGTGCCACAACCGATGCCTGCACGCGGCTATTGCTGCGCGCGGGGGCAGCGCGCGTGACCATTTTGGCATGGGCGCGGGTGCTGGACGATGATGTCGGTGATTGACAAGCACTGGGTGCGACCACAATTGTTAAGCATGGCTAAGATTGAAATCTATACCAAGGCGTTCTGTCCCTATTGCACCAGGGCGCTAAACCTCCTCCGCGGCAAGCCCGTCGAGATCGAGGAACATGACATCACCTTAGGCGGCCCCAAGCGGGTCGAGATGCTCGAACGTGCCAATGGCGGCACGACCGTTCCGCAGATTTTCATCGACGGGCGTCACGTCGGCGGGTCGGATGATCTTGCCGCGCTCGAAAGGGCAGGCAAGCTGGATGTGCTGATCGGCGCATGACCCGCATTGCGCTTCTCCAGATGTGCAGCGGGACCGATCCGGCCGACAATGCATCGGCGGTGAGCGCCGCAATCGGTGCGGCCGCGGTCGGCGGGGCAGCGATGCTGTTTACGCCGGAGATGACGAATTTGATCGATCGCGATCGCGTGCGGGCGGCGATGTCGGTGACGAGCGAAGAGGATGACCTTGTGCTGGCAGCAGCCCGGGAAGGGGCGGCGGCACATGGCATCTGGGTGTATCTGGGGTCGCTGGCGCTGAAGGGTGCCGATGGCAAGCTCGCCAATCGCGGCTTTGTAATCGACGCGACCGGCGCCATCCGCGCTCGTTACGACAAGCTGCACCTGTTCGATGTCGATCTACCAACCGGTGAAAGTTGGCGCGAATCGGCGGCCTACACCGCTGGGCAGGGCGCCAGGGTGGTCGCCAGCCCGATCGGCAAGATCGGCCTGTCGATCTGTTATGACCTTCGCTTCGCTGATCTTTATCGGGCGCTGAGCAATGCCGGCGCGACGGTGCTGTCCGTGCCGGCAGCCTTTACCCGCCCGACGGGGGAAGCGCATTGGCATATCCTGTTGCGGGCGCGAGCGATTGAGGCCGGCGCCTTTGTCATCGCCGCCGCCCAGACCGGGGAGCATGCCGATGGCCGGGCGACCTATGGCCATACGCTCGTGATAGACCCCTGGGGAGAAATTTTGCTCGATATGGGCGAGGAAACCGGCCTTGGCTTTGCCGAGATCGATGTTGGGCGCGTTGATGAGGTCCGCGCCCGCGTCCCCGTAATCGCGCACCGTCGAACGATTCCGGTCGTTGAGGTATTGGCATGATCGTTTTCGATCTGCGCTGCGCCAGCGACCATGTTTTCGAAGCCTGGTTCGCCTCATCCGCGGCGTTTGAGGAGCAACGCAGCCGGGCGCTGGTGCGCTGCCCGATCTGCGACAACGATCATATCGACAAAGCGGTGATGGCGCCCAATATCGCGGCCAAGGGCAATCGTGCCGTCGTAGCACCGCCATCAGCGATCCCGTCGGCGGCGCTGGCGGCGCTGGCCGAGGTCCAGGCCAAGATGCTGGACAAATCAGAATGGGTCGGGCGGTCTTTCCCCGATCGGGCCCGAGCGATGCATCTTGGCGATGAGCCGAGCGTGTTGATCCATGGCGAGACCAGCCTGGCCGAAGCGCGCGAACTTGTCGACGAAGGCGTGCCGATCGCGCCATTGCCGTTTCGGGTCGTGCCGCCCTCCTCGCTCAACTAGTCAAAGCGCGCGTTGACCCGATTTGCGCGAGACTTTAGGGGAATGGGCGCGTGCCCCCGTAGCTCAGCAGGATAGAGCGACGGTTTCCTAAACCGCAGGCCGGAGGTTCGACTCCTCTCGGGGGCACCAAATTCACCGTCATTCTCGCCCGGTAAAACGGCATTAGCCCCTACTGACGCTTGATCGCACGGTCACGCCAGCCGGCGGCGAGGCCGGGCAGCACGGCGATTTCGGCAAAGGCCTCGCGCGGTGCCTGTTTGGCTAGGATCGCTGCCGTTACGCGCGCGACCGTCCAGCCGTGCACCGGACGATCGACCAGCTGCATCGCATCGCCCGCTGCAATCAGGCCGGGTTCGACCACGCGACAATACCAGCCGCCGCGCCCGTTTGCCAAAACGTGATCAAGCATATCGTCACAGCCGAACCGGGCATTGAGCTTCCAGCAAGGCTGCCGGCCCTGGCAAATTTGCAGCAGGGCTGCACCGGCGCGCCATAGGTCTCCGATCAGGACGCTGTGCTCGGTCAGGCCGCAGCCCGATAGATTTTCCCCAAAGCCGCCCGGTTTCAGGCGCGGCGCAAGCAGGGGCAATGCAGCGCGCCAATCGGGATAATGCTCGGCGGGATAATAGAGGATGGCCTTGTCCGGCCCGCCATGCACCCGACGATCGGCCTGCATGTCGCCGGCCAGCCCCGCGATGTCCGCGAGAACCGGGACGGAAATCGGGATCTTGTCGATGCAGCTTAATTCGCCGCGTGCCAAAGGTTTCGGCGTCCCGGTCAACACGGCATCAATCGTGACGCTATCGTGCTTCGCCATCATGGATGTCCGGGTTGGCAGCGGCTGGGGTTATGGGCGCGCGACGATCACCGGCGGTTAGCGTAGAGGCGGGCCCAAGCTCACGCGAACGCTGCCTGGTGCCCGCCGGTGACGCATTCACGCCTTGACGTGAGCTGCGATATATTTGTTCATTTCGAACATCGTAACCGATTTCTTGCCGAACACCTTTTCAAGCGCAGCATCGGCCAGAATTTCCCGCTTGTTGGCCGGATTCTGGAGATCATGCTTCTTGATATAGGCCCAGACCTTGCTGATCACTTCGCTGCGCGGCAGCCGGTCATTTCCGACAACCGCGCCAAGCTCTGGTGATGGCTGTACCGGGGCGTGGATGCCGCCGGTCTTCGGGGCTGCCGCCTTTGTGGGTTCTTTTGCCATCGATATCCTCCCGTTCATGGCCGGCAACGGCCGACCTTTAGATTTTACGCCTGAGCGTGCACCGCTTGTGCGCCGCCTTATCGTCTTTGTCACTCTTTACAGTCGATTGCACCGCGCTTGGCAACGCTTTCTGGCCGCCCGGGCGCAAATTCACGCCGATAATCCGATGGAGCTTTTCCGGCTTGCCGGGAACGATCCGGCCATGCGACGGCACATCAGGCTTCGCTTCACCGCGTGGCGAGCGCTAATAGTCGTCGATTGATTGTGAAGGACCTAGCCGATGTCATTGGAAATACTTGTAACCGCGCGCGCAGATGGTGGTACGCAGGGGGTCTATCGGCACCCGTCCGGCGTTACTGGTACTGATATGTCATTCTCCGTTTATGTGCCGCCCCACGCGCCCGGTGCAAAAATGCCCGTACTTTGGTATCTGTCCGGGCTGACCTGCACCCATGCCAATGTCACCGACAAGGGCGGCTATCGCGCAGCCTGTGCCGATCACGGCATCATCTTCATTGCGCCCGACACATCGCCGCGCGGCGACGGCGTACCCGATGTCGATGTCTATGATTTCGGCCAGGGCGCCGGCTTTTACGTCGATGCTGTCCGCGCGCCCTGGGCGCAGCATTTCAAGATGCGCAGCTACATCGAGACCGAGTTGCCGGCGTTGATCGCAGCGGAATTTCCGCAGGCCGACATGACTCGACAGGGTATCACCGGCCACTCGATGGGGGGGCACGGTGCTTTGACGATCGCGTTACGCAACCCGGCAAGGTTCCGCAGCGTTTCGGCATTCGCGCCGATTGTTTCGCCGATGCATTGCCCGTGGGGTGACAAGGCGCTGGGCGGCTATCTGGGCGACGATCGGACGGTGTGGCGCGATTATGACGCCTGCGCACTAATCGAGGATGGCGCTCGATTACCCGATTTGCTGATTGATCAGGGTGACGTCGACAGTTTCCTGGCCGATCAGCTCAAGCCTGAACTGCTCACGGAGGCTTGCGCTGCGGCTGGGATGCAGATGACGTTGCGGATGCAGCCGGGCTATGACCACAGCTATTACTTCATCTCGACCTTCATGCCTGATCACATTGCTTGGCACGCGGCGCGGCTAAATGCCTAAGCTTTATTGTCGCGCAATGGCGCGGCCAGTGGCGAAAGCGGACTAAAGAAAAGGGGGCCGCGACATATTGTCGCGACCCCCTTTCTGTATCGATCCGCCTGCGAAGGCGGTCGACCGATAGGTTGGTCAGAACTTGATCCGCACGGTGCCGCCATAAGTGACAGGCTGGCTTGGATAGCCCGACAGGCTGCCCGACTGCGCCACCGAAGGGAAAATCGTCGTCAGATACTGGGCATTGGTGATGTTGCGGCCCCAGACCGACACCTCGATACCATTGCTGAACTGGCCAGTCAGCGACATATTGAGCGATTCAACCTTGCGGGTGTAGGTCGCGCCTTCCGAGATGAGAACCGGGCTCTCATACTGGTAATCGCCACGTGCCGAGAGCTTGAAGTTGTCGTTTACTTCCAGCGTATAGGCGGCACCGATCGACACCGACCACTCTGGAATGCCCGACGGACGCTTGCCGGTCAGGTTCGCCGCGACGACGCCAAAGCTGGAGTTGAAGGTCGATCCATTGACGAACGAGTCATAGATCGGATCGAGATAGGTGACGGCCGCGTTCAGCGTGAGCGCGCGAACCGGCGTTACGCTGCCGTCAAATTCGACGCCGAAGGTCGACTGCGAACCGGCATTGTTGAGGATGAAGCCGGTGCCGGTGAAGATGTTGCCCTGGAAACCGGCGATCGACTGCTTGAAGACCGCAATGTTGAAGGCCGCATGCGAGAATTGGCCCTTGATGCCGCCTTCATAGACTTCCGACTTTTCCGGACCGGCAAGACGCGAACCCGAGGTAAGGTTCACAACCGCAAGTCCAGCTGCCTGCAGTGCGGCAAGATCAGCAACGGTCGGGCGGCTGTCGCGTGACAGATTGACGGAACTCGCCTTGAAGCCGGTCGCATAGGTTACATAGAGACTGATATTGTCGGTAGCTTTCCACGCCAGCCGTGCCGTGTAGGAGACATTGCTGTCGCCCGTCCGGCCGGGTTCGACTACGTTCGGCACGTTCTGGAACGGCGGCAGGAATTGCAGCGCGCGCAGGCCGTTGAGCGGGTTCGCCGCCGGGTTGTTTTGGTTGGCGGCCGCAATCGCCTGCGCCGTTGCCAGTGGCGCACCCTGGGCAAGGGCACCGCCAAGGATCAGCTGGTAGCGGAACGGTGCATATTGCGGCGCATTGAAGTTGACGTTCGAGAACACGTCATTGCTGACCGTGTTGGTCGAGAAGCGCTTGCGATCGTCGGTATAGTTGATGCCGCCAGTTGCCGTCAGGCGATCGGTGATCTTGAAATCGACCGTACCAAAGATCGAATAGGATTCGTCGGACAGACGATATTGTTCGTTGAGGCCGTCACCACGACGGAAAAACGTGTTCAGATAGCGTGTCGGAGCGCCTTCAAGCGCGCCAAACGTGCCCTCAAGCGTTGCCACGTTCAGAGCATTGCCCGTAGCCGCGCGGATCAGCGCATCGCCATAGGGGCGGAATGCCGCACCATAAGTGAACGAGTTCGCCTGGTTGATCTTCTCGTTGAAGTAGAAGCCGCCCAGGATGAAGTTAAGCGGCCCTTCGAAGTTCGACGTCAGGCGAAGTTCCTGCGTGAAGGTATCGATCTGCGAATTGGCGCTGTTGTTGCCGATCAGGTCGGCACTGGTGAAATCGGAGTCCTGATTGGTCAGCGAATCGACCTTGCGATAGGCCGTGATCGAGGTCAGCCCGACATTGCCGATGTCGTAATCGCCCTGCAGCGAGAAGCCGTAATTCTTGATTTTGTTGGATGACGGGAAGTTGCTGTAGGTAACGTACGAGAATGGATTGGCAGCGTCGATGCCGCGTCCGCCGGGCGCAAGCGCGTTGATGATCGGCGTGGTCGGGCCAGCGACGATGTTGGCGATCGCGCAGCAATTTTCGTCGATATTGTCATAATCCGCGATCAGGCGGAATTTGAGATCGGCGCTGGGCTGAAACAGCAACTGGCCACGGAATCCATAACGGTTGCGCTCGCTCGAGTTCTTGCCAAGGCCGGCATCGAATACATAGCCGTCGCGACGGTTGTAATTGCCAGCCAGAGCGAAGGCGAGCGTGTCGCTGATCGGGCCGGTAATATCAGCCTTGGCGATGAACGCATTATAGTTGCCGTAGGAAACTTCGGCATTCCCGCCGAATTTAAAGCTCGGCTCGGCCGTCACGATGCTGATGATGCCTGCAGACGCGTTCTTGCCGAAAAGCGTCGACTGCGGCCCGCGCAGCACTTCAACGCGCTTCAGGTTTGGCAGATCTGAAATCTGGGCAGCGGAACGTGACCGATAGACACCGTCGATGAACACGCCGACCGAAGGCTCGATACCCGCATTGTTGGCGCCGTTGCCGAAGCCGCGAATGATGAAGTTGGTGTTTGCCGAGCTCTGCAGCTGCGAGACCCGCAGCGACGGAACGACCGACTGAAGATCGATAAGGTCGCGGATCTGGGCTTCCTGGATCGTCTTGCCGCTCGTCACGGAAACCGCGATCGGCGTGTCGAGCAAGGTCGTTTCGCGCTTCGACGCAGTGACGACGATGTCGCTGTTATCGGTATCATCGGCCACCTGGGCCGGAGCCGCAGCATCTGTCTGGGCAGGCGCCGGTTCGGGCGCAGGCGCCGTCTTGGCAAAAGAAGGCGTCACGGCGAACATCGCAATGGCGGACGCAGCAAGCAATTCGAACTTCTTCATGGTATTTCCCCTCCACGCCCGCCGTCGATCTATGTCGATGTTCACGGTGCTTCTGACAATGTTGTCCTGAAAATAGCGTCCATCATTTCACGCCGTCAATGGAGGATCGGCGCAAAACTGCGGACTTGCGCCGATGTTGCCCAAATGAGACAGTTTCAAAATCGAACTGGTTCGGCGCTGAATCGCGGTTGACGTAGCGTCTTTTTCGAATCGGACGATAAGGAGGATGAATGTTTGACGAAATAGACCCGGTGGACGACGGCGATATTGTTGCCGCACCGGCGAAAATTCCCGTGCCGGAGAACGTTGCAGACGCCGTTCGGACGCTGATTCGCTGGGCCGGAGACGATCCGACGCGCGAAGGATTGATCGACACGCCACAGCGCGTTGCCCGCGCCTGGAAGGAATATTGCGCCGGCTATGGCGACGATCCGTCCTATCATTTGTCGCGAATTTTCGAAGAGGTTGGCGGATATGATGAAATTGTCCTGTTAAAGGACATCCCGTTCCAGTCGCATTGCGAGCACCATATGGCTCCGATTATCGGCAAAGCGCACATCGCCTATCTGCCGAGCAATTGGGTGGTGGGCATATCGAAGCTGGCGCGTGTACTTCATACCTATGCGCGTCGCCTGCAGGTTCAGGAGCGGCTGACCGCCGAAGTAGCCAACTGCATCTGGGAAAACCTCAAGCCCCATGGCGTCGCCGTGGTGATCGAGGCCAGCCATGCCTGCATGACCGCACGCGGCGTCCGCACCCCCGGCGTCACCATGACAACGAGCCGAATGATGGGCGTGTTTCGCGAAGATGAGCGCAGCCGCAAGGAAGTGCTGATGTTGATGGGGGTCTGACGGCGCCATGACGGGCACCGAAGGCTGTGTGATTGTAACCGGCGGCGCGCGGCGGATGGGGGGGGTGATCGCCCGGCGGCTGGTGGCCGACGGGTATCGTGTGATTATTCACCATCGCCAATCCGCCACCGATGCAGAGGCGATCGTCGCGGAGTTTGGCTCGGCGGCAATCGCGATTGACCAGGATCTGTCGATCAATGGCGCCGAAAGGGCGCTGATCGCCGATGCGCGGGCAGCCTTTGGCGTCCCCGTTACCGGGCTGGTCAACAACGCCTCGCTGTTCGAGCATGATTTTCCGCCGCTGGCCGATGGTAATGCGATCGAGCGGCACATGCGCGTCAATCTGACCGCGCCGGTGCTGCTTGCCTCGGCGATGGCCGAACAGCGGGATTTGCGCGCGGGCGTGATCGTCAATATCCTCGATCAGAAGCTGGCCAATCTCAATCCAGACTTTTTTTCCTATACTTGCAGCAAGATGGCGCTCGCGGGCGCGACCCGCATGCTGGCGCAGGGTTTTGCGCCCCGGATCAGGGTCAATGCCGTCGCCCCCGGACTGACATTGCCGAGCCTCGACCAGACCGACGCCGAATTTGCCGCAGTTGCCGGGATCAACCTGCTTCAGCGCCCGGTAGGCGCGGATCAGGTCGCCGGCGCGGTTGCGTTCCTGCTGGTCGCCCAAGCAATCACCGGGCAAACGCTGTTTGTTGATGCCGGGCAGCGATTCCTGCCGAGCGGGCGCGATGTGATGTTTTCAACGCGAGAGGCGATCAATGGCTGACTTTACCACGATGTTGGCTGGGCTGTCGCTGCCGATGCGGATCGGGATACACCCTGAAGAGCTCGCCGCCCCACAGCGCGTGATCATCTCGGTATGGCTGCACTGCAACTACACAGCGCCAACCTTGCCCGACGAGATTGCCGCTGTGGTCGATTATGATTTTCTGCGCCGGGAGATTTTGGCGCTCGCCGCCAGCCGGCATTTCAATCTGCAGGAAACGCTTTGCGAAGCGATTGCGTCACTCGCGCTTGCGGATGATCGCGTCCAGCGCGTCAGGGTTAGATCGTCGAAACCCGACATTTATCCCGATGCTGCTGTCGGTTGCGAAATCGATCGCACGCGCTGACGGCGGTGCAATTGATTTCGCCAGGGTGCGCCGGATTCGGGGAGGTTGCCCTGTTCGAGCCTCAATCGGGGTAGCAGGATCTGAAAAGCGCGAGCAGCGCTGTCGGGTCCCGCTCATCGGTTCGCGGCCATTCGGCCGGCGGCTGGTTGCGAAACCAGGTATATTGCCGCTTGGCATATTGACGGGTGGCGGCCTGCGCCTGGGCCAGCGCGGTTGACCTATCGATCGCGCCATCCAGCCAGGCGGCGATTTCCCTGACGCCGATCGCGCGCACGATCGGCGCCTTGGCGGCGATCCCGGGCTGATCCAGCAGCGCGCGGACTTCGGCATCGGCACCGCTTTCGATCATCATCGCCAGCCGGGCATCGCAGCGTGCCAACAGCCAGTCGCGATCGGGTAGGAGGATTAATGGCTCGAGCGTTATTCGCGCGCCAATCCCGCCGTGTCGCTCCGCCTGCCAGCTGGCCAGCGTCCGGCCGGTCGATTGCACGACTTCGAGCGCACGCGCGACCCGGGTCGTATCGGCTGGCGGGAGCCGTGCGGCGGCAGCGGGGTCAGCCGCAAGGAGTAGCGCATGAGCATCGGCAACTGACAAAGCCCGAACCGTCGAGCGTATCGACGGATCGATGTTGGGTACGGGGGCGATGCCATCGAGCAGGGTGCGGATATAAAGCCCGGTGCCGCCGACGAGGATCGGACGCCGTCCCATTTGCTCCGCCTCGGCGATCGCTGCTGTGGCTTCGCTGGCCCAGCGCGCGGCGGAATAGATGTCGGTTGCGGCGACATGGCCGAACAGCCGGTGCGGCACCCGCGATTCGTCTTCGGGCGAGGGGCGCGCCGACAGGAGCCGCAGATCGGCGTAGACTTGCGCTGAATCGGCGTTGATCACCATCCCACCCACCGCTTCGGCAAGCGCGATCGCAAGAGCGGACTTGCCGCTCGCGGTCGGCCCTGCGATGAGCGCCACGCGCGACGCCAAAGGGGATGCAGTCATGTTCATCGCAACGCTGATAGCAGCAGACCGGCTCGATGCAGGCCAAATTTCCGACGCGCTCGATCGGCTCAATGCGGCAGGCTGCGTCATACTCGGTTCGGGCTGGATCGATGAAGGGCGCGCTGCCGATTTGATGTTCGGCCAGTCCCCCGATCGCGCCCGAAGCGCGCTGGAAGCGGTTTTCGACCGGGTCGATGTCGTTGTGCAACCGATGATGACGCGGCCGAAATCGCTGCTCATCGCCGATATGGATTCGACGATGATCACCGTCGAATGCATCGACGAGCTTGCCGATTATGCCGGCATCAAGCCGCAGATCGCGGCGGTAACCGAAGCCGCGATGCGCGGAGAGATCGACTTTGGTGCGGCGCTCGATGCGCGCGTGGCACTGCTCGCGGGGCTCGACGAAGCGGTGATCGAGCAATGCCTGGCGGAACGGGTGCAAATCATGCCGGGGGCGATTGCGCTGGTGCGGACGATGAGGGCGCGCCGCGCCAAGGCAATTCTGGTGTCCGGCGGGTTCACGCGTTTTGCCGAACCGATTGGCCTGACAATCGGCTTTGACCAGGTGGTGGCCAATCGGCTTGGCGTGGCCAACGGCAAGCTTGACGGAAGGGTGGATTGGCCGATCGTCGATTCAACGACGAAAGAAGCGACGCTCCTTGCTGCCATCGCTACCGAAAACCTGCCGCCCGAAGCAACAATGGCAGTCGGCGACGGCGCCAATGATCTGGCAATGATCCGCCGCGCCGGGCTGGGCTATGCCTATCACGCCAAGCCCGTGGTCGCGGCCGCCGCGGCCGTGCGGATCGATCATAATGACCTGACAGCACTGCTATATGCGCAGGGCATTCCGGCGCGCGAGTGGGTGGTCGATTAGGGCGCGATCGGCACACAAGGGGTGCCGGGCACCCCTTGTTGAACGTCGCTGCAAAGCCGCGCGGCATCGGCTCTTGTCGCGATCGGCCCGGCCTGCAGCTTGGTCAACGTCCCGCTGGGCACATAATATGGTTTAAGCGGCCCGAGCATGCCAACCTTGGCTTGCAATTGCTGCCACAGCCCGCGCGCATTGCCGGCGTCGCGGAACGCGCCGAACTGGACGCGCCAGCCCTTGCCGACCGCTGCCGGCGGTGGTCCCTCCGATCCACGCTGTGCTGGCGGTTCGATGGCATTGCTAGCCTGCAGCACTGGCACCGGCTTCACCGGGCGCTTGGTCGGTTGCTTCTGCGCGGCAAGGGCAGGGCGGGTATCGCTGTCGCCGGCATAGGTTGACGCCGGCAGTTCGGTGCCGCGCACACCGCTTGATCCCTGGCCAGCGAGATCCGGCGTGTCGTGGGGCCGATCGGCTGCCGCTTCATATTGACGCGCCAGGGCGATGCCCTGCTGCCGGACATCGCTGGGGATATATTGATCCATCTGCGCGAGCGTCTGCGCGCCCTGCGGCAGTCCCGATGCGGCCGATCGGGTCAATAGCGCATAGGCGCGGACCCAATCCTTCTTCACGCTATCGCCATTGAACAGCATCGTACCGAGCACCAGTTGCGCGCGGGGCTCGCTGCGAGCCGCCGAGCGTTCCAGCCAGGCGACGGCTTCGGTGCGCTTGTTGTTTTGGAACAGCGTTAGTCCATAGGCATCTTCGGCCTGAATATGCCCTTGCATTGCTGCCTTGCGATACCATTCTTCGGCCAGGGCAAGATCGACCGGCACGCCGCGTCCCAATTTATAGGCCTGGCCAAGGTTGAATTGGGCATCGGCATCGCCGGCAATGGCGAGCGGACGCCAGCTTTCGACAGCCTTTTTATATTCGCCACGGCTCCAGGCATCGACACCGGCCTTTACATCGGCGCTGGCCGGGAGGCTCGCGGCCATTGCTAGGAGACCAGCCGCTATCAGAAAGCCCCGCGCCACTGCCGGCCTTTCGATCTTGTCTCGCTTGATCATGTCCGCTTCATCCCACTACCCCGGGTCGTAATAAGCCCCTTTAGGCAAAAATTGGGAAATATTTGGTTAGCCATCTGTCCCGACGGGGATCAATTCCGGTCGGGCCCGGCGTTCGCGTGCCATGCCGCCATGTTTACCACTTCTTATCACTCGGCGTGGCATTTTCCTGGTCGAAACAGGTAAGACCGGGGAAATAATGCGCGTTCTCGCGATGGCTTCTCAAAAAGGTGGTTCGGGAAAAACCACATTATCAGGGCATCTGGCCGTGCAGGCACAGCGCTCTGGCGGTGGCCCCGTGGTGCTGATCGATATCGATCCGCAAGGCTCGCTGTCGGACTGGTGGAACGAACGCGAAAGCGAATTCCCGGCCTTTGCCCAAACCACTGTCGCGCGGCTGGCCGCCGATCTTGAGGTGCTTCGGCAGCAGGGCTTTCGCCTGGCAATGATCGATACGCCGCCTGCGATCACCATGGCGATCCAGAGCGTGATTGCGGTCGCCGAATTGATCGTAATTCCGACACGGCCGTCACCGCATGATCTGCGTGCCGTCGGGGCCACGGTTGATCTGTGCGATCGCGCCGGCAAGCCGCTGATCTTCGTTGTCAATGGCGCTACGCCCAAGGCCAAGATTACCAGTGAAGCAGCAGTCGCGCTCTCCCAGCACGGCACCGTCGCGCCGATTACGGTGCATCACCGGACTGATTTTGCGGCATCGATGATCGACGGCCGCACCGTAATGGAAGTCGACCCCAAGGGGCGTTCGGCTGCCGAAATCGAGCAGCTTTGGGGCTATATCGCGGACCGACTTGAAAAGAATTTCCGACGGACCGTTTTCTCCGCGCCGCAAGCGCAGGGTGGCTTCTCGCCCAATCGCCAGATGGGTGGCTTCGGCCGCCGGGTCGTGAGCTGAGGTGATGGCGATGATGGGTCAACCAAAGCCATTTGCATCGCTGTCGTCGGGCTTGCTGGCGCGCAAGGGTCAGGCCAAGCCGGCTATGCGGCCACAGGGATTTTCGGGCTTTGGCGCGATTTCGGACGCGATCGATGATCTCGGCTGGAACGATATGGGGCATAATGACAGCCAGCCCGGTCCCGCGCCGGTCGAGCAGGTTCCACTGCCCCCGGTGTTGCGACAGCGCGAAGCACTGGCAACCGAGCTGGAAGTCGCCGGTCCCGATCCGCTGCCGGTACCGATGGCTTCAGTCCAGCCCGTCGCACCGATCGAGCCGCGCCTGACGCGCAAGCGCACGCCAAAGCGGCGCGGTGACGGCAATGGTGACGCCGGTGGGCGCGCCAAGTCAGCCTTTACGCTGCGCCTCAATGCCGATCGCCATCTGCGATTGCGGCTGGCGAGTGCGCTGCATCATCGCTCGGCCCAGCAACTGGTGACCGAAGCGCTGGATAGTTTTTTGAAGACGCTGCCCGAGGTGGAAGCGATGGCCAACCGGCTGTCGCCTGGGGCGGATATTGACCTTGGCGATGGGGGCTGATGCGATGACGAGCCGAACACTAGCAACGCTGGGGCTGTCTGCCCTGATCATCGGCGGTGGCGTGGTGGGCACTGCGGTGACGACCGGCAGTATCGCCGTGGCCAGCGCGCTGAGCGCCAAGGGGCTTAAGCAGGCCGCCAGCGATGCTGCAAAGGGGCAAAAGGCGTTAGCCGACGGCAAAATCGCCGCGGCGATCGGCTATGCCGAGCGTGCCGTGCAGTTCAGTCCGCAGGACTCAAGCTATCGTGCGCTGCTGGGCAATGCCTATCTGAAGGCCGGGCGTTTTGCGTCTGCCCGCGATGCATTTACCGATTCGCTGTCGTTGTCGCCCGCCGATGCGGCGACCGCGCTCAGTCTGGCGCTCGCGCAGACGGCGACAGGTGACTGGGCGTCGGCGCGCAAGACGCTGGACGACCATGCCGATATGATCCCGGTCGCCGATCGCGGCCTTGCGCTGGCGCTGGCCGGCGATCCAGCAACTGCTGTCGAGGTGTTGACACAGGCCGCGCGGGGGCCGGCCGCCGATGCCAAGACCCGTCAGAACTTGGCTCTGGCGCTGGCGCTGGCCGGTCGCTGGAACGAGGCCAAGTCAGTCGCTCAACTCGACGTCGCCGCCGACGAAGTCGATCTACGGCTTCAGCAATGGGCGAGCTTCGCGCATCCCCGGGCAGCGTCAGATCAGGTTGCCAGCCTGCTGGGCGTTAAGGCGATTGAAGATCAGGGCCAGCCAATGGCGCTCGCCCTCAATGCGCAGGTTGCCGCACAACCACAAATGGCCAGTGCCGTGGACGCCTTCATGCCTGGCCAGCCGGGCGAACCAGTTGCACAGCCAGCGGCGGCCGAGATTGCCGCCGCTGCGCTGATGTCCGAGCCAGCCCCCGCGCCGGCGATGGATATAGCCGCCGTCGCGCCGCGCCCGACCGTTGTATTTGGAGAGCGCCACGCTGTCGTCCAGGCGCTGCCGGCCAATTACACGCCCTATGCAGCAACGCATCAGGCAAAGATATCCTATGCGGCGACCCGGACTCTCGCGATGATGGCGGCTCCGCAGCCAGCAAAGCTGGTCGCGACGGCCGAGAGGAGCAAGGGGGCTTACTTCGTCCAGGTCGGAGCGTTTCCAAATGCTGCTGTTGCGCATGATGGCTGGACGCGCGCCGTTCGTCGCTATCCAGAATTGGCGCGCCAGACTCCGTCGGGCATGGCGGTAAAAACCGCTGCGGGCAGTTTTTACCGCGTGTCGATTGGCGGATTTGCGCGCGCTGACGCAGTAACGTTGTGCAGCGCCTATCGCGCGCAAGGCGGCAACTGCTTTGTCCGCGTAAGCGCAGGCGATCAGGTCGCGCACTGGGTTCAGACAGCACGGCAGCTCGCCGCGCGCTGATCAGCGCAATCGCGTTCCGCCCTTGAAGAGCTGCACGGCCCTGCCCTGAACGGGCAAGCCGTCAAACGGGGTGTTGCCGGCACGGCCAATTAATGTTTCGGCGCTGACCTGCCATGGTGTGTCGCTATTGATCACCACCAAATCGGCCGGCATCCCGGGCGCAAGCACACCGGCACTGACGCCGAGCAATCGGGCCGGATTGCCGGCGAGCAGGGCAAACAGGCGCGCAAGCGTGAGATACTCGTCGCGAACGAGGCCCAGGCCGAGCGCCAGTAGCGTTTCAGCCCCGGCCATGCCGGGGGCGGAATCGGCAAAGGGTAGCCGCTTTTCCTCGGGGCCGCGCGGATCATGGCCCGATGCCAGCACATCGATCGTCCCGTCGGCCAGCGCTGCCAAGGCCGCCTGACGATCCGCTTCCCCACGCAACGGCGGCGAGAGATGCGCAAAACTGCGAAAATCGGTCATCGCGATATCCGAAAGCATCAGATGGGCAGGGGTGATCCCGCACGTCACGGCAACGCCGCGCGCCTTGGCTGCACGGATCAGCGCAAAGCCCGTGGCCGTCGTTACCTGACGGAAATGCAGCCTCGCGCCTGTTTCCTCGGCGAGCATCAGGTCTCGGGCGATCGCCAACGCCTCGGCAATGGCCGGCGCCGCAGGCAGGCCGAGGCGGGTCGCTGTCTCACCCTCGGTCGCCACAGCTCCCGCTGCCAGCCCGCCATCCTCGGCATGGGCGATAACGACCAGGCCGAGATCATGAGCATAGCCGAGCACCTTGCGCATCACCCCGGCATCGGCAATCCAGCCCCGCCCGGTGCCGACCGCGCGCGCGCCCGCATCGCGATTGATTGCCATTTCGGCGAGATCTTTGCCGGCCAGTGCCTTGGTTGCTGCTGCGATTGGGTGGATCCACAGCCCGGGCCGGCCGATCAATGCTGATCGCTGGACGATGCCGGGATCGTCCAGCACCGGCGCTTGATCAGGCATCAGGCCGATGCGAACAATGCCGCCTGCGTGACAGGCAGCCATGTCGACTGCGAACACCCCCAGGTCGATTATCGCTGGTGCCAGCAATTCACCGCCAAGGTCGATTGTCTCGACATCACCCGGCAGGTCCACCGTCCCGACCGCGGCGATCAAACCGTTGCGCACCAGCAGGGCGCCAGGCCGGGTTTCATTTGCCAGAACCAGCCGCGCGTTGGTGAAGGCAAGTGTGGTCATGCCCAGCCCTCAACGCCACGAGCGCGCCGCGTCAGTACGTCGAGACAGGCCATCCGCACCGCCACGCCCATTTCAACCTGTTCGGTAATTGCTGATCGTTCGGGATGATCGGCAACGGCCGAGCTGATTTCCACACCGCGGTTCATCGGCCCCGGGTGCATGACCAGCGCATCAGGTCGGGCCCGCTTCAGGCGTTCGGTGTTGAGCCCGTAGCGAAGGTGAAATTCGCGCGTGGACGGGATGAAGCCGCCATCCATCCGTTCATTCTGCAGGCGCAGCATCATCACGACATCGGCGCCCTCCAGCGCGGCGTCGAAATCGGTAAAGGGCGTTACCCCCATGCGCTCGATCCCGACCGGCATCAGTGTCGACGGGGCGACAACGCGGACTTCGGCAGCGAGCGCGGTAAGCGCCAGAATATTGGAGCGTGCCACCCGGCTGTGCATCACATCGCCGCAAATCACCACGCGTTGCCCGGCAATAGATCCGCGCCGCCGGCGGATCGTCAGCGCATCGAGCAGGGCCTGGGTCGGGTGTTCGTGCCAGCCATCGCCGGCATTGAGCACCGGGCAATCGACCTTGCTGGCGATCAGCTTGACCGCGCCGGAGCTCTGATGGCGGATGACCAGCATATCGGCGCGCATCGCGTTGAGCGTGACGGCGGTGTCGATCAGTGTTTCGCCCTTTTTCACGCTCGATTGGGCGGCATGCATGTTGACGACATCGGCGCCCATCCGCTTGCCGGCGATTTCGAACGACAGCAGCGTCCGCGTGCTGTTTTCAAAAAAGGCATTGATCAGCGTTAGACCCTCGAGCCGCTTTTCGCTCTTGGCGCGGCTACGATTGACGGCGATCCATTGCTCGGATTCGTCGAGCAGGAAGGTGATTTCATGCGGCTGGAGTCCGTCGATCCCGGTCAGGTCCCGGTGCGGGAAGACGGCGCGTCCCGGGATCTGCGATGCGGGGCGGTGATCGGTCGGTTGCATTAAAGTGGCGCGGTAGCGGGGCTGGGGGCAGGGCGCAAGTCGAGTGCTCAGGCCGTACCGAAATCACCCTCGGCATCCATCACGTGCAATATCCCGTCGGCGATGGCGAAATAGGCGCCATGCAAGTGGAGGGTGCCTGCGGCCTCGCGTTCGGGAATACAGGGAAATGTACGCAAATTGGCGATGCTGACGCGCACGGTTTCGAGTTCGAGCGCATGGACCGCCTCAGGACCGTTTCCAAATTCTGCCACGATCTTGTCGCGGGCGTCATCGAGCAAATCGATCCAGTGATCGATAAAGCCGCCTTCGCCCGGTGGCTTGCCGGCAAAAGCCTGAGTAATCGCCGCATTGACGCCGCCGCAAGAGCCATGGCCCATGACGACGATCTCCGACACTTCAAGCTGGGTCACCGCAAATTCCAGGGCCGCGGAGACGCCGTGGCGCTTACCATCAAGCTCGAACGGCGGGACAAGATTGGCGACATTGCGCACCACGAAGATTTCGCCGGGGGACGTGTCAAAGATCTGCGCCGGGTCCACCCGGCTGTCCGAACAGGCGATCACCATCACTTTGGGGCTCTGGCCCTCACGCAATTCGGCCCAGCGGCCGCGCTGTTGTGCATAGCCCGTCTCACGAAAACGTCGATAGCCGCCAAGGAGTTCGCCGAAATCAGTCACGCTGTTCCTTCCCTCGATCGAACAAAGGGTGGCAAGCCCGCCCATCAATCGCTATCTCGCGGTCCATGAACGAAATGTCACCGCTCGCCAAGCCGGAGCGCCAGCGCAAGCCAGACTGGATCAGGGTCAAAGCCCCAACCAGCATCGGCTTTGCCGAAACAAAGGCGATGATGCGCCGGCTGAACCTCAACACCGTGTGTGAGGAGGCGGCCTGCCCCAATATCGGCGAGTGCTGGACCAAGAAGCACGCAACGGTGATGATCCTGGGAGACACCTGCACGCGCGCCTGCGCTTTCTGCAATGTGAAGACTGGCATGCCGCGCGCTGTCGATGCGCTTGAGCCGCAGCACACGGCCGATGCCGCTGCCGAGCTCGGCCTTGAACATATCGTCATTACCTCGGTCGACCGTGATGACCTGCCGGATGGCGGCGCGAGCCAATTCGTCAAGGTGATCCAGGCGCTGCGCCGCACCACACCCAAAACGACGATTGAAATCCTGACGCCCGATTTCCGCAACAAAGCCCAGGCCGCAATCGAATCGATCGTCGAGGCCGGGCCCGATGTCTATAATCACAATCTCGAAACGGTGCCGCGGCTGTACCCGACGATCCGGCCCGGTGCGCGCTATTACGCGTCGCTGCGCCTGCTGGAGAGCGTGAAGCGACATGATCCGTCGATCTTCACCAAATCGGGCGTGATGCTCGGGCTGGGTGAAGAACGGCTGGAGGTGCATCAGGTAATGGACGATATGCGATCGGCCGATATCGATTTCCTGACCATGGGCCAGTATCTGCAGCCGACGCCTCGCCACGCCAAAGTGATCGATTTCGTGACCCCGGCCGGCTTCGATGCCTTTGCGGCGATTGCGCGGGCCAAGGGCTTTTTGCTGGTGGCCAGCTCACCACTGACGCGGTCCAGCTATCACGCCGGTGATGATTTTGCCCGGTTGCGCGCCGCCCGAGAGGCGCACCTCGCGCGCGCCTGATGCCTCGCCATACCGAAACCCGCCGACTTCCCTATAGCCCCGAACAAATGTTCGCGCTGGTTGCCGATGTCGCGTGCTATCCCGAATTTCTGCCCTGGGTATCGGCAATCCGGGTGCGATCGAACAGCGACACGCAGATGATCGCCGACATGGTCGTTGGCTTCAAGGGATTGCGCGAGACCTTTACCTCAAAGGTCGACAAGCTCGGGCCAGCCAGGATCCATGTCGATTATCTCGACGGACCGCTCAAATATCTGCGGAACGAATGGGGTTTCAGGCCCGATGGCGACACCGGCTGCCTGGTCGATTTCTCGGTCGATTTCGCGTTTAAGAACAGGGTGTTCGAAGTTCTCGCCGGCCAGGTGTTCGATCGCGCGTTGCGCAAGATGATCGGCGCGTTCGAGGATCGCGCTGCCGTGCTCTACACCGATGTCGGTTCATCGGGCAGCAACAGCTCAAGCGCGCATAACGCCGCCTGAAGCCTGATCCCACCGCGGCCCAGATCCCCGAAATCGCGGCGATCGGCCACGACATTGGCGGGATCGCCGCCTTTTTCGGCACGGGCGAACACGACGGTGCCGACAGGTTTCTTTTCCGTACCGCCATCCGGCCCGGCGACGCCGGTGATCGCAACAGCGACATCAGCGCCGGTCGCTTCAAGCGCGCCACGCGCCATGCTCCATGCAACCGCGACCGAGACGGCGCCAAAAGTATCGAGCACGTCCTCGCTCACCTTGAGCTGCGCCATCTTGGCCTCGTTTGCGTAGGTAACGAAACCGGTATGCATGACGGCCGACGAGCCGGGAATTTCGGTAATCGCCGCAGCGACAAGTCCGCCCGTGCAGCTTTCCGCCACCGTGATCATGCGACCGGCCGCAAGATTGGCAGCCACCACGCGGCGGGCAGCCTCGACGAGCGCTGCGGGCAAGATGCTATCCATATCAGCGCGTTCCCTGGGGGCAGATCGGCAATCGGGGTTTCTGTCGGTCGCTACGCTTGGCATCGACCAATTGGATGATTGAGACGAATAAGGCAGCGGCATTGCGCGGTGGTAGCGGCTGGGCAAGCGTGACAATGCGTTCGATTGCCGGGCAATCGCCGGCTTGGATGCCGCGGGTCAGCATCGGCGTGACCAGATTCGCGAGCAATGGCCGGGCCATGTCGTTATCGAGCATCGAGGCGATATCCGGCCCGGTGATTTTGGCGATGGCGGCGCGCCCGCGGGGCCATGCCGTATCCGCCTCGGCGCGGTAGCGGTCGATAAAGGCCCCGCTGGTCTGGCGGACAAGCGCCGTTGGCGGCAATGCCGTTGCACAAATGGTGCCCACATTGACAATGAGTTCGGGAATCACCGCTGCCACCAGCGCCTCAGCCTCCGGGGACGTCACGCAGGGCAGCGCAACGGTGGCGACGACCGTCTGCGCCGCAGAGGCCGCACTCGCTCCAAGCATCAGCACCAACGCGGCGGGCAACAGATAGCGTATCGTCATCAGACGGGGAGCCTTATGGTCGCGACAGCCTGTGCCGCAATGCCTTCGCCGCGGCCGGTAAAGCCCAGCTTTTCGGTCGTCGTAGCCTTGATGCTGACCTGATCGGGGGACAGGGCCAGCAGATCGGCGATCCTGGCCCGCATGGCGTCGCGGTGGGGGCCGATCTTCGGGGCTTCGCAGATTAGCGTCAGATCGATGAAATCGATGATACCGCCGCGCTCAGCGATCAGGGACGCTGCATGCTGGAGAAATTTGAATGACGCCGCACCGCGCCATTGCGGATCAGTCGGTGGAAAATGCGTGCCGATATCGCCGGCACCGATAGTGCCGAGCAACGCATCGGTGAGCGCGTGGAGTCCGACATCGGCATCGCTGTGGCCAGACAAGCCCTTGTCATGAGGGATCAGGATGCCGCCAAGCCATAGTTCCTCGCCAGTCTCCAGCCGGTGGACGTCGAACCCCATAGCCGTGCGCGAGACGAGCGTGACGTCATGGCGCGCCTCTGCCGCTGCAAAATCGGCTGGATAGGTCACTTTGTCGAGCATCATATCCCCTTCGACCATCGCAACTTCATGCCCGAAACGCCTAGCCATCTGGGCGTCGTCGGTCGCCTCTTCCCCCGCCGGCCAGCGGCGGTGCGACTCGAGTATAGCATCGAAATGAAAGGCTTGCGGTGTCTGCACGCGAAACAGGCCGTCGCGCGCCACCGTCGCCCCCAATATTTCCATCCCGCGCGCCAGCGTATCGGCAACGGGCAGCACCGGGACGGCGCCTGCGCTGTCGGCGAGCGCATCGATCAGCCGATCAATTGCTGCCGCTGGCAGGAAGGGGCGGGCGGCATCATGAATCAGGACAATGTCTGCGCCGCCATCTGCCGCGATCGATTCCAGGCCGGCACGAACCGAGTCGCGCCGCGTATCTCCGCCGATGACATGAGGGCAGGTGCCAATCGCCGACTGCAGCATTTCCTGCTGGCCGGCGCCGATCGCGACCAGCACCGCCGCGATGCGTGGATGGTCGGCGAATGCGGCGTGGCTGTGCGCGATCATCGGCTTGCCGGCGACCGGCGCATATTGCTTGGGGACATGGCCGCCAGCGCGCGTGCCGCTGCCAGCGGCGACGATTAGGGCGACGACACGGGGAGGACAGGTCATAGCGTCCGCCTAGCGCAAGCGATTGCTCCTCGCCAGTCTTGCCAGCAGGCCGCGTCGCGGGTAGAGGCTGCCTGTTTTTCAGGCAGATCATGACGACACTCGCCCCCATCCAGATCGGTCCGGTGCGGATCGAGAGCCCTGTGCTCCTCGCGCCGATGACCGGCGTGACCGACATGCCCTTCCGGCGGCTGGTGCGACGCTATGGTTCCGGCCTCAACGTGTCCGAGATGATCGCCAGCCAGGCGATGATCCGCGAGACCCGGCAATCGCTGCAAAAGGCGGCGTGGGACCCCGTTGAGGAGCCAATTTCGATGCAGCTCGCTGGCTGCTCGCCGCGTGAGATGGGGGAGGCGGCCAAGCTGAATGCCGATCGCGGTGCCGCAATAATCGACATCAATATGGGCTGCCCGGTAAAGAAGATCGTCAATGGCGACGCCGGATCGGCGTTGATGCGCGATCTGCCGCTCGCCGCCGCGATCATTGAGGCAACCGTCAAGGCGGTTACCGTGCCGGTCACGCTCAAGATGCGGATGGGCTGGAATCATGAAAGCCTTAACGCACCCGAACTCGCCCGCATCGCCCAGGATCTCGGGATCAAGCTGATCACCGTGCACGGCCGGACCCGCTGCCAGATGTACAAGGGGAGCGCCGACTGGGCTTTTGTCCGCCAGGTAAAGGATGCCGTTTTGCTGCCGGTGATCGTCAATGGCGATATTTGCTCGATCGAGGACGCCGAAACCGCCTTGGCCCAATCCGGCGCTGATGGCGTGATGATCGGGCGCGGCGCCTATGGCAGGCCCTGGCTGCTCGGCCAGGTGATGGAATGGTTCGCAAGTGGACGCCGGGTTGCCGATCCTTCGCTTGATGAACAATATCATGCGATTATTGCCCAATATGAAGAGATGCTCGCACTCTATGGGACCGAAACCGGCGTTAATCTGGCGCGCAAGCATATCGGTTGGTATACGCGCGGCCTGCACGGATCGGCCGAATTTCGCAACCGCGTCAACCAGCAGGCCGATCCGAAGACGGTGCTGGCGATGCTGGCCGAATTCTATGCCCCCTATCGCGCGCTGAAAGCGGCCTGATCGGCCTGCCCGCAACCGCCATGCCGCCAAGGCCGCATTTCGCCGAACTGCTCGCCGCGCTGCCCGTGCCGGTGGTGCTGGTAGATTCGGCCGGACTGGTGGCCTATGCAAATAGCGAAGCGGAACTCCTGCTCAACATTTCCGAACGCGCGATGCAAGGGCAGGGGTTGGATCATGTCATGGTCCTGCCGGCGGGCTATCTCGATCGACGCGCTGGCCTTGGTTTCGCGGCCTATGACGCGGTGATTGAGACGATGCGCGGCGGGCGTGTGCGAGTCGATTTTATCGAGGCAATGATTGCCGATCATCCGGGCTGGCGGATCATTACCTTGCATCATGGCGCCGCCTCCCGGCGGCTCGGTCAGGCCGACCGCGCCGCAGCACGCTCGGCGGTGGGGGCGGCGGCGATGCTCGCGCATGAGATCAAGAACCCGCTATCGGGGATCAGGGGCGCAGCGCAATTGCTCGCCGATGGCGCGGATCCGGACGATTCGCAGGAATTGACCGCCCTGATCGTCACCGAAGTCGATCGCATCGCTGCGCTGATCGATCGGATGCAGGATTTTACCGATACGCGGCCGCTGGCATTGGCGCCGCACAATATCTACCCGATGCTGGATCACGCCCGACGCGTGGCGCTTGCGGGTTTCGCGAGAGGCGTGACGATTGAAGAACGCTTCGATCCGTCCTTGCCCGCCGTGATGGTCGATCGTGACGCGCTGTTGCAGGTCGTCCTCAATTTGCTCAAAAATGCCTGTGAGGCGGTAAACCGCCAGGCCGACGCCCGGCTGACGCTGACGACCGCCTATCGTCACGGCATGGCGGTGCAGGCATCGCCGGGCAAGCCGCGCCAACGGTTGCCAATCGAGCTGTGCGTGATCGATAACGGCCCGGGTGCCCCGGCCGATATCGCCGATCACCTGTTCGATCCTTTCGTTTCCGGCAAACCGGAGGGGCAGGGGCTTGGGCTCGCGCTCGTTGAAAAACTGGTCCGCGATATGGGCGGGATCATCCAATATGCGCGTGAAGGCGCCCCTGAGCAGACGGTGTTTCGCTTGTTGCTGCCGGCGGCGGCACGATGAGCGGGCGAATTCTAGTTGTCGACGATGATGGCGCGATCCGAACGGTGGTGGGGCAGGCGCTGCGGCGGTTGGGTCATGACGTCAAGACGGTTGGGACGTTGGCTGATATGCATGCCCAGCTGGCAGCGGGATTGCCCGATCTGCTGATTACAGATGTCGTTCTGCCAGACGGCAATGGGCTCGACATGGTGGCGGAACTGCTGGCGACGCACAAAAATTTGCCGGTGATCATCCTCTCGGCCCAAAACACGCTGACCACAGCCGTGCGTGCGACGGAGGTTGGTGCGTTCGATTATCTTCCGAAGCCGTTCGATCTCGATCTGCTCGCTCGGGCCGTCAAGGGCGCGCTGGAACGCGGGCGGCCACAGGCGGCGAGCGCCGACCCGGTCGGCGATGGTCTGCCGTTGATCGGCCGATCGCCGGCGATGCAGAACGTGTACCGGATCATCGCGAGGGTCGTCTCCAACGATCTGACGGTGCTGATTTCGGGCGAATCAGGGACCGGTAAGGAATTGGTGGCGCGCGCAGTCCATGATCTTGGGCCGCGACGGCAGGCACCGTTTCTGGCCATCAATATGGCGGCCATTCCGCGCGAACTTATCGAAGCCGAGTTGTTCGGGCACGAACGTGGCGCGTTCACCGGTGCCCAGGCGCGGTCGGCTGGTCGGTTCGAGCAGGCGGCGGGGGGCACGTTGTTTCTCGATGAGATTGGCGACATGCCGATGGAGGCGCAGACGCGGCTGTTGCGCGTGCTGCAATCGGGCGAATTCACCACCGTGGGCGGCGCCCGCACGATTCGCGCCGATGTTCGCATCGTCGCAGCCACCAATCGCGATCTGTCGTCACTGGTTGCGCAGGGCAAGTTTCGCGAAGATCTGTTCTATCGGTTAAACGTGGTGCCGATCGCGCTGCCGGCGTTGCGGGAGCGGCGCCAGGACATTGCCCTGCTGGCCCGGCATTTTCTTGATGAGGCAGCACTGCAGGGCCTGCCGCGCAAGCAGCTGAGTGACGAAGCAGTGGCGCTGCTAGAAAGCCATGACTGGCCGGGTAATGTTCGCGAGCTTGAAAATACCATGCGCCGGATCGCCGTGCTTAGCCGGGACGAGGTGATTGGCGCAGAGGGAGTGCTGGCGATGCTGGGGGCGGCCAGCCCCGCGCCGTCGCCGATCCATGCCGATCCGGGAATCGGTGCTGCGATCAGGGCCAGGCTCGATCGGCTGACGCGAGAAGAGCCAGCAGCACTGGAAGATGGCTCGCTCTATGATCGAATTATCGGGGAGGTCGAACGCCCTCTGATCGAGGCCGTACTCGCCAGGCATGGCGGCAACCAACTCCGCGCCGCGCGCGCTCTGGGGATAAATCGCAACACCCTGCGCAAGCGGCTCGACACGCTGGGCATCACAGCATTTGGGCCGGAGGACGTGAAGTGACCCGATCCGGCACGACGGAGAGAGGCTGAGCCGCGCCCATTTGTTGTTTTGTGTGTTTTCGTTGCAACGGTTGCGTTGTATTAAAGCCACGATGACGACAGCGACTGCCCCTATCACCGCGCCGCTCCCCGCCAGGGGACGCTTTTCGGTGACCCCGGTTGTCGAGCTTGCCGTGCTGGGTGGCGCGATCGCGATCGGCATTGGCAGTTATTTTATCATCACGGGTGGAGAATCGGCCGAGCGCTTGTTGTCGCCGCCGCTGGTGGCGTTATTGCTGGTCGCCAACCTGCTGCCGGGCATTGCCTTGCTGGTGCTGTTCGGCAGGCGGATCGCCCGGCGGCGGGCGACCTTGTCGCCGATTGGCGGCACCGGGCGGCTTCACGTGCGGCTGGTTGCGCTGTTTTCGGTGATTGCAGCGGTGCCGACCTTGCTGGTTGTGATCTTCGCCTCGCTGCTTTTCCAATATGGTGTGGAGTTCTGGTTTTCGGACCGCGCGCGCAGCATGTTCGAAGATGCATCGACCATTGGCCAGAAAAACTATCACGATGAACTCGATCGCATCGATCGTGCGGTAGTGGCGATGAGCGGCGATCTGGCATCGTCGCTGCGCCGCAACCCGATCGACAGCAAGGAATTTACGCGAGACCTGTTCTTTCAGACCTATCAGCGCGAATTGTCTGAGGCGATCATCGTTCATTTGACGGCGGACGGGCAGCCAATCTCGCTTGCGCTGGTCGATCCCTATGATCGGGACATCAACAAGGTCGTGACGCCCAAGATGGTCCAACGGATCAAGGCAGGCGAGAAGAGCATTCTGGTCGAAAACCTGGAGGCGCCCGGCGCGCTGACCCGGCTTGATTATGGTCAGGACAATTACCTGTATGTTACACGCGTGTTCGATCTGCGGACGACACAGCTTCTTAAACGCGGCAAAACGATCGTCGAGGACTATCGAGCACTGCTGAAGCGCTCGCGATCGCTTCAGCTTCGATTCAATGCGGCGCTACTGGGTATCTCGCTCCTGATCGTGGGAATCGCGGTCTGGATCGCGCTGACCGTGGCGGACCGGTTGGTGCGGCCGGTCGGCGAATTGGTGTCAGCGGCCCGACGCGTGGAGCGCGGCGACCTGACCGCGCGGGTGGCCGCGCCGAAGACCCAGGACGAGGTTGGTACGCTTGCGAATGCCTTTAACGCTATGACCGGGCGCCTGCAGGAGCAGACCAGCGCGCTGGTCGCCGCCAACGACCAGCTCGACAGCCGGCGCGCGCTGATCGAGGCGGTGATGTCGGGCGTGACTGCCGGGATCATCTCGATCGACGAGGATCGCGCGATTCGGTTGATCAACAGCTCGGCGATGACCTTGCTCGGTACCGGCAATGTCAGTCCGGTGGGGCGCCCATTGGTCGAAGTGTCCCCGGAAATCAGCGCATTGCTCGACGGCGAGGCAAGCGAAGCGGTGGTTCAGGTAACCGCACGCGGCGAGGCCCGTACCCTGGCGGTCAAGATCACCGGCGACGAAGACGGCCAGGTACTGACGTTCGACGACATCACCCAACAATTGCTCGATCAGCGCCGCGCTGCCTGGTCCGACGTCGCGCGCCGGATCGCGCATGAGATCAAAAATCCGCTCACGCCGATCCAGTTGGCTGCCGAGCGCTTGCAGCGCCGCTACGGCAAGCAGATTGCTCAAGACGACGGCACCTTTGCCCGGTTGACCCAGACGATCGTGCGACAGGTTGGTGATCTGCGCCGGATAGTCGACGAATTTTCGTCCTTTGCGCGAATGCCAAAGCCGGTGTTTCGCGCGGAATCACTCGTCGATATCGCGCGACAATCGCTGTTTCTCCATGAAGTCGCACACAGCGATATCCATTTTTCTTTGGTGCATGACGATCCACCGCCGGTGCTGACCTGCGATCGCCGCCAGATCGCCCAGGCGCTCACCAATATCGTTAAAAATGCGGTCGAAGCGCTTGAAACGGTCGATGCTGATGCGTTGCGCGAGGTGACCGTTACGCTGTCGCACCCCGATGACGGCCGGCTCGTGACGATCGCGGTCGCTGATAGCGGTGTCGGGCTGCCGGTCGAACGCGACAGGATCATCGAACCCTATATGACCACCCGGGCGCGTGGCACCGGGCTTGGCTTGGCCATCGTCAAGAAGATCGTCGAGGAACATTTCGGCACGATCGGCTTTGCTGATCGGGTCGGCGGCGGGACGATCGTGACGCTTGCGTTCGACGCAGCGATGCTCGCGAGCCTCAGCAGCGGGGTCGATGAGGACGGCCCGACTACCGACGAAAGTCGCCTCACTGCCCTTACCAGGAATCGGAACAGCTAATGGCGATCGACATTCTAGTCGTCGATGACGAACTCGATATCCGTGAACTCGTGGCCGGTGTGCTGGAGGATGAGGGCTATGAAACGCGCTGCGCGGCCGACAGCGATTCCGCGCTGGAAGCAATTGCGATGCGCCGGCCGTCGCTGGTGTTGCTCGATGTATGGCTCAAGGATTCGCGGCTTGATGGGTTGGAACTGCTCGATGAGTTGAAGCGCCGCGACCCAACTATCCCGGTCCTGGTGATTTCGGGGCATGGCAATCTCGATACGGCGGTGTCGGCAATCCGGCGCGGCGCGGCTGATTTCATTGAAAAGCCGTTCGAGGCAGAGCGTTTGCTGCTCCTTGTCGAGCGCGCCACCGAAACCGAACGGCTCAAGCGCGAAATTGCCTCGCTTAGGGCATCGGCAGGCCGTGAGGACGATTTGACGGGCAATTCGGGCGCGATCAACGCCGTGCGCGCGACGCTAAAGCGCGTTGCCTCAACCGGCAGCAGGGTACTGGTGATGGGCGGTGCCGGGGTCGGCAAGGAAGTCGCCGCGCGGCTGCTTCATGGCTGGAGCCTGCGGGCGGCGGCACCCTTTGTCGTCGTCAGCGCCGCGCGGATGACGCCCGAGCGCGTAGAGGAGGAATTATTTGGGGTGGAGGAGGGCGGCATCGTGGTCCGCCCAGGCCTGCTCGAACAGGCGCATGGCGGAACCTTGTTCCTTGACGAGATTGCCGACATGCCGATCGCGACGCAGGGCCGGATTCTGCGCGTGCTGACCGACCAGAGCTTTACCCGGATCGGCGGCCAAAGGCTGGTGCGTGTCGACGTCCGTGTCGTTTCGGCGACGGCGCGCAACTTGACCGATGAAATCGCCGAGGGGCGGTTTCGCGAGGATCTTTATTACCGGCTCAATGTCGTTCCCGTGGTGATCCCGGGCCTGAGCGAGCGGCGCGAGGATATTCCAGCGCTGGTCGAGCATTTCGTTGCGCATTATGCCGCCCAGCGCCGTGTGCCGACACCAGAGGTAGCCCCCGACGCGATGGTCGCTTTGCAAAGCTATGAATGGCCAGGCAATGTCCGACAATTGCGCAATGTGGTCGAGCGCACAGTGATCCTCGCGCCCGGCGACCGAATCGGCCGGATCGACGTCGATCTGCTCCCGGCCGATGTGCTGGGTGGCCAGACCGATCTCGGCGCGGGCGCGACGAATGCAATCATGGGGTCACCGCTGCGTGAAGCCCGCGAGACGTTTGAACGCGAATATCTGCGCGTTCAGATCCGCCGCTTCTCGGGCAATATCTCGCGTACGGCGACGTTTATCGGCATGGAGCGATCGGCGTTACACCGAAAATTAAAGCTATTGGGCATTACGGAAACGCGCGACGACTAACGACCGTTTTGCCGTATGGACGCACCGGGTTTCCCCTCCTAGATTAGTGTCATGCACGCTGACGTGCTGCCAATCCGACGCCGGGAACCGGCGCATCGCGGGGTATACTCCGCCAATAACAAGGACGCCAATCATGGCCGACAAGCAAACGTCACTTCAGGACCTCTTTCTCAACGCGCTGCGCCGGTCGAAGGCGCCGGTCACGATGTTCCTTGTCAAGGGCGTGAAACTCCAGGGAATCGTGACCTGGTTCGACAATTTTTCGGTGTTGCTGCGTCGCGACGGGCAGTCTCAGCTGATCTACAAACACGCGATCTCAACGATTATGCCGTCGGGTCCTGTCGATGTGGAGACGATCCTCGACGCGGTCGGCGAAGCGCAGAAGAAGCAGCCGTTGCTGCAGGAAATATTCCTCAACGCGGTGCGCAAATCGGGCGACCCGGTGACCATGTTTCTGGTCAATGGCGTGATGCTTCAGGGCCATATCGCGGCGTTTGATCTGTTCTGCATGCTGCTGCAGCGCGACGGCATGGCGCAGTTGGTCTACAAACACGCCGTCTCGACGATCCAGCCGGCGCATCCGCTGAATCTGGCGGAAGAATCTACCGATTCGACTGACGATTGAGTAGCGGCTTTGAGCGGGACCGGGATGATTTCGCCCGCGGTGCCCGCGCCATCATCGTCCTACCTGAGCAAGGACTGAATCCGCGCGACAGCGATGCGCGGCTGGCCGAGACGGCGGGTTTAGCCGAGGCGATCGGCCTGGTTGTCGCTGACAAGCTGGCGATCCGCGTGCGCCAGCCCAGGCCGGCAACGCTGATCGGCAGTGGTCAGATCGAGACGATTGCTGCGACTGTCCGGATGGAAGAGGCCGGGCTGGTCGTGTTCGATGCGGCGCTTACCCCGGTGCAGCAGCGCAATCTCGAAAAGGCGCTTGAGGCCAAGGTAATCGACCGGACAGGCCTGATTCTGGAAATTTTCGGCGAACGCGCGGCGACCGCCGAGGGGCGGTTGCAGGTCGAACTGGCACATCTCGATTATCAGGCCGGACGACTGGTACGCAGCTGGACCCATCTCGAGCGCCAGCGTGGCGGCTTCGGTTTTCTGGGGGGGCCGGGCGAAACGCAGATCGAAGCTGATCGCCGTCTGATCCGCGACCGGATGGCTCGCTTGAAACGCGAGCTGGAGGCGGTGACGCGCACGCGGGGCCTCCACCGCGACCGCCGCCAGCGCGCGCCTTGGCCGGTGATCGCGCTGGTCGGCTATACCAATGCCGGAAAATCAACGCTTTTCAATCGTGTAACCGGTGCTGACGTCATGGCGGAAGATTTGCTGTTCGCGACGCTTGACCCGACATTGCGGCAGATTTCGCTGCCGGGAATCGACAAGGCGATTCTGTCGGACACAGTTGGCTTCGTGTCCGACCTGCCAACCCAGTTGGTCGCCGCTTTCAAGGCTACACTGGAAGAGGTGGTGTCGGCCGATTTGTTGATTCATGTCCGCGATATCGCTCATCCCGACAGCGCGGCCCAATGCGCCGATGTTGAAACGGTGCTGCGCGAGATTGGTGTTGCCGACACCACCCCGCGGTTCGAGGCATGGAACAAACTCGATCTGCTCGACGAGACCCAACGCGCCGATGCGATCGGCGATGCCGCGCGCCGGGATGACGTCATGCTGATTTCGGCGCTGGACGGGGAAGGGGTTTCAGCGCTGCTCACGCAAGTGGCGGCGCGATTGACCGAAGGGCATCGGCGCTACACGATCGTCCTTGGCTCGAGCGACGGTGCCGCGGCGGCGTGGTTATATGCGCATGGCGAAGTGCTGGAGGCGACGATGGACGGCGATCAGGCGATATATGATGTGCGTCTGGCCCAGCGCGATTTTGACCGCTTCAACCAACGCGCGCTTTGATCGACTGCCATAGCATTTCCTTTTCTGATAGCGTCAGACCTTCGAAGTCGTTACCTGCGATGGCCTCCATCGCTTTGAATCGATGTTCAAATTTTCTATTGCCCTGCCGCAGCGCGGCTTCCGCATCGATCCCAAGATGCCGGGCCCAGTTGACCACGGCGAACAATAGGTCGCCAATTTCCTCTGCCTGCTGGGCGCCGCTGGTTGCCGCGTCGACTTCGGCCAGTTCTTCGATAACCTTCGCGCGCGGCCCGCTGGTATCGGGCCAGTCGAAACCAGTGCGCGCCGCACGTTTCTGTAGCTTCTCGGCGCGCATCAGCGCTGGCAGTCCGCGCGCAACGCCATCAAGTGCCCCCGCTGGCACTGCCGATGATGCCTTGGCCGCGCGCTCTTCGGTCTTGATTTGTTCCCATGGGGGTGGGGCAGGTGCCGAGTTGTCGCCGGCGGTGCTGGCAAAAATATGCGGGTGGCGGCGTTCCATCTTATCGCAAATTGCCGTGACCACCTCGTCCAGCGCGAAATACCCGGCTTCCTCGGCCATACGGCTGTGAAAGACGACCTGAAGCAGCAAGTCGCCAAGTTCATCCTTGAGGTCGGCCATGTCGCCGCGTTCGATGGCGTCGGCAACTTCATGCGCTTCTTCGATCGTGTATGGTGCAATCGAAGCAAAATCCTGCGCGATATCCCAGGCACAGCCGCAGACGGGATCGCGTAGTCGCGCCATAATGGTTACCAATCGATCAACCATGAAAGGGCCCCGTTGCTATTGGCATCACTGTTGGCGCATTATTCGATCTGATAATATACATTATGTTAAATAGCCGATATGGTCGGATAGGGCTCCAGCACCATCTCGTCGCCCTCGACCCGCCAGGTTTTGAGGTTCGACAGGAAGTTCATCCCGATCATCCCGTCGCCGAAACTCGGCGCCACGCTCAACGCTAGATCGCGCGCCTTGATCGGGCCGATCGCCACCGATGCTGCCGTGGCCCGGTGCGCGATGATCGTCCCGTTCGCGGTGTCGACCAACATGCCGAAACTGTCGTCCACGGTGATGCCCGCCGCGCGGGCCGTTTCCGCTGAGATAGCAGTTGTTGTCGCGCCGGTGTCGATCAGCATTCGCTGCCGATACCTGTTCAGGGTCACCGTGGTCCAGAAATGGCCATCCGGACCGCGTGGGATCCGGATACTGCCGCCCGTGACGATCTGATCGCTAAGCCCCAGCGCAGCCGACAGGTCCGATGCGCGTAAACCGCTGCGCCTGACCGCGGTGACGGCGAGCAAGGCAAAGGCGAAGATCGCGATCCAGGCCGCCGCCATTTTGAGCGTGCTGCTGATCGGCAAACGCCGTGCCGCCAGCGCCGATACCGGCAGGATCAGCATCAGCGCCAGCATAGCCGCCGAAAATCCGGTTTCGCCGTTCATTGCCCAATCTCCAAGCCATCATGGCCTGGCACCACGCCAGCGGGTAACTCGGCGGATAGCTCCGCGTAATCCATCGTTTGATCCATATGGATCAATGCTGCCATGCCCGGTTGCAGTGCCGCGATCTGGTCAAGCGTATAGGCAAGATGCGGATGGGTTGGATGCGGCGCGCGGCGCAGCGCATCGACCACCCAGATATCGAGATCACGATAGAGATTGGCCATGGGCGGTGTGACGATATGGAAATCGGTCGCATATCCAATGGCGATACCGTCCGCCGCAAAGCGCAATCCGGCGCTCGTGATCTCGCCATGCGGCTGATCGACGACGCTGACCATGATATCACCGATCACAATCTCGTCAGGCAACACATCAGCCGACACTGTCGGTGGGTAGCCGGCGCGGCCATTAAAGGCGTAATGGAAGCGGTCAGTCAGGGCCTTGAGGGTATCGGCGCGGGCAAGGCCGCGGACCGGCTGGCCACGGGCATGGAAAAGCTGCCGGAGATCATCGATGCCATGGCAGTGATCGGCATGGTCATGGGTCCAGATCACCGCGTCGATATCGCTGACCCCAGCGGCAAGCAATTGCTCGCGCATGTCCGGACTGGTGTCGACGAGTATCCGCGTCGTCGCGGTTTCAACCAGGATCGAGGCGCGGGTGCGCCGGTTGCGGGGCTCGGCCGGGTCGCATCGTCCCCAGTCATTGCCGATCCTGGGCACGCCCGACGAAGTGCCGCTGCCGAGGATCCGCACCTTCATGACTTCACTTTGGTAAATAAGCGGTGAAAATTGGCCGAGGTGGCAGCCGCCAGCGTCATGACGTCAACCCCGCGAAGTTGCGCGAGAAACCGCGCCGTATCAGCGACAAACGCTGGCTCGCCGGTCTTGCCGCGATGGGGAACGGGCGCAAGAAATGGCGAATCCGTCTCGATTAACAGGCGCTCCAGCGGCAGTCTTGTGGCGGTTTCCTGCAGATGCTTGGCGTTCTTGAACGTTACGATCCCCGAGATGGAAATGTAGAATCCCAGCCCCAGCGCGATATCGGCGAACGCGCCGCTGGCGGTGAAGCAATGGATCACGCCGAGATAGGTGCCCTTGTCCATTTCTTCGCGCAGGATCGCGGCAGTGTCCTCCTCGGCGTCGCGGGTATGGACGATGATCGGTAACCCGGTCTGGCGCGCGGCGGCAATATGCGCGCGAAAGCTGGTTTGCTGGCGGACGCGGTCGCTATGGTCATAGTAATAATCGAGGCCGGTTTCGCCAATGCCAACCACGCGCGGATGCTGCGCTCGCTCGACCAATTTAGCGGTATCGATATGCGCATGGGCATCCGCCTCATGCGGATGGATGCCGACGGTGGCCCAGATATCCGCCTCGCGCTCGGCGATACCGATCACGTCATCCCATTCGCTCTCACGCGTCGAAATTGTGAGCATCGTCGCGACGCCGGCAGCGCGCGCACGCTCGAGTACATGCTGCTGTTGTTCAGCCAAACCTTTGTAATTCAAATGACAATGGCTGTCGATAAATTTCATGGAGCGACCTCCGCCGGCACATCGAGCCGCGGGAACAGCGGCACTGGCTGATCGAGCCTGAATTCACCTTGGGCGAGCAGTGGATACCACGTCGTGCCGATCGCCGTCGGCGTGCGAAGTGCCGGGTCAACACCCATCGCATCAAGCAGCCGGGTCGAGCTTGCCGGGATTACCGGTGCAATCGCGACGGCAAGCTGGGCGATACAGATATAGAGCGTCGCCAGAACCGTTTCCATCCGCTCTGGATCGGTCTTGCGAAGCGCCCATGGGGCCTGGTCGTCGACATAGGCGTTGCATGCGAACACCGCCTGTACCCAGGCTTCTGTTGCCTGGGACAAGGCGAGGTCGTCAAACGCGTGGGGCATGCTTTCCCGCACCGTCTTGTCGACAAGCGCGAACAGGGCCGTATCGGCGGGGCTGTGGCCGTGGATTGCGGGCAGACGCCCATCGCAGTTCTTGAAGATCTGCGACAACGTCCTCTGCGCCAGGTTGCCGAAGCTATTGGCGAGATCAGCATTTGCCCGTAATACAATGGCTTCTGCTGAATAACTACCATCTTGTCCGAAGCTAATGTCGCGCAGCAGGAAATAGCGCAGCGCATCAACGCCAAACGCATCCGCCAACGCCAGCGGATCGGCAACGTTGCCGGCCGATTTTGACATTTTTCTGCCGTCGCGGGCCAGCACAAAGCCGTGGCCGAATATCGCCTTGGGCAGCGCAACCTTGGCCGACAGCAGAAAAGCGGGCCAATAGACCGCATGAAACCGGACGATATCTTTGCCGATCATGTGCAGGTTCGCCGGCCAATAGGCCGCAAGATCGCCATCCATCGCCGGGTAGCCTATACCGGTCAGATAATTGGTCAGCGCATCGACCCAGACATACATGACATGGCCCGGGCTGCCCGGCACCGGAACGCCCCAGTCAAAGCTGGTCCGCGATACTGACAAGTCAGACAGACCGCCTTCGACAAAGCGCAACACCTCGTTGCGGCGGCTTTCCGGGCGGATGAAGTCAGGGTTGGCTGCATAATGATCGAGCAGAGGCTGCTGATATTTCGAAAGCCGGAAGAACCAGGTCTCCTCGGCTGTCCAGTCGACCGGGGTGCCCTGCGGCGAGAGTTTGACGCCCCCTTCCCCTTCGACCAATTCCTTCTCGTCGTAAAACGCCTCGTCGCGAACCGAATACCAGCCTTCATAGCGATCGAGATACAGATCGCCGGCGTCGGCCATTGCCTGCCACAGCGCCTGGCTGGCGGCATAATGGTCAGGGTCTGTGGTACGGATGAAGCGATCGAAGCTGATGTTGAGCTTGGCTGCCATTTCCTGGAAATAGCCGGACATCTCATCGGCAAGCGCGCGGGTTTCGATTCCACGATCGCGGGCGGCTTGGACCATTTTCAGGCCATGCTCGTCGGTGCCCGTCTGGAACCGGACATCGCGTCCGGCCATGCGCTGATAACGCGCGATCGCGTCGGTGGCGATTGCTTCATAGGCATGGCCAATGTGCGGCCGTCCGTTGGGGTAGTTGATTGCGGTGGTGATATAGAAAGGATCGGCCATGCCCGGTCCCTAGAGCATCGCGCTGGCCAATTGAAGTCTAAGACGCTGCCAGCCGCGCGACCAGACCCGCCATCTCATAAACCGTGGCCTGTTGATCAAGCGACAGCGCCCGCGCACTGATCGCCAGCGCGCGCGCGCCGTCATAGGCATCGAGCGCGGCTTTGAGTGCGTCGCCCTGCCGGGCAGTGCTCGCTTCGGCGATGAAGCTCGGCACCCGATCGAGAAAGGCTTCGTAGCGGGGTTGCGCGGCTTTCAACGACAGTGACTTGGCCAGCTTGGTCCGCTGCGCATTGGAATGATCGCCACTGGTCGCGATGGCCGTCATGACGCCATCCAGAGCGGCCATATCGAGCCCGGCATAGCCGAGCGCCCGGCCCGGTGATCCGTCTCCCGCACGCACCAATGCGGCGATTTCGCCCGCATTCGCTTCGGGCAGCGCGGCCCTCAACACGCCGGCTAGTTCGTCGTCGCTGAGCGGATCGAAGCGCAGGCGGCGGCATCGTGACCGGATCGTCGGCAATAACCGGCCCGGCGAATGGCTAATCAGCAAAAAAATCGTGCCGGCCGGTGGCTCTTCCAGGTTCTTGAGCAAGGCGTTCGATGCGCCCGGACGCTCGAGATCATCGACCGAATCGATCAACACGACGCGGCGCGGCGACATTGAGGGGGTCGTCGCAAACAAGGGCTGAAGCGCGCGAACCTGCGCAATCGGGATCGAGCGGGCGAGATCCTGGCCAGGCTTGTCGGCATCCTTTGGCATCCGCATCAGTTCCCGATAATCGGGGTGCGAGCCGGCGGCGATCAGCGCCCGGGTACGATCGTCGTCAGGCACATCGAACCCAGGCGCCAGCACCCCCGGGCGGGCGGCCTCGGCAAGCAGCCGCAAGGCTGCCGCGCGCGCAAAGCTGGCCTTGCCGACGCCCATCGGGCCCGTGAACAGCCATGCATGATGCAGCGACCCGCTCGACATCGCCGCAAGAAACGCCTCATGCGCGTCGTGATTGCCAGCCGGCAGTGTCACGGCAGCAGGTCAGCCAGCTGGGCCAGGATTGCCGCAGCGACGGCATCGGGGTTCGCCGCAGCATCGATCAGCCGGCAGCGATCGGGTTCGGTCTCAGCAAAGCGTCGAAAGGCGGCAGCGACATCGGTGTGAAAGCCGTCGCCGCGCGCGGCAAAGCGGTCGGCTGCCGCGCCATCGCGCCGGGCCGCGCGGGCGCGCCCTTCCTCGATCGGTATTTCCAGGATCAGCGTCCGATCGGGCAGCAGCCCGCGCGCGCCAAAACCGTGCAACGCCAGCACCGCCGCGTCGTCAATTCCGCCAGCCACGCCCTGATAAGCTCGGCTGCTGTCGATGAAACGATCGCAAATCACCCAATGGCCAGCGCCGAGCGCCGGCCGGATCTTCTTTTCAACATGATCGGCGCGGGCCGCCGCGAACAACAGCGCCTCACTATGTGCACTCCAGCGATTGACGCCGCCCTCCATCAAAAGGCTGCGGATCGCCTCCGCCCCTTCTGTCCCCCCGGGCTCGCGAGTGACGATCGCGTGAATACCCCGGGCGGCGAGCATCTCGGTGAGCCGGCCGACCTGCGTCGATTTACCCGCGCCCTCGCCGCCCTCAAGCGAAATCAACCGACCCGGGATGGTCTGCCCGTTCACACCCCGAACAGCGACAGGAACCCGGCCCATGCGCGGCCGAAAAAGCCGGCTTCGGCAACATCCGTTTCGGCAACCAGCGGCAAATATTGCGGCGCCATACCGGGTGACCGGACAACAAGATCGGCGATATGCTGGCCCTTTTTGAACGGCGCCTTGATCGGTCCTTCATACACCACACTGAGCTTGAGATCAGGTACCGCGCCGCCCGGCAAGGTTGCGGTCAGATCATGCGGGGCGACAAGATTGACGCGGCTGGCCGCGCCACCCTGGACTTCGGCGCTTTCGACCACGCGACCCGCCTTGACGATCGGCTTGGCCTGCCACGCGCGAAAGCCCCATTCCATGAAGCGCACCGATTCCGAAATTCGCTGGTTGAAACTCGTCAGCCCGGCGACGACCATCACCAGCCTGCGGCCATTTTGCTCGGCGGATCCGGTAAAGCCATAGCCGGCTTCTTCGGTATGCCCAGTCTTCAGCCCGTCGGCACCGGCAACGCGCCCCAACAAGGGATCGCGATTGGCCTGGGTGATCGCCGCCCCGGATCCCATCGTCTTGCCCCAAGTAAAGTCGGTCTTTGAATAGAATTGCTTGTACAGCGTCGGGAAGTTCTGGATCGTCGCGCTGGCCAGTTTGGCAAGGTCACGGGCAGTGATATAGGTCACCCCGCCATCGGGCCAGCCATTGGACGTGCCGAAATGGCTATTGTTCAGCCCGATTTTCTTGGCCTGCTCGTTCATTCGCGAGACAAACGCCTCCTCGGTACCCGAGATACCCTCGGCCAGCACGACACAGGCATCATTGCCCGACAGGGTGATAATGCCGTACAGCAAATTGGCGACGCTGACATTCTCATTGACTGAGAGGAACATCGTCGAACCTGCTGCCGGGCCGTGCCATTTCTTCCAGGTTTCGGGGCGCACGGTGAAGGTCTGGTCGAGCTTGAGCTCGCCGCGGCTGATCATGTCGAACGCCACATAGACGGTCATGATTTTGGCCAGGGACGCCGGCGGCATCCGGCGATCGGCATCCTTGGCATAGAGGATCGCGCCACTCGACAGATCCTGCATATAGGCAACCGGCGCTGGCGTGCTGAACGGCGGTTGCACCGCAAGTGCGGGTGTCGCGATCAGCGACGTAGCAAGCAGCAAGGCGACGGCAGATTTCATCATGGGGGTGTTCAAGTCCATATACTGGAGGAGGTTATTCGCGAATGATCCGGGCGTCGCCATAGCCGCGACGGGCTACGTCCGATCGCGCCCGATCGGCGATTGATTGATCGGCATAGGGGCCAAGCCGCACCCGATAAAGGCCACCACCCGATTTGACAGCCCCGCCCACCATCTGGGCCAGATCTTGGGCGCGTGGGCCGCTGGAAAGCGCAGCGATCTGGACATAATAGCCCGCGCCGCTTGTGGCTGCTGGTGGTGCATAGGATTGGGGCGCCGGCTTCACGCTGCTGCCGGGGACGGGATAGGGTGCGCCCGTGGCAGCGCTGGCGCGGACCGATGTTGTCTTGATCGGTCGTTGCGGGAGTACTGCAACGCTGCGCGGTGGCGCTGGCAGGCGTTTGCGTAGCGCCGTCAGCAGCACCGGTGGGGCATCGCTACGCGTGCCGGCGGCCCCGCCGTCGCGCAGGGCCTGCTGGTCCCCACCAAGCGGATTGACGCGACGCACCCGAACCCCCAGCGACCGCGTGCCATCGGCCCCGAGCAGATGCAGTGCCCCGGGCGACAACGCAATCACATGATCTGCCGTCGCCAGGGCGTGATCGGCGATCAGGACCAGAATTGTCTTACCGCTGTCGAGCGCGGTAACCTCGGCAAAGCCGCCGATTGGCAGCGTTGGATGGGCGGCCGTGATCGCCGCCGGATTGGCGCCACCATCATAAGGGACCGCATAGCCGACGCTGTCATAGCGCTCGGCGCCGGGCACTGCCTGCGAAGTGCCGCGCGGCCCCTCACCCGGCGGTGGCATATCTGCCGATTGGCCGGCGAAGGCGACGCTTCCCAGGCCTGCACTGGCGAGCAGGGTGGCGGCAGCAATGGCTCTAATGGTCAACGGCATCGGCCAGCAGTCCTACAGACAGCGCATAGAAATTGGAGCAATTATAATCCAGGATCACCCGGTAATTGCCAGTTAGCAAATAGCCACCCTTACCGGGGCCATCGGGTTCGAGCAGCGTGGCCTGCACCTGATCACCCGGCCAGGGCTTGTCGAGCGGGACCAAGCCGAGCGCGCGCCATTCCGCCATGGTTTTCCACCCGCTATGCCGATCGAATACCCGGCCACAGCGTGGTGCGTGCATGCGATTGGGCACGGCGCTGCGATCAAGGCTTGCCGGCACGGCCACCGCCAGACCCCAGGGCTGGCCGGGCCGCCAGCCGGCATCGACGAAATAATTAGCGATCGAGGCCAGCGTATCGGCCTCGTTGGTCCAGATATCGGCACGGCCATCGCCATCGCCATCGCGCGCCACACGCATATAGACCGAGGGCAAGAATTGCGGATTGCCTGTCGCTCCGGCCCAGCTGCCTTTCAACTGCGCGCGTGGCACGCCACGGTCGATCATCTGGAGCGTGGCGATAAATTCGGTCGAGAACAGATCACGCCGGCGGCCTTCATAAGCAAGCGACGCCAAGGCGCGCGGCAAGTCGAAATTGCCGGTAATTGCCCCATAATTGGTTTCGTGCCCCCAAATCGCCACCATGATCGATTCAGGCACGCCGGTTTCGCGTTCGATTCTGGCCAGGCGCGGGCGCTGCGACAGATACGCCTGCCGCCCCCGCTCAATCCGTGCATTGTCGACATGCCGCGCCTTGTAGGGCGCGAAATCGGGGATCGGTGCGCTGGGATCGGCGCCGGGTTGCGCGCGATCGAGTTCAACAACGCGGGCATTGAAACTGAGCGTCGGTAGCACGGCATCGATTGTGGCCCGGCTGACGCCGCGCGCTTCAGCTTGGACGCCAAGCGTCTGCAGATAGGCCTGAAAGCCAGCCTCGTCCTGCGCCGTCGCGCTCGTGCCGAGCAGCAGTCCGGCCGTCACCACGCCAATTGCCGCCACGAGTCGTCGGATAATCATTGCCCTGTCCGCCATGAAAGATCGTTTGCCACAGCGCCGGCGCGACATGAACCCCTCTTGCACAAAAGTTCGCAGCCGACATAAGCGTGTCGCGCGCGGACAGGTGGCCGAGTGGTTTAAGGCAGCGGTCTTGAAAACCGCCGTGGGTGCAAGCTCACCGTGGGTTCGAATCCCACCCTGTCCGCCAATTTTCCCGATCGTTTTGCGCCTTGCGGCGTCTGCAATCGTTCCCGTTCCTTGTGGCGTTAGGCGCTGATGGCCGCGATCGGTCTGGCCCTCGGGATGCCAGCCACGCGCCTGTCGTTCGGCGATGAAATTTCCAGCCGAGAGCACCAGCCGCTATCCCCGGGGATATCGGCAGCCGCTCAGGCGTTGGCAGATTTTGGGGTTAACGAAGCGCCTGCTTAGCCGAAGTGGTTGGCAGCGATTCGAGAATATTCCTTGACTGAACTGCGCGAGCCATCATCACGATCACTCAATAAGGGGCATCAAGACAATGATTGATCGACCGAATCGTCATAAAACGATCATATCGCTTGCGATGACTGTTTCCATACTGGTGCTTGCAAGTTGCAGCGGTGGTGGGAGCAGTGGCTCCGGCGGCGTGGCCGTGGTGCCGAGCGCGCCGACCCCCTCTCCGACACCGACACCGACCCCGACGCCGATCACAGCGGTCAACGCGCAGGCGGTCGCTACTTTTGTGGCGCCCTGGTCCATGGCGTTTCTGCCCGATGGGCGCATTCTTGTTACCGAACGCCCGCCAACCGCAACGGTGGCCAATCCGGTCGAGTCGGGCCGGTTGCATATTGTCACCCAAGCCGGGGTGGTGTCCGCACCGCTCACCGGCCTGCCAGACAATGTTGGCCTGCTCGATGTGGTGCTTGATCCGGCCTATGGTTCGAACAGAACGATCTATATCAGCTTCATGGAGCGCGATCCCGCCGCTGCTCGGTTCGGGCGAAATGCCAGCGATGCCACCGTCGATCCGGCCGGACTTGCCGTCGCCCGTGTTGTTCTATCGAGCGCCGCGAACGATGTTGTGAGTGCAACCGTAATCTGGCGCCAATTTCCCAAGGTGGTGGCCTTTGCCGGTTCGGGCGAACCGGGCGGACGCATGGCATTCTCGCCGGACGGCAATTACCTCTTCATCGCCGCCGGCGATCGCCAGGAATTCGAGCCGGTACAAAGCTTGGACAATACGCTCGGCAAGATCGTCCGGATCTTTCCGGACGGCAGAATCCCGACCGACAATCCCTTTGTTGGCAGGGCCGGCGCAAAGCCGGAAATCTGGACGCTGGGTCATCGCAACCCTTATGGGCTTGCCTTCAACGCGTCCGGCCAACTTTGGGAAAACGAGCATGGGCCAAAGGGCGGCGATGAGTTCAACCTGATCAAGCCAGGCGCCAATTATGGCTGGCCAAATGTTTCCTATGGCGACAATTATGATGGTGGCCTCATCCCTAAACCCGCGCCGGGTGATGGGTTCGCGATGTCTGCGCTTTTTTGGACACCATCGGTCGCGCCATCGGGGTTGATTTTCTATTCGGGCTCGCTCTTTGCCGATTGGCGCGGCGATGCAATCGTTTCGGGCCTGCAATCCAAGGGGCTGATCCGGGTGAGGACAAGTGGCGAGGCGGCAGCCGAGGTGCAGCGGCTCGATTTGGGCGCGCGCATCCGATCGATTGTCCAGGGCCCCGACGGTTCGCTTTGGGTGCTTGAGGATCAGCCAACCGGGCGTCTACTCAAGCTAACGCCGTCTGGCTAAGTCGGGCAGCGTACCGCTTGTCGATTAAACCCGGCGGTCGGCCAACTAACTGAAGTTCGTCGTGGCCGAATGGCAGGCTGCGCCGCCTTTCAGCTGGCGCGGCGCGTCGTCTGGTCGAGTTCGAGCAGGGCTTCAAACGCGTCGGAATCCAGCGCTGTCTGGAATTGGCAGCCAGCCGCGAAATCGTCTGACCAAACGATGCTGGCGGCGACCTGGCCGATGTGCGGCAAGGTTAGCCAGATCATCGAGCCGACGCGTAGCGCCGAATAGGTCTCTAATTTGGCACCGTACACCGACAGATCGACGACCCGGCACAAGGTCCGATCGAGCCCACCACGCCCGATCCGGGCGTCGAGCGACACCGGCGCACGCGGGGTGCGCCGGCGACCGTCGGTCTGTGCAGGCTCGAATTCGGCAGCGAACATCGGCGATCCTCATCATTCAGATGAGCAAAGCCTATCGGTTCAGGGCTAACGCGGCGTTAACGACGCACGTTGCTCACTTCTTGGCGAGCGAAATGCCACCGAAACGCTTATTGAAGCGGGCGACCTGGCCCCCGGTATCCATCATGCGCGAATTACCACCGGTCCAGGCTGGATGCGCCAGCGGATCGATTTCCAGCGTCATCAGATCGCCTTCTTTGCCCCAAGTGGTGCGCGTCTGGTAAGTGGTGCCATCGGTCATCTGGACGGTGATGAAGTGGTAATCGGGATGGGTATCTTTTTTCACAGGGATCAGGCCTTTGTCTGTGGCTGGTTACCGACCAGCCGGACGTTTGAAGGGCGCGCGCCTAGCATGGACTGGCGCGCCCCGCAATGGAACATCGGTCAAACGCTCAAGGCAGCATCCCGGCCAGGCCTGCGCTGGCATCCCACAACGCGGCGCAGGCCGTTTCGTCACAGGCAAGCACTGACGGTGTCCGAACGATCGGCTGCAGCCGCTCCATCGACCAGTAGAGACCCCGCCCGCCGGCATAGGCGGGATCGCCGGCCAGGGCCGCCAATGCCTGGCCCGAGATATTGGCAGTGCTGACATTGTTGCCCCGCACGACGACCGGCAGGATATGGCGAAAGAGCCACCCGACCACGCGACCGTAATCGCGCGCGAGTCCGGTGCCGGGCACGAATCCCGGATCAAATGCCAGGAAACTCAGGTCTGGTCGGTTTTCACAGCGCCGGGCCAGCTCACGGATCGTCATCAGGTTGCAAAGCTTGGAGGATGAATAGGCCCGACGCCCGGCCAATCCGGCTTGCCGATCGCGATCCGGGTCGCGATCGGGAAAGGCCAGCTTTTCCGCATCGGCGTGGCGCGGCGCCGGCATCCCTGTGGATTGAACGGGATCATGCGTGCCGCTCGACGTCAGGATGATGCGGCCACCGGCGGCCATGTGCGGCAGCAGGCGCCGGACCAGCAGATAATGGGCGAGATGATTGACCGCGAAGCAACGCTCATAGCCCTGCGCGCTCCGCTGCGGGGAAACGATCTGGATACCGGCATTGCCGATAAGGGCATCTAGGGGGCCGTCGGCAACTGCGGCTTCGGCGAATCGCTCGACACTGGTCAGATCATCCAGATCGAGCGGCAACGCTGTGGCACTGCTTCCCAGTGTGGCGGGGATGGCATCGGGTCGTCGCGCGCCGATAATCAGCGAGATCTGGGGGTGCGCGATTAGCGCCTGTGCCGCTTCCAGGCCAATGCCGCTGGTCGCCCCGGTCATCACAATCCGCATCAGCAAGTCCTTGGTTGGTTGACCGACCAATACAGATGTGCGCGCGAGTCATCAAGCCGCCATCAAAGGCGCCAGGGACGATTCCCGATATCATTAGAGGAGGCGGGGCTCTTCGACCCACAGGGTTGCCGCCTGCTCTAAAATCTGGCCGGCTGCTACGATGGGGAATTGGGGATCGTTGATCCAGGCGAGCATGATACCGTCAAACGCCGCCTTTAGCGTGGCGGCCAGCGCTAGGTCGCGTGGCGTCGCCTCTGCTGCGCCCCGTGAGGCCGCGAACACCAGCGCGACCTCGTCGATGGCAGCCTTGTTGATGGCCTGGATAGCGCCTGCCAGCGCCGGCTGGGTCATCGCCCGCGCCGCGAGTGCCAATCGCAGCTTGAAAAAATCGCGATCGGGTTCGACCGCCGCGCCGGCGGCCGCAAAAAACGCCTCGATCTGCTGATGCGCCGGTGTCGCCGCCCGCCGGCCCCGGTTGCGCTCCAGATAGGCCTGAAGCCCCCGATGCAGTGCGGCCTCGAGCATCGCCTCCTTGCTGGCAAAATGATAATGGACCAGCCCGGTCGTTACCCCGGCCTCGGTAGCGATCAGTTTGACGCTTGCCGCCTCCAAACCGTCACGCGCAACCACGCGAAACGCGGCATCGATCAGCCGGTCGCGCGTCGAAGGGGGCGACGGATTGGAGGCAGCGGGCATCACCACCCGGTTGGCTTGCCTTCGTTCTGCTTGTCGAGCCACGCCTTGAGCGGCGCGAAATAATCAACCATCGCCTGGCCAGACATTTCGCGACTGCCCGTGAACGCCTCGAGTGCATCAGGCCAGGGCTTTGACTGGCCCAGTTCGAGCATCGCGTTCAGCCGTGCGCCGACTTCCTTATTGCCGAAAAAGGTGCAGCGGTGCAGCGGGCCGGTCCAGCCGGCCTGTTTGCAGGCAGCCTGGTAAAACTGGAACTGCAACAGGCGCGCCAGGAAATAGCGGGTATAAGGCACGCTGGCCGGCACATGATATTTCGCGCCAGGGTCAAAACGCGTCGAATCTCGTTCTACCGGCGGGATGATGCCTTGATATTGCAGTCGCATCGCGTTCCATGCCGCCTCATAGCCATCGGGCTTGATGACGCCCGAAAACACGCCCCAGCGCCAGCGATCGACCAGCAGGCCAAAAGGAAGAAACGCCACCTTGTCCATTGCCTGTTTCAGCAGCAGGCCGATGTCCTTGTCCTCGCTCGGCACCCTGGCGGGGTCGAGCAACCCGATATCGACCAGATATTGCGGTGTGATCGACAGCGCGACGAAATCGCCGATCGCTTCGTGAAAGCCGTCATTGGCGCCGTTCTTGTAAAGGAAGGGCTGCGCCTTGTAAGCGCGCTGATAATAATTATGGCCCAACTCGTGATGGATGGTGACGAAGTCATCGCCGTTCACCTTGGTGCACATCTTGATCCGGATATCGTCGAGATTGTCGAGATCCCAAGCCGAGGCATGGCAGATGACGTCGCGGTCGGCCGGCTTGGTAATCTGTGAGCGTGCCCAGAAGGTATCGGGCAATGGGGCGAAGCCGAGCGAGGAATAGAACCCCTCCCCCGTCTTCACCATCTTCAGTGGATCATAGCCCTTGTCCTTGAGCAGGTCGCCCGTGTCAAAGCCCAGGTCGCCGGCGCCCTTGGGGGCGACGATGTCATAGATATTTCCCCATTCCTGCGCCCACATATTGCCAAGCAGGTCGGCGCGGATCGGGCCGGTTTTGGGTTGTACCGCATCGCCATATTTCGCGTTCAATTTGGCGCGGGTATAGGCGTGGAGCGCGCGATAGAGCGGCTCGACCTCGCGCCATAACTTCTCCGTCAGCGCCGCAAACTCCTTCGGGCTCATGTCATAGCCCGATCGCCACATCGCGCCGACATCCTGATAGCCGAGCTCGGCTGCCCCCTGATTGGCGATCACCACGCTTCGGGCATAATCGTCGTGCATTGGCGCGCCGACATTATCGTGCCAGCTGACCCACATTTCCTTGGATTTGGCGGGGTCGCGCACCGTGCCCATCGCGGCTTCGATATCGCTGCCGTTGATCGGCTTGCCGTCAAGCGTGCCCATGCCCTTGCCATATTGGGAAGACATGCGCGTAACGATCGTCGCCAGTTCGTCGGCGGACCCCGGCTTGGTCGGGGCCGGCAGCGTGATCGTGCCGCGCAGCAGATCGAGCTTGCGGACTGTGTCGGGCGAAAGACCCGCCACCTTCTGGAAACGCGCCGCCTCCAGCGCGAGCTTGACCGCGAGTTCGGTGCCCTCGGCGCCGGATTTCGCGGCCAGCGCATCGGTATCGTCGGTGATATAGGTGGCGTTCACCCATTGGGTGCGGTTGGCATCGATCGAAAAATCGGCAAGCTGCTTTTCGGCGGCGGCGACAAAGGCATCGGCATCGGCGGCGGTCGGCGGGCTTTTTACGGCAGATGTCGCCGCAGGCTGCTTGTCTTTGGCAATGGCGGGGTTGGCGAAAAGCGCCATCGTCAGCGCAATCGCCGACAATGGGGCCGACGCGGGGTGGCGGATCATGGGCATTCCTCTGGTTATCGGTCTTGATGCCCTAAAGGACCAGACTGGGGCGCAAGGGTCAACCCGCGAGGAAGCCGGCAATTGCCTCGCCAAGCTCCGGTTTTACCACCGCGCTCATATGATTGCCCGGCACGACGACATGCGTTGCGTGCGGCAGGGCCTGCGCCAGCGCCTCGGCCGATCCATTGTCAAAATCATCGGCCCCGGCGAGCACGAGCACCGGTTGGGCGATGGCCGCGATTTCGGTAGCGGTCATGTTGACAAAGGTGTCGAGAATATGGACCAGCGCCCTGGGATCGCCGCCACTGGTCTTTAGAAAGGCCTCGGCGAGCCATTCGGGGGTTCCGCGCGCGAAGCTGCCCGGATTGGTCAGGATGTTGCGGAAGAAATCGCCGCGCGTGCCGGTGCTGGTCAATCCGTCATAACCCATGCCGGCAATAACCACTCGCCGCGGCGTCGCCCCCAGCGCCAGCATGCGCGCCGTGGTCCGCCCCCCGAGCGAATAGCCCCCCAGATCATAATCGGTCAGGCCGAGATAATCGATCAACGCAAAGCCGTCTTTCGCGAGCGCGTCTGGCGGATAGGCGGCCGGGTCATGCGGCTTGGCGCTGTCACCATGCGCGCGCAGATCTGGCATGATCACGCGAAAGCCGCTGGCGGCAATGGCAGCGGCATGGCCATATTTGATCCAGTTGGTCACCGCGTCCGAGAAAAAGCCGTGAAGGAGGACGATAGCCCGCCCCTCGCCCACTTCACGCCAGACGAGATCGGCACCGTCGAAACCGGCGAAATGGTGGAGCGCAGGGTTGGTCATGCCAGCAATTGCATGAAGGCGGCGGGCGGGGCATTTTCAGCAAAGCTCGGCACGGCGGGGTCGATCGTCAGCCAGGGCTGCTTGCGCTTGGTCCAGATGTGCATCAGCGGGCTCAATGTCTCGGCAGCGTCAAGCGTCCCCGCCCGCACCACCGCCATACCTGGCCAGCGTGAATTGGTGTTCCACAACCGGGTGTGGCAGATGCTGCAGATATGTTGGGTCGAGACCACACCGCTGGGGCGGCTTGCGGCATAATCCACGATCGGGCCTGTGGCGGTGATCGCCGCACTGCTGATCATCGCCTGTTCGGAAAAGGCACTGCCCGACCAGGTCTGGCAATATTGGCAATGGCAGGCATAGACCGGCGGCATCGTGGCAACTGCCAGCGTGTAGCGGCACGCGCCGCAGCGGCACCCGCCCTCGATCTGGTCAGCCATGCTCATCCCCAATGTTGATTGCTGTCGCTCAGGATAGCTGGAAAAGCGGCCCCGGCAACGGCGGCGGTCGGTGCTCCCGGCTGGTTCCACCGAAACAGCGTCACGTGCGAACCGCCTGGAATATGCCGCGACCGATCGATGATACCATCTGCGCCGATCGCCCGCGCCGCGTCGGCATTGCGCCAGGAGGGCGGCTCAAGACATGGTGCCAGGGCGCCGCGCCAATTCGCGTTGGAAGGGTCGCGATCAATGCCCAAGGCGACGCATGCAGCATCATCCCGCTGATCCTGTACATTCGCCTCGCCAATCTCGACCGGCACGATCATCCGCGGCAACCCATCCTCGCGCATTTAGCCGAAAACTGCGATCGACGCCTATGCCGGGTCACAGCTCATGTACAGCGCCGCCTGTCCCAGCCGGTGATAGCGCCCGGCGCTCCCCGGTCCCGGCGGCGTCAACACGGAATCGATCCGGTTGGCCAGGATGGCACGATAGAAGCAGCCCCCGAGAGTCAGCAGCGGGACAGCACCTCCCGCCAAGCGCTCAAGCGGCCTTCTTCAGATGTCGCCGCCCGAGCAATTCCGCGATCTGCACGGCGTTGAGCGCTGCGCCCTTGCGCAGATTGTCCGACACGCACCACAGCACCAGGCCATTATCCACCGTCGGGTCCTCGCGCACGCGGCTGACAAAGGTCGCATAATCGCCAACGCATTCGACCGGGGTAACGTAGCCGCCATCTTCGCGCTTATCGATCAGCATGATGCCGGGTGCCTCGCGCAGGATTGATTGCGCCTTCTTTGCCGAAATCTCGTTCTCAAACTCGATCGTGATCGCTTCCGAATGCCCGACGAACACCGGCACCCGCACGCAGGTCGCCACTACCTTGATCTTGGGGTCGAGGATCTTCTTGGTCTCTACGACCATCTTCCACTCTTCCTTGGTGAAGCCGTCATCCAGGAAGCTGTCGATGTGCGGGATCACGTTGAAGGCGATCTGCTTGGTGAACTTATGGGCTTCAGCGCTGTCGCCAACAAAGATGTTGCGGCTTTGTTCAAACAGCTCGTCCATCCCCGCCTTGCCCGCGCCGGACACCGATTGGTAGGTCGAGACCACGACGCGCTTGATCGTTGCATAATCGTGCAATGGCTTAAGCGCGACGACCATTTGTGCGGTCGAACAATTGGGGTTGGCGATGATGTTCCTGCGGCGATAGCCGTCGATATCCTGGGGGTTCACCTCCGGCACGATCAGCGGCACGTCAGGGTCCATCCGGTATTCGGAGGCATTGTCGATCACGGTGCAGCCGGCCGCGGCAAAGCGTGGCGCGTGTAAGCGAGACCCTTCGGAGCCGATCGCGAACAACGCCATGTCCCAGCCGGTGGGATCGAAATGCTCGAGGCTCTGGACGGTCAGCATCCGGCCGCTGTCGCCAAAGTCGATCTTGGTGCCCTGGCTGCGCGACGACGCCACCGCCGCGACATCCGCCAGCGGGAATTCGCGCTCGGCAAGGATGTTGAGCATCTCACGCCCCACATTGCCCGTCGCGCCGACGACTGCGATCCGATAGCCACTCATAGACCGAATTCCTGCAAACGATGTTATCAGCGCGAGAAATAGGCCCCCGCGCCACTTTGTCCAGTCATCGGCGGATCATCGCCTTATTTCTTCGCCGGCATGCGTCGATCAAGAAAGTCGAGGATGGTCCCCCAAAGATGATCGCTGATTCCCGGGCCGCCGACGCGGTGGGTTTGCCCGGGATAGAACATCATTTCGAACGGGCGGTTGTTATGCTGCATCGCCGATGCAAAGGCGGTCGAATTGTCGAACACGACATTATCATCCGACATGCCGTGGATCAGCAGCAGCGGGTCGCTGATCTTTGCGGCATCGGCCAACGCGTTGGATCTCGCATAGCTGCGCGGATCCTTGCCGGGATCGCCGAGATACCGCTCGGTATAATGGGTATCGTATAATTCCCACTTGGTCACCGGCGCCCCGGCAATGCCAGCCGCGAACACGCCGGGCGCCGCTTCGAGCATCTTGATCGTCATATAGCCGCCATAGGACCAGCCATAAATCGCCACCCGGTCGGGATCGACAAAGGGCTGCGCTTTGATGAATTTTGCCCCGGCCAGCTGATCCTCGACCTCGACCGTCCCCATTGCGTGATAGATGTGATCCTCAAACGCCTTGCCGCGGTTGAACGAGGGTATTTCTTCCCCGGCTCAAGCGGCGGCGTGATCATCTCCCAATAGAGCGTGGTGCCGTCCGTCGCCTTTATCGTGCCGAACTGCCGTTCGCGGTGACTGGCGAGATAGGGATAATAGGGATGCCCGTCCTTGACCACATTCTCGCTGATCCAGGAGAGCCGTTTGCCGGTGGCATCGGCGAGGTAATATTGCGTGGGCTGGTTCTGGTTGGAGCGGGCGATGATCATCCGCGTGGCAGCTGAATCCATGCTGCCGCCGTTCCACCAGCCCAGTTCGGTGAGGCGGGTGACCACCCCGGGATGGCCGATATCGACCGAATAAAGATGCTGCTCAAGCGCGCCATCCTTGTTGCCGGCAAAATAGAGCCGTCCCTTGGCTTCGTCCACGCCGGCGAGATACTGGACCACCCAGTCGCCATTGGTCAGCTGGGTCCATTTGCCCCGGTAGAACCGATAGAGATGGCCATAGCCGCTGCGCTCGGAGCGCCAGATCAGGCTGCCATCCTTCATCACACGATAGGCGTCGGACAAGTTGATCCAGCTCTTCTCGCCCGATTTCTCGGTGAACATCACCGTCGCCTTGCCGGTCGCCGGATCGACCCGCAGCATGTCGAGCATCTTCTGGTCGCGGCTCTCGCGCTGGACCAGCAATGCCTTGCCATCCGGCGTCCAGTCCACCCGCGCGAGATAGATATCGGGGTTGCTGCCAAGATCGACCCTGACCGCAGATGAGCCATCCGGCTTCATCACATACAGCTCGACCAGCGCATTGGGCGTGCCGGCGGCGGGATACCGCTGGTCGAAAACCTTGGTGCCATCGGCGCCGATCGCGGTGCGAGTGACCACGCCGACCGGGGCATCGTCGAATTTCTCGACCGCGATCAACTTGTCGCCTGGTGACCACCAATAACCGGTGCGTCGGTCCATTTCTTCCTGGGCGACGAATTCTGCCTCGCCCCAGTGCACCGTGCCCGCGCCGCTGCTCGTGAGCGCCCGCGCCGCGCCGCCCGCGAGCGGCTGGATGTATAGGTTTTGGTTGCGTACGAAGCTGACATAGCCCCCGGCCGGGCTGATCGTCGGGTTGAGTTCGCCATCAACGGTGTCGGTCAGCCGCGTGATCTTGCCGTCAAGCGTCGCCAGAAACAGATCGCCATCGAGCGGCACGAGGATCGATTTGCCATCAGGTGCCCATTCATAGGCAACAATCCCCCGCGATCCACCGATCCGCGCGCGCTCGCGCTGCATCTTTTCCGCTTCGGACAGTTCGGCTCCTGAGCCGATCTGCTTCGAATCGACCAGCATCCGTTCCTTGCCGGTCTTGGTATCGAGCCCCCAGAGATCGAAGCGCTCCTTCTCGTCGGCGCGCGCGCGCAGCGAGGTGAGCAGGCTACCGTCGGGCGACAGACGCAACGCGCGCGGTTGCGGACCGGCGAGATCCGGGCTGGCAAAGACGCGCTTGATCGTCAGCGCCGGCGGGCTCGCCGGGGCATCAGTGGCCATGGCGCTGCCCCCGGCTGCAATCATCGTCATGCCAGCTGCCAGTGTGCGACCGATCACCCTCGTTCGCAGCCCCATCAATTTCCGCACGCAGCATCTCCCAATCCCGATCTTCGTACCCGCCGGTCGCGGGTGTCGATGCGCTTATCGCGAGGCGGCGCAGCAAGGTAAAGGCCGTAGATCGGTTCGATCAGGCCGGGAACGGTGCTCGACGTGCCTGAATCGGCTGGCGGGGTTTGCGCCACGGCAACGCCCGCCAGCTGATCAGCGACCGCCATGCCCATTCGACCGGGGCGATGTCGAGATAGCGCACATAGATGTTGGACAGGATCAGCAACGCCAGATTGATCGCGAACGCCAGTTCCATCAGCGGCGCCCAGCTCAGCTTGCCATACAGCGCCAGCCCCCAAGGTGGGAAGATCACCCACAGCGTAATCAGCGTCTGCGCGATATAGACTGACAGCGCGGTTCGGCCGGTTGCCGCAAACGGCTTTAGCAGCCGCTGGCCCAGCGGCGATGCCATCACCACATGGACCATGCCGATATGCCCGATCGTCATCAGCAGCCGCGCGACTTCCATGGTCGCCCAAAAGCTGTGTGGCGCATGGTCGAAACGGGTCTGTTCCCAGGCACCAATCGCGCGCAAGACGCCACCGATCCCATAGCCGATCAGCATCATCCCCAGATAATAGCGGCGCGACCTCAATCCCTGGATGATCCCCAGCTTGAACAGGGCAGCGCCGATCAACATCGTCCCCGCCGCCTCCCAGATCGTGAAGATCTCACCGAAATTCGGAAACCGGTCCCAGGAAACCAGGATTTGCGCCCACATCCAGCTCAGACCAGTGCCCGATCGGCCCCTGTCTTCGTCGGCGACCTGCTTGTCGAACTCGGCCTCGCGTTTGGCACGGTCTGCCAGCGCCTTTGCATGGTCCTTGAGCCGCTTGGTCTCAGCGGCTGTTAGTTTCAGGCCTCCTGCCTGCTTAGTCTCGATTGCGGCGGTCTGCGCCTGTTTCTGAAGGCCCTGATAATAGCCAAAATAGCCCCCCATGGTCAGCTGGATCAGGGCCATGCTCAGGCCGATCGTCAACAGCCAGCGCGGCCGCAGCCGGCGGAACAGCACCGCTACCAGCGCCGCCAGGCCATAGCTGTGCAAAATGTCCCCCGGCCAGAGCAGGATGTACATGTGCACGACGCCGAACAGGAACAGCACAAGGTTGCGGACATAATATCGGCGCAGCACCGCCCAGCCATTGGCAGCGGCGGCAAATCGTTCGGTCAGGATCACCATGCCGACGCCGAACAGCATTTCCAGCAGACAGCGCGCGGTGCCGTTGGCCAGAATTTCGCGCAACCACCAGGCGACCTGATCAGCGGGTGCCCAGCCAAGATGCCGAATATCGCCGAAAGAGGCGTTGAGCGATTGCCCCATATCATTGATATTCATGAACAGGATGCCGAGGATTGCCAGCCCGCGCAGGATGTCCATGATCGGAATGCGCGGCGCGCCGTCCGGCTCGGCCGCTCCTGCTAATATCCCCTCGCTCATCGACATCGCTCCCCGTTACGATGGTGCCTTATAAGGGCAACACAGTAGGCCAGGCAAGGGGCGGCTCAAATGAAAAACGCCGCGCCCGACAGTGTCGGGGCGCGGCGCTTCAATCATTGCACAGTGGCCAGGGCTGGCCTGATTATTCGGCGGGGGTGGAATCCTTGACCGGGCGCGGATCGCGGCGCTCGGCGATGCGCGCACGCTTGCCGCGCAGGCCACGCAGATAATAAAGCTTGGCGCGCCGCACGACGCCCTTGCGGACGACTTCGATCGAATCGACATTAGGCGAATAGAGCGGGAAGACGCGCTCGACGCCTTCGCCGAACGAAATCTTGCGCACGGTGAAGTTGCTGCCCATGCCCTTGTTCGAGCGCGCGATGCACACGCCTTCGTAATTCTGGACGCGGGTGCGCTCGCCTTCGACGACCTTCACGCCAACCTTCAGCGTGTCGCCGGGGCGGAAATCGGGAATCTTTTTGTTTTCGAGAAGCTTGGCAATGTTCTCGGCTTCAATTGTCTGGATGAGATTCATCTCATTCGTCCTTCGTCTGTCGCTGCGCGCCAGAGGGAGGCTTGACCCGAGCGCCCTCATGACGCTCCCAAAGGTCCGGCCTCCTTAGCCGTGTATCGGTTTCGGCCATCTGCTTTCGCCATGCCGAAATCCTCGCATGATCCCCCGATCGCAGCACTTCGGGGATCGTGCGCCCTTCCCATATGCTAGGTCGGGTATATTGCGGGTATTCGAGCAAGCCTCCTTCGAAGCTCTCGTCCACACCACTCGAAGCCGCGCCCATTACGCCGGGCAGCAGCCGAATGCAAGCGTCGAGCAGGACGAGTGCACCCATCTCCCCGCCCGACAGTACATAGTCGCCGATCGAGACTTGCTCGATATCGCGCGCATCGAACAGACGTTCGTCAAACCCTTCGAATCGGCCGCAGATGATGATCGCCCCCTGACCGGCGGCGAGCGTCCGCACCCGTGCTTGCGTCAGGGGGACGCCGCGCGGCGTCATCGCCAGGATCGGGCGGCCATCTGCGACACTGTCGAGCGCCGAAGCAACGATATCCGCACGCAGCACCATCCCTGCCCCGCCGCCTGCCGGCGTGTCGTCGACGGTGCGATGCTTGTCGGTCGCGAAGTCGCGGATGTTGTGCGCGTCGAGGACCCATTTCCCGTCGGCAAGCGCCCGCCCTGCGATCGACTGGCCGAGCGGCCCGGGGAACATGTCGGGGTAGAGGGTCAGGATGGTGGCGGCGAAAGCGCTTGGTCCGGTCATTCGCTCAGCGTCCAGTTCTCGACGCGCAGCCCCGGCACATCAGCGAAGTCGGCCTTGTTATTTGTCACGATTGTTGCATCCAGGCTGAGCGCATGTGCTGCGAGCAACCGGTCCAACCGGGCGTGCTTGAATGGCAATTGGGGATAGATACGGGCCGCGGCCTCGTCGAACGGCACGATTGGGATAACGCGGACAAAGGCATCAAGGACGTCCTGTCGCGGCGGTTTGCCGTTCCAGCTCCCTAACGCCAGCTCGCCAAAGCTGACTGCCGAAATGGCGACATCGCCGGGATAAAGGGACGCCAGGCGACCATTAAGAGTCGAATCGGCTGCGCCGCCCATCGAATAGATCGCCAGATCAGCACCGATCAAATAACGGGTCACTCTCCCGACAGCGCCTTGGGCCTTGCGCCCGCGCCCGGCCGTTCCCCGAAATCTTCGCGCGGCGCCGGCTTGAAGCCCGGCAGCTTTCCGGCAAAGCCACTGATGTCGATGGTACGGCGGAGCGAAGCCACTGGCTCGATCCTGAATGTCATTGCCGATTCCTTCACAATCCGCACGTCGGTACCTTCCGGAATGCCCAAGCCCTTGGGCAGCCGTAGCGCGACCGAATTGCCCGACTTGAACGTCCTGCCTTGATATTCGTCTTCCATAGCAACAATCCTGTATACACATAATGTATATACATTCGGGTCGCAATCTCGTCAATCTCCATCGCTCTGGCCGTTAACCGTGTTCTTACCTGCGTCGGATAACACCAGAAAATGCCTTGGAAATTTCTGCCGCCGCTCCGATCGGGCATGGCCCTGATTCTGGCTCTATTTTGCGCCGCGCCGGCATTGGCCCAGTCGAGCTTTGCTGATCGCACCCATATGAGCTGGGACGGGGCGCTCACGGGCATCTTTCTGGGGCTGCTGGTCTTTTCAGTGGCTTATAATAGCGCGTTTTATTCGGTGCTGCGTGAGCGTTTCCTCGTTTGGCAGAGCCTGCGTGCATTGATCTATTTTGCGCTGACGATTGGCCTGTCGCCGCTCGACATGGGGCCGGCGCTCGGGGCGCACAGCTTCGCGCGCCAGGTCTATCTGTGCGTATTGTTCGATTTGTCGGTCGCCGTAACCGGGCCGTTTATCCGCACCTATATCGAACCCGGCATGATCGCGCCGCGCGTGTATCGCCTGCTCGGGTGGACTGCCCCCGCCATTCTCATCACCACGCCCGCGATGCTCATCCCTGATTGTCCCCCGCTCTACATGGCGTTCCGCAACGCGATGCTGGTCGGCACGCTCTTGCTGATGTGCTTTACGCTGGCCCAGGCATGGCGCCGCGGCAGTCGTACCGCACGGTTCCAGGCAGCGGCCTGGAGTAGCGTGCTGGCTGTTTACGGCATCAGCCTGTTTCATGACATTTTTCTTGGCACACCGTTCAAGATGTTCTTGTTCGCGCTATTCGGCGCGCTCGGGCTTGAAGTCATGCTCACCGCGATTGGCATCGCCGACCGCTTTCTGCGTCTCAAGCGTGCCCATGACGAGGCCCGCGCCACTGCGAGCGCGCTGCAGGTCATGGCCCATTCGGATCCGTTGACCGGCCTTGGCAACCGTCGCGCAATCGAAAAGGCATTTGTTGATCGACGGCCAGAGGCGATTGCGATCGTTGATCTCGATCATTTCAAGGCCGTCAACGATCGCCATGGCCACGATGTCGGCGATCGCGTGATCCGCGCGGCCGGTGCCGCGCTCAGCTCGGGGAGCGCGCTTGCCGGGCGGATAGGCGGCGAGGAATTCGTCTTGCTGCTCTATGGCAATGGTGCCGAGATCAAGGAGGAGGCCGAGCGACTCCGCCACAGAATTGCAGCCTATACCGGAGAGACCATTCCCGAACTCTCGGCTGGTGTCACTGCCAGCATAGGCTTGGTACTGGTTGGCGATTCAACCTTCGGAATGGCGATGAAAATCGCTGACATCAATCTCTACGCTGCCAAGTCCAGTGGGCGTGACAAGCTGGTGCTACCCGATCAGGTCCATGCCGCGCGCGCCGCCTGACCCGACTGCTAATCGCCGCTCAGCTGCCGCAACCACCGCAACCACCGCCGCAGCCGCCGCCACTACAACCGCCGCCGTCGCTCGATCCGCTATCGCCAGAATTGCCTCCATCACCGCCGCTCGCGCTGCGCAGCCGGTGAAAATCGGACCAGGCAGACCCTGCCAACACCGTCGTACCGAACAGGGCGACGGCAAGGCCGGCTTCAGAGGGCGTCGGCGCGCGCCGAAGCCGGTCGGCGCGGCGCCGCGCCGCCTTGATCGCGGCCATGCCGCCACGGGTCCGCCGGTCAATCGTCCAAAACCGGATCAGCGCCAAAATCGCTGTAAAGAGCAACAGGCCGGTCAGCACCCCGACCGGCCGATCTCGACCGACTCCGATCAGCCATTTGGTCAAGCCGAAGGCGATCAGCAGCAAATAGGGCATGGTTTGCCAGAAGCGCAGCTGCCAGGTGCCGCCGGGGCCAACCATCAGGCCGCTACGCACGAGATGCGCCTCGATCGAGGCCGCGGGCCGATTGGCGGCGGCGGCGATTGCCGGCCAGGGGGCGGGCGACGAAAGCGCCAGGATCGCGCACTGGGCGGGGCTGGCCACACCGGTTTCACGAACGATGCGGAACCGGTTGCGTCCCTCCATCACCAGCGCGCCCGCCGCCAGTAGCCCGGCCACGAGGCACTCCGCCATCCGTACCGCGCCGCCCGCCAGATAAGCCAGATGATCTGGGTCGGTCTCGGGCATTGTACGGCCCGTAGGGCGCAGCCAGCGCGGAATGATGGTACCGGCAATAATCGTGATGATCAGCAAGCCGGCGTAGAGCACCAGAAACGCACTGCCCGGCAGATCGAAAGGTCCCAGTCCCATCAAAGTCAGCTCCTCCACCACAAAACGATCAATGCCAGTATCGCCAGTGCTGCCAACAGCAGGAGCCGGTGAAGCAGCCTTCTGGAGAGAAAAATGCCGTCGCGCGGGTGTACCCGACGCGCTTTTGGATCATCGATCAGCCGCCGCCGGGCCGTTGGCCAGAGATCGGCCGGAGGAATGCCGAAGACGGCTTCGTAGCTGGCCAGAGTCGCTGCATATTGATCGAAAAATCGATGGAGTTCGTTCGCCCCGCCCTGGGTCGGACCATGATGCAGCGCTTGCCCAAGGATATCGGGGCAGAAGCGTTCCCAATAATCGCGGCTGTAGGTGAGGTGGAGATGCCAGGCCTGATCGACAGAGTCTGATGGGGTGACCGCATGTCCGGCGGTCACGGCCAGGAAGCAAAAGCGGCGATATTCCTCGAGGACCCGGGCGGCATGTGCCCGTGTCCAGCCGTTTTCGCGCGCGAGTCGATTGGGAAAGTTCAGCGCTGCGTCGTCGGCGCCGATCCGGTAACTGCAAAGCTTGGACCAGAGCGGGTGATCCAGCGGAGGTGCCGAAGGGTCGGTCAGCTCATGCATCTATTGTCCCACTAACATAGTGGGAGATAAGATTCAAGTGTCCGTCAGATGATGTAGCTTGCTGCAACCAGCAACCGCTGCTCATTCCATTCCGGCACGGCCTCAGGGCGCATTGGCACCATGAAGCGCTTCTTGTCCGGTCGTTCGATTTCGAGCACATCGCCCGCGCCGAAATTGTCGATTCCGACGACGTGACCCAGCACTTCTCCCTCGGTCGATAGCGCAGACAGGCCGATCAGGTCGGTATGGTAATATTCGCCCTCGCCCAGCGGCGGCAAATCGGCGCGCGGGACTGTGAGTTCGGTGCCCCGCATCGCCTCGGCGGCGTTGCGGTCATTCACTTCGGCAATCCGTGCGATGGCGCCATTGCTGCCATGCCGTACCGATTTCACCGTTAGCGCGCCGTCGTTAAACTTCTTGTACTGGCCCAGGTCGTCGGTGAAGACCTTCAGGCGGACCTCGCCCGTCACGCCGTGCGCGCCGATGATGACGGCAAGCGTGACGGGGCGATCGACTGACATCAGGCGTCAGCAGGCTTTTCTTCGGCCACTGGCGCTGCTTCTTCCGCAACCGGCGCTGCTTCGGCAGCGGCCTCGACGGGGGCTGCTTCGACAACTGGTTCGGCGGCTGTTTCTTCAGCGACGACTTCGGCAACCGGCGCCTCAACGACTTCAGGCTCTGGCTCAGGAGTCGGTGCTGGTGCGGCAGCAGCTTCAGCAGCAGCTTCCTCGGCCGCCTTCAGCTTCTCGGCGCGTTCTTCAGCGCGTTCGGTTGCCTTTTCGCCTGGCTTGCCCTTGGTCGGGTTGCTGCGCGCCGGCCGCTCCTTCACACCGAGCACGTCGAGAAACCGCGCGACGCGGTCGGTCGGCTGTGCGCCGACGCTCAGCCAATGCTTGGCACGATCGGTGTCCAGCTTGATCCGGTCCGGCGAATCCTTGGCGAGCAACGGGTTATAGGTGCCGATCTTTTCGATGAAGCGGCCATCGCGCGGGGACCGGGCGTCGGCGACGACAACACGGTAATAAGGACGCTTCTTGGAGCCGCCACGCGACAGACGAATGCTGATTGCCATAATTTATTCTCTCTTCTTTCTCGTATCGTTCCCTCGACGAAAGCCGGGGTCTTTTGGTTGTCAGGTTGCGCCCTTGCCGCTTGATGCCCCTGCTTTCGCCGGGGCGACGGCGCGAGCTGATTACTTTTTCTTATTGATGAAATTCTCGAAGCCCGGCGGCAATTTGGGCATACCGCCCATCGGATTGCCGCCGCCCAGGCCGGGTAATCCACCGCCCGCCTTGCCCATCATGTCGCCCAGTTCGGGGCCGCCAATGGCATTGCCGAGCCCGCCAAGCCCGCCGCCCATGCCGCCTTTGCCGAGCATCGCCATCATGCCCTTCATGCCGCCCATCTTCTTGATTTTCTTCATGGCGGTCGACATTTCCTGATGCATCTTCAGGAGCTTGTTGACGTCCTGCACGGTCGTGCCGCTGCCCTTGGCGATGCGAATCTTGCGCTTCGCTGACAGAATTTCGGGCTTGGACCGTTCCTTTTGCGTCATCGAGGTGATCATGGCGTCCATCCGCAGCAGGATGCGTTCGTCCGCTACGCCTGAAGCAACAGCAGCCTGCGCCTTCTTCATGCCGGGGATCATGCCGGCAAGTGCGCCTAGCCCGCCCATCCGGCGCATCTGCGCCAGTTGGCCGCGCAGATCGTCCATGTCGAACTGCCCTTTGGCCATTTTGGCGGCCATGCGCTCGGCATCTTCGACCTGGATCGACTCTGCGGCGCGCTCGACCAGGCTGACGACATCGCCCATGCCCAGGATGCGCCCAGCAACGCGGCCGGGATGAAACGCCTCAATCGCGTCGATCTTTTCACCGGTGCCGGCGAATTTGATCGGCTTGCCGGTCACCGCCCGCATCGACAGCGCCGCACCGCCGCGTGCATCGCCATCCATTCGTGTAAGCACGACGCCAGTCAGCGGGACCTGGGTGGAGAAATTCTGTGCGACGTTGACCGCGTCCTGCCCGGTCAGCGCATCGACGACCAGCAAAATTTCATTGGGGGTGGCGATGTCGGCAATTGCCTTCATCTCGTCCATCAATGCCTGATCGACGTGCAGGCGTCCCGCCGTATCGAGCATCAGGACGTCATAACCCTGCAGCTTGGCGGCCTGAATGGCGCGCCGGGCAATCTCGACCGGGCGTTGTCCGGCGACAATCGGCAAGGTCGCGACCTCGGCCAGGGTGCCAAGCGTGGCCAGCTGTTCCTGCGCGGCCGGGCGATTGACGTCGAGCGACGCCATCAGCACCTTTTTGCCGTCGCGCTTTGCCAATCTTTTCGCAATCTTGGCAGTCGTCGTCGTCTTGCCCGAACCCTGCAGGCCAACCATCATAATGATGGCCGGCGGGGTGACATCGAGCGCAAGTTCGCTTTCATCGGCGCCGAGCATCTCGGTCAGCGCGTCGTTGACGATTTTGACGACCTGTTGCCCTGGGGTGATCGACCGGAGGACGTTCTGACCGACCGCCTGTTCGGTAACCTTATCGACAAAATCACGCGCTACCGACAGGGCGACGTCGGCTTCGAGCAGCGCCACGCGCACTTCGCGCATCGCTGCGCGCACGTCCGCCTCGGTCAGCGCGCCGCGCCCCCGCAGACGGTCAAAGACGCCGCCAAGCCGTTCGCTAAGACTGTCGAACATGAATCACTCCGTTGCCGATCACCACCCCCGAACAAAACGCAAAAGAAGCTGGCGGACGAAACCTCGTCGGCCAGCTTATGCCCGCAGGCATGCTCTTATTGCGTCCTTTAAGGAAGCGATCCCGAGTGGCCCTACCCGAACCCTCATGGTTTCGCAACCATGCGGTTTAAGATGATTTACACGCCCCGCTGGTACAGCCCTCGGCATGAAACACTGGGGGCATGTCCGAATGACGCCGGAGATGATCGAAAAAGTCGATACGCCAAAAGAGGCGCGCCGCGACATGACCAGCGGGGCGATCACGATTGCTGCGATCCTGTTGTTCGTTGGCACCGGAAGCTCTGCACTCTCAAGCGCGATCAAATATTATTTTGCCGGGGGCGATCCCACTGATCGAACGCTGGTCATCGCATTGCTGCTCAATGTCGCGCTGATCCTGTTCGGGTGGCGTCGGCATAACGATCTGCGCCGCGAGGTAGAGGTCAGGACCGCGGCAGAAGAACGCGCCCAACTGCTTGCCGCGCGCGATCCGCTTACCGGATTCCTCAATCGACGCTCGCTGTCCGAAGAAGGGGCGGCGTTGTTCGTGCAGGCTGAGCGCCGGCAAAAGGCGTTGGCGATGCTGATGCTCGATCTCGATCATTTCAAGACAATCAACGACATGTATGGCCATGCCACCGGCGACGGCCTGTTGCGCTTGGTGTCGGAAGAAATCGCGCACGCCATGCCATCGATTGCGCTGACCGCGCGGCTGGGCGGTGACGAATTTGCTTGCGCCTTTCTGTTCGATCCGGCGCATCCCGACACCGTCGAGAGGATCGTCGAAAAGCTGGTGTCGCGGATTGGCCAGCCCTTTGTTTCGGACGGGCTGCAACTGCATATTAGCGCGTCGATCGGTATTGCCCGCTCGGATACGGGCTGTGCCAGCATCGATGCGTTGATGCGCAGCGCGGACATTGCGATGTACGCCGCCAAGAATGCCGGCCGCAATCGGTTCGCATGGTTCGATCAGTCGATGGAGCGGGAGCTGAAAGCGCGTAACGAGCTCGAAGTGGGCTTGCGCACCGCCATCCCGCGCCAGGAAATCGTCCCCTATTTCGAACAGCAGATTGATCTGACCACTGGTCGCCTGTTCGGTTTCGAAGTGCTGGCCCGCTGGGAGCATCCGACCCGCGGCCTTATTCCGCCCAACAAGTTCATTTCGATTGCCGAAGACACGGGGTTGATCAGCGACTTGTCATTGTCGGTGATGAGCCAGGCTTTTCTCGCGGCCAAGGACTGGGAGCCCAGCCTGAGCTTGTCAGTCAACATTTCACCGCTGCAATTGAAGGATCCTTGGCTCGCCCAGAAAATCGTCAAAGTGCTGACCGAAACGGGCTTCCCTGCCAGCCGGCTCGAGCTGGAAATTACCGAGGTTGCCCTGTTCGACAATCTCGCACTGGCGCAGTCGATCGTTGGCAGTCTCAAGAACCAGGGTATCCGCGTCGCGCTTGATGATTTTGGCACCGGTTATAGTTCGCTCGCCCATTTGCGCGCCTTGCCGTTTGATCGGATCAAGATCGATTGCAGCTTTGTCAGCTCGATCAACGTCAACGCCGAAAGCGCGGCGATCGTCAACGCGATCGTTCGTCTGGGTGAAAGCCTGAACCTGCCGATCACCGCGGAGGGGATCGAGGATGCCGCGATTGAGGAACGGCTCCGCGCGATGGGCTGTAGCAAGGGCCAAGGTTATCTTTACGGCCGCCCGTTGACATCGGCCAATGCCCGACGGTTGCTTGCTGAGAAGCGGTTGTTGCGGGCCGTGCCGCCTAAATCAGCTGCGCCACCAGCGGCCGCCGCAGCGCGCAAGGCCAGCTAATCCCCCCCGGCCAGTGGACTTCACGCGGAGCGCCCCCTAGATCGGCGACAATGACTGCCGTCACCCCTGCTCCTGCCGCTTATCCGGACATCGTCACGCTGGGCTGTCGGCTCAATCTCGCGGAGAGCGAGACGATCCGCACGATCAACGCCGGGCGCGATATGGTGGTCATCAATAGCTGCGCTGTGACCGAGAATGCCGTTCGCGAAACCCGGGCGGCGATCCGCCGCGCTCACCGGGCGCGGCCCGAGGTGGCGATCATCGTTACCGGTTGTGCCGCGCAGATCGATCCGGCTGGCTTTGCTGCCATGCCGGAAGTGTCGCGCGTGATCGGCAACGCCGAAAAGCTCGATCCGGCCGCCTGGATCGCCACCGCACCCGTCATCGTCAGCGACATCATGGCGGTACGCGAAACCAGCCCCCACCTCGCCGCCGGATTCGACGCGCACGCCCGTGCCTTTGTCGAAGTGCAAAATGGCTGCGACCATCGTTGCACCTTCTGTATTATCCCGCAGGGCCGCGGGAACAGCCGTTCGGTCCCGGCGGGTGCGGTGGTTGATCGTGTCGCGTCGCTTGTCGATGCCGGCTATCGCGAGATCGTGCTGACCGGGGTGGACCTGACCAGCTATGGCCCCGACCTGCCCGGCAGTCCGACTCTGGCGATGCTGGTCGAACGTATTCTGCGGCATGTGCCGGCGCTGCAGCGTTTGCGCCTGTCGTCGCTTGATTCGATCGAGATTGATGATCGCCTTTTCGATCTCGTCACCGGCGAAGCGCGGATTATGCCGCACCTCCATTTATCGCTACAGGCGGGTGACGACATGATCCTCAAACGGATGAAGCGCCGTCACAGCCGGGCGGATGCAGTTCGGATCGTCGAACGCCTCAAGCACGCGCGTCCGGCCATCGCCATTGGCGCTGATCTGATTGCCGGCTTTCCAACCGAGGACGACGCGATGTTCGCCAACAGCGCAGCGCTGATTGACGATTGCGATATCGTCCATGCCCATATCTTCCCCTATTCGCCGCGCCAGGGCACGCCGGCAGCCCGGATGCCGCAGGTCCCCCCGGCTGTCCGGAAGGCGCGCGCGGCCGTCATGCGCCAGGCTGCTGGCGCCCGTCGAACCCGTTGGCTGTCGGCGCAGCTGGGTACTGTCCAGCCGGTATTAATCGAGCGCCCGGGTGATCGGGGCCATGCTCCGAATTTTGCTGAAATCCGCGTTACTGATCCGGCAGCGCGCCGTGCACCGGTTGGAGAAATTGTGGCGATGACGATCACAGGCATGGACGGTTCAAGGCTGATCGGGGTGCCCGCATGAGCAATGCTTGGCACGAAAAGCTGATCGGGGGCTTCAAACGCACTTCGGATCGCCTAATCGGCAACCTCGCCGGGCTCGGTGCGGCTCGTCTCGACAATGCGACGCTCGACGACATCGAGGAGGCGCTGATCGCCTCCGATCTCGGCCCGGCAACCGCGGCCCGGATCCGGGCCCGGCTGGCTGACGGCGCTTTTGAACGCAACATGGAAGAACTCGGCATCCGGCTGATCGTCGCCGAGGAGATCGAAAAGGTGCTCGCCAAAGTGGCGCACCCGCTGGAAATCAGCGCTTTCCCGCGGCCGCATGTCATCCTGGTGATCGGCGTCAACGGCTCCGGCAAGACAACGACGATTGCCAAGCTGGCGCATCTGTTCACCGAACAGGATTATGGCGTCATGCTGGCAGCCGGCGATACATTCCGCGCTGCCGCGATTGGCCAGCTGGCGACCTGGGCGGACCGGATCGGCGTGCCGATTGTGCGCGGCCCGGAAGGCGGCGATGCGGCGGGGATTGTCTTCGACGCGGTCAAAAAGGCCACCGCTACCGGAATAGACGCGCTCATCGTCGACACTGCCGGCCGCCTGCAAAACAAGCGTGAACTGATGGACGAGCTCGCCAAGATCAAGCGGATGCTCGGCAAGATCGATCCTGCCTCGCCGCACGATGTCGTGCTGGTGCTCGATGCCACCACTGGCCAGAATGCGCTATCGCAGATCGAGGTTTTCAAGGAAGTCGCCGGCGTGACTGGCCTGGTGATGACCAAGCTGGACGGCACGGCGCGCGGTGGTGTGCTGGTGGCGGCGGCCGAGCAGTTCGGGCTGCCGATTCACGCGATCGGGATTGGAGAGGGCGTTGGCGATCTGCGGCCATTTGACGCCAACGAGGTTGCGCGGATCATCGCGGGCGTGGAAAGACCAACGCATGGTTGAAAACCTCCACCCCACTACACCCGATCCTGCTCCCGACTCAGCCGCGTCGCCGGGCCTGCGTATGGCAATCGACTTCGGTCCGCTGGTCGTGTTCTTCGCTGTCAACGCCATGGTGGGTGGCGCGCAAATTACGCGGGTGATCGCCGCGACCGTTGCATTCATGACCGCAACCGCCATCGCGATGGTCGTGTCGCGCTGGAAGACGGGGCACATCTCCCCGATGTTGTGGATGTCGGGTGTGCTGGTCCTCGTTTTCGGCAGCCTGACGGTCTATTTTCATGACGAGAGCTTTATCAAGATCAAGCCGACGATCATCTATCTGATGTTCGCCAGCGTGCTGATCTTTGGCCTGGTCACTGGGCGGCCGTTGCTTCAATTCGTGTTGGGATCAGCGTATCCGGGATTGAATCCCAAAGGATGGCGACAGCTCACGATCAACTGGGCAGGGTTTTTTCTGGTGCAGGCCGTCCTCAACGAGGCGGTTTGGCGCAACACTAGCTGGGATTTCTGGGTCGCCTACAAATTATGGGGCGTAATCCCGATGACGCTGGTGTTTGCGATCGCCAATCTGCCGATGCTGATGAAGCATGGCATGCAGGTGGGCGGCGACTCCGGCCCGCCGCTGCCGCCGGAAGGGTAACGCCCCGCCCTTTCGAGCGGGGCGTCAATGATCAGCCTTGGTCAGCGCGCGAAATACCGGCGCCGTCGAGGTTCTGGGCGGCAAATTCCCAGTTGAGGATCTTGCCCGTTACCGCTTCCAGATATCCAGGCCGTGCGTTGCGATAATCGATATAATATGCGTGTTCCCACACATCGATCGTCAGCAATGGTTTCATGCCGTCATAGACCACCGGCGTATCGGCGTCGTGCAGCGACGTCACCTTTAGTTTGCCGCCATCGAGGACCAGCCAGCCCCAGCCGCTGGCAAAATGGTTGGTCGATTCGGCGACCAACTGCTTTACCAGTTCCTCGGTCGTACCGAATTCACTCGCGATCATGTCAGCCAGCTTGCCAGTTGGCGCTGCATAGTTTGGCGTCAGCGAATGCCAGAAAAAGGTATGATTCCAGATCTGCGCCGAATTGTTGAACAGGCCTTTTTCGCCTTTGTCCTTGGCGTGCTTGATGACCTCCGAAAGTTTCGCATTTTCCAGCCCATGCGCCACCAGCATGCCGTTAGTCTTGTCGACATAGGCCTTGTGATGCTTGCCGTGATGGAAATCGAACGTCTCGGCCGACATAACGGGGGCAAGCGCGTCCTTGGCATAGGGTAGTGCGGGCAGTTCGAAAGCCATCGGATAGTCTCCTGTGATGCTGTGCGCACCGGTTGTGCGCTTCTTTGGGGAACGCTGATACGTCCCAATTGGGTCCGCAACGTCCAATGCGCAACCGATTCGTCTAGACAATTTACCCCGGCAGCAGGTCATGCCGGCGCAAGGCGTGGCGAAGCTGATCATAACTAAGCCCCAGCCCTTCCGCCGTGGCACGCTGGTTGAAGCGGTGCTCAGCGAGCGCCCGCGCCAGCAGATCGCGTTCGAAACGCGAAACCTGCGACTTGAAATCCGAAGGGCCGTCCTCATCGCAAACCGCAAGCGGTTCGTCGGCATGCTGGTCCACGGGTGCCGCTGCCATCGGCGGACCGGGAACCGGGCGCGGCCCGCCAGGTGTCGGCGCATAGGGAGACACGAACGGATCAAACTGGATCTCGTCGATCGGACCGCTGCGCTCCCAGCGATACACTGCTCGCCCGACCACGTTGCGGAGCTCGCGGACATTGCCGGGCCATGCATAATCGATCAGGGCATCCATCGCCGCCGGACTGAAGCCCGGCCAGTCGGCCCACCCCATTTCAGAGGCCATGCGCCGCCCGAAATGCTCGGCCAGCACCAGCACGTCGCCGACGCGCGCGCGCAGCGGCGGCAACGTCACCACCTCGAAGGACAGGCGGTCGAGCAGATCGGCGCGGAACTGATGCCGATCGACCTTGTCGGGGAGGTGCTCGTTGGTTGCAGCGACAATGCGGACATCGACCCGGATCGGGCGCGACGAGCCAATTCGGGTCACCTCGCCATATTCGACGGCACGCAGGAGGCGGTCCTGCGCCGCCATTGACAGCGAGCCGAGCTCGTCGAGAAAAAGGGTGCCGCCATGCGCCTCTTCGAAGCGCCCTGCCCGCGCCTTGGTCGCACCGGTAAAGGCCCCGGCTTCATGCCCGAACAATTCGGCCTCGATCAATGTTTCCGGCAACGCGGCGCAGTTCATGATTACCAGTGGCTGGTCCCAGCGCGGGCTCAACCGGTGCAAGCGCTCGGCGACAAGTTCCTTGCCGGTGCCGCGCTCGCCAATGACGAGGACAGGTCGATCGAGTGCGGCGGCACGGCTGGCACGCTCCAGGACGTCCAGAAACACGCCTGACTGGCCGATGACCTGGGTTGTGCGTTCCATGGCAAAGACTTGGCGTAAAATCCCAAACCTTGGCAAGTCCCAATTGGCAATGATGGACAGCCTAGGTTCAGAAATGACGCAAATCAGCCGTTTTTGAAATTGGCACGCTTCCTGCTTAGCTTGCTGCATCTGCCACACGGGCAGCACGAAACACAGTTTTCGCCACACAAGGCTCAGGAAGAAACGCCATGAACATCGGTTACCAAGCAACCAGCGCCGTCCGCACGATCACCGCGATCACCTTTGCATTGCTGTTCAGCGCGACCTGCGTGATGGGCGCGATTGCGCCGGCCGCGTTGCAGTCCGCGCAGACCGCTGGTCTGGTCAACGAGGCCCCCGTCGCCTGAACCAAACAGGTGACGCCCCTGGCCGGGGTGCCGCGCCCCCCGCAGCGCCCCGGCCCTTTCTTCGCGCTATTGATCTTCCAGTAACAGTCAGGAGTTCCCCGATGGGCATTTTTTCGCGAACCCGAGACATCATCGCCGCCAACGTCACCGACTTGCTCGACAAGGCGGAAGATCCGGCCAAGATGATCCGGATGATCATCCTGGAAATGGAGGAAACGCTCGTCGAGGTGCGCGCGTCGGCTGCCCGGACGATCGCTGATCAAAAGGAAATGCGCCGGCATATCGCCAAGCTGGAAAAGCTGCAGGACAGCTGGACGGAGAAGGCAGAGCTGGCGCTGTCCAAGGATCGCGAAGATCTGGCCAAGGCCGCTCTGGTCGAACGTCAGAAGGCTGTCGACATGGCCGATCAGCTGGGCGCCGAGATCGGTGTGCTCGACGATACGCTGCGCAGCGCCGAAGAGGATATCACCAAGCTACAGAACAAGCTGCGTGAAGCCCGCACCCGGCAGAACTCGATCACGACGCGGCTCGAATCTGCGCATAACCGGGTGAAGATGCGCGAGGCTTATGCCGGCCCCAAGGTGCAGGACGCGTTTTCGCGGTTCGAGATTATGGAGCGCCGTGTCGATTTCGCCGAGGGCCGCGCCGATGCGCTCAGCCTGGGCGCACCGCCCAAGACACTCGAAGAGGAAATCGCCGAGCTGCGGTCCAGCGAGAAGGTCGATGCCGATCTCGCCGCGCTGAAGGCGCGGATCGGCAAGGCGAACTGATATGAGCGAAGTTTTAATTGTCGCCATCGTCATCGGCATCCTGTTCATCGGTTTGCCCTGGCTGACCTTTCACTATGTCACGCAATGGAAAAGAACGGCGAGCCTGACAGGCGAGGACGAAAAGCTCCTCGACGAGCTTCACTACACAGCCCGTCGTCTTGATGACCGGCTTAACACGATCGAGCGCATCATCGCCGCCGATCACCCCGAGTGGAAACTGGGCAGCAGCGTCGTGCCCGAAGCCCTCGATTACGATATCAGCAGGAGGAATTGAGATGAGCGCGAGCCGCACCAAATTCTATCTCGATAAGCAGAACGCCAAATGGTTGGGCGTCTGCGCCGGGATCGCCGATTACACCGGCGTTGAGGTCATCTGGGTTCGCGTTGGCGCGGTGATTTTCACCCTCGCCGGTGGCTTCCCCTGGACGCTGATCGCCTATTGGCTGGTTGCCTGGATGGCGAGCCCCAAGCCGAACGGCCTGTACGAAACGGTCGAGGACCAGAAATTCTGGCAGGGCGTCCGCTCCAACCCGGCGCGCACCACCCGTGACGTTCGATCCAAGTTTCGCGATATCGATCGCCGGCTCGCCGACATCGAAACCGCCTATACGAGCCGCAACACGCGCCTCGCCGACGAGATTGACAGCCTGCGCTGACGCGCCGGCCACGGGGAGTAACGACGATGAATTGGGGTGGACCAAGCTTTGTAATCGCGATCATCGCGATCTCGACGGCCGGCTGGGTAATCAACAACTGGATCCGCGCACGGCACGGATATCCGTTGGAAAATGAGTGGAAGGGCATTTCTGCCAAGGGCGATCCGGATGCCGATCGAAAGATCGACCTGCTGAGTTCTGAGAATGATCGGCTGCACGGTCAGATCAGCCGGCTGGAAGAGCGGATCGCCGTACTCGAACGGATCGCTACCGATCCCGCGGACCGCGTTGCCCGTGATATTGATGCGCTGCGCTAGACGCGCCGCTCGCTCAGGGAGTTGAAGATGAACTGGGGTATTTTGATCCCGATCGCGGCGGTGACCGTCGGGCCGATCTGCTGGGCCTTCACCACCTGGGTTCGCGCCCGCCACGGCTATCCGTTGGAGAATCGCAAGGGTGGCATGGCGGCCGGCACTGGCGCCGCCGAGATCGAGCGACAAAACCAGCTGCTGATCGCCGAAAATGATCAGCTCCACGGCAAGATGGCTCGGCTCGAAGAGCGGCTCTCGGTGCTCGAACGTATTGCAACCGATCCCGCCGAGCGCACCGCCCGCGAAATCGATGCGCTCCGCTAGGGAGAAATAGTGATGAATAGTGCCAATTTAATCGGGCTGTTTGGTGCGCTCGGGCCAGCAGTCGCTGCAGTTGGTGTCGCCGGGATGATCGGTTGGGTGCTCACGACCTGGATGCGCATCCGCCACGGCTATCCGCTCGATGGCAGCTGGGGCCAGGCGATCTATCCCAAGACCGATCAGGAATCGATCGAACGGATCAAGCTGCTAAGCCAGGAAAATGCGCAACTGCGCGCCGAGCTCGGTTCGATCAAGGATCGCCTCGCTAATGTCGAACGAATCGTCACCGATGGCGCACACAGCCTCGATCGCGAGATTGAACAACTGCGCGCCCGGACAAATTAAGGGAACCGTTGATGGCAAATGATGTCCTGCTCGTGATCCCGATCCTCGGCATCTGTGTCGGCATGGTCGCCGTGATCGGCAACCAGATCGTCAAGCCCTGGCTCGCGCACCGCGAGAAGCGGATGGAACTGGAGGCCCGGATAGTTGCTGAACGCGCCGCGCAATATGCCGCCAATACTGGCCGGCTGGAAGAGCGGGTCCGGGTGCTAGAGCGCATTGTCACTGATCGCGGGATCGACGTAGCCGACCAAATCGAACAGCTGCGCGATGTGCCGCTGAACTAGAACAATACCCTAAAGGGAGTAATTTCAATGAGTTTCTGGACAGCTGCCGTTTTGATTACGATCATCGTCATGGGCACCCGCGTGATGCGCGCCCGGTATGAAGCGCAGGGCGCCAGCCCGTCGCTTGCCACTGATCCCGATGCGCGCCGCCTGCGCGATGAAGTTCAGGCCCTGAAGGAACGGATCGCAGTGCTCGAACGGCTCGCGACCGATGACAACAATGCCGCCCGCCTCGATCGCGAGATCGAGAAGCTGCGCGACAATCGCTAGGAGCATCCGACATGATGGACCCCACACTTTATGTGACGCTTGCTGGTACGACCCTGGCCGGGCTGGCCATGATTACCCTGGCGGGGCTCGCCGGCTGGCGGGGCTGGCTGACCCTTAAGCAGCAGGAACTGATCCGAACCCATCCCGAGCCAATGCCGGCGATGACTGGCCCTAGCGCCAGCGCCCGTATCGAGATCGCCGACCTGAAAGAGCGTATCCGCAAGCTCGAAGCCATTGCCGCCGGGGTGGACCTCTAGGGTCCATCCCGCTAGCGGGGCTGGCATGACCAGCCTGACCGATATTCACGACGAATATGATTTTCTCGACGCCGATGATCGATACCGCCTGCTGATCGATCTCGGCCGCGCACTCGAGCCGATGCCCGATGCGCTGAAGGGGGACGCGACCCTGGTCAGGGGCTGTTCGGCCTCGGTCTGGGTCTATCCCACCCGCCTTGAAAACGGCGCGCTCCATTTTTTGGCGGACAGCAACGCCGCCATCACCAAGGGGATCATCGCACTGGTGCTGATGACGGTACAGGATTTGCCGCCGTCGGCGATCACCATGATCGACATTGAAGCGTTGCTGGCGCCGTTCGATCTGAAGAACCAGCTGAGTTCGAACCGCACCCAGGGCATCCCCAATATGATCGCGCTGATCCGCGAGACGGCCGCGCGCTACGCGGGCGGCTGAGCGGCGCCAAGCCCAAGGCTGTCGATCAGCGCGGGAACATGAGCGCCTGCCGGCACGAGACGCCAGTTTCCCGGCTCGCGGGCATCGACCAGCGTAACCGCGCCACGGGGGCAAACGCCCAGGCACTTCACCTCGACAATGCCGATCGACGCCTTGCGAAAGCGTTTGATCCCCAGCTGGCGGCGCAGCGCCTTGGCGAGCGATTGGTTGCCCTTCTTGCCAAAGCCGCCATCGAGCCGCTTTGAGCATTTGGCGCATACCAATATCGCGGTTTGCCACTCAGCCTTGATCAGCGCCTTCACTCAGGCCGCCACAGCCGGTTCTCTTCGGCGACGCGCAACACGTCATAGGCGGCCTGGATCGCCTGAAAGCGGGCGGCGGCATCCTTGTCGCCAGGGCGGACATCGGGGTGATTGGCCTTGGCCATGCGCCGCCACGCAACGCGCACCGCATCGAAATCGGCATCGGGTTCGAGCTCGAACAAGTCGAGCGCGCGCATCTCGTCGCGTGACCGCGAACCGTCTCCCGGCCCAGCCCAGCTATTGTGGCGCGATTCGGTGTAGCCGGCGGTATCGCGATTCTCCTCGGCCTCGCGGGCGGCCGCCTCCTCAGCGGTCAGGCCTTCGAAATAATTCCAGCCGCGGTTATATTCGCCGGCATGGACCTGGCAGAAATACCAGCGTTCCGGGCTGTTGGGTGATTTGGGCGCGGGGCAATTGCCGGCTTCGGTACAGCCATGGCGATCGCATAGCCGCACCTGCGTTGCCTCACGGCCGCTGCCATAGCCGCGCCAGCGCGGGAAACCCCAGTCTACGGATCGTGTGCTGCGTGCCATGCGGATCACTTAGGCAAGATTGGATCGAATTGCCATGCGGCGCTGACAATCGATCAGCAAAATTGCCGCCGACCCCCGTCAGTGCCAGAGACCCGGTTGCCGCACTGCAGCAATTATTTGAAACATTTTCAGGGGTTCCGGGGGGGGGCTAACCTCCCCATAGCACTCAGGCCGGACGAAATGTCAGTCCCCCGTCACGCAACCGGAGTCCTTGATGTCGAATGCCCCCCCGCTATTGTCCAATTGGCGAGCCGATATGCCTGCCTCGATCGTCGTTGCACTCATTGCCTTGCCGCTGTGCCTCGGCGTCGCCCTCGCATCGGGCGCTCCCCTGTTTTCCGGGCTGATTGCGGGGATCGTCGGCGGCATTCTGGTCGGCTTTGCCTCGCGCTCGCCGCTGTCGGTGAGCGGCCCGGCTGCGGGTTTGACGGTTATCGTATTCGAAGCGATCCAGTCGCTGCCAAGCTATCAGATATTTCTGTCGGCGGTAGTCATTGCTGGAGTGCTGCAGCTCGCTTTCTCCTTCTCGCGGGCGGGGATACTCAGCGAATTCGTGCCGTCTTCGGTGATCACCGGGATGTTGGCAGCGATCGGCTTGATCCTGATCTTGAAGCAGATCCCGCATGCGATCGGCTATGATCAGGATTTCGAAGGCAGTTTCGGGTTCATTACCGCTGATGGCAGCAATACCCTGGCGATGATCCTGACGAGCGTGCGCCAATTGGTCACACCGGGCGCGGCGATCATCGGCATTGTTTCGCTTGCCTTTCTGTTCTGGTGGGATGCCGCCCGCCCCAAGGACAGGTTCCTCCGATTCCTGCCAGGACCGCTCGTTGTGGTCGTGATCGGAGTCGTCGGCAACGCGTTGCTTGCTGCCTTCCGCCCCGATTGGGCGCTAGGGCCAAAGCATCTCGTCCAGGTCCCGATTGCCGACGGGTTGAGCGGTTTTGTCGGGCTCTTTACCTTTCCCGATTTCTCCGGGCTCGGCACCAGCCCGGTCTGGATCACGGCGGTGACAATCGCGATTGTCGCCAGTCTTGAATCGTTGCTCAGCACCAAAGCCGTTGATGAGATCGATCCGCGCCGGCGGACCACTGACAAGAACTGGGAATTAATGGCGCAGGGCGGCGGTAACATTGTCTCGGGCCTGATTGGCGGCCTGCCGGTCACATCGGTGATCGTGCGCTCATCCGCAAATGTTGATGCCGGTGCCCAGAGCAAGCTCTCGAGCATTATGCACGGCTTGTGGCTGCTCGTCTCGGTCGCGGCGATCCCGGTCGTGCTCAACCTGATCCCGCTCTCGGCACTTGCCGCCGTGCTGATCGCAACGGGCTATAAGCTCACCAAACCCAAGCTGTTCGTCGAACGTTATCGTCAGGGCATCACGCAATTCGTGCCGTTCGTCGTGACGATTGTGGCGATCCTGTTCACCGATCTGCTGATCGGCATTTTGATCGGGCTTGTCGTCGGTTTCATCTTCGTCGTCGCGCGCAATTTCCGCACGGCGATCACCTTTGCCGTTGATGGCGAAGATTGCCTGCTGCGCGCGCGTCGCAACCTGTATTTCATCCACAAATATGAACTGCAGAATGTGCTCAACCAGGTGCCCGACAATGCCGATCTGCTGATCGATCTGTCGTCGACCAACTATGTCGATCTCGACAATGTCGACATCATCAATGCCTTCATCAAGGGCGCGCCGTACCGCAACATCAAGGTCAGTGTTCGTGGCGATATCGCCGAACGGACTGCGCCAATGATCAATGCGCCGGCTTATGGGGTTCGTTTTGCATGAAACACTACAAGCAATTGCTGCTCGCCAATAAGGCTTGGGCGAACGAGCTGACCGACGAGAATCCGGAATTCTTCACGCGCCAAATCGCGGGCCAGCGCCCCGATTTCCTGTGGATCGGCTGCTCGGACAGCCGGGTCAGCCCCGAACAGATGACGATGACGCCCCCGGGCGGCATGTTCATCCACCGCAATGTCGCCAATCTGGTCAATAGCGACGATCTGAACCTGATGTCGGTGCTGCAATATGCGACAGAGGTTCTGAAGGTCCGGCATATCATCGTCTGCGGCCATTATGGCTGCGGTGGCCTGCAGGCCGCGCTGGCCGGCCACAATCATGGTCCAGTCAAAGCATGGCTGCAAAATGCAGACGCAGTGCTCGAGGCGCATCAGGAAGAGGTGCTCGGTCAGCCGAGCGTTGAGGAGCAGGTCAATCGATTGGTGGAAGTCAATGTCCGCGATCAGCTTGTCCAGCTGGCGCGCACCGATCTGATCCAGGCCGCTTGGGCGCGCGGGCAGGAGATATTCCTGCACGGCTGGGTCTATGACATCCGCGACGGCCACATCAAACCGCTGATGGAGATCGAGGCCGGGATGCCGCTCGACGATGTCGGGCAACCCGATAAAGTGCTGCACGCCTCGATCGGGGGCACCGCCTGAAGGGCCGTCCCTTGCCGTCCCTGGCCGTCGCCAGGGACGGCCGGCGTGCAGTGAAATGCCAGAGGGTCTATAAGCCGGGTTCTGTTCACCCCGCCCTGCGGCGGGGATAGGCGACCATTCCTCTAGGCCCCGAATTGCTTCGGGGCTCAAGCAACCAACCCGGGTGGCGAGCCGGAACGTGCCCCGGGGCACGAAGCCCCATGCCACCCCTATTCGGTCTTGCTCCCGGTGGGGTTTGCCATGCCGCTTCTGTTACCAGTTGCGCGGTGCGCTCTTACCGCACCCTTTCACCCTTACCTGTCTCACCCAAAGGCGAGCATCGGCGGTCTGCTCTCTGTGGCACTTTCCCTGACCCCGGCCTGCGCCGGGATCGCCGGACGTTATCCGGCACCGTCGTTTCCGTGGAGCCCGGACTTTCCTCGCGTGCTTGCGCACCCGCGGCCGCCCGACCCTCTGGCAAGTACCGCCTTAGTCGTCCCCTTGCGGCTTTGGCAACAGCAGCGCGAGCAGGATCATGCGGCATTCGGCATCAACCTCGCCATCGATCATCTCCGGGCGAAACCGGCGCTGGAATGCCATGATCGCTGCCATCGGATCGGTCACGTCATAGCCGAACCGCTCCAGCGCCAGTAAAAACCCGGCCTGGGTCCAGCATGGGTCCATCAAATTCTTGGTTGGGCGCGGGAGCGCGAGTCGTAGCCGGGCGAGCTTGCTCCAGGGGAATAACTCACCGGGATCGCGCTTGCGCGCTGGCGCAATATCGGAATGGCCGACAATATTGCCGCGGGTGATCTGGTACCGGTCCTTGATCTGCATCACCAATTGAATAACCGAGGCGATCTGCTCTTCGGGAAAGGGGCGATAACCGAATTCATGCCCCGGATTGACGATCTCGATGCCAACCGACGCGCTGTTAACGTCCGTCGCAATGTCTCGCCATTTGGCTGCACCGGCGTGCCACGCGCGCATTTCCTCGGGCACAAGGCGCAACACGGTGCCGTCTTCGGCCACGACATAATGGGCTGACACGCGGCTCGCAGCATCGGGATCACGCAGCCGGGCGATCGCCGATTCCGCGTCTTGCATCCCGGTATAGTGCAGAACGATCATCGATATCGGGCGGGCGCGTTCGTCAAAATTGGGCGATGGGGCGTCGATAATCTTCACTTTGACGCGGCCTGTGCGGTCCGGACCGTCACGATCGCTACTCCCAGCATGGCCATTGCGCCTCCGACAAGCATGATCGCCGTCACCGGCGTGTTGAAATACCAAGATGCGGTAAAGACCGAAATCACCGGCGCCGCAAGCGTCAGCGGCGTAACGACACCCACCGAATGCCGCTGCAGGAGCCACGACATCGCCCCCTGTCCCAGCACCGTCGATCCGATCGCCGAAAATGCCACCAGCGCCAGCGTGTGCAGCGGTAGTACAGGTAACGCCGCCATGGCCGCGGGCTCACGCCACCAGGCAGTGAGGCCAAGGATCGCCGTGCCCCACAAGCCAATCCAGGCATAGATCGTCAGCACCCGTACCCCAATCAGCAGGCGCTGTATCACCGAACAGATCGCCCAGATGAAGCTGGCCAGCGCGGTCAGTGCCAGGCCCAGCCCCTCGCCGGTCGCCGCCGGATCGAACACCAAAATCACTACCCCGGCCAGCGACAGCGCGATGCCGGTGATCCGTGGCGCATGGATCCGTTCGCGGAACACGATGATAGTCAGCAACAGCGAAAAGGGTACGCCCAGCTGCCCAGCGATGGCCAGGGCACCGACATTGTTGGCAACGGAGAGCGACAGGTTGGTCGCGATGTAGAATGCCCCGCCGGACAAAAGCCCCAGCGCCGTCAGCGCGCGCATCTTGCCCGGTACGATCCGAAGCGCCGATGCACAGACGAGCAGTACGATCGCCTGGCGAAGAAAAGCAGCGGTGAGCGGAGAAATCGCGTCGACCGAGATCTTCACGACGATAAGGTTGAGGCCCCACAAGATGTTCATCGCGACGACGACGACTAGATCGCGCGCACCAAAAGCGTGTTTTTTGACGGAATCGGCGGGTTCCATCAGCGCCGCTTGGCGTGGTCGTCGCGCAATGTAAACGCTTTGGTGCTCAGGCCGCGACCGACCCGAGCTGGACCGCCGGCGTTGCGATGCGCTCGTAAAGCCCGCGAAACTGTGGGCTGGGCACGAAGGCGCCGGTCTGGCCAATTACCGTCTCGCCAGCGCCAAGCACGAGCAGCCCGCCCGGCCGGACGACTTGGGCCAACAGATCGAACACGCGCTTGCGCAGCGTCGGTGATAGATAGAGCAGCACGTTTCGGCACAGAACGATATCAAATCTGCCGATCGGGGCTGGGTCACCGACCAGATTGTGGCGCCGGAAATTGATCTTTCGAACCAGTTCCGGATGGGCGACCCAGTCGGAATCGGCTGCCTCAAACCATTTAATCATCTGGCGGACCGGCAATCCCCGCTGGATCTCAAATTGCGAGTAGCGCGCCGCGCGGGCACGCGAAATCGCTGCTTCTGAGACGTCGGTTGCCAGGATTTCCGGTTCGGCCTTGCCCGTTTGCGCCAGACGATCGGCGAACAGCATCGCCAGCGACAAGGGTTCCTGCCCGGTCGAACAGGCAGCCGACCAAATCCGCAGCCGGCGTTGACCTTCTTCCTGCCGTTGATCGATCGCCTCGACGACCATGTCGAGAACCCCTGAATCGCGGAAGAAGGAGCTTTCCTGGTTGAGCAGGGCATCGACGATCTGATCGGCGACGATGCCGGTTTGATCGGCAAGCAATTCGGCGACAAGCTGATCAAGGGTTTCGAGGCCGCGGACGCGGAGAACCGGTTTCAGCGCTGTTTCGATCCGCCAGGTGCGATTGGCGGCAATCTGCTGGCCAGTACGCGCTTCAAGCAAGGCGGCGACAACCGTCATTGATCCGGTCTGGGCTATGGGTTGCCGGTTGATAATCATCGTGGCGGTCTGCGTTGTTCGGTGATCAATCGGCCAATCTCCTGTGGTGCCAGAACGGCATCGGCGTGCCCGGCATTGGCAACCGTGCCGGGCATACCCCAGACGACCGAACTCGCCTGATCCTGGACGATAACTGAGCCGCCGGCGGTATGGATGGCGCGTGCTCCCTCGGCGCCATCGCGCCCCATGCCGCTCAAAACGATTCCGAGCGCCCTTGCGCCATAGATTTTGGCGACGGTTTCAAACATGGGGTCGACCGACGGCATGCAGCCGCTGGCCGAACGCTCGGTTGACAGCCGCAACGCGACCCCGTCACCGAAGCTGACGCAGCGCAAATGCGCCTCGCCGGGGGCAATAATGATCCGGCCCGGCTGAATCCGCATATGATCGGTGGCGACAACGCAAGGCCGGCTCGCCAGCACCGCAATTTGTGCGGCAAAATAGGGCATGAACGATGGCGGTAAATGCTGGGTGATCAAGATCGGCAACTGGCATGACGCAGGGATGGCGCGCAGCATCAGGCTCAACGCATGGATTCCGCCGGTTGAGGCACCAATTGCGACTATATCGTAATCGTCGGCCAGCGCGACGGGGGGCAGCGGTGCGGCTCTGACGGGAATAACTCGGTCACCCCCTTCCAGCAACCGCCGCAATTTTTCCTCCAGAATATCGCCGAATTTACCAACCAAATTACCGATTCCCGGCTTGACCAGCGTATCGGCTGCGCCGAGCGTCAGGGCCTGGATCGAAGCGGCAGCGCCTTCGGCACAGGACGACGAAACGATCAGCACATGCGCTTTCTGTCCGGCCGCAATGATATCGGGCAATGCTGTCAGGCCGTCGACGCCGGGCATTTCGATATCCAGCAGGATGATGTCGACCCGATTTTTCCGCAAAAATGCCAGGGCAGCCTGCGCGTCGGAAACCGCACCGGCAACCATGAAGCGATCGCTGGCGTCGATCATCCGCCCGATCACGGCGCGCGCCACCACTGAATCGTCAACGATCAGGATGCGGGCCAGCGTATCGGTGGGCGGTGACGCGGTGATGGCAAGGGTGTTGATGGGCACCGGATCGGCTCGGATCAGGCCACACCGACGATTTGCAATTTGCTTTCCAGCGTTTCGCGATCAAACGGCTTCATAACATATTCGTCAGCACCGGCTTCGATTGCCGCCCGGATATAAGCCATGCCGTTTTCCGTGGTGCAGAACACGACTTTGGGCCGGTGCGTCACTGCGCTTTCACGCAGTGCGCGCAGGAAATCCATCCCGCTCATCACCGGCATGTTCCAATCGAGCAGGATCACATCTGGGGCGGATTTGAGGCAACTGTCGAGCGCCTCCCGGCCATCGCCAGCTTCAGAAACCTCGAAATTCAACGTTTCAAGGATATGGCGGGCGACCTTGCGGATCACCTTTGAATCATCGACCACCAGGCACGTCTTCATTTCCATTACCCCGTTGAACGCCGTCGAGTGTTTTGTGCACGAAAAGCGTAAGTGTAGCGTTAAGCGATGCGGCTCAGGCCGCGATGGCGATCCCCGGAATAAGAGATCGCAAATTGATGACCAGCAGCGGATCGCCATGTCGGTCGACGATGCCGCAGCCGGCCTTTGCCCAGCCGCCATCGACAAGGATGCCGCCAGACAGCGGCGTCATCGAAAACGGCGCAACATCCTCCAGCGCATCGACCAGCACCGCATAATGATGCCCGTCGATCAGCGTGATCACCGCACGCGTCGGTGCAATATCGGCGGGCGGCAGGCCAAGCGCCGCGCGGGTGTCGATCACCATCACAACCCGGCTGCGCAGCGCTGCAAGCCCGCGTACTTCGGGGACGGCCCGTGGGATTGGGGTGATATCACCGATATCCACCACCGAATCGACCTGATCGGAATCGATCGCGACCGTCCGGCCGGCGATTCGTGCAATAAGGAACAGACTGGCCATCACAGGCCCCTCCCGCCGGATTGGCGTCTGGCGAGTGCAGCCAGCAATCCATCGCGATCATACCGATAGATGCTTTCCTCGCCGCCGCTGGGGGGCTTGGGATCGGCACGGAGCCGGACGATCGGTGCACTGCCATGCGCGATGGCGGTGTCATTTTCCATCGCCAGCGTCACCGCGGCAGATTCGCCGGGCTTAACCTTCGTGACAACCTTATAACCCGCCGTCTCCAACACTGGTCGCAAAAACTGTTCCATCCACGGCGCTTCGTCGCCGGCTAACAAGCAAACGGGCTGGCTCTCGGTGGCGGCGGCCTGATCGGCATGGGTGGCGAACAGCCAGTGAATGTCGAGCATTTCGATCTGCTCGCCCTCGATCGCCACCACGCCGGCAATCGGCCCGGCGACCCGGGCGGGCATCATCGCTTCGGTGAGCGATACGATATCGAGCGCCTCGGCGATCGCATAACCGATTTCGGTCCGGCCATCGGCCATTCGCAGCACGGCAATTTCGTTACGTGAGGCGATCAGCGCATCGGCATTACCGATCCAGGCCAGCGGCACGATATTATTGTCGATCGACAACCGAAGCTGGCCGGCTGACCGACGAACCGCCTGACTGCTTGCCAGTTCAACGCGTTCGATGATGTCGAGTGGAACGGCGCGCCGTGCCCCATCGAGATCGAGGAACAGGAGTACCGAGAGCTGCGGGACCGCGAGGTCGTCATTGTCTAGGTCGTCACCCCCGGCGATGACTTCGCGGCTAAAATGAAGGCCGGCATCGGCCGCGATCCCGGCGCAATCGAGCAACAGCATCGGCCGACCGCTGTCCGGAAGGGTCTGGCCGGCATAAAGACCCGTCGTCATTACGGTCGGCGGTGCCGGCTTGATCACCAGTTCCTCGGTATCGAGCACTTCGTCCACCGCCAGCGCAAAACTACCCCCGGCAACGCTCACGATCGCGAGCATTTTGATCGCTTCAATCTGATGGCGGAGCCCCAAAACCTTGCACAATGGCACCAGCGGGAGGCGACGATCCCTGACAGTTGCCACAGGCGTGTCGCCCAGCATGTCGACGCGTACGGTATCGCCACGTACCGTCACGATCTCCTCGATCGACTGACGCGAGACGGCGAAGCGTTGCCCCGCTGCACCGACCACGATGGTCGAGATGATCGACAGGGTCAGCGGGACATGGATGGCGATGCACAGGCCCCGTCCGGGCAGGTTGGTCAATTCAACGCGGCCGCCAATCTGCTCGATATTCGCGCGCACCACGTCCATGCCGACGCCGCGACCCGAAATGGCCGTCACTTCATTCTTGCTCGACAAGCCGGGGGCGAAGACCAGATCGAGCTTCGCGCGTTCCGGCATCGCCCGTAGTTCGGCTTCGCTCCGTTCGCCACTCGCTGCCATCTTCACGATCAACCGCTCGACATCGATGCCGCGCCCGTCGTCGACGACCTCGATAATGATCTGGTTGCCGGACTGACGCGCGGACACGGTCAGCCGACCGCTCGGCCGTTTGCCCGCCGCCGACCGCTCGGCGGCCGATTCGATGCCATGGTCGATGGCATTGCGGATGATGTGGACGAGCGGATCGCGCATCATCTCGATCATTTCACGATCGAGCTCCACGTCCGAGCCATCGATCTGCAGCATCACGTTTTTGCCGAGTTCGGCAGAAGTATCGCGTACCATGCGCGGCAGCGCCGAAAACAGCGCATCGATCTTCTGCATCCGCGTCCGGGTGACGGTATCGCGCATTTCGGAGACGGTATGCGACAGGCGGTCAAGCGCGGCTTCGATCGCCGGATCGACAGATTCATCGCGCAGTCGTCGCGCCAGTTCGTTGCGCGCCAGCACCATGTCGGACATACCGCTCATCATCATGTCGAGCAGGTCGACGCTCAAGCGCACGCTGCGCGTCGGCGCGCGCTGGATGATGTTCACCGGGGCCTGCGTTGCCGCGACCTCCGCTCCCTTATCGAGAGCGGCGATCAGCAGATCTTCGCCCGAATCGTCGAGTGAAGCACCAACATCGATTGCCTCGATGATTTCACCGATCCGATCGACAATCGCGAGGACGGCATTGACCAGCGCGGTGTCGGGCACACGCTCGCCGGAGCGGACGGCTGACAGCACGTCTTCGGCCGCATGGCTCAGCCGGCTGAGCCGGGGCAAATCAAGAAAGCCGCAACTGCCTTTGACGGTGTGGACGAACCGGAAAATCGCATCGAGGCGGGCGCGATCGGATGGATCGGCTTCCCACATCACGATTTCCCCCGCGAGCGCCTCTAGCGTTTCGCGAGTTTCGGCGATGAATTCTTGCAACAGATCGTCCATGGGCCCCCGATATGCCTGTTCAGGCCGGGTAACTCATGACGGAAAGCAGTTAAATTGCGGTTTACCCGACGCGAAAAGCTGCGCCGAACAACAATACCGGCGCATCGGGATCGGAAACCTGGACGGCACCGCCACCTTCGGCGACCAGCGCATGGACCAGATAGGCTGCCGCTGCGCGCGGCGTAATGACCGAATCGTCATTGGCGCCAAGGAGCGCGGTGCGCAATTCGCTGTCGAGCACGATCCGGGGCCCATCGCCCCGCACCACGATCTCGACCATGCCGTCGACGACCTCGGCACCGATATCGAGTTGACCACCGCGGATCAGGGCATCGCCAGCGATCAGGGCCAAGTTGAGCAGCACCTTGATGGCAGGCTTGGGCAGCACCGCGTCTTCCACAAGCCAACCCAAATTCACACGGTGATTATCGCCGAATAGCCCTTCAATAGCGGCGCGGGCTTCGCGCGAATCGACCGTTTCGCCAAATCCGCCTGCCGCCCCGAAAGCGAGCCGGAAAAATTTCAGCTTGTTGGCCGAGGCGCGCGCACTTTCGCTCAGCAGCTCAAGGCAGCGATTACGCATTTCTGGATCATGTTCGTCGGCAAGCAGCTCAAGCCCGTTGTTGAGCGCGCCGACCGGGCTCAGCAGATCGTGGCAAAGGCGCGAACATAACAGGCTGGCGAAATCGACCGGACTGATCGTCATTTAGAAGGGAGCTCCAAACGGCAGAAGGACAGTTGAGAAATGCATTGCGGCCTCTCATGGCGAAGCCGGCGCAGGCGCGCAAGGCGCACTGGGGTGAACAGGCACATGGACAAATCGTTCCAGCCAGACGCCAACCGCGGTCGCACGCCATAGCCGGGCCTGTCCACCGCCGATGATCAGCCAATATTCGCCGCCATTTGCCGCAGCGGCGTCGCGCGGGGAGGGTTGCGGCAGACCGCCCGGGTGCGAATGATAATGGCCGATCAGCCGCGGCCCGCCTGCGCGCATCGCCTTATGGACTGCTAACAATGCCGCGGGATCGACTTCGAATGCGTGCGTCGGGTCTGCCGCCACATTGCGGCAGGGGATCGCGGCGGCAATGAAGGCGTCGTCCCCGAACAGCAACCCGCACACTTCCATCGTCGGTGACCGCGCGGCGGCGGCCAGCACTTGATCGAGCACGGCGCTTGAAATTCCAACACTGGTTTCCATATCCGGGAGACATGGACCGGGGGGCAGAAATCATTCAAGTGCGGATTGCGGGCGTCGCCAATGGCCTTCGTCTGGATCGCGCGCTTGCCGATGCCGCGCCAATGCTGTCGCGTGAACGGATGAAGGCGCTGATCACCTCGGGGAACGTCGCTGACGAATCGGGGACGGCAGCGCGCGACCCGTCGCGCAAGGCTATTGGCGGCCAGCTGTTCAACGTCACGCTGCCCCAGCCCACACCGCTTGGCAATGAAGCGCAGGATATTGCGCTCACCATCGTCTATGAGGACGAGCATCTAATCGTGATCGACAAGCCAGCCGGGCTGGTTGTCCACCCGGCGGCAGGCAATCTCGACGGCACATTGGTCAACGCGCTGCTGCATCATTGCGCAGGCCAGCTTTCCGGGATCGGCGGAGTCGCCCGGCCCGGCATTGTGCACCGGATCGACAAAGATACGTCGGGCCTGATGGTCGCCGCTAAATCGGATGCGGCGCATCTCGGGCTCGCGGCGCAGTTTGCCGCGCATTCGATCGACCGGCGCTACAAGGCGATCGTCGCCGGTCGGCCCACCCCGCCCGAAGGCACAGTCGATGCGCCGCTCGCCCGGTCATCGGTAAACCGCAAGAAGATCGCTGTCGTAGCGGGCGGCAAACATGCCATCACCCACTACCGGATGATCCGCCCGTTGCGCGAAGCAGCACTCGTGGAATGCCGGCTGGAAACCGGCCGGACGCACCAGGTGCGCGTGCACATGGCGTCGATCGGCCATGCTCTACTCGGCGATCCCGTTTATGGTCGAACAAAAGCGGCGCACCGTGCGTTGTTGGAGTTGCTCGGGTTCAGACGGCAGGCGCTGCATGCCGCCCGCCTCGGCTTCATTCACCCGGTGAAAAGTAACGCTTTGGCGTTTGAAAGCGAAATACCTGCGGACATGCAGGCACTGTTCGATACACTAATTGGTCTAGGTTGAGACGCGTCGTGGTTCAGGTTATTCGACGCACTCGCAAAAGGGAGATTTGATCATGGCAAGCGGCAGCAACGTCCCGGCGACGATTCCGGCCCTCGGCGGCGAAGCGAGCCTCAATCGCTATCTCGCCGAGATCAAGAAATTCCCCATTCTCGCGCCTGAGCAGGAGTATATGCTTGCCAAGCGCTTTGAGGAACATGGCGATACTGATGCGGCAGCGCAGCTGGTGACGTCGCATCTTCGGCTCGTGGCCAAGATCGCGATGGGCTATCGCGGCTATGGCCTGCCCGTCTCCGAACTGATTTCGGAAGGCAATATCGGCCTGATGCAGGGCGTGAAGAAGTTCGAAGCCGATCGTGGCTTCCGCCTTGCCACCTATGCGATGTGGTGGATCCGCGCCTCGATCCAGGAATTCATCCTGCGCAGCTGGTCGCTGGTCAAAATGGGCACCACCGCGGCGCAGAAGAAATTATTCTTCAACCTGCGCCGGATGAAGGCGAAACTCGACGCGTTCGAGGATGGCGACCTGAAGCCTGAGGATCTCGCCAAGATCGCCAAGGATCTGGGCGTTACCGAAGACGAAGTGACGAGCATGAACCGCCGTATGGCGATGGGCGGCGACACCTCGCTCAACGTGCCGATGCGTGAAGACGGCGACGGCCAGTGGCAGGATTGGCTTCAGGATGACGCCCCCTTGCAGGATGCGGTCGTGGCCGAAGCGCAGGAAGCCGATGTCCGCCACACCATGCTGGTGTCGGCGATGGATGACCTGAACGAGCGCGAAAAGCATATCCTGACCGAACGCCGGCTGACCGATGATCCCAAGACGCTTGAGGAACTGAGCCAGGTTTACGGCGTCAGCCGTGAGCGGGTCCGCCAGATCGAGGTGCGCGCGTTCGAAAAGCTGCAAAAGGCAATGATGCGGCTGGCGGGCGACAAAAGGATGCTGGCGGCGTACTGATCCGGTACGCCGGCGTAACCTTCGGGCTTGATCCCGGCCCGCCCGCATGCAACCCGGTGGATCGATGATCCGCCGGGTTTTTTCTGTCGCCGTAAAGGCTGTAATCACCTTCGGTTTGCTGTCGCTGCTCGGGGTCGTAATCTACCGCTTCATCGCCCCACCCGTCACGTTCACGATGATCGGCGATGCGCTGGGCGGGCACAGCATTTCGAAGAGCTGGATGCCGCTGTCGACAATTGATCCCAATATGGCCCGCGCCGCGATTGCCGGCGAGGATTCGCGGTTTTGCCAGCATCACGGCTTCGATATCGACGCGATCGAGAAAGCCTTTCGCAAGAACGCGCAAGGCAAGCGGATCCGGGGTGGCTCTACCATCAGCCAGCAGACCGCGAAAAACGTCTTCCTGATCCAGGGCGGCGGTTATGTCCGCAAGGCATTCGAAGCTTATTTCACCGTGCTGATCGAAAATATCTGGGGCAAGCGCCGGATCATGGAAGTGTATCTGAATGTCGCCGAGACCGGTATCGGCACCTATGGCGTCAACGCAGCGGCACTGCGCTATTTCGGGCATGATGCCTCGCATCTGACCCCGGCCGAGGCGGGGCGTATTGCCGCCGTTCTGCCCCTCCCCAAGAAGCGGGCGGCCATTGCCCCCTCCGGTTTCACGCGTCGCCACGGCAACTCGATCACCCGCCGGGTCGGCGTGGTGCGGAACGGCGGCCTCGACGCCTGCCTGCGTTGACGTCGAGGCACGCTGCTTACTTGTTCGGATCGACAGCCTTGTCGGCGGCATCGCCGACCTTCTTGGCGCTGTCGCCGACATCCTGGGCCGCTGATGAGATCGCGTCAGTCCGCAGATTGTCGTTGCGGGTCTGGTTGACAACGAAATAGGCGGCAACCGCGACCAGCAGGATGAGGATGACGCCGATGATCAGGCCGGTGCCCGAACTGCGACGCTCGACGATGACGGTATTTGGTTCATTGTCTGCCATGATGATGTTCCCTGGTGTTTGACCGCCAAAGAACCATGGCCCTGCCCGAAATGTTCCCGGGCTGCCGTCAGAATGGCAGCTTGAATCCCGGTGGCAGCGGCAGGCCACTCGTCATTTTCGCCATTTCGGCGCTCGAAGCGGCGTCTGCCTTGGCGCGGGCATCGTTGAGTGCGGCAGCGATCAGGTCTTCCAGCATCTGCTTTTCTGTGGGTTGCATCAGGCTGTCGTCGATCGCGACGCCGATGATGCGGCCCTTCGCCGATGCGCGGACCTTGACCAGCCCGCCGCCCGATGCGCCCTCAACCTCGATGTGATCGAGATTGGCCTGCGCCTTCTCCAGCTCGGCCTGCACATTCTGCGCCATGGCCAGCATGTCTTCGATACCCTTCATGTCCTGTTCCTCATGTCGCGATGTGTTGTTTCAGATCCCATTCCACGACTTCGGCCTCCGGAAAAGCCTCGATCGCGGCCTTGACGACCGGTGTTTCGCGGACCCAGGCCAGTTCGGCCGCGCGTGCTGCCGCCTGGGCCTCGCGGACGCTCGGTGTGCCGGGGGTGTCCTCGGTGGTGATCCGCCACGTCTTGCCCGTCAACCGGCGCAGCACCTCGGCCAGTTCGCGCGGAATATCGGCAGGAAAAGGCTTTGCTGAACTCAGGACGATGTCGGGCGGTTCGAATCGCACCATCCTTGCTGCGAGCCGCAATTTCTCGGCAAGGCCCATTTCGCGGGCAGCATCGAGCAGGGTCAGTACCGCATCGAAACTCGCTGGCCAGTCGCCATTGTCGCCGGTCGCCACGCCGGTCGCCGTGCCGGTCGCCGTGCCGGCGGCGTTGCCCGCCGGCGGTGCTGGCGCGGGCGTCGTTGCAGCGCCGGCCTGTGACTGGACCAGGGGGCCCTCGCCCGCCAGGCGGCGTGCCAACTCGCCAGGGTCAGGCAGATTGGCGGCATGGATCACCCGCAGCAGCGCCATCTCGCACGCTTCGATCGGCAGGGCGGCCCGCGCCACCTCGTCATGCCCTTTGAGCAGCAGCTGCCACAAGCGGTGGAGCGACGCGAACGACAAGGCCGTCGCCCAGCTGGCGAGCGATTCGCGCTCTTCGGCCGATTGCGCCGCATCCGCAGCCGTACCGAGCTTGGCCAGCGTCACGGCATGGACCGATTCGAGCAGCGCACGCAGCACGCCTTGGGGGTCGACGCCCAGATCATATTGCCGGCGGAGCGCTGCCAGCGCGCCAGGGCCATCGCCAGCCAGCACCAGCCCCAGCAGATCGCGAATCGCACCGCGGTCCGACAGGCCGAGCATTTCGCGGACCGCATCGGCGCGCACGCCGCCGCCTTCCAACCCCGCATGGGCAATCGCCTGATCGAGGATCGACAGCCCGTCGCGTGCTGATCCTTCGGCGGCGCGGGCGATCAGCGCCAACGCCTCGGGTTCGGCTTCCACCCCTTCCGCCCCGACGACATAGGCGAAATGCGCCGCCAGCTTCTCACTGGTGATCCGCCGCAGGTCGAAGCGCTGGCAGCGCGACAGCACCGTCACTGGCACCTTGTTGACCTCGGTTGTGGCAAACAGGAATTTGACGTGTGGTGGCGGCTCCTCAAGCGTCTTCAGCAACGCGTTGAAGGCGTTTTTTGAAAGCATATGGACTTCGTCGATGATGTAGATCTTGTAACGTGCCGACACCGCCGAATAGCGCGAAGCGTCGATAATTTCGCGGACATCGTCCACGCCGGTATGGCTGGCGGCATCCATTTCGATCACGTCGATATGCCGCCCCTCGGCAATCGCGCGACAAGGCTCGCAGCCGCCACACGGGTCGATGGTTGGCCCGCCATCGCCATCGGGACCGATGCAGTTGAGCGCCTTGGCGATCAGTCGCGCGGTCGAAGTTTTGCCGACGCCACGCACGCCGGTCAGCAAAAACGCATGGGCCAGCCGGTCACGCTTGATGGCGTTGCCCAGCGTCTGGACCATCGCATCCTGCCCGATCAGCTCGGCGAAATTCTGCGGGCGATATTTCCGGGCGAGTACACGGTACGCCTCGGCTTTCGCGGGCGCTGGCGAGGCTTGGGGCGGTTCGCCAAGATCTAGGGAGGAATCGGCCATCATCGTCTATCTAGGGACAGGCAAGGCGGATGTCGAAGGGGGAGAAGGATCAATCGACAAGCCGTGGTTTTCTCCAGTAACCTCAGCCAATGCGCCGCGACGTCAACACCAATGCCAAACATGATAGATGGTTAAACCGGGCCGTGGCAATTTTGGAAGGCCGCGCAAACGGCATGGGGATGCCAGTCCTCCGTGCATTGACGCGCAGAGGCCATCATGCCGCGATGGCCGAACTCGCCAATCGGCTGACATCCCCTGAAAACAGCGAATATGATCTGCAAAGGGGACTTGAGCTGGAACGTCGTCTGGCACGGGCAGTACCGGAGAGCTGGATTTTCGGAAATCTATCCACAACCTTGCGCAATCACGGAGATATGGCGGGTTACCGCAGGTGGTTGGCGCTCGCCGCTCGTACGGGTGATCTCGACTACATCGCGGAAATGGGTCGCTTCGAGACACGGTTCCCCTTCCCGATTATGAAGCGCTGGGGACGTTATCGACCATTTAGGAGGAGCGAGCGGTAAGCGCTTTAGCGCGACCCGGCAAAGCCGTGTCGTCGAACGGGCTGTTGCCCGTCGGCCGCGCTTGCGCGTCTTGTGCGCTGCTACGCTGCACAAATGCGCGCTGCGCGGTGGGAGCCGGGACGACCCGCAGCGAAATCGTTGTGGCTGCTGCCTTCCGGCCCTGACCAGGTTGGCGACGGCTACGCCCGCCCGACTCCCGAGGCGCATATGGGGGAGTCGGGCGGGCGGATCAAGTTCTAGTAACGAACCCGGATCGTGCGGCAGGTGCGGACACGGCGATGATGGCGATAAGTGACCTTGCAAACCCGGCGCGTGCGATAATGGCCCCAGCCATTGCCGCTGCGCACGGTGCGGGTGCGATGCGTGACGACGACTCGCCGTTCGGTATGCACCGCATTTTGGTGGCGCATCTGTTCATGCTGCATCGGCTGGGGCTGCGGCTGCTGGGCGCTCGCGGCGGTGGGACTGAGCATGGCGGCTGCACCGAAAAGGGCAGCAGAAAGAAAGGCAGTGAGTTTCATGGGAGGGTTCTCCTTCGCGTGCGAAAAGCACTGAAGGCACAATAGTTATCGCCCCTGCATGTTCCGCGTTTCGCGCGGGATTTTTACGGTCAGGCTATCCCAGCCGTCGTCCAGCCAGATCTGGCAGGCAAGCCGGCTGTTGCGCGTCGCGCCCATGGCGAGATCCAGCATATCCTCCTCTTCCTCGCGCGCGGGCTTCAGCTTGGCGAAATCGGCGGCCTCGACGATCACATGGCAGGTCGAACAGGCCATCTGGCCTTCGCAGGTGCCTTCTAACGGCTGGCCATCGGCCTGGGCGATATCGAGCAGGCGATCACCTGGCTTGCCCATCACCTCGCGCACGCTGCCATCGGTAGCAATAAAGCGAACGCTGATCATGCCGGCTCCTGCTGTGCCTTGGCGCAAGCCATGATTCGGTCGATCGCGCTCACCAGTTCCTCCTCGGTCGTATAACGGCCAAAACCGAGCCGGATGCTCGATCGCGCCTCGCTGTCGGCCATGCCAAGTGCCTGCAGTACATGGCTCGTCCGGCCCGATCCACTCGCACAGGCCGAGCCTGCCGAAAAGGCGATATCGCGCAGGTCCGAGATCAGTCGGGCAACGTCCAGTCCCTCGAAACGGATGTTGAGATTGCCGGGGTAGCGATTCGCCGTCGATCCATTGATCGTCCAGCCCGGGCCAAAATGCTGACGTGCCATGCCGAATAGTTTTTCGACCAGTGCCGCGTCCGCCTCGGCGCGCGCGGCCATCAACGTGGCGGCCACCCCAAAGCCAGCGCAGAGCGCCGGCGACAAGGTGCCCGAGCGCCCCAGGGCCTCCTGCCCCCCACCATGCATAAACGGGTCGAGCATGACACTATCACGGACCCAAAGCGCGCCAATCCCCTTGGGCCCATGAATTTTGTGCGCCGATAGCGCGATCATGTCGCAGCCGTCGGGCATCGGCACCCGGCCATAGCCCTGCACTGCATCGCAAAGCATCAGGGCGCCCGCCCGACGCGCCAGCGCAGCGAGTATCGCGACCGGCTGGATCACCCCGATCTCGTTATTGACGAGCATCGCCGCAACCAGCCCGGTCCCCGGCACGATCGCCCGCTCGGCCGCCGCCAGATCGACCAGCCCGTCGCGCCCCACTGCCAGTACCGTCACCGCCCGTCCCTGCCGCTGCAGCGCTACGACCGTGTCGAGCACCGCCGCATGCTCGGTCGCGATCGTCACGATCGGGCCGGTGGTGCCCTTGATCGCCCAGTTGAGCGCCTCGGTCGCGCCGCTCGTAAAGGCCACAGATCCGCCCGCGGGCAGCAACGCCGCAACCCGGTCCCGCGCGACCTCCACCGCCGCCTTGGCAGCGCGTCCCGGCGCATGTGACGAATGCGGATTGGCATGGCCTTCCCGCAGCCACGGCAGCATCGCCTCAAGCGCCTCGGGCGCGAGCGGCGTCGTCGCCTGGTAGTCGAGATAAATCACGCCCGCCGCGCCGCATCATGCGCGACCTCAAGCCAGGCCTCACGGAAGGCATCGATCTCGGCGGGCGTGGTGTTCCACCCGAAGCTGACGCGGATCGTGCGCGAGGCCGTATCCTCATCCACCCCAAAAGCCGCCAGCGCCCGGCTACGCTTGAGCGTCCCCGACGAACAAGCACTGCCAGCGGAAACCGCAAAGCCCATCGCATCGAAACGGATCAGCTGGGCAGCGGCCGACAGGTGCGGCATCGCCGCCCCAAAGATATGCGAGCATTGGTGGCCGATATCGATAAACTCGCCGCTACCCCAAAACAGATCCTTCAGCGCAAACCGCTGTTCGGCGCTCGTCGGCCAGCCGCCAATGTCGCCGGCCTCAAGCGCCGCCGCAAAGCCCAAAATACCCGGCAGATTCTCCGTACCCATCCGATAGCCGAATTCGTGCCCACCAACCGGCTCGAGCATCGCCAGATCACGCACCAGCAGCGCCCCGACACCCGGCGGACCGCCTAGCTTGTGTGCGGAGACGACGATCATGTCTGCGTTTGGCAGGCTGCCTTTGCCTGCCAGTTGCGAGCAGTCACTCAAGAACACGCCGCCCGCTTCCCGAACCAGATCGATCGAGGGTGGCTGGCCATAGGGAATCAGGCCCGTGCCCGTCTCAGAATTGATCGCCTGAATGGCGACGAGCGCTTTGCCGGGCTCAGCCAGATAACCCGCCAGAAAATCACAATCGGGCTCACCCGTACCGTCCGCATCACGACCCATCACCGGCAAAACATCCGCCCCCGGTGCCGCGCGGAACACCGCGTCATGCTCCACCGCGCTCACGATCCGCCGCTGTACCTTCGCCCGGTTGAGCGCGATCCAAAGCGCTTCGCTCGCCCCGCTCGTAAAGATCAGTTCGCCCGTCCAGCCCAGCGCCGCCTTGATCCGCGCGCGCGCTTCTTCCAACGCCGCCCGCGCCGCACGCCCCTCGGCATGGGGGCTGGAGGGGTTCGCCCAGCGCGTCATCCCCTCCGCCACTGCGGCCATCGCCTCAGGCCGCATCGGCGTGGTCGCCGCATGATCGAGATAGATGCGCTTTTTCACACCCATAGCCCTAGCCGCCCGGAATGATTGCGCCAAGCGGCCCCTTTCCTATATAGGCGCGCATCCCGTGCCGTACGCGCGCACCGCATTCAGGTCAGCAGGTCCCATGCCAGAAGTCATTTTTCCCGGCCCCGATGGTCGTCTCGAAGGCCGTTTCTCGCCGCCGCCGCGCCCGCGCGCCCCCGTCGCGATGATCCTGCACCCGCACCCCTCCTCGGGCGGCACGATGAACAATCGGATCGTGCAGGAGCTCTACAAGACCTTCCAGCGCCGCGGTTTCGCCACGCTCCGCTTCAATTTCCGCGGCGTCGGCAAAAGCCAGGGCACCTTCGACAATGGCGTCGGCGAACTCTCGGACGCCGCCAGCGCGCTCGATTGGGTGCAGAGCATCCACCCTGAAGCCTCAACCACGTGGATCGCCGGCGTCAGCTTCGGCGCGTGGATCGGCATGCAGCTGCTGATGCGCCGCCCGGAAATCCGCGGCTTCATCTCGGTCGCGCCGCCCGCCAACATGTATGATTTCACGTTTTTGGCACCCTGCCCGTCCTCGGGCATCATCATCCAGGGCGAAGGCGACGAGGTGGTCACGCCGCTCGCCGTCCAAAAGCTGGTCGACAAGCTGCGCACGCAAAAGCACATCACCATCCACCACGACGTCCTGCCCCGCGCGAACCATTTCTTCGAGCATGAAATGCCCGAGTTGATGGAGAGCGTGGATAATTATCTCGACATGCGGCTGGACCCGAATTCACCGATTAAGTGAGGTCGCGCTGCGCGCCGATTTAGCGAAGCTAAATCGCGCTCACAGCAGCGCGACCGGCCGGCGGGGCTCCAGCCCCGACCGACGACATGGGCTTTGCCCATGGCGGGGATAAAGGTGTGATTGGTCCGTTAGCTCGAAGGCTGGTGTTGCGTTCGCGGGTAATGTGCCGCACCTTCAGGGCATGATGGAGTTTCAATGTTGGTTCTGCGGTGTAGGTATTGACCGCGATGACAAGAGCGCAGTGCTGGTCAGCGTCGAAAGTCTTTGGCGCTGGGCAGACGGCGAGCGCGGAAAAGAGGATCCATTTCAGAACATCTACATTCACTCAACTTGTGCCAAGGATCGTATGACGGGTGCTACTATGGAGCTAGATCCATCCGTATTCGATGAGGATGACTGATTCGTCTACAACAGGATGGTGCCCTCTCCCCCCCCCGTCACCCCGGGCTTGACCCGGGGTCCCGCTTTTCCAACCTCGGGCATCGCGTGGACAAGGCAGCGGGACCCCGGGTCAGCCCCGGGGGTGACGGGTTGGTTAGTGGCGAAGTATAGTACGACACCCCCCCCATCACCCCACCCAAATCACCACATTCCCCAACAGCACCGCCGCCATCACGAGCAGCAGCACCCCCTTCTTCCGATCGCCCCCCTTTACGATCATCCACCCGCCACCAATCAAGCACGCAAACACCCCCAGCATCGCAATCGCCGGCGCGGCCGCCGCGAACGATCCGAGCAGCGGCGTCATCCCCCCAGCACCCGCGCATAAGCCGCCGGATCGACATTCCCCCCCGACAAGATCACCAGCATCCCCTCCCCCATCGCCACCTTGCCCGCGAGCAACGCCGCCAGCGCCACCGCGCCGCCCGGCTCCACCACCAGCCGCAGCTTTTCCGCCGCCCAGCGCTGCGCCGTCGCCACTTCGGCCTCGCTTACCGCCACGCCCGTCACGCCGCGCCGCGACAACACGTCGAAGGTCAGCGGCGACACCAGCTTGGTCTGCAGCGAATCGCACGCGGTTGGTGGCGGATTTGGCCCCACCGGCTCGATCCACCCCGCCTCCAGCGATCGCCGCATATCGTCCCACCCTTCCGGCTCCACCACCGTCACCGCCGCCTCAGGCAGCCCAAGCGCAATCCCCGCCGCCAGCCCGCCACCGCCGCACGGCACGATCACCTGGATTGGCGATCCCAGACCCTGCTTTTCCATCTGCGCGGCGGCTTCCAGCCCCGCGCTGCCCTGCCCCTCGATCACCCAGGGATCATCGAAGCTCGGCACCAGCACCGCCCCGCGCGCGCCCGCCAGACCAGCGGCGATCTTCTCGCGGCTCTCGGTCGCCCGGTCATAGGTGACGATTTCGGCACCCAGGGCCAAGGTCGCCTCGCGCTTCACCGCCGGCGCGTCACTCGGCATCACGATCAGTGCAGGCATGCCCAGACGCTTTGCAGCCCAGGCAATGCCCTGCGCATGATTGCCGGAGGAAAAGGCAACGACGCCCTTCGCTCGCGATTCGGCATCGATTGCGGTAAGGCGGTGCCACGCGCCGCGCAGCTTGAACGCGCCAACCGGCTGCAGACACTCGGCTTTAAACGCTACGGCCACCCCTTTGATCTCGTGCGCAAACAGGGGCGAAAATGGCAAGATTTCAGCGATCTTTGATGCTGCATCGCGCACCCCGGCGCGGGTTGGCTGTCGTAATATTGTCATGGAACGCTACCGACCCTTCAAAAAACTATTTACATCGAGATCAACCGATCCTATTTCGCCCTTCCGCTGCCCCATGGGACTTCCAACCGCAAGGCAGCTTTTTCGTTTTGTCTCACGACATTTGGAGGTCCCTTGAGTTGCACAAGCATCATAG
>NCGD01000043.1 GCA_002281535.1 Sphingomonas sp. 28-63-12
CCAGGATCACGACAAACCCGAGATCCAATATGCCGAAGCGGGCCTCGACGCCGACGCCATCATCGACGCCGTGCTCAAAGCACTCCGATGGAATGAAGAGGCGGTTGGAGAAGTGCGGGCCTGAGCCGGGCACCATGGCCAAAATTCGTATCGATCAACTGCTCGTCGACCGTGGCCTCGCTGAAAGTCGGACGCGGGCGCAGGCGCTGGTGATGGCCGGGCTGGTGGTTGCCGGCGACCGCAAGATCGAGAAGTCCGGGCAAACCGTGCCCGACGATGCCGTCATCGAGGTCAAGGGCCGCGATCATCCCTGGGTGTCGCGCGGCGGCGTCAAGCTCGCGCATGGCCTCGACCATTTCGGCTGGAACGTCACCGGCGCAGTCGCGATCGATGTCGGCTCGTCGACCGGCGGCTTTACCGATGTGCTGCTGAGCCGGGGCGCTGAACGGGTCTATGCGGTCGATAGCGGCACCAACCAGCTGGCCTGGAAGCTGCGGCAGGACGCGCGTGTGATCGTCCATGAGCAGACCAGCGCGCGTATCCTCACGCCCGCCCATATTCCCGAGCCGATTGACCTGATCGTCTGCGATGCCAGTTTCATTGCGCTTGCCAAGGTGCTTGCGGTGCCGCTGACCTTCGCCAGACCCACGGCGCGCGCGCTGGTGCTCGTCAAGCCGCAGTTCGAGGCGGGCCGTGGCGAGGTCGGCAAGGGCGGGGTGGTGCGCGATCCGGCCATCCATGCCCGGGTGTGCAGCGATGCGGCGGCCTGGTTCACGGGACAGGGCTGGGCGGTCGACGGCATTGCGCAGAGCCCGATTACCGGGACGGAGGGCAATGTCGAATTTTTGCTCGCGGCGCATCGATCCGTCGATGAAGTGTCAATTTAACCCATTAAGCTTTTAAGGGTGCTTGCCGATTGGCCGATTTGTCGGCACCAAAGACGTCCGAGTACGTCCGGTGCGGGATTTGGACTGATTGACCGGACGTATAATCGTGAAGGGAAGTCTGTGAGAGAGATTGCTTCGAAGCAACAGCTTCGACTGGCGTTCATGCGATGGGCGGTGGTAACCGTGCCATTCATCCTGCTGCTGGGGTTCACTTCGGCGCGCAGTGTGCCGACGGGGTCGGCCAATCGTTGGTATGCGGCCTTGGTCAAGCCGGTCGAAACCCCGCCAGACTGGGCGTTTCCGGTGGCCTGGATCGTGATCTATGTGCTGATCGGCCTGGCGCTGGCGATGGTGATCCACGCGCGCGGTTCAACGATGCGCGGGCCGGCTGTAGCGCTGTTTGCCGCGCAAATGGTCGCCAACCTGATCTGGACGCCGCTGTTTTTCGGCGCACATCAGATTTTCTGGTCGCTGGTGACATTGGGGGCGATGTTTGTGCTGACGTTGGCGACGACGATCGCATTTAGCCGGATCAGGGCGGGCGCAGCGCTGTTAATGCTGCCCTATCTGGCCTGGATCGTCTTTGCCGGTTACCTCACCTATATGGTCGGCGCGCTCAATCCCAACGCTGAAACCCTTGTGCCATCGGCAACGAGCACCCAAATCATTCGATAACGTTCTGAACGACTCGGGAAATTCACCATGCAATCCGAAAACCGCCTGTTTGATGACTTCGCCAAATTCATGAATGGCGCTGCCGGCACGCTCGCCGGCATGGGCCGCGAGGCTGAGCAGAGTGCGCGCGCCCGCGCCAAGGAATGGATCGGCGGGCTCGAATTCGTCTCGCGCGATGAGTTTGAGGCGGTCAAGGCAATGGCGGCGGCGGCGCGTGACGACGCCGATGCGCTGCGCGCACGGCTTGACAAGCTCGAGGCGGCGGCACCGGCTGCAGCACCCGCCAAGGGCAAGAAGACGTCGGGCGCCGCCTGATTGCCGGGCGCATTGTTGTCCACAGGTTTCTGGCAAGCGGCGGGCACCCAGCCTTGCCGATCCACGGCCATGTTGGCACGCATGGTCAGGCGACAAGTGGGTTGGCAAGGATTGACTGAGTGACGCTTAACGAAGCCGATGACGAGCGCGATGATGCAGCGCCGATCGACATGCTGGAAAGCTATTTCGCTGCGCATAGCTGGACGCATGAGCGCCAGGACGACGAGGTCGTCGCGCATGTGAAGGGCAGCTGGACCGAATATGAGCTGCGCGCGCTGTGGCGTGAGGAAGACAGCGTTCTGCAATTCCTGGCCTTCCCCGACATCCGTGTTACCGACGAACGGCGCAGCGCGGTCTATGAAGCGATGGGGCTGGTCAACGAGCAGCTATGGGTCGGCCATTTCGAGCTTTGGTCGTCGAGCGGGATACTGCTTTATCGGCATGCCGCGCTGATCGATGCCGATGATGGCGGCACCTTGTCGTTGGCCGCGGCAGAATTGCTGATCGAATCGGCAATCGACGAATGCGAGCGCTTCTATCCGGTGTTCCAGTTCGTGATGTGGGGCGGCAAGACCCCGAAGGAAGCCTTGGCCGCCGCGCTGACCGAGACCCAGGGCGAGGCGTGACGCCGCAGCGGCTCTGGCTGATCGGCTGCGGCAATATGGGCGGGGCAATGCTCCGCCAGTGGATCGCGAGCGGGGCGATTGTCGCCGACCAGGTCGATATCGTCAACCGTACCGATCGCGATTTGCCCGCGGGCGTGCGCCAGGCGCGGTCACTGCCCGATGGGCCACTTCCCGATCTGGTAATGCTGGCAACGAAGCCGCAACAACTTGACGACATTGCCGCGCCCTGGGCGGCGCGGCTCGATGGCGCGCCGATCTTGCTCTCGATTCTGGCCGGCGTCGAAGAGGCTGCGCTGGCGCGCCGCTTCAGCGTGGGCGCGATCGTGCGGGCGATGCCCAATTTGCCGGTCGGTATCGGCAAGGGTGTGGTGGCGCTCCACAGCGATCATGCCAGCGACGCGACCCGCGATGGCGTCGCCGCGCTGATGGCCCCGCTTGGGCTGGTCGAATGGGTCGATGCCGCGTTGTTCGATGCGGTGACCGCGCTTGCCGGTAGTGGCCCGGGCTTTGTCTATCGCTTCATCGATGCACTGGCGGCGGCAGGGGCGGCACTGGGCCTGCCGGCGGATCAGGCGGCGCGGCTGGCGCTGGCGACCGTTGAGGGGGCTGGGCTGCTGGCCGCCGGCAGCGATGCGCCGCCTGCAACGCTCGCCGATCGGGTGGCGAGCCCGGGCGGATCGACCCGCGAAGGGCTTAATGTCCTCGATCATGATGGCGCGCTGGTCGGCCTGCTCACCGAAACGCTGGCGGCAGCGACAAGACGCAATGCGGTGATGGCGGCGGCGGCGCGCTAATCCTTCAGACCCGCGAGCCGCGTCTTGTCATCATCCGGAATCAGTCCTTCGAGCACTGACCAGAAGCCGCCCACGGCATTTTGCCCGGCGCTGGTATAGGCAGCGGAGAGCTTGGTGCGCAGCCGATCGAACAAATCGGCCTCCAGCGCCCGGCCGGCGGGCGTCAGCCGCAACAGCCGCTGGCGGCGGTCGCGATCCCCGGTACGGACCTCGACCAGCTGGCGATCGGCCAGTTCGGTCAGCACGCGGCCAAGCGACTGCTTGGTGATCGCCAACAGACCGAGCAGCTGGCTCACCGTCAGATCGGGCTGGCGGGCGACGAAATAGAGCACGCGGTGATGCGCGCGGCCCAGCCCCTGCGCCGCCAGCCCCTGATCGGCAGCGCGTGTCAGGTTGCTATAGCCGAAATAGAGCAGTTCGATGCCGCGGCGGACTTCAGATTCGCGCAGGAAAAGCGGCGAGGCGGAGGGTGGTGTGGCAGCCATGTTGACCAACTTTGCCGGCTTCCATAAAGGGGTCAAGCCCTGAAAAGACGAGGCGGTGAGGATGATGCTCGACATGACGACCAGCGATCGACCGGGCCAGACAGGCTTTGTAGAGGTCACGCATCCGTCGCCAACGTCGGTCGCGGCTCGCGCCGCCATGATGGAAAACCCAGGGTTCGGGCGGGTCTTCACCGATAATATGGCGTTGATCCGGTATAGCGAGGCGAAGGGCTGGCATGATGCACAGATTTGCCCGCGCGCGCCCTTTCAGATGGATCCCGCTGCGGGCGTGTTGCATTATGCGCAGGAAATCTTCGAAGGGATGAAGGCGTATCGCCTGCCCGATGGCGGCACCGCCTTGTTCCGTCCCGAGGCGAATGCCCGGCGTTTCCGCCGCTCGGCCGAGCGTATGGCGATGGTGCCGCTGCCCGAGGAATTGTTTCTCGAATCGGTCCGTCGACTGGTGAAGGTCGAGCGCGACTGGATCCCGCCGATCGAGGGCGGATCGCTGTATTTGCGGCCGTTCATGATCGCAACCGAAGTGTTTCTGGGCGTCAAACCCTCAACCGAATATATCTATGCGGTGATCGCCTCGTCGGTCGGCGCCTATTTCAAAGGCGAAGCGCCGGCAGTTTCCTTGTGGGTGTCGCAGGAATTTACCCGCGCTGCGCCCGGCGGCACCGGGGCGGCGAAATGCGGTGGCAATTATGCGGCCAGCCTGGTGGCGCAGACCGAGGCCACAAGGCGCGGCCATGACCAGGTCCTGTTCCTCGACGCGGTCGAGCGCCGCTGGATCGAAGAACTGGGCGGCATGAACATCTTCTTCGTGTTCGATGATGGATCGTTGCGCACGCCGCCCCTGGGGGGAACGATCCTTGCCGGCATCACGCGCGATTCGATCATCGCGCTGGCACGCGATCGTGGCCTGACGATCGAGGAAACGCCCTATGCGATCGAGCAGGCCCAGGCGGACGCAGTCAGCGGCCGGCTTGTCGAGGCCTTCGCCTGTGGTACGGCGGCGGTGGTGACGTCGATCGGCCGGATGACGCTGGGCGATGCCGAGTTCATCATTGGCAGCGGCGGCCCGGGTCAATTGACCAAGAGCCTGGGGCAAGCGCTGACCGCGATTCAGCGCGGCACCGCGCCCGATCCGCACGGCTGGGTCGATCGCGTCGACTGAAAATGGCGATTTGACGCGTGAAGCGCCGCTTGCCCCTTTTCACCCGCACCATCTGCCCCTAAAGCCACCCGCTCTGCTGGGGCGTCGCCAAGTGGTAAGGCAGCGGCTTTTGATGCCGCCATTCGCAGGTTCGAACCCTGCCGCCCCAGCCAGCGCTCCCGGTGATAATCCCGGGACATCGTTTTGGCATGAACTTCCTGTCCGCTGATATTGTGGCTTTGCGTGTTTGATCAGGTTTCGCCGCATGCCGCTTGACTCGGCATTGGCTTGCGCCGAATTAGAACATAACAGGAACAATAATGCACGATTCGCCCGAGACGATCAGGATGTTGCGCGCCCGCATCGCAGACGTTGAGCGCGCGCGTGCGCGCGATGCGCCGCTGCTGGTGCCAACCGGGCATGCCGTGATCGATGCGGCGATCGGCGGCGGGATCATGCGCGCACGCCTGCACGAGATTTTCGCCGAGACGATTGACGATAGTGGCAGCGCGGCTGGCTTTGCCGCGATGCTCTGCGTGCAGTTGGCAAGGCCCGGCGCGACGATCTTCTGGTTGCGCGAGCAGGCGGCGGAGGCGCGGGGCGGGTGCCTGCATGCGCCGGGGCTCGCTGAACTGGGTATCGATCCGGGACGGGTGATCCTGGGGGTAATGGATGACGCGTTGGGGCTGCTCCGGGTGGCGGGGGAGGTGGTGCGCTGCCCTGATATCGATGTCGCGGTGATTGAATTGTGGAAAAATCCGCGCGTGCTCGATCTAACGGCGAGCCGGCGGCTGGCGGTGGCGGCGCAGGGCTCTGGCGTTACCGCACTGATGCTGCGTGCCGATGCCGAACCGGGGCCGAGTGCCGCACAGACGCGCTGGTCCGTCGCGTCGGCAATTGCTGCACCGCTGGAGGCAAGCGCGCCTGGTTATCCGACGTTTGAGCTTAATCTTTTGCGCCAGCGCGGCGGCAGTGCCGATCGTTCATGGCAAGTGGAGTGGAATCGTGACCAAGGCGTTTTCCGGGAAGCGGCGTTTCCTCGCGCTGTGGTTCCCCTATCTGTCGGCGGACCGCTGGCGACGGGCGGGGAACGCAGCACCGGCTGACGGCGTGGTGTTCACGCAGAAGCAGCGCGGCGCGTTGCGGATTGTGGCGACGGATGAGGGCGCGCGCACCCATCTGGGGCTGGCGCTCGCCGATGCCCGGGCGCGCGTGCCCGATCTTATGGCTGTCGATCATGATCCTGTGGCCGATCAGCAGTTGCTCGATCGGCTTGCCGATGCCTGTGATCGCTTTACGCCGATGGTCGCGCTTGATGAGGCAGCACTGACGCTCGACATCACTGGCTGCCCGCATGGCGGTGGCGAGGCGGGGCTGGTCGAGGAGATCGAGCATTGGGCGGCGCGCGCCGGGTTGCAGTTGCGCCATGCACTGGCGAGCACGCCTGAGGCCGCGCAGGCGCTGGCTCGCTTCCAGTCCGTCCCGGCCACTGATGAGAAGGCGGCGGTGCTGCGGTTGCCGATTGCAGCGCTGCGCAGCGATGACGATACCGACCTGGCGCTGAGGCGGGCGGGCCTGAAGACGATTAGCGATCTGGCGGGTCGCCCCAGCGCACCGCTCGCTGCGCGCTTCGGGGCGGAGACGACCGATATGCTGGCGCGGCTGCTCGGCAAGTCGGACAGTCGCATTTCGCCGCGCCGCGCCGAACCCGCCTTGCTGTTCGAGCGCCGTTTTGCAGAACCGATCGCGCAGAGCGATTATGCGCTGGCAGTGCTGGGCGAACTGGCGGGCGAGGCCGGGGAGGCATTGCTTGAGCGCCACAAGGGCGGCCGGCGCTTTGCCGCGCGGCTTTATCGCAGCGATGGGATGGTGCGCGACCTGGCGGTTGAGGCCAGCCTGCCGCTTCGCGATTCCAAGGCAGTGATGCGGCTGTTCGCCGAGCGGCTTGAATCGCTCAACGATCCGATCGACCCCGGTTTCGGTTTCGATCTCATCAGGCTGGTGGTGCCGGTGCTCGAACCGCTCGCGCCCACACAGTTGCAGCTTGAGGGCGGGGCGGTGGCTGCAGGCGAGCTTGCCGCGCTGATCGATCGGCTGAGCGCGCGCGGCGGACGCAATCGTTTTCGACGGTTGCGCGCGCGTGATACCCATATCCCCGAACAGGCGGTTTTTGCGCTGCCCGCGATCGACGCGCCCGAGCCTGCTTTGTGGCAAGCCCCCGAAATCGGCGAGCCGCCGCTGCGGCCTATTCATTTGTTCGATCCACCCCAGTCGATCGAAGTGGTGGCTGAAGTGCCCGATGGCCCGCCGCACCGCTTTCGCTGGCGGCGGACGCTGCACGAGGTCACTCGGTTCGAGGGACCGGAGCGGATCGCGGCGGAATGGTGGAAGCGCGCGGGTGGTCCTTCAGGATTGGGAGCCGGGCTGACCCGCGATTATTACCGCGTGGAGGATGCGCGCGGGCGGCGCTTCTGGATTTTCCGACACGGGCTTTACGGCGCTGAGAAGATCAACCCCGGCTGGTATATGCACGGGCTGTTCGCGTGAGCATGCGATGTTTGCCGATCTTGTCACCGCCACCAATTATTCCTTCCTGCGTGGCGCATCGCATCCGGAGGATATGGTCGCCGAAGCCATTGCGCTCGGTCAGGCCGGCATCGGCATTGCCGATCGCAACAGCGTCGCCGGTGTCGTCCGCGCGCATGTCGCGCTGCGCGATGCGATAGAGAAGGCACCCGGGCTCGATTTCACCCTCGTCGTCGGCGCGCGGCTGGTGTTTGCCGATGGCACCCCGGATATCGTTGCTTACCCTGCGACCCGGCATGGTTGGGGGCGGTTGTGCCGGTTGCTGACGCTGGGCAATCGGCGTGCCGTGAAGGGCGGGTGCCTGCTGGGCCTGAGCGACTTGATCGCCCATGCCGATGATTTGCTGCTGATCGTGCTCTCTGAGACCAGCTTTGTCGCAGAGGAGAATGTGGCGATTCCGTTCCCCTCAGACTTCCCCGGCGAAGGCTGGGGCCCAGAAGCCGCAAGCGCTGCGCCACGATCGTTGGACCCCGGCCTGCGCCGGGGAAGCGGAAATGTGGACAGGCTCCGGTGGTTGCTGAAGGCAGCGCCCGACCGTGTCTGGCTCGCGGCGCGGATGCCTTATGGCGGTCGCGATCGGCGGATGCTGGCGCGGCGGGCGGCGCTGGCGGCGCGGCTGGGGGTGCCCCTGATCGCGACCAACGATCCGCTCTACGCCAACCCCGATGCGCGGCCGCTGCACGATGTGCTGAGCTGCATCCTCAACAAGACAACGATCGCCGCCGCAGGCAAATTGCTGGAGGCGAATGCCGAGCGCCATCTGAAAAGCCCCGACGAGATGGTCCGGCTGTTCCGCGATTATCCAGGCGCGATTGCCGAGAGCGTCAACCTCATCAGCCAGATCCATTTCTCGCTTGACCAGCTCCGCTACGAATATCCGCACGAGCCCGTCCCCGATGGCTGGACCGCGCAATCATGGCTGCAGCACATCGTCCTGATCGCCGCACAGGCCCGCTATCCCGGCGCGCTGCCTGGGAAGCTCTGCCGCCTGCTCTACGAAGAGTTCGACCTGATCCGCGAGCGCAACTACGCCTATTATTTCCTGACCGTGTACGAAATGGTGAAGTTCGCCCGCTCGGTCGATCCGCCGATCCTGTGCCAGGGGCGCGGCTCGGCGGCCAATTCGGTCGTGTGCTTCCTGCTCGGCATCACCTCGGTCGATCCGATGAAATATGATCTGCTCTTCTCGCGATTCGTGTCGTCGGAGCGTGACGAGCCACCCGATATCGATGTCGATTTCGAGCATGAACGCCGCGAGGAGGTGATGCAGCATATCTATGCGCGCTACGGCCGCGACCGTGCCGGGATAGCCGCGACCGTCATCCATTACCGCCCGCGCAGCGCGGTGCGCGAGGTCGGCAAGGTGCTGGGCTTTACCGAGGATGTGACGACGCGGATCAGCAGCACCGTTTGGGGCAGCTATGCCAGTGCGATGGAGGAAAAGCGCTTTGCCGAAACCGGCTTCAGCCTCGACGATCCGGCGATGCTGCGGCTGAAATCGCTGGTCGATCAACTGCTGCATTTCCCCCGCCATCTGTCGCAGCATGTCGGTGGGTTCGTGTTGACTGAGGGGCGGCTCGACGAGCTGGTGCCGATCCACAATGCGGCGATGGCCGACCGCACCTTCATCGAATGGGACAAGGACGATATCGACGCGCTCGGGCTGATGAAGGTCGATGTGCTGGCGCTCGGCATGCTGACCTGCATCCAGAAAAGCTTCGAGCTGCTGCGCGCCGAGGGGCTTGCCGATCATCAGCTCGACAGCATCCCGGCCGACGATCCGGCGGTGTACGATATGCTCTGCAAGGGCGACAGCATTGGCGTGTTCCAGGTCGAAAGCCGCGCGCAGATCAACATGCTGCCAAGGCTGAAACCGCGCGAGTTGTACGATCTCGTGATCCAGGTCGCGATCGTGCGGCCGGGGCCGATCCAGGGCGATATGGTGCATCCCTATCTGCGGCGGCGGGCGGGGCGCGAGAAGGTCGAGTACCCTTCACCGAGCCCTGAACATGGCCCGGCCAATGAACTGCGCGACCTGCTCGGCAAGACATTCGGCGTGCCGCTGTTTCAGGAACAGGCAATGAAGCTGGCGATCGTCGCCGCCAAATTCACCCCCGACGAGGCCAACCGGCTGCGTAAGGCGATGGCGACCTTTCGCCATGTTGGGGGCATGGAGGATTTCGAGGAGAAAATGGTCGGCGGCATGGTTGCGCGCGGTTACGAGGCGGATTTCGCGCGGCGCTGCTTCGAGCAGATCAAAGGATTCGGCAGCTATGGCTTTCCCGAAAGCCATGCGCTGGCGTTCGCGCGGCTGGTCTATGTGTCGTCCTGGATCAAATGCCACCATCCGGCGGTGTTCGCCTGCGGGCTGCTCAATTCGCAACCGATGGGGTTTTATGCACCGGCGCAGATCGTCCGTGATGCGCGCGAGCATGGGGTGGAGGTGCGCGGGATCGATGTTGCGGCGAGCGGGTGGGAAAATGGATTGGAGCCACTCGAGGGGGCGCGTCTCCACCCCCATGCGCTCCGCCTCGGATACCGCCAGATCACCGGCTTCCGGCAGGAATGGGCCGAAGACATCGTCCGCGCCCGCGCCGCCGCTCCCTTCAGCTCGATCGAGGACCTCGCCCGCCGCGCGCATCTCCCACAACGCGCGTTGCGGTTGCTCGCCGATGCCGATGCGTTCCGCTCGATCGCGCTCGACCGGCGCGAGGCTTTGTGGGAGGTGCGGCGTACCCCAACTGGCGAATTGCCGCTGTTCGCCGCCGCCCGCGCGCGTGAGCTGGGCGAGGAGCAGGACAGCGCGCTCCCGCTCATGTCGCCTGCAGAGCATGTCGTCGCCGATTACCAGATGACGCGACTGTCGCTGAAGGCTCATCCGATGGCGTTCCTTCGCGATGAGCTGCGCGCCGAGGGCATATTGAGCTGTGCAGAGACGAGCGCCGCCAGAAACGATGCCCGTGTGCGAACCGCCGGCATCGTGTTGGTTCGCCAACGACCAGGCAAGGGCAACGCGATCTTCATTACGATTGAGGACGAAACCGGCGTCACCAATGTCGTGCTCTGGGCGCGGCAGTTCGAGATTTTCAGGCGTCAGGTAATGGCATCGCGGCTGATGCTGGTCGAAGGGCAATTGCAGCGCAGCGTCGAAGGCGTGGTGCATTTGATGGCGCACCGGATCATCGACCGCACCGCGATGCTCGACACGCTGTCAGAGCGCGGCGAAACCCCGACCGAACGGTCACGCGCCGACGAGTTCGATCATCCTCAGCACCCGCGCGGCAATACCCCTCGAAATGTTGAACCCAGGGGCAGCCACCCTCGCAATGTACGGATCATTCCGAAGTCGCGGGATTTTCACTAGGCGCGCCCACCGGGACCGGCCCCTTGGCATCCGTTTCGATCAGCGCATCGCCGCCCAGTGTGCGGTACAGCGTGACGAGGTTCGTTGCCGAGGTTAGCTGCGTCGCCACCAGCGACCGCCGCGCCGAATAGAGCGAACGTTGCGCATCCAGGCTCTGCAGGAAGCTGTCGATCCCGCCGCGATAACGCGCGTCCGACAGGCGGAAATTATCCGATGATGCCGCGACAAGCTGCATCTGCGCGCTTGCCTGCGCGCCAATTGTCGCCCGCCTTGCCAGGGCGTCTGCCACTTCACGAAACGCTGTCTGGATCGTCTTCTCATAGGTCGCGACCGCCGCGTCGAACTGCGCGCGCGCCTGTCTTACCGCCGCCTTGCCCACGCCGCCCGAGAAGATCGGGTAGCTGATGCTCGGCGCGGCCGAATAGTTGAAGGCGTTGGCCGTGAACAGCCGCGACAGGCCATTGCTCGCCAGCCCCGCCACCGTCGTCAGCGACAGGCGCGGGAACAGCGCCGCCCGTGCCGCGCCGACCTGGGCATTGGCAGCGCGCAGCTGATATTCGGCTTGCACGACATCGGGACGGCGCAGCAGGATGCCCGAATCGAGACCGGCAGGCAGCTCTGCCACGGTTGGACCGGCGATCGCGATCGATTCGGGCAGAAGGGCGGGATCGAACCGCGCGCCGACCAGCAGGGTCAGCGCATTCGAATCCTGAGCGAGGGCGGTCTGCTGCACAGCAAGGTCGGATTGGGCGGTCGCCAGGACTGTCTGGGCCTGTGCCAGATCGGTGCGCGGGGCAATGCCGCCATCCAGCCGCGCCTTCGTCAGGGCGACGCTGCGCATGGCATTGTCGGCGGTGTCCTGCGCGATCTGTAACAAGCTGTTGTCGGCGGCGTATTTCAGCCAGCTTGTCGCGATATCGCCGATCAGCGTCAGTCGGATGGCATGGGCGCCGGCTTCGGTTGCGAAATAGCGGTCCTGCTGTGCTTCACTCAGCGCGCGCACCCGCCCGAACAGATCGATCTCAAACGCGGAGACGGTCGCGTTGATCGCATAATTGGTGCGCGCACCGCCCGACACCGGTGATCCGCCGACATTGGTGCGCCCGGTGCCGCTGTCCGACTCTGTCGCGGTAATCGATCCGCCCACCGACGGCAGCTCAGCGGCAGCGACGATGCGATATTGCGCGCGCGCCGCAGCGATATTGGCCGCGGCAACGCGCAGATCGCGATTATTGGCGAGCGCCTGCTCGATCACCTTTTGCAGCCGCTCGTCGCGAAAAATGTCGCGGTAATTCAGGCTTGGCAGCGCCGCTTCTTCGCGGGTGGTAGGCAAAGTGGTCGGGATAGGGGGCGCTGGCCGCACATAGGCCGGGACCATCGAACAGGCGCCGAGCGGCAGCAGCAGCGCGATCATGATCGTGCGACGGCTCATATCCCGGTCACCGTTGGCGGGGTGCGCGGCTCGTGATGCAGCCGCTTCATCGTGTCACGGGTTGTGCGGCGGACGAGGACGAAGAACAGGGGGATGTAGAACACCGCCAGCACTGTTGCGGTCAGCATGCCGCCAATGACCGAAGTGCCGATTGCAATCCGGCTATTGGCGCCGGCGCCGGTCGATGTCGCCAGTGGCAGCACGCCGAAGATGAACGCCAGGCTGGTCATCAGGATCGGTCGCAGCCGCAGCCGGGCGGCTTCGATCGCGGCGACGATCACCCGCTTGCCCTGCTTTTCGGCTTGTTCGGCAAATTCGATCATCAGGATCGCGTTCTTGGCGGCCAGCCCCATCGTCGTCAGCAGCCCGATCTGGAGATAGACGTCATTCTGGAGGCCGCGCAACGTGACGAAGAATACCGCGCCGACCAGCCCGAGCGGAATGATCAGCAACACCGCGACCGGGATCGTCCAGCTTTCATACAGTGCTGCCAGGCACAGGAACACGACCAGCAGCGACAGGCCATAGAGCAAGGGCGCCTGCCCCGATGTCAGCCGTTCCTGATAGGAAAGGCCGCTCCAGGCGATGCTGGTGCCGGGGTAATTGGCGGCGAGCTGCTCCATCCGGTCCATCGCCTGACCCGAGCTCTTGCCCGGCGCGGCCTGGCCCGAAAATTCATAGGAAGACACACCCATGAATCGCGCCAGCGTCGGGGGTGCTGCCGACCAGCTCGTACGCGCGAAGGACGAAAACGGCGTCATCGACCCGTCGGCGGCGCGCACTTGCCATTGCGACAGATCCTCCGGCGCCGAACGATAAGGCGCGTCGCCCTGTACATAGACGCGCTTCACCCGGCCGCGATCGGTGAAATCATTCACATAGCGTCCGCCCCAGGCCGTCGCGAGCGTCGTATTGACCTCGGTCTGGCTCAGGCCCAGCACCTGCAGCTTCTGCTGGTCGAGATTGACGTTCAACGTCGGTTGATCCTCGAGATCGGTCAGTCGCAGCTGGGCGAGCACCGGATCGGCATCGGCTTCAGCAAACAGCTTGTCGCGTGCTGCCTTGAATGCCGCGCGTGACAGGCCGCCGCTGTTGAGCAGTTCGAGTGTGAAGCCACTCGACTGGCCAAGTCCCCGGATCGCGCCGGGGACGAGGACATTGACGCGCGCGTCACGAAAACCGGCAAATGCTTTGGCGGCGCGCGCGGTGATCGCATCGGCGGACCGGTCCTTGCCCGGCCGTTCGCCCCAGTCCTTGAAGGCGATGAAGCCACGACCTTCATTCTGGCCGGCGGCACCGCCGCCACCGCCGCCGCTTACTGTCAATAGCGCCTTCACATTGGCCGCTTCCTCCGTCAGGAAATAATGCTCAATCGCTTTTTGGACAGCGATGGTGCGCGGCTGGGTCGCCCCCGGCGGCAAGGTGAACTGGACGCGTGCGCCGCCCTGATCCTCATTGGGGAGAAAGCCCGTCGGCAAGCGGGCGAAAAGCAGGATCAGCAGTGCGATGACACCGGCATAGATCAGCAGGAAAAGGAATTTGCGATCGACGACCTTCTCGATGCTGCCGGCGTAGCGATCGATCATCCGTTCGAACCCGGTGTTGAACCAGGCGCGGGCGCGAGCCGTGCGCTGCGCGGCCCAGCTGTCCTGCTTGTCGTCGGCGCGTCGGCGCAGCAATGTTGCGGTCAGGGCAGGGGTCAGCACCAGTGCGACGACCACCGACAGGACCATCGCCGAGATGATCGTGATCGAGAATTGTCGATAGATGACGCCGGTCGATCCGCCGAAAAAGGCCATCGGCAGGAACACCGCCGACAGGACGAGCGCAATCGCGATCAGCGCGACGGTAATCTCGTCCATCGACTTGATCGTTGCGTCGCGCGGGGACAGTTCGGGGTCTTCGTCCATCAGCCGCTCGACATTTTCGACGACGACAATCGCGTCGTCGACGAGCAGACCGATGGCGAGCACCAGCCCGAACAGGGTGAGGGTGTTGATCGAAAAACCGACCGCCGCGAACACCGCGAAGGTCCCAAGTAGAACCACCGGCACCGCGATCGTGGGAATCAGTGTCGCCCGCCAGTTCTGGAGGAAGACGAACATCACGATCACGACCAGAATGATCGCCTCGATCAACGTCTTGACGACTTCGTCGACTGACAATTTGATGAACAATGTGCTGTCCGACGGATAGGTAACGGCGAAGCCGGGGGGCAGACTGCGGGTCAATTCGGCGACCTTGGCCTTGACCAATTCGGCCGTCGACAGCGCATCGGCGCCGGGGGCGAGCGAGACCGCAAAGCCGGCCCCGGGATGGCCATTGGTGCGGCTGCGCGTCGTATAATTCTCCGCCCCCAGCTCGACCCGGGCGACGTCAGACAGCTTGACGATCGATCCGTCGCGCCCTGACTTGACGATGATGTCGGCGAATTGCTGCGGTGTGCTCAGCCGTGATTGCGCCTTGACGGTGGCATTGAGCATTTGCGCATCGGGCATCGGCTGGCCACCAATTTCGCCGGCGGCGACTTCGGTATTCTGCGCCTGGATCGCCGCAATGATGTCGCCTGGCACCAGCGCATAGGCGGTTAGCCTGGTGGGGTTGAGCCAGATCCGCATCGCATATTGCGCGCCGAACACATTGGTGTCGCCAACCCCGGGCAGACGCGCGATCGGATCCTGCAGGTTGGAGACGAGATAGTCGGACACGTCCTGATTGGTCGCCTTGTCCGTTGTGTCGTAGATCGCGAAGATCATCAGAAAATCAGGGTTGGACTTGGTAACACTGAGGCCCTGTTGCTGGACCTGCTGGGGCAGGCGCGGAATGGCCTGCTGCACCTTGTTCTGCACCTGGACCTGCGCGATATCCGGGTTCACGCCCTTTTCGAAAGTGGCCGAAATATTCACCTGGCCGCGCGAGCTTGAGCTTGCGCTGAAATAGAGCAGCCCGTCGATCCCGGTCAGCTGTTGCTCGATGATCTGGGTGACGCTGTTTTCGAGTGTTTCCGCCGAGGCACCCGGGTAATTGGCCCGGATATTGACCTGTGGCGGTGCGACATCGGGATATTGCTCGATTGGCAGGGTCAGAATCGCCCCCACACCGGCCAGCATGATGATGATCGCGATGACCCAGGCGAAAATCGGCCGGTCGATGAAAATGCGGGAGATCACCGGGCGATCAGCGCGGCTTTGGGGCGGTGGCGTCGCCGTCCTTGGGGGCGGCGATGCGCTGCGGCGATCCAGCCGGCACTGGCTTCACCTTGGCGCCGGGCTTGGCGCGGGCCGTCCCCTCGGTAATCACCTTGTCGCCGGCAACGAGCCCGGCGGAAACGACCCAGTTCGGCCCCTGGGTCCGATCGGCGGTGACAGGGCGTTTGATCACCTTGTTACCCGGGCCGACCAGCAGCACCGTTGCGTTGCCGCGCGGATCGCGCGCCAGCCCGGCTTGCGGAACGAGAAACGCATTGGTCGACACCGATTGGGCGAATTGCGCACGCACGAACATCCCCGGCAGCAGCAGGTTTTGCGGATTGGGGAAACGCGCCCGCAAGGTAACCGTGCCGGTGGTTTCGTCGACCGTCACTTCGGTAAATTCGACCGTGCCGGTATAGCCGTAATCGCTGCCATCCTCGAGCTTCAGCGTCACCGCGGCCTTGCCCGGCAGCGCATCGCCTTGGGCCAGACCCTTGCGCAGCCGCAGCAGATCTGCACTCGATTGCTTGATGTCGACATAGATCGGATCGAGCATCTGGATCACCGCCAGCGGGTCGGCCTGATTAGTGGTGACCAGTGCGCCCTGGGTAAACAGCGAGCGGCCGATGCGGCCGCTGATCGGGGCGGGAACGTTGGTGAAGCGCAGATTGACACGCGCGGTCGCCAGACGGGCGCGCGACTGGGCGATGCTGGCCTGGGCCTGGCGCGCCTGGGCGAGCGCATCGGTATAATCCTGCGCGCTCACCGCCTGCATTTCGGCAAGCGGCTTATAGCGTTCGGCTTTGGTTCGCGCAGCCTCTGCGCTGGCCTGCGCGCTGAGCAGGTTTGCGCGCGCCTCATCGCCGGCCGCCCGGTACAGCCGGGCGTCGATCTGGTAGAGTGTCTGTCCGGCACGGACATAGGAACCCTCGGTAAACAAACGGCGCTGGATGAGGCCCGATATTTGCGGCCGCACCTCGGAGGTTTGATAGGCGCTGGTCCGGCCGGCGAGATCGGCAATCAGCGGTATCGCGCCAGGCTGGACGACGACATAGCCGACTTCGGGCGTGCCGCCCTTTGCGCCCTTGCCATCCTTGATCTGCGCGTCGTTGTTGCACCCGGCGAGCAACAGACCAGCCGCCGTCACAGGCGCCAGCCACGCGAATTGGTTCGATGAAAAAGCTGCCAGCATTATCCGCCCTGATTGCGGCCTGCCGGCCTAAGATTGTTCATCGCCACCACCCGATACGGATGGACTGCCGTTTTTGGCATGACTGGTCCCAGATCGAAAATTTTGCCCAATTGCAATACCGCCCTTTGGCATCTTGTGGCCGATGCTGCGCCGCACAACAACCCTGTTAGACCAATGACAAAAAATAGCTTTGCACAGCGATATCGGCACAGTTTTGCGACATATGGCTGATAGCTGGCGGTCGATCTGTGTTTGCCGCCCTTGTGACGGCCTTTGACGAATGGACGTTATGCGTAACACCCGAATTGGCCTTCTCTTTTTCCTGACGACCAGTCCCGTTGCGATCTCCGCGCAGACGACCCCCGCCACGAATCCCATCGCGCCGTCAACTGCCCGTACGCCACCGCCGCTGGCCGAAGACGTTGAAGGGGGCGACGCCGATATCGTCGTGCGTGGTGCGCGGCTGCCGGGCGCGGTGATCGGTGATATCCCGCCCGATCAGCAATACACCCCGGCCGATATCCGATCCTTTGGCGTGAGCTCGGTTGCCGATCTGCTCGCCGAGCTGGCCCCGCAAACGCGCAGTGGCCGCGGCAGCGGTGGCGCGCCGGTCGTCTTGCTCAACGGCAAGCGGATTTCGGGATTCGCCGAAATTCGCGATCTGCCGACTGAAGCCATTTTGCGCGTGGACATCCTGCCCGAGGAGGTCGCGCAGAAATATGGCTATCGCGCCGATCAGCGCGTCGTCAATTTCGTGCTTCGCCCGCGATTTCGGGCGGTAACCACCGAATTGGAGAGCCGCTTTGCCACGGCAGGCGGTACCGCAACGCCGGAAGGCACGTTCGATCTCCTCAAGATCAACAAGGCCGGGCGTGTCAGCCTGCACGTCGATTATCAGGAGCGATCGGCATTGACCGAGGCGGAGCGCGACATTCGCTTCCAGCCCAGTCGGTTTGCGCTGGGTGGCAATGTCACCGGCGTGGGCGGCGGTGAGATTGATCCGGCCCTGAGTGCGCTGGCCGGCTCGCCCGTTACGGTGGCCGGTGTGCCCGCTGGCGTGGCGTCTCGGCCGGCGACACTCAATGATTTTGCGGCGACTGCCAATATCGGCAATGTGACCGATCCGACGCCCTATCGAACGCTGCGGCCCGCCGCGCGCACCCTGGCGATCAGCGGCGTCTATTCGACGACGATCTTTGGCGATGTCGGTGCCACCGGGTCGGTGCAGCTTGGCGCGGATGACAGCCGGGGCCAGTTCGGGTTGCCCGGCGTCGCGCTCACCCTGCCGGCAGGCAACCCTTTTTCGCCCTTTTCGCGCGATGTGGTGGTGGATCGCGCCTTGCTCGACGGCTTTGCGCCGCTCGGCCAGCGCAGTTCATCGACAAGTGCGCATCTCGGACTGACGCTCAACGGTAATGTGGGCAAATGGCAGTGGTCGGTGATCAGCAATTATGATCGTGCCGACAGCAAGACCTTTACCGATGCCGGCTTTGATACGAGTGCTTTCCAGGCAAGACTGCGTGCCAATGATCCAACCGCAAACCCATTCGGGCCGCTGACCCCGGCGGCGTTCGACGTGCTGCCCGCCACCCGGGCCTATTCGACGTCCAATCACGGCGAGCTTGATGCGCTGATCAATGGCAGCCTGCTCGCCTTGCCGGCGGGCGTAGTATCGGCCAGTTTCCGGGCGGGTGGCGATGTGACTGATTTTTCGAGCCGTTCCTTTCGTGGCGGCGTAGCGCAGACCGGGCAAGTCTCGCGCAATATCGTCAACGGCCAGGCCAATATCGATGTGCCGCTGACCAGCCGGTCAAAGGATTTTCTGGCGCCGATCGGCAATCTCTCAGCCAATTTCAACATCGCCTATGATCATCTGTCGGACTTCGGCACGTTGCGCACGCTGGGCTATGGACTCAACTGGTCACCAATCGAGCCGATCCGAATCATCGCTTCGGTCACCCAACAGGATGAGGCGCCGAGCCCGCAACAACTCGGCAATCCGCAGATCACCACCCCCAATGCGGTCGTGTTCGATTATGTGCGCGGCGAAAATGCGCTGGTAACGGTGATATCGGGGGGCAATCCCGGGCTGCAGCGCGACAATCGGCTGGTGAAGCGGCTTGGCCTGACGCTGAAGCCCTTCGACAAATCGGATTTGAGTTTCACTGCCAGTTATGTGGAGACGCGCACCGACAGCCCGACGGCGAGCTTCCCGAGCACGACCGCGGCAATCCAGGCCGCTTTTCCCGATCGATTCCAGCGCGACAGCACCGGACGACTGCTGCGGATCGACCAGCGCCCCATCAATTTTGCGCAGACGAGCCGGTCGGAACTGCGCGTTGGGTTCAATTTCTCGCAGCCGATCAAATCCAAAATCCAGAAGGAGCTTGAGGCGTTTCGCGCGGGCAAAGGCCCCAATCCTTTTGCCGGGCTGACCCCGCCGCGCGGCGGCGTGTTCGGGCAGGGCGGCGGACCGGGCGGCCCGGGGCGCGCTGGCGGTC
>NCGD01000044.1:0-18230 GCA_002281535.1 Sphingomonas sp. 28-63-12
GTCGACGAAGAGTTGCTACGTTTGAGTCATTTTAAATTCGAATTAAGTCAATTGACGTTACCAACGATCGAAGAAATGGATAAGATAAGTCAATCGATGAAGGAAAAATACGGCAAGAAGGACGATGATTTGGAGGAATTATAGACAAACAATGATGATTTGAGATCGGCGCCTGCACCTGTTGCGCAATACCCTGCTCACTCCACCGTCACGCTCTTCGCCAGATTGCGTGGCTGATCGACATCGGTGCCTTTGAACACCGCCACATGATAGGCCAGCAACTGGATCGGCACGGCATAGACCAGCGGCGCGATCAGCGGGTGGACCTTGGGCATCTCGATCGTCGCCAGCGTGTTTTCGCCCGCCTGCGCGATGCCGTCCGCATCGGAGATCAGCACCACCTGCGCGCCGCGCGCCTGCGCTTCCTGCATGTTGCTCACGGTCTTGTCGAACAACGGGCCTGACGGCGCCAGCACGATCAGCGGCACGCTATCGTCGATCAGCGCAATCGGCCCGTGCTTCATTTCGCCGCTCGCATAGCCTTCGGCGTGGATATAGCTGATTTCCTTCAGCTTCAGCGCGCCCTCCAGCGCCATCGGATATTCCGGCCCGCGCCCCAGATAGAGTACGTCGCGCGCCGCTGCGATCTTGGGGGCCATCGCCTCGATCTCTTCGTCATGGGCGAGCGCCTGGTTCATCGCCGCGGGCACTTCGCGCAGATGGCGGACGATTTCATGCTCCAGGTCTTCGGTCAGCAGCCCCTTGGCCCGCGCGAGATTGATGGCAAGCGCGGCCATCACCGCCAGCTGGCACGTGAACGCCTTGGTCGAGGCAACGCCGATCTCCGGGCCGGCATGGGTGGAGAGCAGCAGATCGACCTCGCGCGCCATCGAACTGGTCGGCACGTTGATGATGCCCGCCGTCGTCAGCCCCGCCGATTTCATGTGGCGCAGCGCCGCCAGCGTATCGGCCGTCTCGCCGGATTGCGAGATGACGATGCCCAGCATGTCGGGGGTGAGTACGGGATCGCGGTAGCGGAATTCGCTGGCGACATCGGCCTCGACCGGCACCCGTGCGAACTGCTCGATCCAATATTTGCCGATCATGCCGACATAGCTGGCGGTGCCGCACGCGACGATCGCCACGCGGTTGATCTTGGCGAGATCGAACTCCATGTCGGGCAGCGCGACTTGCTCTTCCACAGGCCGCAAATAGCTGCGCAGCGTCTGCGCGACGACGACGGGCTGCTCGTAAATTTCCTTGAGCATGAAGTGGCGGTAATTGCCCTTGTCGATCAGCTGGCCCGAGGCGCCTGAATTGACAATCGGGCGGGTGACGGGGTTGTTCGCGCGATCGAACACTTCGACCTTGGCGCGGGTGATCACCACCCAATCGCCTTCCTCGAGATAGGCGATGCGCTGGGTGAGCGGTGCAAGCGCCAGCGCGTCCGAGCCGAGATAATTCTCGCCATCGCCATAACCGACGGTCAGTGGCGCGCCGAGCCGCGCGCCAATCAACAGATCGGGTTCGGATTTGAACATCACGCCGAGCGCAAAGGCACCGTGCAGCCGCGGCAAAACATTGGCGACGGCCTCGCGCGGTGCCACGCCGCGTTCGATTTCCCGCGCGATCAGGTGCGCGACGACTTCGGTGTCGGTCTGGCTCAGGAATTGGCGGCCATCGGCGATCAGCTCTTCGCGCAGCGGCTTGAAATTCTCGATGATGCCGTTGTGCACCAGCACCACGTCGTCGACGATATGGGGATGGGCATTGTCTTCGGTCGGCGCGCCATGGGTGGCCCAGCGGGTATGGGCGATGCCGCCATTGCCCGGCAGCGGCTCCTCGGCCAGCCGGGTGGCGAGGTTGACCAGCTTGCCCTTGGCGCGGCGGCGATCAAACACCCCGTCATGGACGGTGCACATGCCGGCTGAGTCATAGCCGCGATATTCGAGCCGCTTGAGCCCGTCGAGCAGCCGGTCCGCAACGGGGCCGTGCCCCAGAATTCCAACGATACCGCACATAATTGATCTTTCGCTAGATCGTGTAGGGAACCCGGATCCCGGGCAAGTCGGCCGGAAAATCCTTCGCATTGCGCGTAATCAAGACGCCGCCGCCGACCTGTGCCGTGGCGAGAATCATCGCGTCGAGCAACTTCATTCGACGGCGATAGCGTAATTCGGCCGCTGCCGCTGCAATGCGGCCGTCAAGCTCGATGATCTCGAAGGGCGCGATGAGCTGTCGAACATGCTCGCGCGATTCGATCGGCTCGCCAGCAAGAATCTCGGTCCAGACGATGCGGCTGATCCGGTGGCGGCCGTAAAGCGACAATTCATTGACCGCCTGGGGACGGGCGAACAGCCAGTCGATGATGATATTGGTGTCGAAAAAGGGATACGCCACTGTCGGTCAGTCGATCGACCGGTCTGTGCGCATTGCCCGCTGATACGCGATCGGATCGCCAATATCGGTTCGATCCTTCCAATAGCCCGCGCCGCGCGCGATCCAGTCCCGCCCGATCTCGGCGCGATAGGTCGCTACCGCTTCGCGCACGATCGCCGTCCGCGATTTGCCCTGCGCGGCCGCGCGGCGGTCAAGCCATTCGATGTCGTCGATGGGAATATCAACCAATGTCCGCATGCGATAATGATATCATATCATGATATCAGGTCAAGATTGGCCGATGAGGACCGGGATCATCGCCGCCCGCCGCTATGGCTTGTTCTTGCGTGCCGACATGATCGCGCGGAAGCGGGCCGCCCAGCCGGGGCGGGCTTCCTGCTTGCCGCGCGCAATGGCGAGCGCATCAGCGTCAACATTGCCCGTAATCACCGATCCCGCGCCGATGATCGCGCCGTCACCGATCGAGACCGGGGCCACCAGCGCGCTGTTCGAGCCGATAAAGGCTCCCGCGCCGATTTCGGTCCTATATTTGAAAAAGCCGTCATAATTGCAGGTGATCGTGCCCGCGCCGATATTGGCACCGGCACCGACAATGGTATCGCCCAGATAAGTGAGGTGGCTTGCCTTGGCCCCCGCGCCCAGCACGGTCTTCTTCATTTCGACGAAATTGCCGATCTTCGATTTTTCGCCCATCACCGAACCGGGGCGCAGCCGCGCAAACGGGCCGATTTCAGCGCCGGCACCGATCGTCGCGCCCTCGATATGGCTGAAGGCGTGGATGATCGCGCGGTCGGCAACGCGCACGCCGGGGCCGAAAAACACATTGGGCTCGATCACCACATCGCGGCCGATCTGGGTATCAAAGGCGAACCACACGGTTTCGGGCGCGATCAGCGATGCGCCCTCGGCCATTGCCCGGCTGCGGCGGCCGGCCTGCCAATAGCCGTCGACAGCGGCCAGTTCGGCGCGGCTGTTGACTCCCGCGACTTCCCAGGCCGCGGTTTCGATCACGGCGGAGGCCAGGCCCGCAGCGGCGGCGATGTTCACGATATCGACCAGATAATATTCGCCCGCCGCATTGGCGCAGCCGACCTGATCGAGCAACGCGAACAACCGGTCGCTGCGCGCGGCCATCAGGCCGCTGTTGCACAGCCGTTCGGCGCGCTCGTCAGGGGTGGCGTCCTTGTGCTCGACCATTTTGAGGATACGGCCGGTGTCGTCGGCGATCACCCGGCCATAAGCGGCGGTGTCGTCGGGCCGGAAGCCGAGCACCACGACGGCGGGGGCATCGGGCGCACGGAGCCGTGCGATCATGCGCTGCATCGTCGCCGTGCTGACCAGCGGCACGTCGCCATAAAGGATCAGCACATCGCCCGCAAAACCGGCCAGCGCTTCGCGGGCTTCCATGACGGCATGGCCGGTGCCCTTTTGCTCGGCCTGCAGCGCGATCGCCACGCCCAGATCCGCCACCGCCGCCTCGACCTGCTCGCGACCGGCACCGGTCACGACGACCACGCGCTCGGGTGCGAGCCCGGCGGCGCTGTCGATCAGGTGGACCAGCATCGGCCGACCGGCAATCGGGTGCAGCACCTTGTGGAGATCGGATTTCATGCGCGTGCCCTTGCCAGCGGCAAGGATGATCGCGGCGATTGGTCGCTGGGTCATTGGGCTCCCTCAGATGCCGCCCCTGCCATGATCTGCTTGCCAATTCCATAGCGATGCTGGCACGCGGGGCCGATGAGCGCAGATAGTTTCTCTCACCGCCAATGCCCCTTTGCCATTGTTGGCTTTGATCTCGACGGCACGCTGCTCGACACCAGCGGCGATTTGCTCAACGCGGTCAACCACGCGCTCGATCATGCCGGGCGGCCTTTGCTGCGGGTCGACGAGATCAAGACGATGATCGGGGGCGGTGCAAAGCATATGCTAGCGCTGGGGCTGGAGGCGAGCGGTGGCTGCGCGCCCGATGATTTCAAGCCGCTCTACAAAAGGATGCTGGCCTATTACGCCGCCAATCTATCGGTAGAGAGCCGCCCGTTCGATGGCGCGCTGGCAGCGCTCGATGCCCTGGATGCGCTCGGCGTGAAGACGGCGGTCGTCACCAACAAGTTCGAATCGCTGGCGGTGTCGCTGCTCGGCGATCTGGAGCTGCTCGATCGGTTCGTGACGGTGATCGGCGGCGATACGCTGGGGAAGGGCAATGCCAAGCCATCCGCGGCACCGATCAACGAGATGATCGCGCGCTGCGGCGGCGGTCGCGCCGCCTTCATCGGTGATTCGATCTATGACATCATGGCTGCGAAAGATGCCGGCATACCGGGCATCGCCGTTAGCTTCGGCTTCCTGCTCGAACCCGTCGAATCGATGGGCGCAGACGCGGTGATCGATCATTATGACGATCTGCTGCCCACGCTCGCCCGGCTTGGCGGCTGACCCGCGCCAGTGTCGACGCTTGAGCTGATCGCCTTTGTGCTGGGCGTCATCAATGTGGCGCTGGTCGTGCGCCGCAGCATCTGGAACTATCCCTTCGGGCTGGTGATGGTGGTGCTCTACGGGCGGGTGTTCTTCGACGCTAAGCTCTATAGCGACACGCTGCTGCAGGCATTTTTCTTCGTGGTGCAGCTTTATGGCTGGTGGGCGTGGTCGCGGGCGTCGGCCAGCGCCGGGACGGTCCTGGTCGATCGGCTCGATGGGCGCGCACGGCTGGGCTGGGCGGCGGGCTGCGCGGTGGCGATCGTTGCGTGGAGCAGCCTGGTCTCGCGCTACACCGATGCGTCGCTTCCCTGGTGGGATGCGAGCGCGGCAATTCTGAGTGTCGCCGCACAGATCATGATGTCGCGCCGGCTGATTGAGAATTGGGTGTTGTGGATCGCGGTCGATATCCTGTCGATCGGGCTTTATGCCGCCAAGGGGCTGTGGCTGACGATGCTGCTTTATGCGGTGTTTTTGGCGCTGGCGATCTGGGGGCTGATCGGCTGGCGGCGCGATGCTGCGGCGCAGGTCGCAGCGGTATGACGCGGGTGCCGGTGATCTGCCTGCACGGGCCGGAAAGTACCGGCAAGTCGACCATGCTGGCGCCGCTGGCCGCGCGGCTGTCGGCGGCGATCGTGCCCGAATATGGCCGCGATTTTGCGGAGGCGCACGGTACCGATTTCAGCATGGCCGATCTGGTGACGATCGCCCGGACGCATGATGCGATGACCGGCGCGGCGGTTGCCAGCGGCGCCCGCTGCGTGCTGCTCGATACCGATCCGCTGATGACGGCGGTGTGGGCCGATATGCTGTTCGGCCGCCGCGATCCCTGGTTCGATGCGTGGCAGGGTGTGGCCGATCTCTATCTGCTGCTCGATATCGATCTGCCCTGGATAGAGGATGGCACGCGCATGTTCGGGTCGACGATAGCGCGGCAGCGCTTCTTCGATCTGTCGCGCGCCGAGCTGGAGCGGCGCGGCGTCGCCTGGGCGCTGGTTGGCGGTCAGGGGCGTGATCGGCTCGATAACGCGCTGGCAGCGATTGCGGCGGCGGGAATCGCGCCGGCGGCCTGACCACAAAAGAAAGGGGGGAGCCCCTCGCGGCGGTCCCCCCTTACGATATTGTGCTGGGCGTTTTGGGCCTGCTGGCTATTGCGATGGCGCGAGCCGGGTGTTGAGCACCCAGCCGACATTGTCATTCTCGTCGGCAACTTCCCACCACAGGCCGTTCTGGTTGCCGGTCGGATAGACGATGGCACCGGGCGGCAGCGTCCGGATCGCCTTGGCCGACGCCACCGGGCTGACGCGCATGGCGACCGGCCCTTGCGCGGTAAAGGTCTTTTTCGGCGCGGCCTGGGCGGTTCCCTCGTCGCCGGGGCGCGAATAGCCCAGCTCGTCGACCATCTTTGAATAGGCCTGGATGAAGGCGAGCGTGACGATGCGGCCGATATCGGTGTTTTCATAGCCGCCGCCGACGGCACCGGCGCCGATGCCGCCCACGCCAAACGCGCCGCCAATGGCAAAGCTGGTGTCACGCTTGGCGGCATAGCCCTCGGTCACGGCGAGTGTCTCCGTGGTGCGGACATTGGTCAGCGACAATACGGTGTTGGCTTCCGACTTGCGCGATTTGATGCCCCCAAGCAGACCGCCGAACGGCCCGCCGATGATCGCACCGGCAACCGCACCGGCGGCGTTGCCGCTGACATTGCTGTTCGCGCCCTGGATTTCGGCGACCAGCACATAATCGGCCGCCTTGATCTGGCCCTGGCCGACATTCGAGCCGCGCTGCAGCCCCAGCCCGCCGCCAATCGCGCGCTCCTGCGCCGCCGCATCAAGTCCCGCGCCGCGATCGACGATGTTGAAGCAGCCCGAACGCTGCACCAGCACGCGCAGCAGGCGGGCAGGCGGGGCAAGGCTGTTCTGCGTCCAGCCCGTCGAATCCTGGCCATCGACGATCGAGACCGTCCCGTGCTTGACCGCGCAGCGCGGAACGTCATTCATCGCCGCCTGCTGCAGTTGCTGGCCCTTGGAGGCACTGGCCTGTTTGGGTGGCTTCTGCGCGAATGACGGTGCGGTTGTGAGCGGTGCAGTTGCCACGGCGAGCATTGCCGCACCGGAAAATAACTTCCTGCCAATCATCTTGTTTCCCCCACAAGGACTGAGTCGATGCGCAACCGATAGCCTGTCGCACGCGCAGGTGAAACGACAAATGACGTCACGCTCGCTTGTCGGGACAGTAACGATGTCTCATGTTGCGTTTCTTTCCTGTCATCGAGGCGCCCATTATGCCCCAGCCTTCCTGGACTCCGCCAAGAGATAGCGGGATCACCGTGCGTTGGCAGCAAGCCGGTGACCTGTCCTTTGAACTGGCAGAGGCAGGCAAAGGCGATCGACTTGCCTTGTGCCTGCACGGCTTTCCCGAACTGCATTACAGCTGGCGCTTCCAGATTCCGCTGCTCGTCGCGCGCGGCTGGCGGGTATGGGCGCCCAATCTGCGCGGGTATGGCGGCACCGACCGGCCCGACGGCGTCGACGCCTATCACATCGATCGATTGCTTGAAGACGTTGCCGCTTTGATCGATGCCAGCGGCGCGCGCGAAGTGCTGTTGATCGCGCATGATTGGGGGGCGATCATCGCCTGGCAGTTTGCGATCCGCAACATCAGGCCGCTGGTCGGGCTCGTCATCATGAATGTGCCGCACCCGATTCCGTTCAGGCGCGAACTGCGCAAATGGGCCCAATTGCGCGCCAGCTGGTATGTTTTCTTCTTCCAGCTGCCGCGCCTGCCCGAATGGGCGTTCGGGCGGCAGCACGCGCGGATGATCCGCCGGGCCTTTGTCGGCATGGCCGTGGACAAATCGCTCTTCCCCAGGGATGTCACCGATATCTATGCCGAAGCCGCCAGCCGCCCCGGCGCGCTGACCGCGATGATCAACTATTACCGCGCGGCCTTCCGCTTCGTCAGCGCGATGACGGCTGGCAGTGGCAAGGTCGATGTGCCGGTGCTGATGATCTGGGGAGAAGAAGATACCGCCCTCACCATCGGCTGCGTCGACGGCACCGAGGAGTATTGCGCTGATTTCCGGCTGGTACGCCTCCCCGGCGTCTCGCACTGGGTGCAGCAGGAAGCGCCGGAAAAGGTCAACGCAATATTGGAGGATTGGCTCGATCGCTGATCGCTTTGCCCTTTTGCTGCGGCGCTGCTACGGCGCGGGCATTATGACAACGCCGCTCGACCGCATCCGCAATTTCTCGATCATCGCGCATATCGACCACGGCAAGTCGACGCTCGCCGATCGGCTGATCCAGCAAACCGGCGGGCTCACCGCGCGGGAGATGTCGGAGCAGGTGCTCGACAACATGGATATCGAAAAAGAGCGCGGCATCACGATCAAGGCGCAAACGGTGCGGCTGCAATATGTCGCCAAGGACGGGCTGGAATATGTCCTTAACCTGATGGACACGCCAGGCCATGTCGACTTCGCCTATGAGGTTAGTCGCAGCCTGGCCGCGTGCGAAGGCGCATTGCTGGTGGTGGATGCAGCCCAAGGCGTGGAAGCGCAGACGCTCGCCAATGTCTATCAATCGATCGAGCATGATCATGAGATCGTGCCGGTCATCAACAAGATCGATCTGCCCGCCGCTGAACCCGAAAAGGTCCGCGCGGAGATCGAGGAAGTCATCGGCCTCGATGCCTCCAACGCGGTGCTGACCAGCGCCAAGTCCGGCATCGGTATTGCAGACGTGCTCGAAGCGATCGTCACCCGCATTCCGCCGCCAAAGGGCGATGCCAATGCGCCCTTGAAGGCGATGCTGATCGACAGTTGGTATGATCCCTATCTCGGCGTCGTCATTTTGGTCCGCGTGATGGCCGGCACGATCAAAAAGGGCCAGCTCGTCAAGTTCATGGCGACCGGCACGCAGCATCTGATCGACCGGGTCGGCTGTTTCCGGCCGAAGATTGAGCAATTGACCGAGCTTGGCGTTGGCGAAATCGGCTTCATCACCGCGCAGATCAAGGAAGTGGCGCAAACTGCGGTCGGCGACACGATCACCGATGTGAAGCGTCCCGCGCTCGAGGCGCTGCCGGGCTTCAAGCTGGTCCAGCCGGTGGTGTTTTGCGGGCTGTTCCCGGTCGACGCCAACGACTTCGATAAACTGCGTGAGAGCATCTCAAAGCTGCGCCTCAACGACGCAAGCTTCAGCTTCGAAATGGAATCGAGCGCGGCTTTGGGGTTCGGCTTCCGCTGCGGCTTTCTCGGGCTGCTCCATCTGGAGATCATCCAGGAACGGCTGACGCGCGAGTACGACCTTGACCTGATCACCACCGCGCCGTCGGTGATCTACAAGATCAACCTGACCTATGGCGGCGGCGAGATCGAGCTGCACAACCCGGCCGACATGCCTGATCCCACCAAGATCGAGAGCATTTCGGAGCCGTGGATCGAGGCGGTCATCTATTGCCCCGACGAATATCTTGGGTCGATCCTGAAGCTCTGCCAGGACCGGCGCGGCATCCAGAAAAATCTCACCTATGTCGGCGGTCGCGCGCAGGTGACTTATGAACTGCCGCTCAACGAAGTCGTGTTCGATTTCTATGACCGGTTGAAGAGCATTTCGCGCGGCTATGCCAGCTTCGACTATCACCAGATCGGCTACCGCGAGGGCGATCTCGTCAAGATGAGCATCATGGTCAATTCGGAGGCCGTCGATGCGCTCAGCATGATCGTCCACCGCGGCACCGCCGAGAGCAGGGGCCGGGGCATGTGCGAGCGGTTGAAGGACCTGATCCCGCGCCATCTGTTCAAGATCCCGATCCAGGCGGCGATCGGCGGCAAGGTGATCGCGCGCGAGACGATCGCGGCGCTGCGCAAGGACGTGACCGCCAAATGCTATGGCGGTGACGCCAGCCGCAAGCGCAAGCTGCTCGACAAGCAGAAAGAGGGCAAGAAGCGGATGCGCGAGTACGGCTCAGTCAGCATTCCGCAAGAGGCGTTCATCGCCGCACTGCGGATGGGCGACGAGGGCTAGGCGCGCCGACGCGGTAAACCGAACCTATTGCAGCGGCAAATGGTCCGATCGGCGCTCGCATGCGCCCCGCATTCGGCGTAGATGTGGCGTTGGCGGGGTGCGAACGATCGGCAGGAGATTTCCATGGCAGACCAGACCAACAAAATCGGCGAGCAGCTGAAGGCGGCGGCTGACAATATGAAGCATTCGGCGGAAAAATTGAGCGCGACCGGGGCCGAACTCGGTACCCGCCTGCTCGATCAGGCAGAGGCGAATACGCGCGAGGCGTTCGCGGCGATCCGTGCGGCGACCCAGGCCAAGGATGCGAGCGAGGTCATCAAGATCCAGGGCGATTATCTGCGCGACCAGGGAGCCCGGGCGATGACGCAAGCGCGTGAAATCAGCGAGATGATCACCGGCTTTGGCCGCGAGATGATGGGCCAGATGACCAAGCGGGACTGAGCGCGCCGTTACAGCGTCAGCGTCATTTCCATGAAGCCGTAATTGGTGTCGCCCGTTGCGGGCGCATTGGCGGCGTTGGTCAGGAAACCGCCCTTGAACAGGTGCGTGTAGCCTGCCGATAAGCGCGCGCGCTTTGGCAGCAGCCAGTAGCGCGCGCGCAAATCGATCTGCGTGCCGGCGTAGCGCCCGGCCCCCCCGGCCGGATCACGCACGCCAGTGGCGGCGAAGCTGTCGCGCGCGTCGGCCAGCCAGAGCGGGCGGACCGCCAGCCGGCCATCCCAGCTTTTGTCGGGCGTCACCTCGGCCAGCGCTTCGATACTGGCCAGATTCTGCCGGCTGACCGCGCCATAAAGGCTGGTCGGGCCGAATTCGAACACGCGCGCGCCGAACAGCGTGTCGAATCGGGTATAATGGCCGCCGGGCCGGTCGCCGCTGCCATAATCCACTGCCAGCGCCAGACGCGGCTTCCACGCGGCCGTGAAGGTTTCGCCGATCTGGCCATGCACTGCCCAGGCCGAGACGGGCAGGGCAGTGATGTCGCTCGCGGCCGTGGAGGCGTGGGTCGTGCCGCCCTGCCAGATGGCCTCAACCTCGAAATCGGCCCTGCCCGCCGCTGGCTTGTGCACGATCCGTGTGCCCGGCACCCAAAGCTGCCGGTCGCGGGTCAGGATGCCCGGTGCGTCATGCTCGGTCAGGCGATAGAGATAGGCTTCGATCACGGTGCCGTTGAACGGCCGGCTGGTCACGATACCGCCAAAGAATTGCAGGCCGGTTCGCTCGCGGTCCAGTTGCACCACCGCGTGGCCCAGGCCGTCCCGGTCTTCGGGCAGGCGGGTCTGCGGCAGCGTCCAGAACAAGGTGGCGCTGTCGCCGCCGCGTGACCGGAGATCGAAGCGCGCGCCGGTGAAGGCGTTGGTGGTGTTGCGGTACACCGATCGCGCCACCAGTCGCCGCCCGCCGAGATTGAGCGTGAACCGGCCGAACTGCGCCTGAAACCGGCCACCGAAATCGGTTTTGATATAGGCCTGCACCGGCTCAAGCGCGTTGACCTCGGTGGTGCTGATCGACGAACGACTTCGCTGGAAATAGCTGCGGCTGTCGATGATCTCACCGCCAAGGATCAGCGGGCCGGCATCATAGTCGATCGCCAGGTCGGTCTTCAGCAGCAAGGCGGCGTCGCTGGCGGGGATAAGGGGCCGAAACTGGCCATCGATCGCCTCGATCCGGGCGCGGACCGACAGGTCGACGGTGAGTGCGCCGTCCTTCGCGCTCGCCGCATTGGCGCAGCTGGCCGCGGCAATCGCCGATATCAGCACCCAGCGTCTCATTCGTCTTTCCCCCATCGTCGCTTGGGTCTGGCGTCCGGCGTTGAGTGCTATATACGGTTGGGAATAGCAATAGGAGTCGCTCGACGTGCGCTATTTTGGAAAATTCGTGATGCCGGCGTTGCTCGCGCTGCTTGGCCCTGCCCCCGTGATGGCGGCAGATCGGCAGCCACCGCTGGTGCTGGCCGCCGCCTCGCTCCAGGAATCGATCAGCGCTGCCGCCAATGCCTGGGCGGCCAGCCGCCATCCGCGCCCGGTAATCTCGTTCGCGGCGTCATCGACGCTGGCGCGGCAGCTGGCGGCCGGCGCGCCGGCGGACCTGTTCGTGTCGGCGGACGAGACGTGGATGGATGACCTTGCCGGGCGCGGGCTCATCGCGCCTGGCACCCGCGTTTCCTTTCTCGGCAACAGCCTGGTGTTGGTGGCGCCGGCGACGAGCAAGGTTCGCGTCGAATTTCGCAACCCGGCGCGGCTGGCGGCCCTGCTCAGCGCCGGCGCGCTGGCGATGGCGGACACCGAATCCGTTCCTGCGGGCAAATATGGCAAGGCAGCGCTGTTAAAACTGGGGGTGTGGAGCGCTGTGTCGCCCAAGGTGGTGCGCGCGGAGAATGTCCGCGCCGCGCTGGCCCTGGTCGAACGCGGGGCAGCGCCACTTGGTATCGTCTATGCAACCGATGCCCGGGCGTCGAGCGCTGTGCGGGTGGTTGGCGTGTTTCCGGCTGCCACCTATCCCGCGATCAGCTATCCGGTCGCGCGGTTGAAGGCATCGGTCAACCCGGAGGGCGAGGGGTTCCGCCGCTTCCTGGTCTCGCGCGCGGGAAAGGCTATTTTCGTCCGCTATGGTTTCAGCGTACGCTGAGCGGATGCTTTCCCCCGCCGATTGGGCCATCATCTGGCTGACCTTGCACGTCGGTGCGGTCGCGATGGCCGCCACGCTGCCACTGGCCTTCGCGCTTGCCTGGGTGCTGGCGCGCGTGACCTTTCCGGGTAAGATCCTGCTCGATGGCGTCGTGCATTTGCCGTTGGTCCTGCCGCCGGTGGTGACGGGCTGGCTGCTGCTGCTCGCCTTTGCGCCGACCGGCCCGATCGGGGGCTGGTTGCAGGCATGGTTTGGGGTGAGCGTCCTGTTCCGCTGGACCGGCGCGGCGATCGCGAGCAGCGTGATGGCGCTGCCACTGATGGTCCGCGCGATCCGGCTGTCGATCGAGGCGGTCGATCAGCGGCTGGAAAGCGCTGCGCGGACGTTGGGGGCCGGGCGATGGCATGTGTTTCGCACGATCACGCTGCCGCTCAGCATGCCGGGGATTTTGGCGGGGCTGGTGCTGGGCTTCGCCCGCTCGATCGGCGAATTCGGCGCGACGATCACCTTTGTGTCCAATGTGCCGGGCCAGACCCAGACGTTGCCGCTGGCGATCTACGGCGCGCTGCAATTGCCCGATGGCGAGGCGATCGTGATCAGGCTCGCGCTGGTGTCGGTCGCGCTGTCGCTGGCGGCGCTGGTCGGGTCGGAATTGCTGGCGCGGCGCAGCGGGCGGGGCTTACATGTCCTTTGATATCGATATCAGCCGCGCCATTGGCGACGGGCGGGTGTCGCTGCGCTTCGCTGCCGAAGACGGGCTGACGATCCTGTTCGGCCCGTCGGGGGTCGGCAAGACCAGCGTCCTTAACATGATCGCCGGGCTGCTGACCCCTGAACGGGGGCATATCATTGTCGGGGGCGAACGCCTGTTCGATGCCGCGCATGCGATCGACGTCCCCACCCCGCAACGCCGCGCCGGCTATGTATTTCAGGAGGCGCGGCTGTTTCCGCATCTGCGCGTCGGCGCCAACCTCGTCTTTGGCCAGCGCCTCGCTGCGCCAGACGCGCGCGCATTCGACGTCGCCGACGTGACCGGATTTCTCGGCATCGGCCATCTGTTTGATCGCTGGCCGCGCACCTTATCGGGCGGGGAGGCGCGGCGGGTGGCGATTGGCCGGGCCCTGTTATCGGCGCCACGCTTCCTGTTGCTCGACGAGCCGCTGTCGTCGCTTGATCGTCCGCGTCGCGAGGAAATTATGACCGCGATCGAGCATATTCGCGATGGGCTGAAACTGCCGATCCTGATGGTCACCCATGACCGCGCCGAGGCTGAGCGGCTCGGCACCCAAATCATCGAAATGTAGCCACATGTAAACCGCCGCCCGGGGATTCCGGACGGCGGCCGTTGCATTGCAGCGCAGGGGAATCAGAAGCTCACGCGCACCTGACCACCCACGATCCGCGGATCGTTGATGAACCCCGTCAAATTGTTGAAATCGATCGCGCTGGTGCTGCGGATCTGGTTGGTCACGTTGCGGACATAGACGCCGAAATCGAGCTTGGGATTGACCTTGTAGCCAAGCTTCAGCCCGCCTTCGAGCAGCGGACGGCCGCGAAACTCAAGCGCTTCGTACAGGAAATAGTTGATCGAGCTGCGATAGGCCCAGTCGGTGAAGAAATAGACCTCGCCATCGCCGACCGGCACCGCATAGCGCCCCGTCCAGTTGACGACGAAGCGCGGTGCCTGGGGCAGGTCATTGCCGTTGATCCGGGCGAGGCCGCCAACCACCGGGTCGGTCGGGGTGCAAACGCCCGAGCCGCAAGGCGCAACCCCGATCGTCGGATCGCGCAATTCAGTGAAGTTATAGCTGCCGCTGACAGTCAAGGTCAGCGCCGGCACTGGCCGCGCCTCGATTTCGGCCTCGACGCCATAGCCAACCGCATTGGCGGCCGACAGCAAGCGGGTCGAGTTGGAGGCACCGCCGACGGCGGTGATCTGGAGGTTATCGGTGCTCCAGTAATAGCCGTCGATCGCGAAACGCAGGGTGCGGTCGGGGGTTACGCCCTTGAAGCCCGCCTCGCCGGAGATCGTGGTCTGCTTGGGGGCGACCACCGGCACGCTGCCAAAGGTGACGCGGTCCTGAATCGCCGGGCCCTGATAGCCCGTCGCCACGCGTGCGTAGAAATTGACAGCGTCGTTCAGCGCATAGCTGCCGCTGACGTCCCAGGTGAAGTCACCGTCGCTGGTGCGGGTCCGGATCGGCAGGGCAAGGCCGAAGACGATTCCGGAGCCGCCCGGTGTTCGGTCGGTGATCAGATCGTTGCGGCTGTCGTGCGAATAACGGCCACCAGCGCGCAGCGTCAGCTTGTCGGTCGCCTTATATTCGACCGAGGCGAAGATGCCGTAATTCTCGTTGCTGTTGTTGTGGGCAATATAGGAATTCCGGTCAGCAGCGCGCGATCCGGTGGTCGGGAAGTTGTAGTTGAACTCGTCGTAATTGAGCTTCTGGTTGAAATAATACAGGCCGCCCTGCGCGCGGAATCCGCCGAATTCGTCTGAGGCGAAGCGCAGTTCCTGGCTGAATTCCTCGGGCCGGGTCAGGCCGCCGGTGTTGACCGGGAAGAGCGACCTGTTGAGGCCGAGCGGTGGAAAGCCATAGGTGTTGCCGCCATCGATATCGCCGGTGCTCTCAACGCGCGCCTTTTCATAGGCCGTCACCGAATAGAAGGTGCCGACGCCATCGACGTGATAGTCGAGCTTCAGATTGGTGCCCCATTGCGTCAGCGCCTGGCTGGTATAGCCGTCGAGCGCGACCTGATCGGGCCGGAAGCCGGCGGAGAAATTGTTGCTGCCCTGCTGGATCAGCCCGGCGCGGAACACGCGCGGCGTGCCATCGAGGTTACGGCCATGCACGTTGATCAGGGCGTTGAAATCGCCGCTGCTATAGGCGAGCTGAAAACGACCGGCGAGGTCAGTATAGCCTTCCAGCTTGCGCGCGGCATTGCCAGTGGTCGAGGTGTTGGTGACCCAATTGTCGCGGTGCTGCAACAGGCCCGAGGCGCGGAACGAGAAGCCGCCGCCCAGCGGGCCGCCGATCCCGGCTTCGGCATTGACGGTGTTATAGGTCGCATAGGACACGCTGCCATAGCCCGACCAGATGTCACCCGGCTTGGCCGAGCTCAGCTTGACGACGCCGGCCGGAGTGTTGCGGCCGAACAAGGTGCCCTGCGGGCCGCGCAGCACTTCGACATTGGCCAGATCGAACACCGGGAAGGATTTCAGGAACGGGCTTTCCAGCGCGACATCGTCATAGACGACCGATACCGGCTGCGCGGCATTGGGATCGAAATCGGTATTGCCAAGCCCGCGGATATAGAAGCGCGGAAAGGTGCGACCGAACGAGGATTCGATGTTCAGGCTGGGCGTCCGGCCCGACAGAAAGCGAATGTCGAGGCCACTCGAATTGAGCTGATCGAGCGTCGGCCCGTTCAGCGCAGTGACGGCAATCGGCACGTCTTTGCTCAGTTCAGCGCGGCGCGTTGCCGTTACCGTAATCGGCGGCAGGCCGTCATCGGTGGCGTCAGCCTGGGCGGCTTCCTGCGCTGCAGCTGCAACCGGTTCGGCAGCGAAAGCTGGTGTGGTCGCAACGGCGAGCATCAAGAACGCGGCGCCGCAAAACAGAGAACGGTCAAGGCGGCGGGTGGATAAAGGCATAGCAGACATGATTTCCCCGATGAAAAAAACAGCACCCTCTCTGTAATCCGTATGACCCGGATTGCCCTTCGTCCGGTAACATAAATGTCACGGCACTCAAGATGGGGTCAGCGGCGCGACGCGAAATAGCTGTGGATAGTTGCTGCTCTGCACCACTACCACGCGTCGGGAAGCGCCGGGATCGGTTACGTGCCCGCGCGATTCCCGGGATTTCCCGGGACACAATAGTTATAGTTATCTCCAGCATCATCGTCATCGCCGAAGAAGATCGGCAGCCGCCGATTGCCGCGCTGGGTGATATGGTGCGGCAGATCAGGGATGACGTAGGAGACAGGCGAGCCATGAGCGTAACGATAGTGCGACGAATGACGACCGGCAATTAGGTATTGTGTCCCCCGAATTCACGAGGTAACTTTGGACTTTCAAGCTATCGCACGGCGTCTAGTCTTGGTTGACGAAGACGGTGCGGCAAGCCAGACTTGAGAAGTGATGCCAGCCTGCTCTGCTCTTTCGTACGCCGCTTCGCCTGCATTTTTATGCCTCGATATTCAACTTACATTGATCGGGCTGACCTTCACAGAGCGAAGGGTAGATCGAATAGCCGCTTACAATGGAGGGACGGTATGTTTACGATGTTACTCTTTGCGGCGGCTCTGCATCTGCCGGCGAACTGCAAGCCTTTTGCTGGGCTGGAAAAGATTGCGGATTCCTCAACACGCTGGGTGATCCTAGGCGAGCAACATGGCACAGCAGAGAGTCCAGAGGCCTTTGCAACCTTGGTCTGCTGGCTCTCTGCGCAACGCGGGGTCGCGGTAGCGCTTGAGCTGCCGGTCAAAGAGCAGGGAGCCATAGATGCTTACATGATCAGTGATGGCGGTTCTAAGGCTCGGGCAGCTCTCACTTCAGGAACAATCTGGCAAAGCCCTGTCCAAGACGGGCGCTCCAGCGAAGCGTACGTCGCCCTTCTTGAGCGCTTGCGCGAACTTAAACGGTCAGGAAGGCAGATTCGTGTGCTGGCCATATCCCCAGAGTGGAAAGGCTCCAGCAATCAACGCGAGCGCGATATTGCGGCACTGCTCCAGGCGAACGGATCGGAGCAAAATGTGCTTGTCATGGCGCTCGTCGGCAATGTTCACGCGAGACGCGCTACAACCGTCGCCGGCGCAACATTCCCAACTTATCTGCCAGCGAAAAGCGCCCGAACCTTCGACATTGCGCCCGAAGGAGGTGCACAGTGGGCATGTGCGATGGCTCCCGGGAGCCGCACGCCGACATGCGGCCCCAGGCCTTTAGAGAGTGACCGGCTTAAAATGTCCGCCGGCGTCGTGCTCGAAGACGGGGCGAGCGGATTTGACGGCATTGTCTACTTGGGAAAGAAGAGTACCGCCTCACCTCCGGCGGTTCGGAAGGATTGAAAAATGCTTGACCTTCCAATCATGGCGACGGCTCGGTCTGCTGCCGCTCTTGCCACAGCCGTCACTTGCATATTTTTAGCGGGTTGCAGCGAAGGCTCTTCTGATATTATTGTCAGGAACAGCGCCGCGAAAGATCTGCTAGTTCGGTACGCCGATGCTGGTGAGCAGCGGCTACGCTCAGTACGCGTACCACCACGCAGCGATGTGGCGCTCTATCCACTAACATCGCTCAAGAACATGCGACACCTCGTCTTCATCGACGAGGCGGGGATAACCTACTCCTTTCGCAACGGTTGGCCGCAGCGCGAAGAGGCGAATGCGTGTAGAGCCTGCCGGGTTATAGACTGGCGAGGTTTTGGCCATGTATTCGTGAGCGAGAACAATTGACTTGCGCCTGAATTTCGGACGTGTAAGCTGATATTGCTCTTTCGCTATATTCTTGTTGACTCTCCGATGCGTTGCATGCTGCTGTAGCTTGGTTTTCATGTCCGAAAGCAATAGGAGGACCGGATAATGAGCAACATATACCCGCGAATTCTTGGTCGTACATTGGCTTACGAACTCACGAAGGAGGAGGTCGCGGAGATCGCCGGCGGATACACTACGAGCACTTTCCATCCGGAAGGCGGCACG
>NCGD01000044.1:18242-22312 GCA_002281535.1 Sphingomonas sp. 28-63-12
CTTCGTGGGTATGCACGGGTCGGGCGTTCAAGAGTTTGACGTCGACGACTGCTCGATAGACCATAGCATGACCTGACTAAATGGGCTCGACCTCACGGTCGGGTCCTTTACCTGCAGCCGGTCGGATCAGATTCATCGCGAAGCCTAGGAAAAGCAGTGACCTCCGTACTAATAATCGGCATGCCCTACGACACGCACGTCGCGGCGGTGCGCATCGGCTTGGAGCGATTGGGCGCAAGCGCCTATAATTGGGTGACTTCAGATCTGCCTGACTTCGCGACCAGCACGATCCATATCCCAGGCCCTAAAGCGGTACCAAGGGTGCGGGTCACCCATGAAGGCGTAACTACTGACCTTCACCAGTTTGACGTAATATGGAATCGCAGAAGAGAGCGCCCCCTCGCTCCTGAGGGGGCAAGCCCCCACGATGCTCCGGTGATTGAGGAGGAATGCCTGCTGCACACCGAGAGTATGTTGTTTCTTCTTTCCAAGCTAGTCCGAACTGTCAACGACCCGTTTGCCCAAAGGCGTGCAGACCGAAAGGCAGTTCAGTTGCATTTTGCTGCTAGCATCGGTCTTAAGACTGTACCGACGTTATTTTCCAACGATGTGGCGGAGATATCGGACTTTTATGATATGCACGCCCCACTCGTAGCAAAGCCGCATAGACAGCATGGCTGGCGCGACGAGAAAAAGACCTACAATGAGCTCACCTTCGACATGCCGCCGCCCCGCACCTTAGATCCTAAGTCCATTGAGCTGTGCCCTCTAATTCTTCAGAAGAAAATTGTGCGGGTGATGGAGGTTCGGGTGATCGCATTCGGTGGAAAAGTCTATGCCATGCGTACTGTCGATGAGGCAGGAAGGCTTGATGCGCGTTTTGAGTCGCTTGTCAAAGGTTTTGACAGTTTCACCGTCGTCGATATCCCGCGAGATGTAGCAGAGCTCTGCAATAAATACCTAAGGGGGATGGCCATAGAATTTGGCGCATTCGATTTTATTATAGATAAAGCAGGTGATTGGTTTTTCCTCGAATGCAATGAAAGCGGACAGTTTCTTTATTTAGAAGAAAAAGTTCCGGAACTGAGACTTCTTGATGGGTTTTGTCGATGGCTTATCGAGATCGGGGGTGGCTTAGTTCCAGACGACGCAGAAGAACTTTGCCTTGCTGAGGTCATGTCGTCGAATGCAATGCTATCCTATAATACTGACCGGCTAACGCATAAAAATGTTAGTAGCTTACATCTCATTGTAGAAAGCGTTGCGTAATCAGCGTATTCTAAGCTCTGGGAGGACATCTATACTAGGTTGCTCGGATGCTACGGGGATGGGGTCGTCCTGCAAAAACCTTATGGCCCCGATCGGACGACTGTGCATCGGCCGGTCTTTCCAACGCGGCGAAGCGAGCGATAGTCTTTTGGTGGCCCGCTAGCGGGTCCGGTCTTTGTCAAGCGGTGCAGGCGTAGCCTCTGGGCCCCTTCGGCCGAACTCCTCATCAAGCGTGCCGCCAGCCTTGATGCGGCCGGCAACCAGTTGGCGAGTCGACGCCCCAATGGTGGCTACCATGCGGGCACTCTAACCCCGATGTCGCGCCGTCTTCAAGGCGGCATGAATTCCGGGGACACAATACTTAACTCCTTCGCATTAGCGATGGCCATGGCGAGTTTGCCGTTGATCGCTCGACCCCAGAAGCCTGATTGCGCAGAAATTAGCTCAATCGCCCATCGCCGCCACACGAAAAACCGCCGCCCGGTTGCCCGGACGGCGGCAATTTCAGTGGTGCTGATCGGTAGGGATCAGCTGTCGGTGTTCAGATAGTCTCCGGCATCCGCATCGGTGCCATGGCCGCTCGTCACCACGGCGGCGAGGGCATCGTCCCCCGTGCCGCCTGCATCGCGTGGCGAGCGGTGCAGCTCGGCTGCATGCTCTTCGGCGGCCGATACCGGCGCAGTGATCGCCACCTCGTCCATCCGGCGCTGGGCCACCCGCATCGCGGCATCGCGCGAATTGGCGGTCACGCGCAGGCGGTTGAGGCCGGCACCCGTGCCTGCCGGGATCAGCCGGCCGACGATGACGTTTTCCTTCAGGCCAATCAGCGTGTCCTGCTTGCCCTGGACCGCTGCCTCGGTGAGGACGCGGGTGGTCTCCTGGAACGACGCTGCCGAGATGAAGCTGCGGGTCTGCAGCGACGCCTTGGTGATGCCGAGCAGGACAGGCTTGCCGACGGCACGCGACTGCTTCTTGTCGAGCTTCGAGTTGATGTCGTCCATCTCCTCGCGATCGACCTGTTCGCCCGCCAGCAGCGTGGTGTCGCCGCCATCGGTGATCTCAACCTTCTGCAGCATCTGGCGAACAATCACCTCGATGTGCTTGTCGTTGATCTTCACGCCCTGGAGACGATAGACCTCCTGGATTTCCGCGACCAGATATTCGGCGAGCGGCTCGATGCCGAGCACTTCGAGAATATCATGCGGATCGGGCGAACCGCCGATCAGGTTGTCGCCGCGCTTGACGTAATCGCCTTCCTGCACATCGATGACCTTGGACTTCGGCACCAGATATTCCACGACCTCGCCACCATCCTCGGGCTGGATGCCGATCTTGCGCTTGGCCTTGTAATCCTTGCCGAACACGACGCGGCCCGAAACCTTGGCGATGATCGCGTTTTCCTTGGGCTTGCGCGCTTCGAACAGCTCGGCAACGCGCGGCAGACCGCCGGTGATGTCGCGCGTCTTGGCGCTCTCGCGCGACACACGGGCAAGCACATCGCCGCCCGACACGGTGGCACCATCCTCGACCGACAGAGTCGCACCCGCCACGAGCATGTAGCGGCCCGCTTCCTCGGCGCTGGCACCGGTCAGGGTCAGGCGTGGACGAAGATCCTCCTTCGACTTGGTCGCCGCCCGATATTCAGTGACGACACGCTGGGTGATACCCGTCGCTTCATCGGCCTGCTCAGTCAGTGTCTTGCCGTCGATCAGATCGACATATTTCACGACACCCGGGTTTTCCGTGATCACCGGCATGGTGAACGGATCCCATTCGGCCATCCGGTCGCCCTTGGTCAGCTGCTGACCATCGGGGAACAGGACATAGGCACCATAAGGAATGCGATGCACCGCGCGCTCGCGGCCCTCGGCATCGATGATGGCGAGTTCGCCCGAGCGGCTCAGCACCACGCGGCGGCCACGCTGATCCTCGATGATCCGCAGGTCGCGATATTCCATCCGGCCAGGTTGGACTGCTCGTTGAGCTGCGCCGCGCCGCCGATGTGGAAGGTCCGCATCGTCAGCTGGGTGCCCGGCTCACCGATCGACTGCGCGGCGATAACGCCGACAGCTTCACCGATGTTGACCGGCGTACCGCGGGCCAGATCGCGGCCATAGCATTTGCCACAGACACCGATCTTGGTTTCGCACACCAGCGGCGAGCGGATCTTGCACGATTGCGTGCCCAATGCCTCGATCGTCGCGATCATCGGCTCGTCGAGCAGTGTGCCCGATGGGATGACGGTAGCGTTGGTCTTCGGATCGATGATATCCTCAGCCGTGGTACGGCCCAGGATACGCTCGCCGAGCGAGGCAATCGTCGAACCGCCCTGCACGATCGCGCGCATTTCCAGCGCCCGGGTCGTACCGCAATCCAGTTCGATGATCACGCAATCCTGGCTCACATCGACCAGACGACGGGTCAGATAGCCCGAGTTCGCCGTTTTCAACGCCGTGTCCGCAAGACCCTTGCGGGCACCATGGGTGGAGTTGAAATATTCAAGGACGGTCAGGCCTTCCTTGAAGTTCGAGATGATCGGGGTTTCGATGATCTCGCCCGACGGCTTGGCCATCAGCCCGCGCATGCCGGCCAGCTGCTTGATCTGCGCCTGTGAACCACGGGCACCCGAATGGGCCATCATGTAGATCGAGTTGATCGGGGCTTCGCGGCCATTGGGCAGCGTCTTCACCGCCTTGATCTCGTCCATCATGGCGTTCGCCACCTGGTCACCGCAACGGCTCCAGGCATCGATCACCTTGTTGTACTTTTCCTGCTGGGTGATCAGGCCGTCCTGATATTGC
>NCGD01000045.1 GCA_002281535.1 Sphingomonas sp. 28-63-12
CTGGGCGTCGTTGAAATAGGCGGGCACGGTGATCACCGCCTGCGTGACGGTCTCGCCCAGATAGCTCTCGGCGGTTTCCTTCATCTTCTGCAGCGTGAAGGCGGAAATCTGCGCCGGCGAATAATCCTCGCCACCGGCCTTCACCCAGGCATCGCCATTGGGGCCCTTGACGATGTGATAAGGCACCAGTTCGGTGTCCTTCTTGGTGATCGGATCGTCGAAGCGGCGGCCGATCAGGCGCTTCACCGCAAACACGGTGTTTTCCGGGTTGGTGACGGCCTGGCGCTTGGCCGGCTGGCCAACCAGCCGCTCGCCATCCTTGGCGAAGGCGACGATCGACGGAGTCGTGCGCGCGCCCTCGGCGTTTTCGATTACCTTGGGCTTGCCGCCCTCCATCACTGACACGCAGCTGTTGGTGGTACCCAGATCGATTCCGATAACTTTAGCCATAGTGGTGTTCGGCCCCTATCAGTTTGCATAATGCCCAAACGGCAGAGCGCCCGCTCCGCCGTTCCATTGCAGGCGATATAGGGGGGCTTTTGCTTGCCGCAAGATTGCAGCCTTTCTAGAAGGTGCAGGTTTATCCCAGCATGGGAGTGTATCGATGCGAATAACGATCAGCCTGGCCGTAGCGGCGCTGGCACTCGACGCCTGTAGCCAGCCGGCGCAACTTTATGTCGACAAGGGCTATGTTCGCCTACCGGCGGTGAAGAGCAACCCGGGCGTGGCCTATTTCACGCTCCATGGCGGTGACGAAGACACCCGGCTGCTCAGCGTGACCGCGCCCAGCGTGATCAAGACCGAAATGCACGAAAGCATGATGAAGGGATCGATGGCCGCGATGGCCCCGGTTGCCACCGTGCCCGTGCCCGCCAAGGCCAAGCTAACCTTCGCGCCAGGGGGCAAGCATGTGATGCTGTTCAACATCAACAGCAGCGTGAAGCCAGGCGCCACGATGAAGCTGATCTTCACCTTTTCGAACAACCTCAGGATCGAATATGATGCGCCGGTGATCGCGGCGGGTGAGCCTGCGCCTACGGGATGAGCGCGCCGGGGGTGATCGCTGGCGCACGATTGCTGACAGCCGCTGAGATCGCGCTGGCACGCAGCATGTTTGGCGCGGCGATCGACTATGGCCGGGTTCAAATCGTTCAACGCAAATGGGCGTTCTTCCAGCCGCGCGACACCGTGATGGCCCCGCGCGGCAACATCCATTTCCATCCCGGCGGCTGTCGCTATTGCGATGATTTCGCGGAAGGCGACCGTGAGGCGAAAGGCCTTTTCATCCATGAAATGACGCATGTCTGGCAGCATCAGCAGGGCATGTTCCTGCCGCTCCGGCGCCTGCCCTTCGCGCGCTATGATTATGCCCTGAACCCGGACAAGCCGTTTGCCCGCTATGGCATTGAACAGCAGGCGGAAATCGTCCGGCATGCTTTTCTGCTGCGATTGGGGGTGCGACTCGATGGGCGGCTGCCACTGCCGGCCTATGAGAAACTGCTGCCCTTTGGTTAGGCGCCGCGCTGGCGTGATGATCGCGCACCCGCTAAGGTGGTTTCAATAGAAACTAGTTTGGAGCGCCTCGACCATGCATGATCTCAGCCATTACGGCCTGTCGCGCGATCGCGGATTCCTGTCGGCTGTTGAGATTGACGACGTGCTGCTGCCCGATGACTTCGCCGAGGTGGAGGATGCGGCCGCGATCCTCTCCGGCCTGGTCACCACCGGCCGGGTCCGTCATTGGCTGAAGGCCCTGCCGCTGCCCGATATCGATGGCTTTCTGGCAAGTGCGGACGATGCCGCGATCGGGGTGGCGATGGTGCGCTATTCCTTTCTCGTCCAGGCCTATGTCTGGGGCGAACCGACTGCGCCCGACACCCTGCCCGCCAATCTCGCCATTCCCTTTGTCGCGCTGAGCGACGCGATCGGCTTTCCGCCGGTGATGAACTATGCCGGCTATGTGCTCGACAATTGGTTCCGGCTCGACAAATCCGGACCGATCGCGCTCGACAATCTGGTCATGGACCAGCATTTCGCTGGTGGTCAGGACGAGAACTGGTTCGTGCTGATCCATGTCGCGATCGAGGCGATCGCCGGCCGCGCGCTGGCGCTGGGCGTCGATCTGGTCAAGGCCAGCGATGCCGGCGATGCCGCGCGGGTCGAAGCGCTGCTGATCGAGATGAACGGCGTTTGGGACGAGATCAACGCGATCTTCGACCGGATGGTCGAGAAGTGCGAGCCGTACATCTATTTCAACCGGGTCCGCCCCTATATCAATGGCTGGAAGAACAATCCGGCGATGCCCGATGGGCTGGTCTACGAAGGTGTCGCGCAGTTCGCTGGCAAGCCGCAGGCGCTGCGCGGCCAGACCGGCTCGCAAAGTTCGATCGTGCCAACGATGGACGCGCTGTTTCAGGTCACGCACACCACGGATGAGCTGCGCGAGTTCCTGGCCGAGTTGCATCATTACCGCCCCCGCCAGCACCGCGCCTTTATCGAAGACATGCAGGCCGCCAGCCATTTGCGAGATTTTGCCAAAACCCAGGGCCAGCCACTCAAGGATGCGTTCAACGCCTGTGTCGAGCAGGTCGCGCGCTTCCGCAGCCGCCATTTGGAATATGCCGCCGCCTATATCAACAAGCAGGCAAGCGACGCGAAGGGCAATGATCCAGATGTCGGCACCGGCGGCACCCCGTTCATGAAATATCTGAAGAAGCACCGCGACGAGAACCGCGCCCAGGTGATTTGAGGCGGCCGGCAATTGGCCCTTCATCCCCGCCGCCGCTTCGGCTAGCCTGGCGGGGATGAAGGGGTTTTGGGGAACGCGCACCGCCAGCGCTGTAGCAACCGCGCTGATGCTGTCGGCCTGTGCTGGCAGCGCGATCCGCCCGGTCAGCGACACGCCGGTCAAGATCGGCCAACCCTATCAGGTTCGCGGCGTGACCTATGTGCCCGAGGTTGACCGCGACTACGACATGCTTGGCTATGCCAGCTGGTATGGTCGCGAGAGCGGTAACCGTACCAGCAATGGCGAACAATTCCATGTCGCCTGGATCACCGCCGCGCACCGCACCTTGCCGCTGCCCACTTATGCCGAGGTGACCGCGCTCGACACCGGCAAGCGGATTATCGTTCGGATTAACGACCGTGGCCCCTTTGGGCCAAGCCGCCGCATCATCGACCTGTCGCGCGGGGCGGCTGATGAACTCGGGATTACCCGGCAGGGTGAGGCCCCCGTCCGTGTCCGCCGGGTCGATCCGCCGGAGAAGGACCGCAATCGGCTGCGCCGCGGCAAGCCGGCGCGCGATTTGTCTCCGGTATCCGAACGCGTGCTACGCAACCTTCGCGCGCAATTGGCTCGGGGGTCGCGATAGGCGGGTCAGCGTAGAATGGATCGCTTGCCCGGCCTTTGCCATGAAAACATAATTCACGTCAGCCCGAAAACGCGCGCGCCATCACAATGCGTCGAAGTCGATCACGCCATCCTTGTCGATCGCATCGTTTGCCGCCGGCATCGGGTATTTCAACCCGGTCGCGCAATTGAACAGCACGACCTTGTCATCGGCGCTCACCAGCCCGTTCTTGAGCGCGAGCCGATAGGCAGCCAGCGTCGCGCCGCCCTCAGGGCACAGTAACAGCCCGTCCTCGCGCGCGCAAAACGCCACCGCCTCCTCGATGAGATCATCATCGACGGCCATTGCGACACCGCCGCTTTCGCGCACAGCCCGCAAAATCAGGAAATCGCCGACCGCCCGTGGCACGCGAATGCCGCTGGCGATGGTGTGGGCGCCTTCCCAGCGATCGGCATGCTCGACACCTTCCTGAAACGCCTTGACGATCGGCGCGCAGCCGCTTGCCTGGACGGCGACCATTTTGGGGCGCTTCGCGCCGATCCAGCCGAGCTTTTCCAGTTCGTCAAACGCCTTCCACATGCCGATCAGGCCAGTGCCGCCGCCGGTTGGATAGAAGATCGCATCGGGCAATTTCCAGCCAAATTGCGCGGCCAGCTCCAGCCCCATCGTCTTCTTGCCCTCGATCCGGTAGGGCTCTTTCAGCGTCGAGAAATCGAACCAGCGCCCCTCCGCCGCGCCCTTGCCCACGATCGCGCCGCAATCATCGATCAGCCCGTTGACGCGGTAGACCCGCGCGCCATGCAGCGCGATTTCGCGCACGTTGATCTCAGGCGTGTCATCCGGACAAAAAACGATCGTCTCGATCCCGCAGCGGCTGGCATACGCGGCGAGCGCGGCGCCTGCATTGCCATTGGTCGGCATCGCGATCCGCTTGACGCCCAGTTCCTTGGCCATACTGACGGCCATCACCAGCCCGCGCGCCTTGAACGATCCGGTCGGCAGCCGCCCCTCATCCTTCACCCAGGTGTTGAGCCCGCCCGACGCCGGGACCGGCACCAGCGGCGTCTCGATCTCGCCCAGGCTCACGACATTGTCGGTATGCCGGACCGGCAGCAACTCACGCCACCGCCACATATCGGTCGGCCGCGCATCGATCAGCGCACGCGGCACCGCTGCCTTTATCGCATCAAGATCATAGCGGACGAGCAACGGCCGCCCGACCCGCGACAAGCCGTGGAGCATGTCCGCCTCGTACCGCTCCCCGGTCATCGAGCATTCGAGATGCGTGACGAAGGTCGGTCGGGCGGTGGTGAGGTTGGGGTTAATCAGCATGCTGCAACTCCGGTCCCCTCCCTGTACGGGAGGGGTGAGGGGTGGGTCATCAGTGCCGCGGCTCTATGCCCCAGACAGCGATTCTGGCGCAACGGCGATGAGTTGTTCAATCGCGCAGATGCGCGCGCCCATCCCCGGCCCCTCCCTTTGTGGAAGAGGCGTTCAGCCCTATTCGGGCTTCTTTGCCACTGCCACCAGCGCCGGCCGGAGTAGCCGGTCGCGGATCATATAGCCGGCCTGCATTTCCTGCACGATCGTGCCGGGTGCTTCGTCGCTCGGCATTTCCAGCATGGCCTGGTGGCGATTGGGATCGAGCATCGCGCCGACCGATTCGATCTTGGTGATCCCGTTGCGCGCGAAGATCGCATCGAGCTCTCGGCCTGTTGCTTCCAGGCCAGCGACCAGCCCCTTCATCTTGTCGTCGTTGCGCAGTTCCTCGGGCATGGCCGACAGACCGCGCGCGAGATTGTCGGCAACCGACAGGATATCGCGCGCAAACGCCGTGACGGCATAGGCGCGCGCATCAATGGCCTCTTTTTCACTGCGGCGGCGGACATTCTGTGCCTCGGCATGGGCATAAAGCACCGCCGCCTTGGACTCGGCCAGCTCGGCCTCGAGCACAGAAATCCGTTCCGCCAGCAGCTCGGCCTGGCCAAGATGCAGCGGCTCGTCAGCGACTTCCGCCGCAGCTTCGGTTTCTGGCGAAACGATATTTTCTTCTTCAGTCATGCTCGTCATTCTTACCCTGTTACGTGTCACGACATCAGCCGGGCCAGTGTCGCGGCAGTGAAATCCACCATTGGCACAACCCGCGCATAGTTCAACCGTGTCGGCCCGATCACGCCGACCACGCCGACCACGCGCCCGTCCAGACCGTGAAACGGCCGGGCGATCACGGAAGATCCAGACAGCGCAAACAGTTTATTTTCCGCGCCGATGAATATCCGGGTTGCATCGCCCTCGCGGGCGCTGTCCAGCAATTGGGCAATCTCCTGCTTGCCTTCAAGGTCATCGAGCAAATCCCTGATCCGATCGAGATCGGCAGCGGCGGCGGCGTCGATCAAACGGCCCTGGCCGCGCACGATTAGCACCGGGCGGCGCCCGCTATCCTCGCTCCAGATCGCCAGCCCCTGATCGATCAGCGCGCGCGCTGCACCATCCAGCGCGGCACGTTCGGCAGCGATCTCGCCTTCGATCTTCGCACGGGCTTCGCTTAGCGTCAGACCGCTCAGCATGGCGCTCATATAATTGCCGGCCTCGATGAGCGACGACGCCGTCACCCCCGCAGGCAGGTCAATCACGCGGTTTTCGACCGATCCGTCTTCGGCGACCAGCACTGTCAGCGCCTGCTGGGCGGACAGCGGCACGAAGCTGACCTGGCGCAGCACGATTTCGCGCTTGGGCACGAACACCAGCCCGGCACAGGCCGACAGGCCGGACAGCGCCGCTGTCGTCGCCGCAATCGCTTCCTCGACCGGGCCCGCCTGTGACAGTCGCGATTCGATCGCGGCGCGTTCCTCCATGCTCGGGGCCATTGCCTGCATCATACCGTCAACGAACAGCCTGAGCCCCGAATCGGTCGGCATCCGCCCGGCGCTGGTGTGCGGCGCGGCGAGCAGCCCTAGCTCCTCCAGATCCTGCATCACGTTGCGGATCGACGCCGGCGACAAGTTCAGGCCGGACAGCTTGGAAATCGTCCGCGAGCCGATCGGTGATCCTGAATCGATATAATTTTCCACCACCGTCCGAAACACGTCGCGTGCCCGATCGGTGAGTTCGAGAATGGGCGGGTTCATGACGTTTATCTAGGCTGGCGCGCGCGCAAGTGAAAGACTAGGCACGCCCATCACCTCGATACCCGCATCCGCGGCACCATAATGACGAAGGACATCTCATGCGCCCATCCGGCCGCGCCCCCGATCAGATGCGCACGATCAGCATCGAACCGCGCTTCACCAAACATGCCGAAGGCTCCGTCCTGATCGGCTTTGGCGATACCAAAGTGCTGGTCACCGCATCGGTCGAAGAGCGGCTGCCGCCCTGGCTGCGCGGTAAGGGTGAAGGCTGGGTAACGGCGGAATACGGCATGCTCCCCCGCGCCACCCACACCCGCGGCAATCGCGAGGCGGCCAAGGGCAAGCAATCGGGCCGCACCCAGGAAATCCAGCGGCTCATTGGCCGGTCTTTGCGCGCCGTTACCGATCTGAAACTGCTCGGAGAGCGCCAGATCACGCTCGACTGCGATGTAATCCAGGCCGATGGCGGCACCCGCACCGCCGCCATTTCGGGCGCCTGGGTCGCCCTGCGGCTCGCCATCGATGGGCTGATGGCTGACGGCAAGCTCAGCGCCGATCCGCTGACCCAGAAGGTCGCAGCGGTCAGCTGCGGCATTTTCAAGGGGACCCCCGTGCTCGATCTCGATTATGACGAGGATTCGAACGCCGACGCCGACGCCAACTTCGTGCTGCTCGAAAACGGCAACATCGCAGAGGCCCAGGCGACAGCCGAAGGCGCGACCTATGACGAGGAAGCCCTGCTGCGCCTGCTCCGCCTCGCCCGTATCGGCTGCACCGACATCTTTGCCGCGCAAGCCAAGGCCGTGGCGCGGTGACCGAAGTGGTGCCGCAGGCGATCCGCAAGCTCAGCGCCGGCAAGCTGGTGATCGCCACGCACAATGCCGGCAAGGTACGCGAAATCGCCGATTTGCTCGCGCCCTACGGCATCGAGACAATATCCGCTGCCGCGCTCGACCTGCCCGAGCCCGACGAAACCGGCACCACCTTCGTCGCCAATGCCGAATTAAAGGCACTACAAGCAGCTGACCTGTCGGGCCTGCCTGCGCTGGCCGACGATAGCGGGCTGTGCGTTGAGGCGCTGAACGGCGATCCCGGCGTCTACACCGCCAACTGGGCCGAAACCGCCGACGGCACCCGCGACTGGATGCTGGCGATGTCGAAGGTCGAGCAAAAGCTCGTCGCGCTTGGCCCCGATATCAGCCGCTCGGCACATTTCGTGTCGACGCTGGCGCTTGCCTGGCCCGATGGCCATGTCGAATGGTTCGAAGGGCGAATCGAGGGCAAACTGATCTGGCCGCCGCGCGGACAACTGGGCTTCGGCTATGATCCCGTCTTTGTCCCCGAAGGCGAGACACGGACCTTTGCCGAAATGTCGTTCGCAGAAAAACAGGCGAGCAACCACCGTTCGCGTGCCTTCGCGAAGCTGGTGGCGGCGGTGTTCTAGGGCACCCGCCCGACGACATTACCCGGCGGCGTATAGCGGCAGACCAGATAATCGTCGCGGTCGTTGCTGGCGATCGCACAGCCAAAGGCCGTGCTGCCACGCCAAATCATCTGGGTATAATGGCCGACATCCTCAAAATTGCCCGTCGTGCTGAAATCGGGCGTCGGCCCGGGCCGATAATAGATTTTTTCGGCGGCCCAATGCCCAACCATTTCCGAATAGAAATAGGCGTCGCGCGTTCCCTTCCATAGATTTTCACCCTCGGGCTGGGCGCCCCGCGGCTCGCGCGAATGCTGAAACTTGCCCGAGCGAGCCAGCTCGACGGCATAACGTGCCGCATCGGCGGCCAGGGCTTCGTTCCACTGCAGCGCCGGGGCACCAACCTCTGCGCGGGCACGGGCATGGCCGCGCTCCATGGCATCGCGCAGCATCGCTACACCGCGCGGCGCGGGCCCGTCAAACGTGCGGTACTCTGTCACCGTCGGTGGACCGGTGGTGCAACCGGCAAGCAGCAGCAAAAAACCCAATATCATCCGCATCGCTTTCCTCTCGGCCATGCCATCGCCCCAATCCGCAACCATAGCATCGCGCGATGAATGCCACTGAAACGTCTCCCCTCGCGCTTTATGTCCATTGGCCGTTCTGCGTCTCCAAATGCCCCTATTGCGATTTCAACAGCCATGTCCGCGACACCGTCGATCAGGCGGCCTGGCGGGCGGCGCTGCTCCAGGATATGCGCTATGAGGCTCAGCTTCTGCCCGGCCGCCCGCTAGGGTCGATTTTTTTCGGCGGCGGCACGCCCTCGCTGATGCCACCCGCGACCGTGGCGGCGATTGTCGCGGCGGCCGAGGTGTCCTGGGGCTTCACGCCCGATATCGAAATCACGCTCGAGGCCAATCCGTCCTCGGTCGAGGCAGCGCGCTTTGCCGATCTGGCCGCGGCCGGCGTCAACCGGGTGTCGCTTGGCCTGCAGGCGCTCGACGATCAGGCGCTGAAATTCCTCGGCCGCGCGCATGGCGTGGACGAAGGGCTCGCCGCGCTCGCCACCGCACAGGCCAATTTCGCGCGCGTCAGCTTTGACCTGATCTATGCCCGTCCCGACCATCGCCTGGCCGCTTGGGAGGCCGAACTGGCCCGCGCCATCGGCTTCGGCACTGAACATCTGTCGCTCTATCAGCTGACGATCGAGCCCGGCACGCGCTTTGCGACCGAAGCGGCGGCGGGGCGGCTGCACATTCCCGATGCCGATACGGGCGCCGATCTGTTCGAGGCGACCCGTGCAATGACCCGCGCGGCCGGCCTGCCCGCCTATGAAATCTCCAACCATGCCCGCCCCGGAGCCGAAAGCCGCCATAACCTGACCTATTGGCGCTATACGGATTATGCCGGCATCGGCCCCGGGGCGCATGGCCGGCGCAACGGCGTCGCCACCGTACGCCACAAAAAGCCCGAAAACTGGATGAGCGCAATCAACCGCAACGGCAACGGTGCCGAGAGCGAAACCCCGCTCGCCCCGATGATGCGCCAGACCGAGGCGATGTTGATGGGGCTAAGACTTGGCGAGGGGGTCGACCTCGCGCGGATCGCCGCCCTAGGCAATTGTGCCGTCGATGACGTGATAGATGCCGCCGCCGCGGCAACGCTCGAACGCGAAGGGCTGATCGCGCGCAACGGCACCCGGCTGCGCGCGACCGATAGCGGCATGCCGGTCCTCAACGCCATCCTGGCAGCATTGATCGCCTAAACTGGTTTTCGTTTTGACAGCATCGTTAGCCCGCGAACGCGAGCGCCCAGGGGTCTCAAGAGCCCGGCTTTGCGGCACTGAACCCCAGCTTTCGCTGGGGTACGGCGCTGATCCAGATTAGCCGGAATAGACTCTAAGCGATCAGCACGCCCGACCTTATTTGCCGAAGCCGCCGGGTGCCGGCGATACCGCGCTGGTCGCGCCAGGCCGGACTTCCTGCACCTCCAGCGCGCGCTCGGCAACACCATCGCGGCCAAACCGGAACGCGCCGTCGATCCCGGCAAAGCCACCGCGATCGTCAAGCCGTCCCTCGGGGAAGGGCGCGCCGATCGGCCAATCGCGCATGATGCGCACCGTCAGCAACACCGCGTCATATCCAAGGCTCGACAGGCGATAGGGTGCAGTGCCGAACCGGGCACGATATTTGACGGCATATTGGCGATAGAGCGTGTCCGATACGCTGGCGAACCACGCGCCGTTCAGCGCGGCCAGGCCAGTGATCGAGCTGTCGGTGTTCCACAAATCGGTGCCGAGAACCTGGGTGGATGGCGCGCCATTTTTGCGGATGATCGGTACCGCGACCGCCGCCGTACCGGCGCTATCGGCGATCAGCACAGCGTCATACGGCGCATTCTTCGCCATCCGCGTGATCGCCGCGGTGATCGATCCGGGTGCGCGATCATAGGTTTGCAGGGTGACCACCTGGCCACCGGCGCTTTCGACGGCGCGCAACAGCGCGGTCGACGCGCGTTCGCCATACAGCCCGTTCGGCACCAGCCCCGCGAAACTGTTCAACCCGCGATCATGCGCATAATTGACGACGCGCTCGATCGACTGGAGCGGCGCATGACCGAGCAAATAAGTGCCATTGCCCGCCACGCCGGTATCGTTTGAAAAGCTGATCAGCGGCACGCCTGCTGCATGGGCGATCGGGGCGACCGCGCGAACGTCGTCGGCCAGCAATGGCCCCAGGATCAGGCGGTTGCCGTCGGCAATGGCGCGGCGGGCGGCATTGGCGGCACCCATATTGGTATCGTAATTGGTGATTCGGATGCGATCGTTCCTGGTATCGAGCACCGCCATCTGCGTGGCGTTGGCGATCGACAGACCAACCCCGGCGTTGCCGCCGGTCAGCGGCACCAGCAGCGCCACACGCTGCCGGGCGACATCCTGCGGGATACCCGCATCGACTCTGGGTTGCTGAGTCGGCACCGGCCGAGTCGCGACCGGGCGATTGACGGGCGGCGCCGGTCCGCGCGGGACCACTGTCTGGCAGCCGGCAAGCGCAGTTGCGCCCACCACGACCAGTGCCATTTTCCGAAACAACGATACCAATCGTTGCGGTTTGCCTGCGGCCTCTGCCATGACGATCCCCAATGAACGCTGAACTCTTACCCGGTCTCTATATCGTCGCCACCCCGATCGGCAATCTCGGTGATCTGTCACCGCGTGCCGCGCACATTCTTAGCCACGCGGCCGTAATTGCGGTTGAAGACAGCCGCGTGACAGGCAAGCTGCTCAACCATATCGGTGTGAAACGGCCAATGACGCCCTATCACGACCATAATGCTGAGCAGGTCAGGCCAGGCCTGATCGCGCGGATGGCGACCGATGCGGTCGCGCTCGTGTCCGATGCGGGGACACCGCTGATTTCTGATCCGGGCTACAAGCTGGTGCGCGATGCGCGCGCGGCCGGGCATATGGTGGTGACGATTCCCGGCCCCTGTGCCGCAGTGGCTGCATTGACCCTGGCGGGCCTGCCGACAGATCGCTTCCTTTATGTTGGCTTCCTGCCGCCCAAACAGCAGGCCCGCGCCGAGGCGATTGCCGAGATCGCCGGGATACGCGCGACGCTGGTAATCTATGAATCCGGGCCCCGCCTGGGTGCCTTGCTCGCCGCACTTGCCGACGGGCTAGGCGAGCGGGAGGCGGCGGTGACTCGCGAGATTACAAAGCATTTCGAAGAGGCAGTGACCGGCACACTGCCGATGCTTGCCGCACGCTATGCCGAAGCCCCGCCCAAGGGCGAAATTGTCGTCGTGGTCGCGCCCCCGGGTCCACCGGCGGCGGCCAGCGCCGCCGATGCAGACAGCGCGCTGACCGAGGCGCTGACCCGCCTGTCGGTCTCGCAAGCTGCCGGCGAAGTCGCCAAGGCCCTGGGCCTGGATCGCAAGACGCTTTACGCGCGGGCACTGGAGATAAAGGGGTGACCGCTGCCCGGCAGGCCGCCGAAGCGCGGGGTCGCCGGGGCGAACGACTGGCCGCCTGGTATCTGCGGCTAAAGGGCTGGCGCATCCTCGACAGCCGCGTGCGCACGCCGGCGGGCGAGGTCGATCTGGTCGCCAAGCGCGGCGCCCTGATCGCCTTTGTCGAGGTAAAGGTCCGCGCCACTGCCGCCGAACTCGATTTTGCGATCGACGAGCGCCGCCTTGCCCGCGTGGCGGCAGCGGCCGAAATCCTGATGCCGCGCTATGCGACCCAGGGCGAGGATATCCGAATCGATGTCGTCCTCATCGCACCGGGCAAGCGGCCCCAGCATATCGAAAATGCCTGGATCGGATGACTTTGCGATCGTCTCCCTCTAAGCGTCATCCCAGCGTCAGCTGGGCTCTCCCGCCGCCAGCGCGCCCATAGCCGCACGAGATCCCGGCCGTCGCCGGGGTAACGCGGAAGGATCGGAATATGTCGCTCACCGTCGCCATCCAGATGGACCCGCTCGATTCGATCAACATCGCGGGCGATTCGAGCTTTGCGCTGATGCTGGCAGGCCAGAAGCGCGGGCACCGGCTATTCCACTACACGGCCGAAGACCTCAACTATGCGGACGGCCATGTCTGGACGCATGCCCACCCCGTCACCGTCCAGCGCGAGGTCGGCAACCATTTCAGCTTTAGCGAGGGCCTGAAGCTCGATCTTGGCGAGCAGGTGGATGTTGTGCTGATGCGGCAGGACCCGCCTTTTGATCTCGGCTATATCACCGCTACGCACCTGCTCGAACGCATCGCGCACCGCACCCTGGTGGTCAACGACCCCGTTTCGGTCCGCAACGCGCCCGAAAAGGTGTTCGTGCTCGATTATGCGCGCTTCATGCCGCCGACGCTCGTCACCCGCTCGCTGGACGAGGCGCGCGCCTTCCTCGCCAAGCATGGCGAGATCGTCATCAAGCCGCTGCACGGCAATGGCGGCAAGGCGATCTTCAAGGTCGGCAGCGATGGCGCCAACCTGTCGGCGCTGATCGAGGTCTTCAATACCGCCTGGCGCGAGCCGCATATGGTGCAGGCGTTTCTTCCCGACGTGGCGAAGGGCGACAAGCGGATCGTGCTGGTCGATGGCGAGATCGCCGGCGCAATCAACCGCTTGCCCGGGGCAGGCGAGATTCGCTCGAACCTCGCCGTTGGCGGTTCAGCGGTGAAGACCGAACTCACCGCGGAGGAGCGCGAAATCTGCGCGGTGCTGCGCCCTGAGCTCAAGAAGCGCGGGCTGCTGTTCGTGGGCATCGACGTGATCGGCGGCAAATGGCTGACCGAGATCAACGTCACCTCGCCCACCGGCATCGTCGCGATCGAGACCTTTGACGGCACCGACGTCGCGGGCATGATCTGGGATGCCATTGAACGCAAGGTGCTGGCAGCGGGCTGACGCCGCCGCCATCAGCGCATGACCGAATTCTTCCTGCATTTGCTCGATAGTGGGGGCTATCTCGGCATTTTCCTGTTGATGGTGCTGGAAAACATCATCCCGCCCGTGCCGTCCGAAGTCATTATGGGCCTGGGCGGCATCGCCGTTGCCGATGGCAGGATGCAGATCGCGCCGCTGATGATCGCGGGCTCGCTGGGCAGCGTGCTGGGAAATATATTCTGGTTCGAAATCGGCCACCGGCTTGGCCATGAACGATTCCGCCCGCTGATCGATCGCTGGGGGCGCTGGCTGCTGATCGAATGGCGCGATGTCGAGGCGCTGCAGCGGTTCTTCCTGCGGCACGGGCAATGGGTGGTGTTCGTGTTTCGCTTCATGCCGATCGGGCGCACCGTGGTCTCGATCCCGGCGGGCTTGTCGCGGATGTCGAGGGTCCGCTTTCTGCTTTGGTCGGGTGCGGGCATCATGCCCCAGTAGGTGCGTCGCGAAGGAATGGCGCAGCGCATGCGGCGTCGTGCGCTCGGAAAGGCCCAACCGGGTCCGCGCCGCCTGTACCGCGCGCCGGATGATCGCGGGCGACAGCGGCCCGCCCTTGGCGCCGCGAAACAACACGGCATCGCGGTCTATTGGCCAGGGGGTCAGTCGAGCATAGTCCTCGATCGCCGCGCGCACTTGCGGCAACAGCGGCACGATCCGCGTCTTGTCGCGCTTGCCGGTGACGGCGATCGCCTCGCCGAGCGGCAGGATCGCCCCGGTCAGCCCCACTGCCTCACCGATTCGCAAGCCGGCGCCGTAGAGCAGCAGCAGCACTGCCCAATCGCGGGCCGCGATCCAGGGTTCGGCGGCGCTGTCAGACACATCCTCGGCCAGCGCCACCGCTTCGTCCGGCGAGATCGGCCGCGGCACGCCTTTTTTGACCCGCGGCCCTTTGATCGTCGTCATCGCCGCGCCGTCGGTCACGAATTTCAGGAACCCCCGCACTGCCGACAATTCGCGTGCTGCCGATGCATTGGTGAGGCCGTCGGTACGGCGAAAGGCCAGGAATGCCCGCAAATCGGCGGTGGTGATGGTTGCCAGCCGCCCGGGCGTTACTGCCTCCTCCCAATGACCGGCGAGAAAATCGACGAGCCGGTGTGCTGTGGCGCCATAGGCGCGGACAGTGTGGACCGACCGCCGCCGGTTCCGGCCAAGATAATCACACCAGGCGAGGATGGCCGCTTGCATCCATCGATCATAGCCGTTCGTATCATGCTTCGCGAGGGCCAGCCGCCCCGTGCGCCCAAAGGAGTGACGAAGATGCGATCGATGCTGCTGTTTGCCCTGCCCCTCCTGCTAGCCGCGACAGGCAACGACATGCCAAGGCGGGCCCAACTTGCCGGCGACTGGGTCGTCGATCTCAGCGTCAAACCCAACGAGCCCTATACCCGCCCGATGCAGCTCGAGCTCAAAGATGACGGCACCGTCGCCGGTCTTTTCTACCAAAGCCCGATCGACGCGGGCCGCTGGAAAATCGATCGCGGCCGGATTTGCGCAAGCTTTCGCACCCATGACGAGCGCGGCCCCTATCACAGCACCGCGTGCGTCGTCGGCGACGGCGTTCAGGGCCAGACCTGGGCCGAGGCGCGCAATTTCCTGTTCAACTGGAACGCGGTTCGCGGCACGATTGCGCCCTGAGCGGCGCGCTTAGCCGATCGTTTGGCCGCTCTTGGCCCAATCGGCCATGAAGCCTTCGATGCCCTTGTCGGTCAGCGGGTGCTTGACGAGCTGGCGGATCACGGCGGGCGGTGCGGTCATGACATCGGCGCCGATCCGCGCTGCCTCCAGAATATGGATCGGGTGGCGAACGCTGGCGACCAGGATTTCGGTCTCGAACGCATAATTGTCATAGATCAGGCGGATGTCGCGGATCAGGTCCATGCCATCGAAGCCAACGTCGTCATGCCGCCCGACAAAGGGCGAAATGAAGGTCGCGCCGGCCTTGGCAGCGAGCAGCGCCTGATTGGCCGAGAAGCACAAGGTGACATTGACCATCGTACCATCGTCGGTCAGCGCCTTGCAGGTTTTCAGCCCGTCGATCGTCAGCGGCACCTTCACAGCGATATTGTCGGCGATCTTCCGCACGATCTCCGCCTCGCGCATCATGCCGGCATGATCGAGCGCGACGACCTCGGCCGAAACCGGCCCGTCGACGATGCCGCAAATCTCGGCGACGACCTCCAGGAACTTGCGCCCGGATTTTGCAATGATCGATGGATTGGTGGTGACGCCGTCGACCAGCCCCGAATCGGCAAGGTCACGGATTTCAGCGGTGTCAGCGGTATCGACAAAGAATTTCATGCAATTTGGTCCTGGCCAGCGGTCGGTGAGCGCCTCATGGCAAATTCGCGCGCGTCTTAACAGACCCTAAGCCGGTCGACGCGGTCGTTGCTTTGCCGAAATCGACTTGATCACCAGTCCACCGGTGGCCGTCGGATCGATCGGTCGATCTGCCCTCGTCAACGCCTGCGCGACAAAGTCCTGCACGGCCGGTGCGTCCCATGCCTCGGGAACATGCAGGCGTATATGGCGCACTTGGCTACCGCTGCCACCCAGCAATTGGCCGGGATCGTCGAGCCGCGTACCCCAGGTAAAGCAGAGCGTCACCCAGCGCGGCATGACGGCGAGCGAGAAGATGATATCCTTCACCCGGTCGCTCGCGCCAAAGCCGATCGCCAGCGCGTTGTAATTGTCATAAACCGGGATGGTGGCCCCGGGCACTTGCGCGATCGCCTTGGCCAACAGCGCGCGCGTCAGCGCGGCAACCTCCGGCGTGAACTTGTCGATAAACGAATCGAGTTCGGCGTGCGGGTCCATCGTCCCTCCCGAACCGCTTTTCAGCACATCGGTGACGATCGATGCAACATGGGTTTCCGCCGTCGCCCAAATCCCCATAAAGGGCCGATGTCGTCCCGCGCCCGTGTCATCATCATGAATTCCGCCCTGGGGCCACTCGATTACCGGGTGCCCGAGGGGATGATTGTGGCGCCCGGCACAATCGTAATCGCGCCGCTCGGGCCGCGCCAATTGATTGGCGTGGTGTGGGAGGCCGATCGGATGCCGTCCGACGCCGAAGTCGGCGACAACCGGCTCCGCAACCTGATCGCCGTCGTGGATGCGCCGCCGATCCCGGCACCGTTGCGCCGCCTCGTTGAATGGACCGCTACTTATTATCTCGCGCCGCCGGCGGCCGTGTTGCGGATGGCGCTGGCGTCGACATCGGCGCTCGAAGGCGCCCGGACCATCACGGAATATCGCGCAACCGGCGCGGTGCCACCGCGCATGACGCCGCAGCGCCAACAGGCGCTCGACCGGATCGGCGAACGCCAGGGGCTGATCCGCGAACTGGGACTGGCCGCCGGCGTGTCCGACGCGGTGGTCAGGGGGCTGGTGAAAACGGGCGCGATCGAACCCGTCGACGTGGATATCGACAACCCCTTTGCCCGCCCGGACCCTAATCATCATGTGCCGGCGCTGTCGGCGGACCAGGCGGCGGCGGCGGCGGCGCTGGTCGCGGCGGTGGATACGGCGGCGTTCGCCCCCACCTTGCTCGACGGCGTGACCGGATCGGGCAAGACCGAGGTGTATTTCGAAGCGATTGCCGAAGCGATCCGGCAGGGCCGCCAGACCCTGGTCCTGCTTCCCGAAATCGCCCTGACCCAGCCTTTTCTGACTCGGTTCGAAGCGCGTTTTGGCACGGCACCGGTGGCCTGGCATTCCGATCTGCGCCAGTCCCAGCGCCGTCGCGCCTGGCGGGCGATTGCCAGCGGCGACGCGCTGGTGACGGTCGGCGCGCGCTCTGCCCTGTTCCTGCCCTATGCCAATCTCGGGCTGATCGTCGTCGATGAAGCGCATGAGACGAGCTTCAAGCAGGAAGAGGGCGTCCATTATCACGCCCGCGACGTGGCGGTGATGCGCGGATTGTTCGAGGCGTGCCCGGTAATCCTCGCCTCTGCCACCCCCGCCATCGAAACACGCCAGCAGGTCGCGCTGGGCCGCTATGCCGAGCTCAAGCTCCCCGGCCGCTATGGCGCGGCGCAGTTGCCGACAATCGAGGCGATCGACCTGATCGCCGAACCGCCCGATCGCGGCCGCTGGATCGCGCCCCGTCTGGTCAAGGCGATCGACGCCGCGCGCGAACGGGGCGAACAGGCGCTGCTGTTCCTCAACCGGCGCGGCTATGCGCCGCTGACCTTGTGCCGGACCTGCGGGCATCGCTTCCAATGCCCCAATTGTACGGCCTGGATGGTCGAGCACCGGCTGGTGCGCCGGCTGGCCTGCCACCACTGCGGCCATGTCGAGCCGGTGCCGGAGAAATGCCCGGAATGCGCCAATGAAGACACGTTGGTCGCCTGCGGCCCCGGGGTCGAGCGGATTGCCGATGAGGTTGCGCTGCTCTGGCCAGACGCGCGGCGCGCGGTGGTGACTTCGGACACGATCTGGTCGCCCGCCAAGGCGGCGGAATTCGTCGCGCGGATGGAAGGCGGCGATATCGATATCGTGATCGGCACCCAGCTGGTGACCAAGGGCTATCATTTCCCGAACCTCACCGTGGTCGGGGTGATAGACGCCGATCTGGGGCTGGGCGGCGGCGATCTGCGCGCGGCCGAGCGGACCTTTCAGCAGATATCGCAAGTCGCCGGCCGGGCCGGACGCAGCATCAAGCCGGGGCATGTCTATATCCAGACGCACAGCCCGCAGGCGTCGGTGATGCAGGCGCTGGTCAAGGGCGACGCTGATGCCTTTTATGCCGCGGAGACCGAGGCACGGCGCGAGGCGGATGCGCCGCCCTTTGGCCGCTATGCGGCGATCGTCGTCTCATCCGAAGACAAGAACGCCGCCGACGATATCGCGCGCGAGATCAAGCGATCGGCGCCCGAGGTGGAGGGCATGTATGTCTATGGCCCCGCCCCTGCCCCACTCGCCATGCTGCGCGGGCGACACCGTTACCGGCTGCTGGTCCATGCCCGCCGCGCGCTCGATGTGCAGGAGGTGATCCGCGGCTGGCTGGGCGCGCTGACCTGGCCGCCCAAGGTGCGCGTCGCCGTGGATGTCGATCCCTATAGCTTCCTCTAAGTCGTTCACGCTACACGATGAAAATATCATATCGGGGACGGACGATGGCGATTCGGGGATGGCGAGCAGGGTTGATCGCGCTCCTTCTGTTCCCCGCCAGCGCGGCCGGCGCTGCCTGGCACCAGGCCAGATCGCCGCATTTCATCGTCTATGCCGACGACAAGCCCGAGAAAATTCGCGACTTCACGACGCGGCTGGAGCGGTTCGACCGGGCATTGCGGATCCTGTTCGGCGTGCCCGATACTGGCGAATCATCATCGAGCCGACTGACCGTCTATGTCGTCGACGATGCCGACGATGTCGCCAAGCTGGCCGGCAAAGGGGCCAGCAGCGTGGCCGGATTCTACCTGCCGCGCGCGACCGGGGCGGTGGCGTTCGTGCCCCGCCATGGCGACGGCGATGGCAAATATGGGCTGAACCCGCAAATCGTGCTGCTCCACGAATATGCCCATCATTTCATGTTTTCGACATGGCCAAGCCTGGCGGTTCCCGCCTGGTTTTCCGAAGGATTCGCTGAATTTGCCGCGACCGCGCTGTTCAACAAGGATGGCAGCCTGACCTTGGGATCGCCCCCTTTGTATCGCGCGTTCGAAATCCTCGAGCCGAGCATGTCGCTGAAGCGGATCATCGCGGCGAACGTGGAGACGCTGCCGCAATCACTGAAAACCCAGATCTATGGCCGCGGCTGGCTGCTGACGCATTACATCTTGCTCTCGCCCGATCGCCAGGCGCTGTTCACCGCCTATCTGGCCGCGCTCAACAACGGCAAGAGCCCGATTGATGCCGCCGCCGTGTTTGGCGATCTTGATGCGCTCGACAAGGATCTTACCCGCTACGCATCGCATAAATTGTCCGGCTTCGTGCTGAAGCCCCAGGCGCTGGCTATCGATGGGATCGACGTGACCCCGCTCTCCCCGGGCGCGGCGGCGATGATGCCCGCGCTGATCCGGTCCCAGCGCGGCGTCGACCAAAAGACGGCGCCGGCAGTCTTCGCGCTCGCCGACAAGCTGGCCGCGCCCTATCCGAACGATCCCGTCGTCCAGACCGCGCTTGCTGAAGCCGCTTATGACGCGCAGCAATTCGATGCAGCGAAGGCAGCGGCAGACCGGGCGATTGCCGCCGATCCGCGCGCGTTCCGGGCGCTGATCTATCGCGGGCGGACGGCCATTGCGCTTGCGGTGCGCGATCACCTGCGCGAGGCGACCGGTTGGACTGCGGTCCGGCGACCCTTTCTGGCCGCCAATAAGATCGATACCGAAAATGCCGAGCCGCTCTTTCTCTATTACCAGAGCTTTCTGGCAGCCGGCGAAGCCCCGAGCGAAAATGCCAGAGCGGCACTGGCTTATGCCTATCGGCTGGCCCCGTTCGATCCGTCGCTCCGTATGACCGCGGCCTATATGTTCCTGCGCCAGGGCAAGGGTCGCGACGCCCGCGAAGCGCTCGGCCCGGTGGCGTTCGATCCGCATGGCGGCGGGCTGACCGAAGTGGCGGGCCAGGCGATTGCGGCGCTCGACAAGGGTGGGCCGACCGCGGCCCTGGCCGTGCTGGAAGGGCGCCAATCGGCGGCGGGCCCGGCGGATCAGGGCAAAGAGGGTGGCGGCGACGGTGGCGGTGATGATGGCGCGGGCAAGGCGAAACCCGGCGGCGACGGCAACGCCAAGGTCGGCACCCCACCCGCACGCTGACATGTCGATCATGGCTCACTCGGCGGACGGACATGCGTGAGAAGCCTGGCCTGCCGCCGACGGCCAGACAGAACACGGGCGTGGATTGTCGGCGCTTCCTCCAAACCCTTTACGCTGCTTCCTGCTGAGGGCTAGACTGGCGCCAAGGACCGCTAAAGGATGACCATCAATGTTACGCAAAGCAGTTTTGACGATCCTCGCCATTGGCGCTGCACCGATCAGCGCCGCGCACGCCGAATGGATCGAGGGCAGCTCGAAGCATTTCGTCGTCTATGCCGACGACTCACCGGCGCATGTCAAGGAAATGACAAGCAATCTCGAGCGCTTCGACAAGGCCGTGCGTACGGTGCTCAAGCTCAAGGAACCCGACGTGTCGCCCGAAGCACGCGTTACCGTGTTCGTGCTGCCAAGCATCGACGATGTGCAGAAAATGCTGGGCGCCAGGGGCAAGAATGTCGCTGGCTATTATCGAAATGACGGCCCGGCCCCGATCGCATTCGTCCCCAAGAACAGCGGCAACGATTCGTCGCAAACACCGGCGACCATCCTGCGGCATGAATATACCCATCATGTAATGCGGTCGAGCTGGGGCGATGTCACTTTTCCGACCTGGTTCAGCGAAGGATTTGCCGAGCTCTTCGCCACTGCCAAGTCAACCAGCGACGGTGGGATCATCATCGGCGCAGTCCCCCTGTATCGCGCCTATGGCATCGACAGGATGAACGATATGCCGATCGAGCGGCTGACCAGCGGCCCGCCAAATTACAAAGATGCATTGCAGGGGCAAGAGTTTTACGGCCGCGCCTGGCTGCTGACCCATTATCTGATTTTCGACAAGGATCGCGCCAAGCAACTCGCCGATTATATCAGCGCCATCAACGCCGGAAAGCCGGCGAAAGAGGCCGAAGCACTGCTCGGTCTCAACAGTACGCTCGATCTGAAGATGAACGGCTATGGCGCCCGGCGAACGCTGCCCTCGGCAGCGCTCTCGGCCAGCCAGCTGCCGATCGGCGAGGTCTCGACCCGCCCGCTGACCCCGGGCGAAGCGGCGACGATCAGCGTCCAGATGCGATCGAAGAACGGAGTCGATCAGAAGCTGGCACAGGAAGTTGTGGCCCAGGCCCGCACGGCGGCAGCCCCTTTTCCCAACGATCCTGCTGCGCAAAACGAGTTGGCGGAAGCCGAATATGATGCCGGCAATTATGCCGCGTCGGAAGCGGCGGCCGATCGCGCGCTTGCCGCCAACCCCAAATCGGTCCACGCGCTCGTCTACAAGGGCATGGCGCAGGGGACGATCGCCGAAAAGGCCGGCGTCACCGATCCTGCCGTGTGGACCGCTGTGCGCCGATGGTATCTGGCAGCGAACAAGCTCGAGCCGCTCTATGCCTATCCCGTCCAGCTCTATTATGAGAGTTTTCTCGCCGCCAAGCAGGTGCCGACCCGCGCCGCCAAGGATGCGCTGCTGTACGGCTATCAGCTTGCGCCCCAGAATCTGACGATTCGGCAGGAGGCCGCGCGCATCCTGATCGATGACGGCAAGCTAAAGGCGGCACGAATTGCCCTGGAACCGATCGCCTTTGATGAAGATCCGAGTCCCTTGGTCGATGCCGCCAAAAAGGCGATCGCGGCTCTGGACGCCAATGATGGCGCCGCCGCACTCGAGGCACTGAAGCCCGCGCCGCCCGAAAAGCCTGGCGACAAACCCGGCGAAAAGAAAAAAAGCTGAGCGCCAGCGGCGCGCAAATCCCCTAACGGTGCTTGAACGCGGGCGGCTTTCCTGAAAGAGAGTCGCCCTCACCGCGGGGCTGATGACATGACGATTTTACGCCTTATTGCCGGATTGGCGGCCATGCTGATCGTCAGCACTACCCCCGCCCGGGCCGACGATATTTCGGCGGCCGGGCGCGGCGTCGTGCGGATCGTGACGATTGCCTCGGCCGACAGCGAAGTGGTCGGATTCGGGCATGGCAGCGGCTTTGCGATCGCCCCCAACCGAATCCTGACCAACGCCCATGTCGTCGAGCTGGCAGCGCGCTATCCCGACAATGTTGTCATCGGCGTCGTGCCTTCGGAAGGCGACAAGAGCTATCAGGGCAAGCTGATTGCCTATGATGCGCAGCGCGATCTGGCGCTGATCGAATTTACCGGCACCCGCCTGCCGACGCTCACCCTGTTCCCCGGCGCCGTCACCGATGGTGAGGCGGTAATCGCGCTTGGCTATCCGGGCAATGTCGACGTTGCCACCGCGCAGAGCGCCGCCGATTTCATCAAGCCGCTTGGCCCGGTACGATCGCAGGGCGGTTTTGCCGGTATTCGCAAGTTGACCGGCGTTGACGTGCTGCTGCACACCGCCGGCATCGCGCGCGGCAATTCGGGCGGCCCGCTGCTCGATACCTGCGGACGGGTGATCGGCGCCAATTCGGCCATCACCAAAGCCGAAGAGGGCGATTCCAGCTTCGGCTTTGCCGTCGCCGACAGTGAGATCATTGCGTTTTTGAAAGAGGCAAAGCAATCCTTTGCCCAGACGGCCGTCCCCTGCGTCAGCGCCGATGAACGGCTGCGCCAGGGCCAGGACATGCAATTGCGCTCGGCCGAGGCGCGCGCCGCCGATGCCCAGGCCAGCGCCGCCCGCGACGCGCTGCAACAACAAATGGCGCTCGACAAGGCGCAGCTCGCCGCCGAACGCAAGCGCGAGAATGTGATCGCCATTGCCGGCGTGCTGCTGGTCCTGGGCGCGCTCATGATCGGCGGGGCCGGCTTGCTCGAATCGCGGCGACGGCGGCAGGGCGCGATCTGGTCCGCCGCCGGTGGTGGCGTATTGATCATCGCGGCCGCGATCGTGTTTCTCACTCGCCCCTTTGGCGAGGTGACGGCCCCCCCTCCCACGGCCAGCCCGACGCCCGTCGTGCAGGCGACCTTCGGCAAGATGCTATGCCGGATCGCGCCCGAGCGGAGCCGGATCAACCTGTCCAACCCGGCCGATATCACGATCGACTGGCGGCCCGACGGCTGCATGAACGGGCGCACCCAATATGCCGAAAATGGCGCAAAATGGGATCGCATCCTGGTGCCGAATGACGAACAGACCGTCTCCGTCCTCGAATATGATCTGGCGACGCGCAGCTATTCGGAAAGTCGCTATCTGCTAACCGCCGCCCAGATGAAGCAGGCGCGCGCGCTGCGCGGTGCCGTCAAGCAAAAGGCGTGCACCGCGGACGAGGCGGACCGCCAATTGCTGGCGCGCCAGCAGACCGCGATCCGCGATGCTTTACCGGCCCGGCCCGACGAATGGCTGGTCTATGATTGCGCGCCGGCGCCCGCCGAAAGCGCGTCGCCGGCATCGGCATCGGCACCGACCCCTACGCCGTCGGCCGCGCCGCGCGCCCAATAGGGCTTGATCACCTGCCCGCGACGGCTGGCGATCACCAGCAGCGCGATGCCGAACGCGGTGCAGATCAGCATCGCCGGGAGCGATGCCTCGGCGCCGAAATCGCCGCCGGTCAACAAAATCGGCCCGCTGATCCGGGGCACCAGCACGCCCTGCACGTCGGTGCCCGATACCGGGATGCCAAAAATGCCGCCCTGGGTGAAATTCCACGCCGCATGCAGCCCGATCGCGGCCCACAGCCGCCGGGTGACCATGTAGATCGCCGCCAGCATCACCCCGGCCTCGATCGCGATCGCCCCGCCTGCCACCAGCGTGGCGTTGGGATTGCCGAGATGCAGTGCGCCAAACAAGGCCGCCGACAGCACCAGGGCGACCCAGCTGCCCAGCCAGCCCTCGATGATCCGGAAGAACAGGCCGCGCAGCATGATCTCTTCGGTAACCCCCGACACGATCGAGAGGCCGATGATCGGATAGAGTACGTCCGCGGGCTGCGTGCCGACGACGCGATAGCCGCCGAGCAGCGCGATCACACCAACCACCGCGCAGAACAGCACGGTGCCGATCGCCAGCCCGATCAGCAGTTCAACCAATGCCCCCTTCAACGCCAGATCGGTCATCCGGCGATGCTCGACCAGCCGCCCGAAGCCGATATACGCGATCATGAATACGGCAGCGACCAGACTGCCGCCAACAATCGCCCAATGGCTGTCGCTGCGCGCGCCGACGACTGCCGCCAGGCTGGTCGCGACCACGCTGGCGCCCAGCATCACCCCGATCGCGACGATCAGCGTCATCGGAGGAAAGTGCAAAATCCGCCAGACGAGACTCTTGCCGCGTGGCTTGGCGATGGGCGCGTTCATGGTCGTTGATTCCCCCGATTGTTGCTGACCATTAGCAAGCATCAATCCGGGGTACAGCGCAAAATCAAACCCGGTCGATCCGCGCCGCGAAACACCCCCGCCGGGCATTATGCGCATGGAGATAGGCAACCGATCGATCAGCAAAGAACCGGTCGATCAGGACCGGCAGATCGCCGCCCTCGGCCAGATCGGCATCAGTCATCATGCCGGCCGCATCATAGGCGCGCACCGACAGGGTGCGGATCGCCAGCTGATCGGGAATTAGATTGTGATACAGGCCGGCCACGACGGCCCCTTCGCGCACGAAAATGGCGTGGCGCTGGGCGTAGGGACCATCAGGAAGATGGATGTAATTGAGCAGCAGCACTTGCTCACCAATCTCGGCATCCTCCAGCGTCACCCGGCACGGAAAGCCCGGCTTCGCCGTCACCGCCATCCGCACGACGGCGCGTGCCGCCAGCGCGGCCTCGTCCAGCCCGAACAGATCGGCAAAGGGCGCCGGATCAAGGCCATGGATCGCAAAATCGGTCATTTCACGCCCTCCCGGTCACGCAGCGCGATCTTGCGGTCGACCCCATAGGCATAGCCCCCCATTGTCCCATCGCTGCGCTGCGCGCGGTGGCAGGGGATGACGATCGAGACAGGGTTGGCGCCGCACGCCGTGCCCGCCGCACGAACCGCACGCGGGTTGCCGGCCAGAGTGGCGAGTTCGGCATAGCTGCGTGTCTCGCCGATAGGGATCTGGCGCAGCGCCTGCCAGATCGCTTCCTGAAACGCCGTGCCCTGCACGTCGATCGGTAGGTCCTGATCGCGATCAGGGCTCTCGACACTTGCCACCACCCGCGCCGCCAGATCGGCGAGCACCGCGCCGCCGGGCACGATCTCGGCCTTGGGGAAGCGCGCCCGCAGCGCCGCCTCGCCCTCGTCGAACGACACCCGGCACAGCCCCTTGTCGGTCGCTGCGACCAGCATCGGGCCCAGGCTGGTGGCGGCGATGGTCCAGCGGATGGTGACGCCCGCCCCACCGCGCTTCCAGATACTCGGCGTCATGCCCAGCCTTTTGCCCACGCCTTCGTAAAACCGGCTCGGCGCGGAATAGCCGGCCTCATAGATCGCCTCGGTCACGCTTGCCTCCTTCATCAGCGCCTGCGCCGCCGCCCGCGCTTTCAGCCCGCGCGCATAGGCAGCCGGCGTCACCCCGGTCGCGCGCTTGAACAACCGGTGAAAATGGTGCGGCGCATAGCCTACCATCGCCGCCAAATGCTCGAGCCCCAACGTTTCCTCGGCTGCCTCGATCAGGGTGACGGCACGCGCCACCGCCACCCGGTCGCGGCCAACTTCATCGGGCTTGCAGCGCAAACAGGCGCGAAACCCCGCCGCCGCCGCCGCGGCACCGTCACGGTAGAAAACGACATTCTCGCGCTTTGGGTGGCGCGCCGGGCAGCTTGGTTTGCAATAGATGCCCGTGGTCAGCACCGCGCCGACAAAGCGGCCGTCGCTATGCCGATCACGGGCGATAAAGGCGGCCCAGGCCGAGTCGGGATTGATGGTATCGATGCTCATGGCACCGATATAGGCGCACCCGGTAAGCGCTCCATCCCGGCCTTTGCGGTCAAACCCTCGCCGGCATTTCGCCGCCATGTCGCATCATCGAGCCGACCAGAACGGCCAGACCAATGCCGAGCAGAATCGCCGAAAGCAGGAACGGCGCACCGGGGAAATACACGCCCTTGGCATCCGAATAGGCACCGAACACGCCGGTCATCAGCGGCGGGCCGACGATTGCCGTCAAACTGGCGACACTGGCGATGGCCCCCTGCAATTCGCCCTGGGCGTTTTCCGGTACGCGCCGCGTCATCAGGTCCTGCATCGCTGGAAAGGCAACGCCGGTGCAGGCGCCGATCACCATCCCCACGATCATCATGCCTGTATTGGGGGCAGTCGCCAGGATCACATAGGACGGAATACCGCAAGCCGCCCCTGCCATGGCAACGCTGCGCGCGCCAAATCGCTTGACGAGCGGCCCAACCGCAAAGCCCTGCGCCCCGATCAGCATCACCCCAAACAGGGCGATTGTCAGGCCGATGACGAGCGGACTCCAGCCGAAGCGCGCGATCCCCTGATAGCTCCACACCGAGAGTTGCGACTGCGCGGCGAGCTGCATGAACAGGATCGCGGTCAGGCAACCCATCACCAGCGGCACGCGAACCATCTGTGCAATGCTGCCAACCGGGTTCGCCCGCAGAATAGAAAAGGCCCGCCGCCGCGCGACCGGCAGCGTTTCCTGCAGCACGAACCACCCGACCAGCGCGCCGACGAGCGCCAGGCCGCTCGCCGCCATGAACGGCACGCGCTCGCCAAAGCCGCCCAGCAAGCCGCCAATCCCCGGCCCGAGCACGAACCCCGCAGCCCCCGCGCCGCCCAGCGCACCGAAGGCACGGCCGCGATCTTCGGGCGGCACGATATCGGCAATACAGCTATTGGCCGCCGCAAAGGTCGCGCCCATCACGCCTGAAATCACCCGGCCGACGAACAGCCAGCCAAGCGTCGGTGCCCAGGCCATCAACGCATAATCGATCCCCAGCGCAAACAAGGTCAGCAACAGCACGGGTCGACGGCCATACCGGTCGCTCAGTCCACCAATCACCGGCGCGAAGAAAAACTGCATCACCGCATAGGCAAAGAGCAGCCAGCCGCCCAGTTCCGCCGCGCGATCGATCGCCACGCCGGTCATCGACATGATCAGGCGCGGCATCACCGGCATGATCAGCCCGATGCCTGCGATGTCGAGAAACACGATCATCGCGACCAGCGCCAGTACCGACCGGGTCGATCGCTGGGCCTTTGCCCCCTCCTGCGTCATCGTTGCTCCTGTAGCGCTGCCGGCGTTTTTGCTCAGGCAGCGTCGCTCATGTCGATGGAAAATGCCGAAACCGCTCAGGCGCCTGGGTGGTCGCGCTCCAGCGTTGGGCAGAGCCTTGCGCTAAGCCCGGCAAAATCACCAGTGTCGCGCCACGGATCAGGCTCCGTTCGCCGCGAACAGAGCCAGCGTTCGCTCGCGCGCCAGATCGGCGCTGGGTTCGTGGTAATCCTTGCGACGGTCCGAATTGAAACCATGGCCAGCTTCATAGACGTACACCGTCGCGTTCGGCCAATCCTTGGCGATCACCTTGTCGACCCCCTCCATCGGAATGCCCGAATCGTGGCGACCGAAATGCAGGATCACCGGCAGCTTGGGTTCTTCGTCTGCAGCCGCCGGAATCAGGCTGCCATAATAGCCCGACGCCGCCGCAAGATTGTGCATCCGCGTTGCGCCAAACCAGCAGACCGAGCCGCCATAGCAATAGCCGACCATGAACACCGGCCCGTTGGGTGCCAGCGCATCGATACAGGTCTGGACATCGCTCAGGCTCAGGTCAAACGGATGGAGCTCCCGCGCCAACTGTACGGCCCGGGCGAAATCCTCGCCGGTATAGTCGGCCTCGAAACCGGGATGTTCGCGGTCATATAGCGAAGGGGCGAGCACCTCATATCCGTCCTGCGCATAGTCGTCGCACAGCTCGCGAATATGATCGGTCACGCCGAATATTTCCTGCACCAGCACCAGCCCGCCGCGCCGTTCGCCGGCCGGGTGGACGTGATAGACGGCGATGTCCGCGCCATCGGCCATCGTCATCTTTTCCATCTGACCGTTCGCCATCATGCTTTCCTTCGCGCCCCTGTATGGGGGATATCGCCCGCTCTTTAGCGCAGCGACCGGCCAGGAACAGTAGGAGAAACATCGCATCGCGCCAACCGGCCGCGCCCCTTTCAGGCCGCCCGAACATCCACGATCAGCTGGTTGATCTTGTCGCGGAGTCGATCGACATTGCCAGCAACGTCATCGGCGGTGCGCGCCAGATCGCCGGCCGTACCGCGTGCGCGCTCGGCGCGGCCATGCAGGCTTTGCATATTGGCGGCGGCATCGGCGGTGCCGTCCTCGACTTCACCAATGGCATGGGCAATTCGCCGGGTCATGTCGCGCTGCTGTTCAACCGCGTCGGCGACATTGGCAGCCGATTGGTCGAGCCCGGCGACCAGCGTATCGATCGCCTCGATCGTCGCCAGCACGGTGTTGCTCGCCTGCCGGACTGCCGCCAGCCTGGTCTCGATCTTGCCGGCCGCGGTCTGAGTCTGGCGGGCCAGCCCCTTCACTTCTTCGGCGACCACCGCGAAGCCGCGACCCGCCGGACCGGCGCGCGCCGCCTCGATCGTCGCATTGAGCGCCAGCAAATTGGTCTGCCCGGCGATCACCGCGATGAAATCAAGCACCGAGGCGATTTCGCTGACCAGCGCGCCCAGTGATTCGGCATGGTCGCGCCCGGCCAATGTCCGCGCCCGCACCGTGCCGACGCCAGCGCGCGAATCATTGGCGGCCCGGCTAATATGATCGATCGCCGCAGCCAGCGCGCTGCTCGATTGCGCGATCGTTCGCGCGCTGACCGCGCTCTGTTCGGTGAGCGACGCGGTAGCCAGCGCATGATGCTCGGCCTCGGCCGCCTCGCCGGACATCGCCGCAGCGGTTTCGCGCAGCTTAGGCCCGGTCGATTTCAAGCCGGCAACGACCGCGCCGGCCTCTCGCTCGAACACCGCAAACAGCGCATCGAGATCGGCAGCGCGCTTGGCATCGGCGGCATGCGCCTTCATTTCCCGGCGATGGAGCGTATCCTCGACCCGGCGCCCCTCCTCGCTGAGCCGGCGGGCGTCGACCGAGCGTTGGCGCGCAAACGCCAGCGCTCGCGCGATCGCGCCGATCTCATCGGTTCTATCGAGCCCGGGAATGACCGTGTCGAGCTGATCATCGGTGATATGCTGGGTGGCGATGGCAATGTCGGCCAGCGGCTGGGTGATACGGCGTGCGACGATCCGCATCCCCCACCACCCCACCAGGATCGCCATTAGCGTGACCAGCGAGACAACAAAATAGGCGCGCCAGAAGCGCCCCTGCATCGTTTGCTGTTCGGCGCGCGCATCGGCGCGAAGCGCAGCGATCAGCGAATCGCTATAGGTGGTTAACGGATCGATTGCGGCGTTCAACGGACCGCTCACGAAAAAATCGAGCTTGTCGGTCTGCCCCTCCCGCAGCAGTCGATCGAGCGCGGCAATCGAGCGATCGGCATCCTGGCGCGCCGAATCGACCAGGGCGATCGCCGTAGCGTGGCTGGTGTCGAGCTGGTGCGCGCGGAACAAGGCCCAGTTGCGCTTGATGTCCCCGCGAGCGGTGGCAATCGTATCGATCGCCCCGGCAATGGAGACATTGCCGCTGACCACCTTATGCGCCGTGGCAAGCGCCTTGGCATAGTTATCGGTCACTGACTGGAGCTCGCCAATCGGGTAAATCTTTTCGCGGATCAGGACGCGCATCCCGTTGCTGGTCGAGATCGAGCCCACGATCAGCGTCAGCGCCAGCACCGCCTGGATGCCGAGCAATGCGAACAGTACCCGTCGCAAGGAAACGCCGATGCTGGTCGTCCGGCCGCTGATCCAATCGGTCAGACGGGACAAATCTATAGGCATGAAGAACTTTCCAGCGGGGGACCTGATGCCCCTGTTATTGCCGCAAACCTCCCAATGGCTGGTTAATCGAGTGTTACAGTTAAATGAAAAATACCGATAATTTGGCAAGGACAACGTTTTCCGTTGGATGGCCCACCCGGCTTGCATCGCTGCGACACCGATGCTAGCAGCCGCGCAACCCAAGCGAGGGCGCTTTGTCGCCCTGTTTTCGCATGGGGCCAATTTTCCTGTTCCCAAGAGGATTTCGATCGCGTGGAGACTTCCGGCGGTATTCAAGCGAGCTTACCGGGACGCTATGCAATGGCGCTTTTCGAGTTGGCGCGCGATGCAAAGACGATCGACAAGGTTGAGGCCAGCCTGGCCCTGGTGCGCGCTGCGCTGGACCAGTCTGTCGATTTCAAGACGCTGACGACCAGCCCGCTCATCGCCCGTGGAGCGGCAACACGTGCCGTTGCCGCAGTGGCGAAGAAGTTGAAGCTTGATGTCACGACCAGCAAGTTTCTCGGCGTGCTCGCCGACAATCGTCGTCTCGCTCAACTGCCCGCGATCATCCGCGCCTTTCGCCAGCTTGCCGCGAATTTCCGCGGCGAGACCAGCGCCGAAGTCACCTCGGCGCACCCCCTTTCCGACGATCAGGTCGCCGCGCTGAAGCAATCGCTTCGCCAGCGGATCGGTCGCGAAGTTTCGGTCGACCTGTCGGTGGACCCATCGCTGCTGGGCGGGCTCGTCGTCCGCATCGGCAGCCAGATGATCGATTCGTCGATCAAGACCCGTCTCAATACCCTCGCGCACGCGATGAAAGGCTAAAAGGTTCAACCCATGGATATCCGCGCCGCTGAAATCTCGAAGGTCATCAAGGACCAGATCGCCAGCTTCGGCACCGAAGCTCAGGTCTCCGAAACCGGCCAGGTGCTGTCGGTCGGCGACGGCATCGCCCGAATCTATGGCCTCGACAATGTCCAGGCCGGCGAGATGGTCGAATTCTCGAACGGCGTGCAGGGCATGGCGCTCAACCTGGAAGCCGACAATGTCGGCGTCGTGATCTTCGGCTCGGACAGCCAGATCAAGGAA